>CAJWEZ010000006.1 GCA_913030605.1 uncultured Spirochaeta sp.
GGGGGGGGGGGGGGGGGGGGGGGGGGGGGGGGGGGGGGGGGGGGGGGGGGCGCTCTTCGCGGTGGGAGGACCGCTGTGGCGCCTGGCGAGAATGGACCGGCCGATGCCGACGTGGCTCCTGCTCTGGCCTTGCCTGTGGTCCCAGGCCTTGGCGACGCCAGCGGGCGCGCTCCCGGACTGGTACCTCGCTGCCCTGTTCGGCGCGGGCGCTGTTCTGCTGCGGGGGGCCGGCTGCACCGTCAACGACCTGTGGGACCGCGACATCGATCCCCGGGTGGAGCGGACGCGCACACGCCCGCTGGCGTCGGGGGAAGTGACGCCGGCGCAGGCGGTGGGGTTCCTGGGGGCGCAGCTGGGGCTCGGGCTCGGGGTGCTGCTGCAGCTGAACGACTACACCAAGGTCCTGGGCGCGTCGTCGCTCGCGCTGGTGGGAACATACCCCCTGATGAAGCGTGTGACCTTCTGGCCGCAGGCTTTCCTCGGGCTCACGATCAACTGGGGGGCGCTGGTGGGGTACGCGGCGGTGGCTGGGAGCTGTGACTGGGGCGTCGTGGCGCCGCTCTATCTCTCCGGTGCAGCCTGGACCATCGTGTACGACACCATCTACGCGCACCAGGACATGCGCGACGACGTCAAGGCCGGCGTGAAGTCCACGGCGCTCCTCTTCGCGGGGAACACGCGCCCCATCCTCTCGGGCTTCGCCGGCCTGGCTGGGGCAGGCCTCGCTGCCAGTGGGGTGGCTGCGGGCTGCGGGGCACCCTTCTTCGTGAGCGCGGCGGCCGCCGGGGGGCACCTCCTGTGGCAGGTCTGGACAGTCGACCTAGACAGCCGCGAGGACTGCAGTGCCAAGTTCGCCTCGAACAAGTGGTACGGCGCCCTCGTGTACGCCGGTATTGTTGCCGACGGCGCCCTCTCCGGCGCGCCGCCCCTCTCCTAGCGGCTGCGGGAGGGGCGCAGCGTCCCGCCCGCCGCAGCACCCCGCCTCGGTATGGTGACTGGTTTATTATTAAATACGGTTGTAGTAGAATCCGGTGAGAATGCAGTGCTCCGTCCGTGCGGGCGCGATGAACCTCGTCCACTCTAGGCGGGGGGCTCTCACTGGGCGGGCTTCTCCGGGAGGGCCTCCGCCGGGGGCGCCCAGAGCTGCCGCACCGCCCCCGTGATCCCCGGGCCCTCGACGTTGAGCTTGAAAAGGCCCACCAGGGCGAGCCCGGTGACGCCGAGCAGCCCCGCCCGCGCCACACCGCGCAGCTTGGGCGGGCAGTAGTCGCTCAGCACCATGTTCATGGTGATGTGGGAGTGCACGGGGGCCACCACCCCGAGCGCCAGGTCCACCGGCTTCTGCAACTGAGAACCCTCCGGCGTGAAGAAGGCCGCCGGGACCAGGCCGGCCATCGCAATGTTCCCCACGTGGTGCACCCGCATCGCCGAGGTGACCGTGTCCGACATGTCCCGCACCCAGGCGCGGGAGGTGATGGAGGCACTCGGACGCGGGGAGTCGTGGACCGGGGACTTCGCGGTCCGGCGACGCGACGGCAGCGAGTTCTGCGCCCTGGTCACCGACTCGCCGATCCTCGCCGCCGACGGTTCGGTTGAGGCGATCGTCGGCATCTCCACCGATATCACGGAACGCCGCACGGCGATCGATGAGCTCGCCCGGCGCGAGGCGATCCTCACGGAGGCGCAGGAGGTGGCGAACTTCGGTCACTACGTGTTCGACATTCCCGGCGGGCGGTGGACCCACTCCCGGCAACTCGACACGATCTTCGGCATCGGCGGAGAGTATCCCGCCGACGTGGAGGGCTGGCTCGATCTCGTCCACCCCGATCATCGCGATGGCATGCGTCGGTACCTCGAGGAGCGGGTCATCGGAAACGGCGAGTTCTTCGATCGGGAGTATATGATCGTGAACCAGCGGACCGGAGAATCGCGCTGGGTCCACGGACGGGGACGACTCGAGTTCGACGCGTCCGGTGCACCGGTGACGATGCTCGGGACGATCCGCGATATCACCGATGTCCGTCGCCGCGAGGAGCGCCTCCGCAACGTGGTACGCGAAACCAACCACCGCGTGAAGAACAACCTCATGATGGTCGGGTCGCTGCTGGCACTCAAGCAGCGCGCCACCGGCGACGGGCTCGACTTCAGCGATATCCGGCGGCAGCTCGAGGCGATCATGCAGGTCCACGACCTGCTGAGTCGCGGCGAGGCGGGCGGCGGAATCGCCCTGCCGCAGTACCTCGCCGGAATCGCCGGCGCCGCCGTCTCCAGCGTCCGGTCCGGGCAGTTTCGCGCGGCGGTGGAGGTCGATGAGATCGTGGTCGGTGCCGACGTGGCGGTGCCCCTCGGGATCGTGGTGAATGAGTTGGCGACCAACACGCTGAAGTACGGCGGCCGCGACGGTGGCACCACCTTCACGGTTCGCTGTCGTCGTGACGGTGGTGTCTGCATCCTGACCGTCGCCAACGACGGGCCGCCCTTGCCGGAGGGGACGTCCCTCGAAGGGTCCGGCACGCTGGGCCTGAGCCTGGTGAACGCGATCGCGCGGCAGCTGGCCGGAACGCTGGTGCTCCGACCAACGCCGTACCCGGAGTTCGTGCTTACGTTTCCGCTGTCGGAGTCGAGGTGACCAGCGGCAGCCGGATGTGAACGAAGGCGCCGCCGTCATCGTTGTTGCCGATTTCCAGCCGCCCCTGGTGTTTGTTCACGATGATGTCGTAGGCGATGCTCATGCCCAGGCCCGTGCCCTCACCGACCTCCTTGGTGGTGAAGAACGGCTCGAACACGCGGTGCATCTGATCCTCGGGAAACCCGGGACCGTCGTCCCGGATGACGCAGTGCACCATGCCGTCGGCGACGTGGGTCACGATCGCGATGTGTCCCTTGCGTTCCCGGCTGGTCGCTGTGATCGCCTGGGTGGCGTTTACCAGCACGTTCAGGAATACCTGGTTGAGCTCGCCGAGGTTGCAGCGGATCGGTGGAACGTCGTCGCCGGGCCGGAAATCCACCTCCACGGTGTACTTGAGCATATGCGCGGCGATGTCGAGGGTGTTGCGAATCCCCTGGTGAATGTCGGTCACCTCGATCTGGTCGTGTTCGTTCACCCGTGAGAACGCCATGAGGTTCTTCACGATGTCGGCGACCTTTCGCAGGCCACCGAGGTTGGCGGCGATGATGTCGTCGGAGTCCTCGAGGATAAACCGCAGGTCCATGGAGGTGGCCATCTCGCCCAGGGTTGCAGGCTCGGTTCCCGCGAGCGCCGCTTCCACGAGTCGCCGCATGTCTTCCAGGTACTGGCGCAGCGTTGCCGTGTTGCTCGTTACGTACGCCACGGGGTTGTTGATCTCGTGGGCGACGCCCGCGGCGAGCATGCCGATGCTGGCGAGCTTTTCCGACTGCAGCAGCTGCGTCTGCGTCTGTTTCAGGTGTTCGTACGCCTCCTGGAGTTCCGCCCGCCTGGCCTCGGCGTTCCGGGCGCGATCGTCGCGGGTGATCGTGCTCCCGACGAGCTCGGCCGCCACCTGAAGGTACTCGCGCGTGTCGGGGGCCCAGGTGGCCGCCGACCGCACGTTGTCCAGCCCGATGAACCCGCCGAGGCGGCCTTCACGGTACACCGGCAGGACCAGGACGGACCGGATCTCCTGCCCTTGGAGGATCTCCTGTTCCGCCGCCGCCTCCGGAGGCAGCTGCGCCACGTCGGGGATGTGGATCTGATCGCCGTTCTTCAGGCGCTGCATCCACCACGGGAACATGTCCAGCGGTAGGTTCCGGAGTCCTTCGATCTCCGCGGAAACGCCGGGGGCACACCACTCGTGGGTGTTGTCCATGGTGCCGGCGGACCAGTCAAACAGAAACAGGTACGCTCGTCCGGCGTCGCAGACGTCGCCGAGGAGGGCCAGTGCCTGCGTGACGATCGTGTCACGGTCGTCGAGTGAGGCAAATGACGAGGCGATGCGGTAGACGGTGTAGGCGAACGATTCCTGGAGCGGTGCACGATTTTGGAATGCCATAGTCAAATCCTATACAGGGAGGGCGTGGTGTCAAGCGATCCGGGGCGTCGGCGTCGGCGACGGCGGCAACCCCGGTTGACATTCATTGCGGAAAACTTTATATATAACTTGTTATACATAAAAGGAGCACGATATGAGTGAGCTACTGATAATCGGAGGCGTGGCTGCCGGCGCGACCGCCGCCGCCCGCGCCCGACGACTCGACAACGACATCAACATTACCATTCTCGAGGCGGGGGCCGATGTGTCCTTCGCCAACTGCGGACTTCCGTACTATCTCGGCGGAGACATCGAATACCGGTCGTCCCTGATCCTGGCGAGCCCCGAGACGTTCCAGGACCAGTATCGGGTGAACGTCCACACCAACACGGAGGCGCTGCATCTCGACCGCCACCGCCAGGTCGTGCTCGCGCGCAACACCCGCACCGGTGAGGAACGCGAGTTTTCCTACGACTCCCTGATCCTCGCCCAGGGTGGGAAGCCGGTGGTTCCGCCCCTTCCCGGCGTGGAGAAGGACCACGTGTTCCAGCTGTGGACGCTCGACGACATGGACCGGATCGATCGCTACCTCGAGAATGAGGAACCGAAGCGCGCGGTTGTGGTCGGTGGCGGCTTCATCGGTCTGGAGATGGTCGAGGCCCTGGCCAAGCGCGGACTCTCCGTAGATCTGGTGGAAATGGCGCCGCAGGTGATGCCCAACCTGGAGGGCGAGTTTGCCGGCTTCCTGACAAAAGAACTGCAGGACTACGGCGTGGGTCTCCACCTGGGAACCTCGCTGGAACGCATCGAGGACAATGCCGTGGTCCTCGGCGACGGGAGTTCCGTGGATGCGGACTTCGTACTTCTGTCGGTGGGTGTACGCCCCACGCTGCAGCTCGCGAAGGACGCCGGTCTCGAAATGGGTGCCGCCGGAGGGCTCACGGTCGACGCCTCCCTCCGCACCAGCGATGAACGCATCCTCGCCGCCGGCGACATGGTGGAGATCGAACACACGGTCATGGGACGCACGGTGCGCATGCCGCTGGCGGGACCCGCAAACCGGCAGGGACGTCTGGCGGCGGAGAACGCGCTCGGTGGCAGCCGCACCTATCGCGGCGCCATGGGGACCTCGATCGTGAAGCTCTTCGGGGCCGTTGCCGGATCCACCGGACTGAACCTGAACGCGGCGCGTGAGGCCGGGTTCGACGCCGATGCGGTCGTGGTCCACAAGACCAGTCACACCGCCTACTACCCCGGTGCCGAGAAGGTGAGCCTGATGCTCATCGTCGATCGGGAGACCGGCCGCATTCTGGGCGCCCAGGCCGCGGGCCGCGTCGGTATCGACAAGCGTCTGGACGTGATGGCCACGGCGATCGCCGGCGGTCTGACCCTGGCGGAGCTCGAGGAACTGGACCTGGCGTACGCGCCGCCGTTCAACAGTCCGAACGGACCGGTGAACATGGCCGCCTTCACCGCGCAGAATCACCTCGATGGCTTCAGCCCGTCGATCCTGGCGCGCGACGTTGAAGCGTTCGCCCTGGAACACCAGCCGATCGTGATCGACCTGCGGGACCCGATCTCCTTCAACCGCGCACACCTGATGGGGAGCAACAACCTCAGCCAGAACGTGCTGCGGGACAACCTGGATCGCCTGCCGCGGGACCACGCGATCGTCCTCGTCAGCGACGACGGACAGAAGGGGCATGTCGCGCTGCGCATGTTGAAGGGTGCCGGCTTCGATACGGTGTACAACCTCAGCGGCGGGTACATCTCCCTCGAACGCCACGCCCGGGCGATCGGGTACGAGCACCTGCAGGTGGGGCTCTTGCCCGTGGAACGGAAGTCGGTGGAGGACCTGGAACACGGAACGTCTGCTGCCGCGGCAGAGGACGCCGGTTCCGACGCCGCCGAGGCGGTTGCATCCGACGGGCCGGTGGTGATCGACGTGCGCACGCCGATGGAGTTCTCCATGGGGGCGTACCCGGGCGCGGTGAACATCTCCCTGGACGAACTCGCCGGACGTATTCAGGAACTGGCGAGTACCGACCGGGAGATCATTCTCTACTGCGCCTCCGGCGCCCGCTCCGCCTACGGTGTCCGCGTGCTTGATCAGCTGGGATACACCAACGTCCGCAACGGCGGAAGCCTCCACGACATGATGGCCGCCGGGGTGTAACCCCGGCACGGCGGCCACGGGAACGCGTCAGCGCTCCTGTGGGCCGATGCGCGCGTCGGCAACGATCCGGCGCGCCGCATCGCGGGGTCCTGCGGCGACCGCCGCCCCGCCGTCGACCTCCTCCCCGCCGGTGGGGGTGGCGGCCGCGATGCGGTCGAGGGCGTCGTAGTACCGTTTCCAGGCGCGTCGCTGCCGGTGGTACCCGGTGGCGATGGCGCCCTCGTCCTCCCACAGCGGCAGGAGTTTGCGTCGGGCAACGTCCAGGACGATCGCCACCTCCGCCGCACCGTCCTCGTTCTGCAACAGATTTGCACAGTACAACAACAGCCGCAGCGTCATGATCGACGCCGGGATCGGCGTGGCAAAGCAGCCGGTGAACGGATCGATCTGTTCTTTGGTCCGAACCCGCCCCCAGGGGAGAGCGTCGGCGTAGGTCGAGTAGATCCACGTGCGGGCCAGGTCCCCGACGAAGCGGCCATGGGTCGCCGCCCGGATCGATTCGCCGGCGAACGCTTCCTTGTCGTGACGCATGATGAGGCCGGGTTTGTGGACGTATCGCAGGCAGTGTCCCCCGTCGTCGGCGGCGTACAGCACCGAGAGGATGTACGCCTGGTCTTCGGCGCGACCCACGAAGGTCGGGGTGAACGGCCGATAGCGGCGGAGACTGTCGACGAGAATTCCGTTGGTTCCGCCGGTGACGTGGTAGCGCTGTGTGCAGCCGGTTGCGCCGTCGACCTCGCCCTCGGCGCCGGTCCCATCGTAGCGCGTCATCATTTCCGCCTCGGTACTCAGCGCCATGGGCACCTTGTTGTAGAAGACGCACGCCTCACCCGCCGGGATCGTCTCGGGGAACGGAACGTCCGGCGTAAACAGGCCGCGGTGGATGTCCTTTTCGTTCACCAGTGCGCCGGCGATCATGCCAAGCTCCACCGGCGTCCCGTCCGTGTCGCGTCCCCGGGCTCCCCACAGCGGTGTCCGGAAGTGATCGAGGGCCGATTGGCCACTCTCGGCGAGCAGGTGATCCTGCGGGAACACCTGATCGAGGTCGATCTTGAACGTTGCACGCACCGTGGGGTCGACACACACGTGCCAGAACGCTGCGATCGCCTTCAGAAAACTGTAGTGGCGTCCGTACTCGCCGTCGACGCCGAACACCGCGAGCACCTCCGCGGTGGGGTCGGGGCGTGGATTGTCACCGGGCGCCTCCAGATACGGCACCAGCACCTCCTCAACGATCCGGCGGCATTCCAGCTCCGTGAACAGGTAGATGTCCAGGTGGGGAAACGGTCCGCCGGCGGCGAACTCCGCTTCCAGGTAGTCCCGGGCGACCGTGTGCAGCCCCTGGTGGGTGACGGAGAGACTCAGAACGACGGCGACGCGGGCGTCGTCGGCAACCCGCCCGCGCTCCTTTTCCCAGGCGATCGCGTCGTTGAGACCGCGCATGCCGTAGATCGCCTCGTTGCTGAGGGTGTCGACACCGATGTGGATCGGATGGTCGTAGTAGTAGACCTGCGGTTCGTCCATGGTCGCGCGGATTCGGTTGCGCAGATCCGGTGGTACGGCGAGGTGGTCCACCACGGACGCGTCCCCGGGGACGGTGATCAGCACGTTGGATGTGAACAGGATCTCCCGCGCCGGATCCGTGAGCGGCTCCGGATTGGTGCTGTCGATAGCGACGCGCCGTTTCGATCGCAGGGCTGCGGTTTCCGTCTCCCGCCGGTCGACGAGTCCGGTACCCTCGGGGAAGAATACGTTCCACAGTGCCTCGCGGGTCGTTGCGTTCCACCGGGGAGAATCGTTCTGCGCCAGCGCGGCGGCTGTGCGGGCCACTGCGGCGGCGAAACGGCTGTCGCCGGCGATACGGGCAGAGAGCTCGGCGCGCGTACGTGCCACAGCGGTCTGGAGAAACGCCGCGGTGGGGGTGTCATCGATGGGGCGGTCGGTGCCGCCGTCGGCGGTGTCGGTGGGCGCGCACAGGCGTTCCGCGGCACGGCGGATCAGCTCGGCCTCGGGACGTCCCGTGAGATGTGACACGTCGAGTCCGGAGACGGGTGGCACGCCGTCGGAGCCGAGCAGCAGATGACGCAGAAGCGCAGACAGGTCCTGGTTCATGGGGCCAAGCATAGCATATTGCGACGGCGGGAACCCGGCGGTATCCTGCTCCCCCATGAAGGCTCGGTTTATTCTGCTGGCGTTTCTCGCGACGGCACCGGTGCTCCTGGTGATGGCGCAGGATCGCGGCACGGCCGTCGAGGCCCCCGCAACTGTTCTCGACCTGTCGGCAACGGACATCCACGGCAACGAGGTGGCGCTATCCCGCTACCGCGGGAAGGTCCTCCTGATCGTGAACACCGCCAGCAAATGCGGATTCACCTACCAGTTCGGGGGACTCCAGGCGCTCTGGGAACGGTACCGCGACCGTGGCTTCGTCGTCCTCGGGTTCCCGTCGGACAATTTCGCCGGACAGGAGTACGAATCGGACGAGGCGATTCTGGCGTTCTGCACCGGCGAGTACGATGTGACGTTTCCCATGTTCAGTCGAATCGACGTCCGGGGAGACACCGCCCACCCGATTTACCGCTTCCTGACCGATCCGAACCGCACGGGCCGTTTTGGAGGACCGATAACGTGGAACTTCAACAAGTTTCTGATCGATCGTGACGGTCACGTGGTGGCTCGTTTCGATACCCCGGTGGAACCGGAGGACCCGGCGGTGGTAGCGGCGATTGAGGCGGCACTGGAGTGACACGCCCCGCCGCCTATCTCACGCCGCGGATGGTGATGCGTCCGATGGCTGCGGCGGAGGCACCCGCGCTCGCGGCGTTCCTGCGCGCCAATCGCCGGTTTCTCGAGCCGTGGGGGCCGGTCCGGGAGGACTCGTTCTACACGACCGAGGCAACCGCGCGCCGTCTCGGCGCCGAGGACCGCGAATATCGCGCCGGTCGAGCGCTGCCGCTCTACCTCTTCTCCCGTGCCGGCGGTGACCTTCTCGGCAGCGTTACCCTGTCCAGCATCGTCCGCGGGCCGTTTCAGTCCGCGTTCCTCGGGTACAAGCTTGCCGCGGCAGCGACCGGACACGGGTTCATGACCGAGGCGGTCTCGCGGGTTGTACGTATCGCCTTTGAAACCCTCAATCTCCATCGGGTGGAGGCCAACGTGATGCCGCGCAATCGTCCGTCTCGCGCCGTTCTCGACCGGTGCGGGTTTGATGAGGAGGGCGCGAGCAGGGAGTATCTGCGGATCAACGGCCGCTGGGAGGATCACCTGCACTATGTGATTCTCAACGACGCGTGGCGCCCGGTGTCGCCGGCCTGACGACGACCGAAACGGTCGATATCGGCGGTCGCGAATTCACACATTTCCCACGAAAGCTCCGCTATACTCACTGCGCAATGAACTACAAAGCGACGATCATGATCGGTCTCGGCTTCTTCACGATGGGGCTGATGGACCCGCTGTACGACACCTACGTTCCGGTGTTCCTGGATGGATTTGTCGCCTCCCGGGCGCTGATCGGGAGTCTGATGACGATCGACAACATCATGGCGCTGCTTCTGATCCCGCTGGTGACCGCCTGGAGCGACAACACCCGCACCCGTATCGGGCGGCGCATCCCCTTTGTGGTGGTGCTGCTGCCGCTGAGCGCCGTGGGCTTCGCGCTTCTGCCGTATGCGGGAACCGCGACGCTGGGCGCGTTCGTTATCGCGCTTGTGGGGTTTAACCTCTTCAAGCAGTCCGCCCGGGGACCGGTGGTGGCGCTCATGCCGGATACGGTGCCCAACGAGTACCGCAGCGAGGCCAACGGCGTAATCAACATGATGGGCGGCATCGCCGCGGTGGTGGGGACGGTGGTCCTGGCGCCGATGATGGACCTGCGCCTGACCCTGCCGGTCCTTGGCGACGTCTCCCGGAAGCTGCCGTTCCTCATCAGCGCGGTCCTGATCGTGGTGGCTGCCATCCTGGTTCGCCTGACCGTGCGGGAGCGGGAGATCCCGGACCCGGCGTCGGAGCGCACGCCGGTGCTCCGGTCGCTGCGCTCGGTGTTTTCGCAGCAGGACAAGAGCGCTGTGTGGATCCTGGTGGCGCTGTTTCTGTGGTTCTCCGCCTACTGGGGTATCCGACCGTTTATTACGCTGTACGTGATCGAGTACCTGGGACTCAGCGAGGGAATCGCGGGTCTCTCCACGGGCATGGTGGCGATCGCGTATCTGGTGTTCGCGGTTCCCAGCGGGATGCTGGCGCACCGGATCGGCCGGCGCCGGACGATCCGTATCGCCCTGGCGGGGATGGCGATCCTGGCCCTGCTCATGTTTACCCACCAGGCGTGGACCGTGCGCATCGGTGCATCCCGCACCCTGGCGGTGGCGACGTTCTGGGGACTCCTGTTTCTCTTTGGTGCGTGCTGGGGCGCCGCCAACACCAACAGCTTCCCCATGCTGTGGCAAATGGCAGACCTGGATACGATGGGTGCCTACACCGGTGTGTACTACGTCTTCTCCCAGGCCGCGGCGATCGTGACGCCACCCCTCACGGGCGTGATTGTGGACGCCGTGGGTTTCCGCGCGATCTTCCTGTACGCCGCGGTGGCGATGGCCGCCTCGTTCCTGGTGATCGGCAGGGTCCGTGGGGGAGAGGTGTCCCCGGCGACGTGATCGCCACCCCGTAGTATGATACCGCCATCATGGCGGAGCACAGCATCATAATCGATACGGACCCCGGAATCGACGACGCGATGGCGATCTTCTACGCCCTGGCGTCGCCGGAAATCGAGGTTCTGGGACTGACAACCGTGTTCGGCAACGTGGACGTGGATCTGGCCACGGAGAACGCCCTGCGGCTGGTGGAGATCGCCGGCCGGAGCGATGTTCCCGTGGCCCGGGGGGCCGCACGGTCCCTCACCGTGCCGTTCCCCGGTGGGGTGGAGTTTGTCCACGGCGCCGATGGCCAGGGGAACGCGTCGCTGGCGCCGCCGCGGGGCGCCCCATCCACGCGCCGGGCGACGGAACTCATCATCGACACGGTGATGTCACGGCCCGGTGAGGTGACACTCGTGACCCTGGGCCCCCTGACCAACGTGGCCCTTGCCCTCATCGAACGGCCGGAGATCGCCTCCAGCGTGCGGGGAGTGATCGCCATGGGCGGCAACGTTCACGTCGGCGGCAACGCCTCCACCGCGGCGGAGGCAAACATTCTCAACGATCCGGAGGCGGCGGACATCGTCTTCTCGGCTCCGTGGCCGGTGACGATCTGCGGGCTGGACGTGACCCATCGCATTCTCATGACCCCGGACGACCTCGAGCGTGCGTACCGCGTCGACTCCCCCGTGGGCCGCCATCTCGCGCGGATCGTTCCGTTCTACCATGCCTTTTACGAAAAGCACGTGGGCAGCAACGGGATCTACGTCCACGATTCCACCACGATCTCATACCTGCTCCATCCGGACGCCTTCGTCACCGAGTCGCACCGGCTGCTGGTGGATACCGGCTCCGGCGTGGGCCGCGGCAAAACGTGGCCCGTCGCCACTCGCGACGAAGCCGGTCGCGTGGCCGGTTCCGTCACCCGTCCGGAGATCACCGTGTGCGTCGACGCCGACGCGCGGCGCGTGGTGGAGGCGGAGATCGCCGCCCTGGAGCGCGCCGCGGACAGCTGATTCGGGCTCCGGCACGAATTGAAGGTGGCGAATTCGCGAAATATCGGCTACCGTCAAGGGCATGTACACGCGTGTGTGGCTTCTCGTTTCCGCACTGGTGGTGATGGTCATCGGTATAGCGGTTGTGTACGGTGGTGTGGTCCAGGCGCTCCCGGCGATTGCGGTTGGCAGTGTGAGTCTCGCGATTCTGGCGACGGGAGAGACCCTCGCCCACCGTCGCGACCTGCGGCGGCTGGCTGCGGGGATCGCGTCCCTCGGGGCGGACGGGCACCTTGATCTGTCGCGGCGGCTGTCGGCGAACGGCGTCGGCGCGGCGGTGAGACCGGTGGCGAACGCCGTCGATCGCGCGACCTACGACCTCAACTCGATCATGCTCGACATCCACACCGCCTCAAAGAAGTTCAGCCTCTTTTCCTCCGACATCTATTTTTCCGGACAGCAGCTCTCCGCCGTCTCCGACGAACAGGCGCAGCTCATGGTGTCCGTGCTGGCGCATGCGGAACGTTTTCGTGGTGAGATGTCGAAGGTTGTGGAACACGTCGCCGAAGGCCTGTTCGATATGGAGCGGACCGGGACCCGATATCAGGAGCTTCGCAGCCAGACGGCGGAAGCGCGGTCGCGGCTGGAACCGCTGGCAACGGCGACCACCGCGGCCCGTGAGCTGGCCGCGACGGGGCGCGAACACATGGACCGGTCGCGGGCGGCGACGGGGGAACTGACACCGGCGATCGGCCGCCTGAACGACCAGATCGACCAGATGCTGGAACGCAGCGCCGAGATCGGCACGGTTCTGTCGGCACTGCAGGACATCGCGGAGAAAACGCACGTTCTTGCCACCAACGCCTCCATCGAAGCGGCGCGGGCGGGCTCCGCCGGTCGCGGTTTCGGTGTGATCGCCGGGGAGATCCGGACGCTGGCCGCGGACTCGCGTCGGGCGATCGAAGAGGTGGAACGGTTTCTGTCCGCGACGGTGGCGGAAACGCGTGACAGTGCCGAGATTTCGCGGCAGGCGGCGGCCCGGGTCGGCGAACTGGAGCGCTATTCCGCAGACACCGGGCGATCCCTGGAAGACATCGTGGCGCGGGTTGAGGCGGTCTCCACAAGTATGGAGGAGTTCCACGCGTTCTTCGGCCGGCAGGAGGAGATGATCGGTGAGACGATCGACGAGTCTGAGCGGGTTCACCGGGTGATGGAAGCGGTGGGAGAAGAGATCGAACGCCACGCGTCTGAGTACGAGGAGATACAGTCCAGGGTGGACGGCGCGGCGGACGGAGCCCGCCGCGCCGCGCATTCCGCGCGGGTCCTTTCGCAGCTCGGCACCTACCTCCGTACCGGCGGTCAGGAACTCAGTCACGTTGTGGAGACCGTGACCGCCAGCGAGACGCGTTTTCTGGCAGGGCTCCAGCGCAAGGAACCGCGAACAACGCTGCTCTACAACCTGGAGGTCTTTCGGGGTGATGAGCTGCTTGGCCATCTCGGCGATATCTCACCGTCGGGGCTCATGCTCTACGCCCCGGAACCGCTGCGTGAAGGTGTCGCGATCGATGCCGCGATCCACCTGCCGCTGAGTTTTGGAGAGCAGCGCGACATCCCCGTGCGCTTCGTGCCACGCCGGAACGAGCAGCACGCCTGGTTCGTCAAGGTTGGCTGTTCGATCGACGCGGAGAGCTCTCGCCGGCAGCGTGAGGACATCGAGATGATCATCACCAGCTACACGGTGAGCCAGGGACTGGACACACTCGTTGCGGACCAGACGGAGGACTCCGCGGCGCCGGTGGAGGATCTTGAACCGCTGGACGAGTGACGGGCGGCTCTATTTTCGCTATATAGAAATTCAATGTTCATAAAGTAATTCAAATAGAAAAATATTGAATAAAATTATGAGTGTTGGTAGGATTCTCCTCATCCATGAAACTACGCAACCAGTTCCTGCTGCCAACCGTCGCGATCGTGATCCTCGGCGTCGGGTTTCTGTCCACGTTCGGGTTCCTCACAGCCCGGACTGAGATTCAGACGACCGTACGGGACTCGCTCGAGACCACCGTGGACTCCCTGAGCCGGGAGTTGTCGTATTATGCGGAGTCGCTCAGCGCCCAGGTCTCCGGCTGGACCGAGCTCGGTTCGGTTCGACGGTTTCTCGACGCCCCGGGGGATCCCGCGGCGCTGAACGAGGACCTCGCCGCGCTCCAGGCGTCCTCCGCCGGGATCGAGCTGGTTGCGGTGGTGAGCCCCGACGGGATCGCCCGGGCGGCGTCGGATCCCGGACAGGTCGGTTCGCTGAACGTCGCGGACCGCGGCTACTTCCGCGCCGCCATGGACGGCGAGCTTACCCTCTCCGACGTGATTGTGAGTCGCGTGTCGGGATTGCCGGCGTTCACCGTCGCGGCACCGGTTTCCGACGGCGGATCGGTGCGCGGCGTCGTGGTGTCGGTTGTACGGGTCGCCGCCTTCGCGGACCGGTTCGTGGTACCGGTTCAGATCGGGGACGGCGGCTACGCGTATCTCCTCAACCCGGACGGACTGGCACTGTCGCATCCCAACGAGGAATACGTGATGTCACTGAACCTGGGGACGTACGAGTTCGGCGCCCACATGCTCGCCGAGGGGCGCGGAACGTACCGCTACACGTTTGAGGGTGTCCCGAAGTTCGTCGCCTTTGACACGGAAGAACAGACCGGGTGGATGGTTGCAGCGACCGCCGACGAAGCGGACGTCTTCGGTGGCGTGCGGCGCATGCTCAACGGGTTTGTGTGGAGCGGGCTCGCGATCGCGGTGGTGATCGGCATCGTCGTGCTTCTGGTGGTGCGCCGCGTGGTGACGGTGGTGAACGGTGTCGTCGATCACGCCGCCACGCTCGCGGACGGTGACCTCTCGGTCACGCTGGGGCTCTCGCGTTCGGACGAGCTCGGGAGCATGGCAGCGTCGCTGGATGACATGTCGCAGCGAGTGGCGCAGGTGATTTCCGGGGTGCAGGCGGCGGCCGCCGAAGTCACCGGCGGGAGCGGGCAGATCTCGCTGTCCGCGGAGCGGGTGTCGCAGAGCGCCGGGGAACAGGCGTCGAGCGTCGAGGAGCTGTCGGCGTCGATGGAGGAGATGAACTCCACGATCGACCATACCGCGGCAAATGCGTCCGAGACGCGGTCGATCGCCGAGCAGGCCGCGATCGATGCCGCCGCCGGCGGCGAACAGGTTCTGCAGACCGTGGCGGCGATGCGCACGATCGCCGAGAAGATCTCAATCGTCGAGGAGATCGCCCGGAACACCAACCTCCTCGCGCTGAACGCGGCGATCGAAGCCGCCCGGGCGGGAGATGCGGGCAAGGGTTTCGCCGTGGTGGCATCGGAGGTTCGGAAGCTGGCGGAACGCAGTCAGGTCGCCTCCGCCGAGATCTCGGAGCAGTCACGGGAGAGCATGACGATCGCCGAGGCCGCCGGTGAGGCGATCGGTCGCCTGGTTCCCCGCATTCAGCAGACCGCCGAGCTGGTGCAGGAGATCACGGTGTCCACGCAGGAACAGCGCGACAGCTCCCGCCAGATCAACGATGCGATCATGCAACTGGACCGGACGATCCAGGGGAACGCCGCATCGGCGGAGGAGCTTTCCGCGATGGCGGAGGAACTGCAGGGGCAGGCGGAATCGTTGAGCGACAGCGTTCAGTTCTTCCGAATCGAGGAGTCTTCGCCGCTGCGCCTGGCGGTCAGTTGACGGTGACCTCGGAGTCGTCTCCGGTGCGCTCGACGCGATTGCGACCGCGTCGCTTGGCTGCATACAGTGCCCGATCCGCGGTCAGGACGAGGGTCGTGGGGTCTGCGGCACCGGGGATCACGCTGCCGACGCCGACGCTGACGGTGACGCCGGGAACGCCGTTGCCGAGTTCCGCCGACTCCACCGCCCGCCGAATCCGTTCGCCCACGGCGACGGCGCCCTCCACGTCGGTCTCGTAGAGCACGGCGGCGAACTCTTCTCCCCCGTAGCGGGCGACGAAATCGGTTGACCGGTTGAGCTGCTCAGCCATGACCCGGGCGACCGCCTCCAGGGCGGTGTCGCCGACGACGTGCCCGTGGGTGTCGTTGAACGCCTTGAAATGGTCCACATCGATCATGAGCAGTCCGAGCGGCGTTCCCGTTCGGCGTGCGCGGTTCCACTCCTCCTGGAGCATCGTGTCAAAGTACCGGCGATTGAAACTCCCGGTGAGGGAGTCGCGAATGCTCAGACGCTCCAACTCCTCGTTGGCCCGGGCGAGCTGGGAGACCGCGTGTTCCAGTTGGGCGTTCTTGTCCGCCAGCACCCGCGCTTCCCGGGCCCTGATCATCGTGTACACGAGCAGTGCCACGCCGGCGGCGTAGAACCCGATCGCCCACCAGCGAAGGTACCACGGCGCGACCACCGTCAGGTTCAGCGTCGCCGGGCTCTGGCTCCAGACGCCGTCGGCGTTCGCCGCAAGCACCTGCAGCTCGTAGGTGCCCGGCGGAAGGTTTGTGTAGGAGGCGTAGTTGCGTGTGCCGGAGTCGACCCACTCCTCCTCGAATCCCCGCAGTCGGTAGCGGTACACGTTGGCGTCGACCGCCTCGTAGTCCATGGCGGCAAACTCGAAACTCACGAACGTGTCCCTCGCCGCAAGCTCCACGGTGGCGTCGTCGAACGAAAGGCGTCCCGGATCGATCGATTCCTGGAATACCCGCACGTCGATGATCTGCACGGTCGGTCGGTGGGTGTTGCGGTTGTCGATCGACGAGTCGATTCGCGTGACCCCGTGGGCCCCGCCGAAGAGGAGTTCACCCCCGGTGTCCCGGAACGCCCCGGCGTTGAACTCGCTGCCGAAGAGTCCATCCTGCTCGTCGATGATCTGGATCCGGCTGCTGACCGGATCGAATGACGCCAGGCCGTGCTGCGTGCCGGCCCAGATTTTGCCGTCGTGGCCCTCCAGCAGGCTCACGATCCGGTTGCTGGCCAGACCGTCGTCGACGGTGATGTGACTGAAGGTATCGCTCTCGCGGAGGTAGCGGTTGATACCGCCGCCGAGGGTCGCAAACCAGAGTCGGCCACGGGAGTCCTCGAGGATGCCACGGACGGTGTTGCTGCTGAGGCCGTCGGGGTTTTCAGGGTCGTACCGGTACGATGTGAAGCTGTCGGTTTCGGGGCTGTAGCGCGTAAGTCCCCCGTTTGTCGCGATCCACACCGTCCCGCTTCGGTCTTCCCGGATCCCGTAGATGAGGTCGTTGGCAATGCCTGCGTCGTCGGGGTCCGCCCGGAACGTCTCCAGGTCTCCTGTCTCCGGATCGAAACGTGTCACCCCGGAGCGGTACGTCCCGATCCAGTAGCGGCCCCGGCTGTCGCGGGTGACGGCGTACACGATTTCGCCGACGTAGGGATTCCCCGGAAAGACATCCTGCCACGATTCGAAGCTGGTGGAACCGGGCCGCAGTCGCTGGAGACCACCGTTGGTTGCGATCCATATTGACCCGTCGCGGTCCTCGAATAGCGCGTTGATGATGTCGTTGGCGAGACCGTCGGATGCACTCCCTCCGGGGCGCCGGGCGGCACGAAAGATGCGCCAGCCGGTATCGTCGGGATCGCGTCGCGCCAGTCCCCCTCCGTAGGTGCCGATCCACAGCGTACCGCCGCCGTCGCGCAGGATCGCGGTAACGCGTCCCTGGGGCAGCGACTCGGGCCGGTCCGGATCGTGGAAGTAGAGGCGGTAGTTGCGCTGCCGTGGACTGAGCAGATGGATGCCTCCGCCGTTGGTGCCGACCCACACCAGCCCCGATTCGTCCTCATAGAGCGAGTAGATCACCGGGTCCGCCAGATTGCGCTCCGTATCCGGCGTGAACTCGTGAATGGTGCCGTTGCGGTCGATGGCGAACAGCCCGCCGCCCCAGCTTCCGGCCCAGATCGTTCCGTCGGATGCGGCGAGGACGGAATAGATCGAGTTCGTGCTGAACCGCCGGCGCCACAGCTCTCCGTCGCCCTCACGGAACGCCACCACGCCACCGGGGTTCCCGTCGGCCTCCCAGGTACCGAGGAGCAGGACACCCGGTTCGATCTCATCGATCGCCATGACGTAGGGGCTGTCGAGACCGTCCATGGCGATGAGTCGCTCCTGTTCGGGATCCCATCGGCTGAGACCCGCCAGCGACGCAACCCACAGGTCTCCGCGGGAGTCGAGAAACAGGTCGCGGATCACCGGATGCCGTGTCGGTATCAGCGAGAACGATCCGTCCGCATTCATGCGGTTGAGGCCATTCTGCGTACCGACCCACAGGTGTCCGTCCGGGCCGCGGCTGATCGCGATAACCACATTGTCACTCAGGGAATCGGATCGATCGGGACCGTGGCCGAAGGTGACGAAGCCACCGGTTGCGGCATCGTAGCGCGCAAGGCCCGCGTAGGTGCCTACCCAGATCTCGTCGGACTCGCGATCGTAGTACGTGGTCTGGACAAGGTCGTGGGGCAGGGACCGCTCCGCGAACGGCTCGCTGTAGTAGGTGTGAAATGCATGGCCGTCGTAGCGAACCAGACCACCCTGGGTGCCGAACCACATCAACCCGCGGCGATCCTGAAAGATCGACGAAACCGAGTTGTTGGGGAGCCCGTCGATGCGCGACAGGCGGTTGAACCGCGGGCGTTGATCACCGGTGAAGAAGCTCTGCGACCACGACAGCGTCACGGGCAGGAGAAACACCAGGAGGATGATAGCCGAGCGATGCGGGTGTCGCATGTTCCTCAATTGTAGTCCCGCTGCAGCGATTGCACATCCCCCTCCGACGTGCTATAGCCTGCGGCAGGGAGGCCCGCATGAAACGAATCGCTCTGGTTGCCCACGACAATCGCAAGAAAGACCTGGTGGAATGGGTCGAGTGGAATCACAAGATTCTGATCGAGCATCAGCTGATCTGTACCGGCACCACGGGCACCCTGGTGGAAGAGGCGTTGCGCAAGAAGCTCGATCTGCGGGACCCACGTGAGTTTCGCATGACCAAGCTGAAATCCGGCCCCCTCGGCGGCGACCAGCAGCTCGGCGCCATGATCTGCGAACAGAAGGTCGACATGATGATCTTCCTCTGGGACCCCATGGAACCGCAGCCGCACGACGTCGACGTGAAGGCCCTGCTGCGTATCTCGGTCCTGTACAACATTCCGATCGCGAACAACCGCGCAACGGCGGATTTCCTGATCTCGTCGCCGCTGTTCACGTCGAAATATGTACCACAGGTCAAGGACTACAGCGCCTACATGAAGCGCTTCGCCGGGTAGAGTCTCACCGGGGACGGCACCACCGGCGAAGGCTTCACCGTTCCACCGGGGAGTCGCGTTTCTCCGACCACTCCAGCCAGGACCCTGCGTAGTTGGATACGTTCCGGTATCCCAGCGCACGGAGTACGAAATAGGTGTGGGCGGAGCGCGTGGCGCTGCGACAGTAGGTGATTACCCGGGAATCCGGAGGAACCTGCGCGTCGCGGTACCGCATTCGGAGCGCGTCCAGCGGTCGCAGGGTGGAGTGGTCGGGTTCGACCAGGTGTTCCTCCCAGTTGAGGTTGATCGCACCGGGGATATGACCCTCGCGGTACTCCTCCGGACTTCGGGCGTCGATGAGCACGACATCCCGCCGGTCCAGCGCCTCCATGACGTCCCCGTGGTTCGCGACGGGGGAGCGGTCCGGCGCCCCATCGCCGGGTGTTCCGGCTATCGCATCTCCCGGTCGGACCGGCGGTGGTTCCGGCGTGGTTTGGGGCCCCGTTTCCAGCGGCAGGCCCAGGGCGACCCACGCCGGGATACCGCCGTCCAGGAGTCGTACGTTCGCCACCCCCACGGACTCCAGCACCCAGAACGTCTTTGCCGAGGGAATGAGTCCCGCGTCGTCGGCGATGACGATCGGTACCGAGGCGGACAGTCCCGCCTCCGCCAGTCGCGCGTGGATCTCCTCGGCGGGGCGCATCCGCGACCACTCGGTCTCCGGATCGAAGAGCTCGCCCACGGGCAGGCTGCGGGCGCCCGGAATGTGGCCGGCGGCGAACGCCTCCGGCGGCCGGGGGTCCACCACCACCACGCCGGCGGGGTTGCGGGACAGGGTTTCGGGGGGAACAAGCAGCGAACGGTCCATTCTCAGCGGCCTCCGTTCACATACCTACTGTTTGCTGTGTGTTCTGGTCAAGTTTCTGCGGTGTCGATCGTCCACGTTCCCGCCGCCAGGTCCGCCTCCAGCCGCGCGGTCGCCGTGTCGCGGGTCCACGTCAGCGTCAGGACCGTACCCGACCCGTCGACGTCCATCGCCAGCGTGGCCCCGGGGCCGAAGGCTCCGTGGGTGTTCCGGAAGCGGATCAGCTCCAGCTGTCGGCGGACTACGGGGAGCGCGAGTCGCCGCTCGATTTCGGAGGCGTCGAGGTTGGTGCGGTTGATCTCCTTGTGTCCGCCGGCGTCGGCGGCGGCGTAGTCGTTGGTACCCGCGAACAGATCCAGGTACCACACCTGCGGGATGCCCGGCATGAACAGCTGGATTGCCCGCGCCAGGAGCAGCTTGTCCTCGTCCTCGCCCAGGGCGCTGAAGAAGGTGGCGTTCACCTGGTAGTAGGCGATCCGGGTGCCGTCGGGGCCGTAGAGATCCTTGACCCGGCCGCCGCGGGAGGTGATCAGGTCGATCAGTCCGTCGATGCGGTCGTCCTCGAGGATGCCCTTCACGTCGAGAACGGGGATGCCGTCGTGACACCCGAGCATGGTGACGGTCCGATAGCCCCGTTCGCGGATCTCCGAGATCCACCGCGCCAGTCGATGGGCGGTCCCGGACTCGATCGCGTCGATGACCAGGGCGGGGAAGAAGAAATCGTAGAACCGGTAGCCCCGCTCCGCCAGCTGTCGGTGGATGCCGTCGCCGTGAGCCGAATGAATCTCCGGGAGCAGTTCCAGTCCGTAGCCGTCGGCGATGCTGCGGATGCGTTCCAGGTACTCCCACGTCCCCGGCGTGTTGAAGAAATTGGAGGAGCCGACCTCCTTGTGCAGGTACGCGAAGGCGTCGAGGCGTACGATCCGCGCGCCGTACCCGGCGAGGGCGGCAAGCGTGTCACGGTAGAACTCCCAGACCAGTTCCGAGCGCGCGTTGAGGTCCATTTGGCCCCGGTAGACGGGAACGGGCTCACCACCGGGATCGTCCTGTGGCGGTTCCATCGTCACGTGCTGGTAAAACGTGTTCCAGTAGAAGCGGTCGGAACCGTCGGGAAACCGGACCTTCAGGACCGGCAGTCCCGGCTTTCGCATGAAAAGGCGGTCCAGGTGCTCCTGATCGGGGACGACGTACCCCTCGGGCCCGATCTCCCCGTGGCCCTCCCAGAAACGGTTCCAGTCGATGAAGCCATCGGCCCACGGCGATTCGTCGCCCCGGGCCAGGAGATCGAGAAACTGCGGCGACTGCGCCGAAAGGTGGTTGAGCACGAAGTCCAGTTTCAGCTCCACGCCCACCTCGCGGAGGTCGCGAAGATCGCGATCGGTGGCGAGGTTCCGGTCGAGGTCGTAGGCGATCACGGAAAACCCGCGGTCCAGATCAGACCGGAACATCGACGGGAGTATGTAGAAGAGGCGAAACGCATCGCGGAACTCGCTGCTCCGGAACAGCGACACGATATCGCCAAGGGTCCCGCCGCAACTGTCGGGGTAGGCGTTGAACATCACGCCGTGGGGAGCGAAATCCTGGTTGTTCATAGCGCCGCTATCCTTCCCGAAATGGCGGCGGATTGTCGAGGGTGTCTCCGACGGCGGGGTCACGCTACCCGGTCCTGCGCCGAACCTCGTCGAGTACGGCGTCCAGGTGGCGGCGGTCGCGGATCTCGTGACGCGTTTCGTGGATGCCCGGAACGTGTCCGGCAACCAGGGCGGCAACGTAACTGCCGAGGTCCCGCGCCGGTATCCAGTCGGGGTTGTTCTGTGCATCGCGGCTGCGGGTGGCGATCGACGTCTGCGCCGTGATCGAGTAGACGCGTACCATCGAGTCAAACGCCTCATGGGCGATCACGCGTGCCATCATCTTCTGCGCCGCCGCCATGATCGACATCACCTGTTCGTCCGGGTGAATGGTGTCCGCTTCCGGGCCCGACAGGACCACGTACGTTCCCCGGTTCTGCTCGCGGAGCTGTCCCACGAACGCCCGCTGTATGTTGAAGTGGGTCGACAGGTTGTCGCGCAGCGTTCGGTTCCAGTCCTCCACCGGCATACGGTGCATGCGGTGTCCGTAGTAGTAGGAGCCGACCGAGACGACCACGGTATCGATGTGACCTTCGGCGTCGACGATTTCCTTCCGCAAGCGCTCCACCTGGTCGGCATCGGCGAGGTCGGCGGGGACCAGGTGGACGTCGGCGTCGGCGCCCACGAACTCCCGTAGCCGGGCCGAGTGGTCTCCGTCGCGGGTGGGGACGTAGACGCGATACCCCTGATTCAGGAGTGCGAACACGATCCCCTCGCCGATTCCACCGGATCCGCCTGCGACGACGGCGATTCGTCTGGTATGCATACAAGGGCCTCCTCCTCTGAACATAGTGATTTGACCTCCGGATCGCCCAGGAGGGCGGTCGTTTGCATCTCCCGACGGCACCGCCTATTCTGGGCACTGTGAAACACAGGGGTGGGTTGATCAGACAGGGCAGGTGGATGCTGGCGGTGACCGTGATGGCGGTGGCGCTGGTCCCGGTGTCGCAGTCCGCGGCGGCGCAGGAGGTCTCCATCGCGGTGTTCGGTGGAGCGGAGCCTGTGGTGTTCACCGATGAGAATGGCAACGCCGCCGGCATCATTCCCGAACTGCTGGGGAGAATCCTCAGGGATATCGGGTACGAGGCGCGCTTTGTTCCGGGGCTCAGTTTTGCGGACGCCTACCGCCGGGTTGTGGCCGGAGAGATCGACCTGCTCCCGGGGGCTGCCTACTCCCCGGCCCGCGAGGCGGTGCTGGATTTCAGCCACGAGGCGTTTGTCGTGGCGTGGGGACAGCTCGGGGTGCTCCCGAATCGCGACTTCAACAGCGTGCTGGATCTGCGAGACCGTCGAATCGGCATGGTCAGGGACGGGCAGAACGGGGCCAACTTCATCGAGCTCATGCATGCGTTCGACGTCCCCTTCCAGGCGGTGTACTTCGACTCCTTTGCCGATATCCGCGACGCCGTCCTCGCCGACAACGTGGCCGCCGGCGTGTTCTTCAATACCTGGTTTCGCAGCGATTCCTCGGTCGTTCCGAGTTCGATCATTTTTTCTCCCACCCAGGGGCGCGTCGCCACCGCCACGGGCCGGAACGCGGAACTGCTCAACGCGATCGATACCCGTCTGGCGGAGCTCAAAGCCGATCAGGACTCCTACTACTACGACATTCTGTCGCGCTGGCTCTCGCAGCAGGAGGGCGGTCGCCTTCCGCGGTGGGTGCGGACCACGGCGCTGGTGGTCCTGCTGGTGCTGGTGGTCCTCGGCGCGTTCGTCCTGATCCTGCGCAGAGAGGTCGCCCGGGCAACCGAAGAGCTGCGGGAGAGCAACAGCCGCTTCGAGACGGTGGCGAACTACGCCTTCGGATGGGAGTTCTGGCTCGGTGCCGACGGTTCCTTCGTCTACGTGTCACCGAACACCGAACGCGTCACGGGGTTTCCCGCGGAGGCGTTCGTGCGCGACCCGGCGCTCATGGAGCGTATGATCCTGCCGGAGGACGCCGATCGCTGGATTGCGCACCGACGTGAGGCGGCGGATTCCCGCGATGACGAACGGTCCCCGATCACCTTTCGCATCCGTCGCGCCGACGGTGAGACGCGGTGGATCGAGCACCACAGCACCCGCATCACCGCCTCCGACGGAACCTATCTCGGCGAGCGCGGCAGCAACGTCGATATCACCGAACTGGTCGTTCAGCAGCAGCATCTGGAGCGGAGTGTCGCTGAGAAGGAGGCGATGCTCCGGGAGATTCACCACCGCGTCAAGAACAACCTGCAAACGATCTCGAGCCTGATCTCGCTGCAGAAGCACACGGTCCGCGACGGCAGCGCGACGCGTCAGCTGGATGCGATCGCCGGTCGGGTCTCGGCCATGAACCTGCTTCATTCGGCGATGTACCAGGAGGAGTCTTTCGGCATCGTGAAGATGCAGGAGTACCTGGAGATGATCGGGTCGCGGCACCGCCAGGATATCGGGGACGGCGCGCGAATTGACACGATCGTTCTGGCGAACGACATCGAGCTCGACCTGTCCCGCGCGCTGCCCTGCGGGCTGGTGGTGAACGAGGCGCTCTCCAACGCGTGGCGTCACGCCCGCGGAGATCACAGCGATCCCCGGGTAACGATCGCGCTCACGGAACTGGACAACGGGTGGTGTCGGCTCTCGGTGACCGATAGCGGTGCGGGTCCCCTCGATGTCGATGAGATCTGGGCCAGGCGGAGTGCGACGGTGGGCATTCAACTCATCGAGAGCCTCGCCCTGCAGCTCGGCGGGTCCGCGTGGCTGGAAGCGGGCGGCGGCCTGGCAGTGGTCGTGGAGTTTCCGCGGTAGCGACGTCGCCTACGATTCGTCCAGGTGGACGAACAGGCTCGCGTACAGAAAGGCCGCGTCGCCGTGCACGTAGAGAAGCACCCCGTCGCGGTGGTCCTTCATCCGGGGCGTCGGGTGCGTGGCACACCGCTCTTCCCGCGCGACAAGCTCCGTGAGTGCTCGCCGCGTATCCTGGTCGGGATCCACAGCGAGGACCGCGTAGCCCCGGGCGGTTTCCCACACGTGGTAGTGACCTCCTGCCAGGCCGGCGATCACGGAATCGGCGTCGGCGAGGGCGCAGTCGAACCGTTGCGCCAGGCGCTGGAAGGTGGTGCCCAGGCGTGGCACGCCGGAGGGGTCGAGGCATACGTGGGTGGTCAGCCGGGACAGGACGCCGTCGCGGGATGCAGACCCGTCTTGGGTCAGTTCATCCAGGAGCGCCTGCAGCTCGTGGCGCTGGACGACCAGTCGCGCCACCTCCCGTTCCAGATGCACAAAGCGATCTTCGAGAATCTCCCGCATTCGGGAGCTGTCACCCGTGCCCGACTCTTGGAGCAGGCCGCGAATGTCCGAGAGACGGAGTCCGATGCGCTGCGCCCGTTGGATCAGTCGAACGCGGGCGATGGCATCCTGTCCGTAGCTGCGGTAGCCGGCGTCGGTCCGCTCCTCCGGTGCCAACAGTTCTTTTGTTTCGTAGTACCGCAGGGTGGACGCCTGTACGCCGGTCTTCCGGGCCAGTTCTCCGATGCGCATCGCCCCGATCACCCGATGATCTGTTTGCCCACCATGCCGACCACGAATCCGAGAACGGCCCCGGTGGCGGGGAGCCAGCGCCGCTTCATCGCCGCCTGCGGGGCGATGTCCTGGAAGATCAGGTACAGAATTCCACCGGCGGCGACGCTCATGATCCCGCCGGTAAGCTGTTTGTGATCCTGGAGGAGGAAGTAGCCGAGACTCGCAGCTATCGGCCCGGCGAGACTGATCGCCGCGAGCGTCGTCAGCGTTTTGCGCGGACGGTTTCCCGATGAGAGCATCTCGCGGAACGCGTTAAACCCCTCCGGCAGGTTCTGCGCTCCGATGAACCCGGCGAGGAGCACACCGAGGCGATGATCGTGGCCGAAGACGGCGCCGAGGGAGATCGCCTCGGGGACAAAGTCCATCATCATCGCCATGAACTGGGCGCGGCTGCCGCTGCGGGTGCTGATGTACTCGTCGATTCCGGCAAAGGCGAGACCTCCGACGACGAACGCCGCCGCCAGGACCACCGGCGGCAATACCGACATGCCCTCCGGTGCGAGGGCGAAGGAGACCGCCGCAAGCAGGATGCCGCCGCCGAAGGCGACGATTCCGTGGATGAACTCCGGTTTGGCCTCCGTTTCCTCGCTCCACTCGATCATCGCCACCATACCGCCGATGAAGGCGGCAAACCCCGCAAGCCACGAGGCAAGCAGTACGACAGAAAGTTCGTTCATGGTATGAAGAAGGTACTACGGTTGGCGCCGGCCCCGGCAAGTGGGGGCTACCGATCCGTGGCGAGCCACGGACACAGGATGCGCTGGAGCGCGTCGATCGCTGCGAGAACCGCAGCCGCGAGCATGCCTAGGGCCAGGATCCCGGCGAACATGCGGGGATAGTTGATCATGACCCAATTGTTCATGATGAAGTATCCCATCCCGAAGCTGGTGGCGTAGTTCTCCGCCAGGAACAGGACCGCGATGCCGATCCCGACACTGATTCGCAGGGCGCTGAACAGCTGCGGAAGCGTGCTCGGCAGGTACAGGCGCAGGAGGCGGTCGCGGCGTCCGAGCCGGAGGCTTGCGGCGGCAAACAGCAGCTCCTCCGGAATCCCGCGGACGCCGTCGCGGGCGGCGAGAATGAGCTGGAACACCACGACCGAGAACAGCAGCAGGATCTTCGACAGGTCTCCAAGACCGAAGAGAACCATGAACACCGGCAGGAACGCGATCTTCGGCAACGGGTACAGGACGTACACCACCGGCGATACCAGGCGGTCGGCGGTACGACTGATCCCGGCGGCGATGCCGATCGGTATCGCCAGCGCCGTCGCCACGGTGATGCCGGCCACCAGTCGCAGGAGGCTCGCGCCTGCGTGCAGCAGCAGCTGCCCGTGCACCAGGAGTCGGACCAGGACCGCGACCACCTCCGGCGGGGCGGGAATGAGGGTGTCTCCCAGCACCAGCGACAGACCCCACCAGACCGCTCCGACGCCGGCGAGTCCCCCGATTCCCGGCAGGATCCTGCTACGCATTCGGCATCACTTCCGCGAGGCGAGTGCGCAGGTCAACGGCGAGTTCGTAGAACCGCTGGTGGCGCCGCGCCTCGGCGTCGGGGTACAGCGGGTTGTCGATCGTCGTGGCGACGTGCCCGCGCCCCATCACCACGACCCGTTCCGCGAGAAACAGCGCCTCCTCGATGTGATGTGTCACCGAGAGGCAGGTGAAGCGGTGTTTCCGTTGCAGCGTCAGGAGCAGGTCCTGGAGCGCCTCGCGGGTGAAGGCATCGAGGGCGGAGCTGGGTTCGTCCAGCAGAAGCACCTCCGGGCGGGAGGCGAGGGTTCGGGCGATCGCGACGCGCTGGCGTTCGCCGCCGCTCAACTGACCGGGGTAGGCGCGGGCCAGGGATTCGACCCCCAGCGAGGAGAGGAGCCCGAGGATGCCGTCCGCCGGGTCGGTTCCGGCCGGCAGCGGGCCGTCGTCTCCGTCGCTGCGGCGGCCGAGCGCCCGGAGACCGAGCTCAACGTTCTGTTCCACCGTGAGCCAGGGAAACAGGGCATCCTTCTGCTGCACCAGTCCGACGCGGGCATCGCCGTCGATACCCAGCTGGAACGAGCCCCCGTCGGGGCGCAGCAGACCGGCCAGGCAGTGCAGCAGCGTGGTCTTGCCACACCCCGACGGACCGATGATCGAACAGGTCCCACCGGAGGGAACGTCGAGGTGTATGCCGTGGATCCCCCCGCCGCCGGGATAGCGGACGGCGAGGTCTCGGACGCGAATCATGGCGCGCGATCAGCCCTCCACGAAGGATCGATCCAGGAGGCGGTCGCTGTCCACCGCCAGGTCGCCGTCAACGACGGTGCGGGTCCAGTCTATGATTCGGGTGACGGCGGCGTCATCGGGAAGGCGCGCCGTGTGGTATTCCGGCAGCACGATGAACGGCCGCAGCTCCGCGGACACGTTGGGGATGTGGGAGATGATTGCGTCCATGGCGACGGTCCCGTCGGCGGCGATATCCGCCACGGCGCGGTTGTAGGCGGCGTGGAACGCGGCGATCTCACGCGATTTGTTCTGCAGCGCTGCACCGGTGAACACGATGACGTCGGGGCTGAACCCGTCTACGGGCTCAAACAGGAGCTTTTCGAGCCCCCGCATTTCTCCAACCGAGGCGATCGGCTCGGGAAAGAGGCCCATGTCGAGCTGACCGGAGGCCACCGCCTCCAGGCGCGCCGGGATCGAGTTGATGAAGACCTTCTCCAGGGTGTGGTCGTCGCCGAGCCACTGGTCTACCAGAAAGTTGGAGACACTCACCTCCATGAGGCCGATACTGACGGTTTCGCGGTCCGCGGCGCCGGACTGCGTGAGCACCGGGAACATGCCGTCGGTGAGCATGGTGGCGCGGATGTCGAAGCCCCCGGCGACGTTCACCGCCACGGCGACGAGGTCGGTCATGGCGCCGTCGATCTGACCGGTCTGGAGCGCCGACTGCCGGTCCTGGGCGTTGGTGAAGAGCTGGAACGTCACATCGAGTCCCTCGTCGACGAAATAGCCGGCGTCCTGGGCTACGAACATTGGAGCGGTGTCCACCGCGGGCATGAGGCCGACGGTCAGCGGTGCCATTCGCCGATCCGACGTGGTGGTACCGTCGGCTGCGTTGGAGCCGGTATCGGCGGTACGGTCGGCTCCACACCCGGCAAGGACCGCGATTGCAGCCACGATTGCAAGGATGCCGATTCGGGCACGGAACGTCTGGGGCATGGAGATACTCCTGTGGTGTATGGTTTCGCCGCACGATACCACGGACCGGCCCCGCGACACCATGGACGTTTGCGGGAAAACCTGCAGAATGGGGTCCATGAAATCCGACATCTCGATCGCCACACTCGGTGCCTGGATTCGCCAGTACATCGTTGCGCTGCGCGTCCTTTCTCTCACCTTGGCGCTGGGGGCCACCAACCTGGGCATACTGGCTGCGGTTCGCGCCGGGCTCGCGGACCCGACAACCGGTGACTTCTGGCTTCTGGTGGGGCTGGTGACCGTGGCGGGGCTGGCGGCGCAGGCCGGCGCCAACCTGATCAACGATTACTTCGAGGGCTCGTTCAAGTACGTCGATCCCAGTGTGACGCGGATCCGCTTTCTCGGCCGCGACCGGACGGTATTTGATGTCGTCGTGTTCCTCTCCGGGCTGGCGGCGCTGGGACTCGCGGGTCTCATCGGCCTCTACCTGGTATGGCGGACGGACTGGATCATGTGCGTGATCGGTCTTGTGGGACTCGTTGGATCGTACGCCTACACCGGCGAACCGTTCGTATACAAAACGAAGGGTCTCGGCGTGGTGCTCTCCTTCATCCTTATGGGGCCGCTCATGAGCCTCGGGGCGTGGTATCCCTTTGCCGGCACCCTGTCGTGGTACCCGGTTCTCGTGGGGCTTCCCATCGCGCTGCTGGTTCCGGCGCTCATGATCAGCAACGAGATGCGCGACTACCGCCGTGACCGTCGCCTGACGATGGGCACGCTGAGCACGCGTATCGGACGCACGGCGAGCATCCGGCTCTACGACGTCCTGGTGTTCGGCAGTTTCGTGCTCATCCTCGCATACGTTTTCGGGGGCGTGTACCCGTGGCCGACGCTCGCGGTGCTGCTGCTGTTCCCGATGGCGGTAAAGGCACGAACCTGCGTGGTGGGGCTGGCGCCGGGCAGCATTCCGTGGACCAACCGGCTGCACCTGGGCTATCTGGCCATTCTGACGCTGAGTCTTGGGCTTGTGACGGCATAGGAGCGCGATTTCCGGGGGGCGGGCGGATCTCAGGCTTGACCTTCAAGTCGACTTGAAGCCGTAGCCTCCGGAACATGGGACACACCACACATACGAACACCGAAACGCGCACCGGATGGGCCGGTCGCATCGCGGACCAGCCGGAGCTGGCGCGGGCGATCTCCTCCGGCGTGCTCCTCGCCGTCGGCGTGCTGCTCGCGCAGGTTCCGACGGTCCCGTCGGCGATCCCGCTCGTTCTCTACGCCGGAGCACTCCTGAGTGGCGGCTACGACGCCGCCCGCCACGGTATCGGCGCGGCACTGCACCTTCACTTCGACATTGACCTCCTGATGGTTGTGGCCGCCGCCGGGGCGGTGACGCTCGGGGCCGTCGCCGAGGGGGCGCTGCTGCTCTTTCTCTTCAGTCTGGGGCACGCGCTGGAGCACATGGCGATGGACCACGCGCGAAAGGCGATTTCCGACCTCGGCGAACTGACGCCCTCCACGGCGCGGGTCGTGGACGAGGGCCAGGAACGCGAGGTCTCCGTTGAGGATCTTTCCATCGGTACAACGGTTGTCGTTCGTGCCGGTGAACGTCTCCCGGCGGACGGCGAGATCGTCCGCGGAAGCGGAGCGGTTGACCAGGCGCCGGTCACGGGAGAAAGCGTTCCCGTGGACAAGGAACCGGGAGATACCGTATTCGCAGGAACGGTGAACGGGAACAGCACGCTCCACGTCTCGGTTACGCGCCGCGCCGAGGATTCCACCCTGGCGCGCGTCATTCAGATGGTCTCGGAGGCGGAATCGCAGCGCGCTCCGTCGCAGCGGTTCACCGAACGCTTTACCCGCGTGTTCGTCCCGATCGTGCTCGTGGCGGTGGTGGCACTGATCGCGATTCCGCCGCTGGTGGGACTCCTTCCCTTCCGTGACGCGTTTCTCCGCGCCATGACCGTGCTGGTTGCCACCTCTCCCTGCGCGCTGGCGATCGCCACGCCGGCGGCGGTCCTGTCCGGTATCGCCCGTGCCGCCCGCGCCGGCATCCTCATGAAGGGGGGCGTACACCTGGAGAATCTGGGATCGCTTGGTGTCGTCGCCTTCGACAAGACCGGAACGATCACCGCGGGGCAGTTCACGGTGACCGATGTACTGCCGGGGGGCGGGGAGTCTCGCGAGGCGCTGCTGCAGGTCGCCGCCGCGGTGGAGGCCGGGAGCAGTCACCCGCTGGCGGAGGCGGTCATCGCCGAGGTGCGCCGCGCGGGGCTTGCGTTGACTCCTGCGGAGGACGTCCGGACCGTTGGAGGCAGTGGTATCAGTGGCTCGGTTGACGGGCGAGCTGTTCGTGTCGGCAACCGGCGCATGGTCACGCCACCGGAGGACAGTCCCGTGGACCACCTGCAGGCGGACGGGAAGACGTGCATGCTGGTGGAACGCGATGGTGAGTATCTCGGCGTGATCGCGCTGCGGGATGAGGCGCGTACCGATGCCGCCCCGGCGATCGCGCGGCTCAAGCGGCTTGGCATTTCCAGGACCGTTCTGGTGACCGGTGACACCCGCGCCACCGCGGAGGCGATCGCCGCCGGAGTCGGAATCGACGAATGCCGTCCGGAACAGCTTCCCGAAGACAAGGTCGCGGCGGTGGAAGACCTCGCGGAACGGCACGGTGCGGTCGCGATGGTCGGTGACGGGGTGAACGACGCCCCCGCCCTGGCCCGCGCCACCGTGGGCATCGCCATGGGCGCCGGGGGAACGGACGTGGCGCTCGAGAGCGCCGACGTCGCCCTCATGGCGGACGAGCTGGGGAAACTGGGCTTTGCCGTGGAGCTCAGCCGCCGTGCACGACGGACGATCGTCCAGAACCTGGTGATCTCACTCGGCGTGATGGGACTGCTCCTTGTCGCCGCAATCACCGGTGTGGCGTCAATCGGTCCCGCGATCGTTGTCCACGAAGGGAGCACCCTCGTCGTCGTCGCCAACGGGTTGCGCCTGCTCGGCATGAAGGAAACGCGGTCGTGAGGGGGTGCTATGCCGGCTGACGTCCTGCTCCTCGGGTCCTACGGTCTGGCGGGACGGGCGATCCTGGACGCGCTGCTGGCGCGGGGGTTGTCGGTGGTTGCGGCGGGGCGTCGTATTGGGCCACTCAGGGAGGCGGTCGCCGGTGCGGTCCATTCCCGGGGCCGCGGACCTGAACCGTCGGTGTCCGCGATGGCGATCGATGCGGCACGACCGGAGGACGTGGCGGCGGGTCTGGCCCGGTGCCGCGTGGTGGTGAACGCCGTGGGGCCCTATCTCCTGTATGGACGCCGGATCGCCGACCAGGCACGGAGTGCCGGCGTCCACTACCTGGATATCGCGTCGGAGGACGAGCATCGCCGGAGACTGGCGGCGTCCGGCCATGGGCGACCGGCGGGACGCACATCCGTTGTCGGCACCGGCTGGGGGCTGTACCCCGGCGTCTCCGGTCTGGCGGCCGATCATTTGCTCCGGCAGGTGGAACGCCCGCGGTCGGTCGAGGTATGGCTCGCGATGGGTGCGAATCCCGCCGGCGGGGGCACCGCCCAGACGCTGACCGGCATTCTGGAGATGGCGCACCCCCTTCGGGAGATGCGGGGCGGTCGGTGGCGGCGCGTTGTTCCCGGGACGACGGTGACGCGGATGATGCCGGCGCCGTTCGGCGCGCAGTCCGTGATGGTGTGGCCGCAACTCGAGGTGCCGGTGCTCGCCGGGCGCTACGACCTCCGGGACGCTCGCTCCGGGATCTCCGCCCACGGGCAGACCGTTCCCCGTTGGTATCACGCCGCCGTCGTTCGGCTGCTGCGGCCGGACCTCATGGCGTGGAGTCGCCGTCTGCTGCAGAGGATCGCGCACGCCTCGGCATCGACCACGACGTCGGACCCGACACCGACCGCCGCGGACGCTGGATCCGGTGCGCGGGACGGCGAAGGCGGCCCGCAGGGGGCCGTTGTGCAGGTGCGGATCCGGGGCCGCCACGAAACCCGCGACGGCTGGATTCGCAGCGACGATACCGAACGCGCAACCGCGGTTCTCCCGGCGCTGGCCGCAGAGATGCTTCTGCGCGGAACGGTACCGGGCAGTGATCGGGGTCGGAGCGTCGTGACTCCGCTGGAGGTCCTGTCACTGACGGACATCCTCCCCGCACTCCGTGCCGCAGGCGTCGACCTGGGAGGTGACCTGCCCGGGGGTGACGAGCGCAGGGAGTGACATACCAGGCCCGCGTCCTACAGAGGCGTGATCGGCACGCAGATGTCGACCACGAACCGGCGGCCGGTGGTGCCGTCGATGGTCGCGTCCGGTTCGGAGTCGAGGTAGCGTTCGTAGCACAGCCGGTCATCAGGCTGATAGCCGCTTTCGGGGAGCCAGACGCCGTAGACCCACTGCCAGGCCGCGCCGAACTGGGTGGCGTCCACCTCGAACCGCGCATCGGCGTACCGACCCGCCGGAATCGTCATTTTCCCGATCTCGCCGCTCACCTCGGTTTCGGCGGGAACAAAAATACCGCAGCTGATCCGGAGCTTCTCAGGCGCAACGGAGTCAGGGTCATCGTGATATACCACGATCTCCTCGGTCTCCCCGCGGCGGATGAGATCCCGCGGCTGTGCCCACGTGTAGAGGGTGGAGAACAGCCGCTGGAACAGCAGTTCGTCGCCGAAGTAGGGTCCCGTATGGCGCACGTAGGCCACGGTCATCTCGGGTTTGTCCACGATGGCGACCGACGAGGCCGGCATCGGTTTCATGGGTGATGTGCTCATACCGGCAGTGTAGTCGGCCCCCGTGTGCGTCGCTGTGCCGTTCTTGCGATCCGTTGTGCTGAGATTGCGACGACGGGTCCGGTAGGCGCTGGGGGACACGCCGTGGGCAAGACGGAACGCGCGCGAGAACGCCGCCACGTCCCGAAACCCGACGGAGTAGGCGATGTCGGTGATACTGCGGTCTCGGTGGGCAGCCACAAGCACGGCCGCTTTTTCTACCCGCAGACGCTGCACGTACTGCCCCGGTGTTTCGCCCACGTGGGCGTAGAAGATGCGGTGAAAGTGGTACTTCGAAAACGCCGCAACTCCGGCGAGCGTTTCCAGGGGAAGCGGCTCGTGCAGGTGACGGTCGATATAGTCCATGGTGCGGTTGATCCGCTGGACGTACTCTGTGTGGGATGGGTTCACGCGGTCAGTATACACCGGCCGCGGGCACCGCCGGGCGTCTCGTCGGTGGCTATTCCCCGGGCAGTGTTGCGGCCCAGGCTTCCTGGTCCCGCATGCGCCGAGCACGAAGCAGCCCCTCCAGCCCGTCCATGAAACCGCCGATGCAGCCACAGGAGAGCGAATAGAACACCGTCGTGCCGTCCTTGCGGTCCCGGAGGATGCCCGCGTTCTTCAGGACCGAGAGGTGTCGCGACACGGTGGAGGTGTCGGCGTCGACCATGGCGGCGAGTTTCTGTACCGACTGGGGCCCTTCACGGTCGATCACTTCAACGATGAAAATGCGAGTGGGGTGGGCAAGCGCCTTGAGAACGGCAGCCCGGGTCTCTGCTCTCAACTGATCCTGTTCGGTCATCATGAATAGTTGCAAATATAGCCAATAATGCGCCGGCAGGTCAAAAGTCCGGTTGACACGACGTGCCTATTTGGTTGAATTGCCAAATATACTACTTCGAAAGGAACCTCTCATGACGATTCAGATTCTTGGTGGCGGATGCCCCAACTGCAGAAAACTGGAAGAACACGCCCGGGCGGCGGCGGCGGCGCTCGGCATCGAGGCGGATTTCGAGGAGGTCACCGACTCCGACCGGATTCTGGAGATGGGCGTGCTCCGCACCCCGGCGCTGGCGGTCGACGGTGAGGTGCGCAGCTCGGGAACGGTGGCGTCGGTGGAGGAGATCACCGAGCTCCTCCGGCCGGCGAACGTGTAGCTCATGAGTACCTCGCGATCCACAACCGCTGGGCCCGCAGTGGCGACGACAGGTACAGCCCCCGATCTCGGCGACACGCGGCACGGCGTCGCCGCGGTTCTCAGACGGTTCTGGGACACCCGGCAGAACCGCGTTCTGGTGGCGATGGTCGCCGTGTTCGCCGCGGCCGCCTTTGTTCCCTGGGAGGCGGCGAGGGTCTCCTCGGCAGTCAACGAGTCGGTCCTGATGCTCGGCGAGTACGCGCGGCAGCACGTGCTGCTGTGTCTGGTCCCCGCGTTCTTCATCGCCGGCGCCATCACCGTGTTCCTCAATCAGCAGTCGGTGATCGCGTATCTTGGCCCCGACGCGCCGCCACTCGTCGCCTACAGCGTCGCCTCCGTCTCCGGGACGATTCTGGCGGTGTGCTCGTGCACGGTTCTTCCACTCTTCAAGGGCATCTACCGCAAGGGTGCCGGCCTGGGTCCGGCGGTGAGCTTTCTGTACTCCGGACCGGCGATCAACATCCTGGCGATCATCCTCACCGCCCGCGTGCTTGGCCCGCGCTTCGGGATCGCCCGCGCCGTAGGGGCGATCGTGTTCGCCGCGCTCATCGGCGGCCTGATGCACCTGCTCTTTCGCAACGAGGATCGAAACCGTGTCACCAACCGGGCGATGTTCCAGGCGGTGGACACCTCGGGACAGCGTGGCATGCGGCAGATGTCGACGTTCCTGGGGGTGATGGTGGCGATTCTGGTGTTTTTGAACTGGGCGCCCAGCGGTGGCGCCGTCGCCTGGTGGGACGCGCTCTACCGATGGAAGTATGCGATCGTGGCGGCGCTGGCAATCGTGCTCGCAGTGGCCCTGGTGCGGTGGTTCTCGCGCTCCGACATTCGTGACTGGAGCGCCGCAAGCCGTGACCTGGCGGTGCAGACGTTGCCGCTCCTGTTCGCCGGCGTCCTCGTTGCGGGATTTCTTCTCGGACGACCGGGACACGCGGCGCTGATCCCCGAGCGCTGGATCGTTGCCGCCGTCGGCACTAACTCCCTGGCGAGCAACCTGTTCGCCTCGGTCGCCGGGGCGCTCATGTACTTCGCCACCCTCACGGAGGTGCCGATCATGCAGGGGCTTCTCGGGGCGGGCATGAACTCCGGTCCGGCGCTCGCACTGCTGCTCGCCGGCCCGTCGCTCTCGCTGCCGTCTCTGCTGGTGATCGGCGGGGAACTCGGTGTGCGGAAAACCGTGACGTACGTGGCGCTTGTGGTGGTCCTGTCCACTCTGGCGGGGCTCGCATTCGGCGCGTTGACACCGGCGGTACCGCAGTAGCCAGCGGTACCGCAGTAGCCGACGGACCCGGCAGGCGCTACCTTTGCTCCCTATGGAAGTGTCGGAGCGCATCGGCAGTCTCGACCTGATCCGCGGTGTGGCGATCCTGGGAATACCGTTCATGAACATCATGAGCATGGCGGCCCCGGAGGTCGCCTATTCCGTTCCCGGCTGGTACGAGGGCGCCGGTGTCGCGGACTATGCCGTCTACGTGGTCCAGAGCCTGCTGGTGGAGAGTCGCTTCATTTCCCTGTTCAGCATCCTGTTCGGCGTGGGACTGGCCATTCAGGCCGATCGGTTCGTGCGGCTCGGGGTGAACCCGCGGCCGATGCTCCGGCGTCGGCTGGGCTGGCTGCTGCTGTTCGGCCTGGCCCACGGGTTTCTCATTTGGTCCGGAGACGTGCTGGCGCTGTACGCCGTGACCGGTTTCGTGGTGCTGCACTGGGTCGACTGGCCCGTGCGGCGACTGGTGCGGGTCGGGGTCGCGTTCGTGCTCGTCGGGCAGCTCGCCCTGGGCGCCGCCATCGCCGCATCGCTGGCGACCGGAGACAATCTGATGGAGGTGCCGACCCTTCCCTACAGCTCCGTCGATCTCGCATCGCTCCGGGCAACGTGGACGGGGACGGGGCGCGCGACCGCCAACGCCACGGCATACGCCGAGCTCCTCGCTGCAATTCCCCTGACCCTCTTCTGGCACACAGCCGGGCTCATGGCGTTCGGCATCGCGTTGTACCGTCGCGGCTTCTTCACCGATCGCGAGGCGTGGCGCCGGGTGCTGCCGTGGTCGGCGGGTGGGGCGGTCGCCGCCGCGGGCGTTCTGTGGTTCCGCTTCCGGGTGGGACTCGACAGCAGCGCCGCCGCCGCCACCATGAGCATCATGATGATTCCAGGTTTTCTCATGGCCCTCGGGTACGCCGCCGGACTGGTGCGGTGGGCGGACAGTGAGCGTGCTCCCCACCTGCGGACACGCCTGCAGACCACCGGTCGCATGGCCTTCACCGTGTATCTCAGTCAGAGCGTCCTTCTGGTCGGGTACTTCATCGCGGTGGCGCCGCAGCTGTGGGGCGCCCTGGGGCGCCTGCAACTGTGGATTATCGTCCTGGGAGTCGTGATGCTGCAGACGGTGGGGGCGCGGTGGTGGTCCCGGCGATTCGGGCAGGGCCCGATGGAACGGCTCTGGCGGCGCCTCGCGTTCGGCTCCTCATGAGAATCTAACAGTTCCCTCACAAAAGACTCACAGCGCAGGAATTAACTGGCGCCAACGTTTACGAACACTTTCTGGTTTCCCGTAAGGAGGAAAACGATGAAAAAGGCAATTGTGTTGCTGAGTCTTTTGATGGTGGCGGGCCTCGTGTTCGCCGGTGGACAGCAGGAGGCCGGTGGAGATATGGGCGACGGCGGTCAGCAGTCTATCCGTCTGTCCATGGGTGGATCCACCACCGTTGAGCCGATCATCACCAGCGCCATGGAAATCTACCGCAGTGAAGTCGATTCCAACGCCGAACTGAGCTACGACGCCCCCGGTTCGTCCGCCGGTATCCGTGGTCTCCTCGACGGGACCTACGACCTGGGCGCGGCCAGCCGGAAGCTCAAGGACAGCGAGCTCGAGGGTGGTGCGGTTCCGACGCAGATCGCCACCGATGGACTCGCCGTGATCGTGAACGGCGACGTGCCCGTCGACGACATGACGATCGAGCAGGTCGCGTCGATCTTCACCGGCGAGGTCACCAACTGGAGCGAGTTCGGTGGACCGGACCAGGAGATCGTGGTTGTCAACCGTGACGAGGCCAGTGGTACCCGCGGCGCGTTCCTCGAGCTGGTGCTGGAGGCGGTCTACGGCGACGAGGCCGAGTTCACGCTGAATGCTCTGGTCACCGAGTCCAACGGAAACATGGCTACCATGGTTGCGCAGACCCCGTACGCGATCGGCTATGCGTCCCTCAACGTCCTGCCCCGCCTTCGCGAGGCCGGCGGCCGCAGTCTCTCGATCAACGGCGTAAAGGACGACATCGAGAACGTGATCGACGGGTCCTATCCGATCAGCCGCCCGCTGAACGTCGCGACGGTCGGCGAGCCCGAGGGCGACGCGAAGGTCTTCATCGACTTTCTGCTCAGCGACCGCGGTCAGGAAATCGTGGCCGAGGCCGGCTATCTCCCGGTGAACTGAGCACCGCGAGTCGGATCTGAACATCGGTGGCCGCCTCCCGGGGCGGCCACTTTTTTTTGCGTTTGGTTTTAACCGTTTTCTAACACGCCTCTAACATAGTTTGCACGCCCGCCACGTACGGTGCCACGACGTTCGGAACACACGGAGAGTAGCATTGAAATTTCGGAAGCAGTTTGAACGCACGGTCGAGACCCTGTTCTTCGTGAGCGCCCTGGCCTCGATCCTCAGCGTCATCTTCATCACGCTCTTTATTCTGATCGAAGGACTCCCGCTCTTCTTTCACTCGGCCACGGACTACCCGCCGCCGACCTTCTTCGAGTTCTTCTTCGGTACGGAGTGGTTTCCCACGGACACCCCTCCCAAGTACGGAATCATGCCGTTTATCGTGGGATCGCTGTTTGTCACCGCCGGAGCCCTGGTGCTGGCGGTTCCGATCGGGATCGCCGTGGGCGTGTTTATCGCCGAGATCGCCCGCGGGCGGGCGCAGAAGATCCTCCGCAGCGCGACCGAGATCCTTGCCGGGATTCCATCGGTGGTCTACGGCTTCTTCGGCGTCATGATGATCGGGTTTTTCCTGCAGAACTTCGACGACCCGATCGTGAACTACAACGCCTTCTCCGCCTCCGTGATCCTTGCGGTGATGACGCTGCCGACGATCATCAACATCACCGAGGTGTCGATCCGCTCCGTGCCTCGCGAGTTCGCCGACGGCTCCTTCGCCATTGGGTCCACGCACTGGCAGACGATCATTCGCGTGCTCATCCCGGCGGCACGCTCCGGGATCATCACCGGCGTCATCCTCGGCATGGGGCGGGCGATCGGCGAGACGATGGCGGTGCTCATGGTGGCGGGCAACCAGCCGACGATCCCCACCGAAGGGTTCCGCTCCCGGGTGCGAACGCTCACCATGGCGGTCGTCAACGACATGGGCTACGCCGCCGATGACCACCGCGTGGCGCTCTTCACCACGGCGATCGTCCTGTTTGCGTTTATCCTGATTCTCAACCTGGTCACGCAGATCATCACCCGCAGGTCCTCCATCAAGGTGCAGTAACGATGTCGACACACTCTCAGGTTTCAAGCAAGGCTGCCGCCCGGGCGTATCTGGCGCCGCACACGATTCGCGTTCGCCGGCAGCAGGCGATCGCCAAGGGCGTCATCTGGGCCGCGGCGGGGGTCACGATCCTCACGCTGGTGCTCATCGTGGGTTATATCCTCTTCAACGGCTTCTACACCCGGAAGGTGCAGGATTTCCCCGTGACACCCTACGTGGAAGAGCGCGTTCCGATCGCCGAAGACGGCACGACGATGTCCATCGTGGTGGAACGCTCCATGCGTATCCGGGATATCACATTCCCCAAACTCGAGGAGATCTACACCGGTCGCCTGCCGTTCCTCGGGTACCTCACAACCCAGAACCGGCAGACCACGGCGGTCGTCTACGACGGAGATGGGTTCGCCGCCAAGGCGGAGGCGTTTGTGCTGTCGGAGGGGCGCACCTTCGATTTCTACGGTGACGACGTGACCTACGCCGGGTCGGCGGAGGAGATTCAGTCGATCCTGGCGGAAAACGACGGCACGATCGCCCTCGTTCCGTCGGAGATGGCGGAGGGGCTGCGGCACGGGAAAGTGATCGGCCTCCTGCAGAGTACCGTCATCGTGAATCCGGAGATCCTTCAGCTGCAGGGCGGCCGCCGATTGGACCACCTCAAGCTGGGGCAGGTTGCGGATCTCATCTCCGGGGCGGCGCCGGCGTGGAGTGACGTCGGCGGTCCCGGGATCGTGGTGCAGGAACAGGATCTGCAGAACAACATCCCCGGCGTCTACGACCCGCTTCCGGCGGTGCCGGTGGTGCCGGCGAACCCCGACGCGCTGTGGGCGTATTTTGACGATGTCTACGACGACGCCTCCGACGCGCCGATCCGGGAAAACGCCGTCACCGCCGACGGGCTGGACGAGTACATCAACACGGTCATGGAAACCCCGGGCGCGATCGGCATCATACGAACCAAGGAGGCGATGGACCGCGACCTCCCGATCCTGCAGGTCGAGCGGATCACCCACTGGCTCAACCTGCGACCGCAGCTCCTGTTTCACGCCCCGAGTCGGGCCGGCGCCGTCGGGGGCCTGAGCTACATCATCATCAACACGCTCGCGATGGTGCTGTTCGTGATCGTCATCGCCACGCCGATCGGTGTCGCCGCGGCGATCTACCTCATCGAGTATTCGAAGCAGGGCAGGCTGGTGTACCTGCTTCGCCTCGGAACCGACACGCTCGCGGGTATTCCGTCGATCATCTTCGGGCTCTTCGGGATGGTGTTCTTTGCCCAGTTCCTCGGATTCAAGACAGGGCTCATTTCCGGAACGCTCACCCTGACGCTCATGATCCTGCCCACGGTGATCCGCACCAGCGAGGAGGCGCTCAAGTCGGTCCCCCGCGACATCCGCGATGGATCCCTGGCCCTCGGCGCAACCAAGCTGCAGACGATCTTCCGGGTCGTACTGCCGGCGGCGTCCCCGGGTATCCTCACCGGCGTCATTCTGGGCATCGGACGCGCGGTGGGCGAAACGGCGGCGATCCTCTACACCCTCGGCAGTAACCTGGCGCTGCTCCACAGCATCAACTCGCCGATGCGGGTTCTGTCGGTGCATCTCTACATGCTGATCAGGGAGAACGTCTCCCTGCCCAACGCGTTCGCGGCGGCGACGATCCTCGTGGTCATCGTCTTCCTCGTCAATTACACCACCACCAGACTCATCGGCCGTCTCAACCGTATGGCCGGACAATAGGAGCATCAGGAGCACACGCATGAGCGACAACACGGCAACCGAAACCAAGATCCGCGTTGAGAACCTCGATCTGTTCTACGGCGACTTTCAGGCGCTGGAGTCCGTGAGCCTGGACATCAACTCCCGGGAGGCCACGGCGCTGATCGGGCCGTCGGGCTGCGGAAAATCGACCTTTCTCCGCGTTCTCAACCGCATGAACGACGTCATCGATGGCGTCACGATTACCGGTCAGGTCACCTACAACGGTCAGGACATCTACCGCGATTTCGACGTGATCGAACTGCGCAAGCGCATCGGTATGGTATTCCAGAAACCCAACCCGTTCCCGATGTCGATCTACGACAACGTGGCCTACGGTCCCCGCATCCACGGCATGAAGAACAAGAGCCGGCTGAACGAGATCGTGGAGCAGAGCCTGAAACAGGCGGCGCTCTGGGATGAGGCCAAGGATCGCCTGCACAAGCCGGCGCTGGGGCTGTCCGGAGGGCAGCAGCAGCGGCTGTGTATCGCCCGGGCGATCGCCGTCGAACCGGACGTCATCCTCATGGACGAACCGACCAGCGCGCTGGATCCGATTTCGACCTCCAAGATCGAGGATCTCGTCTCGGAGCTCAAGAACAACTACACGATCGTGATCGTGACCCACAACATGCAGCAGGCGGGGCGCGTCTCCGACCAGACCGCGTTTTTCTACCAGGGTGTTATCATCGAGTCGGGGCTCACCAAGGATATCTTCTTCAATCCCAAAGAAGAGCGAACCGAGGCGTACATTTCCGGCCGCTTCGGTTGAGGCTTCCGACGAAGGAACAGACTATGGACGTACGACACCATTTTCAGGAACAGCTTCACGAGATGTATCAGGCCGTCCTCCGCATGGGAACCCTGGTGGAGGAGGCGCTGCAAAAGGCGCTCACGGCGGTTACCAACGACGACCGGGATCTGGCGGAGACGGTCAAGCGCGAAGACGACAAGATCGACGCGCTGCAGTTCGAGATCGACCGTCGCTGTACCGAGATGATCGCCACCGAACAGCCCGTGGCCACGGACCTTCGGGAGATACTGGTGGCGATGAAGATCGCCTCGGACCTCGAGCGCATCGGCGATCATGCCCGCCATCTGGTGCGGGTCATGGACGAACTCACCGACGCCGCCTTTCGCGGGACCCTGCCGCGGTTTCGCGAAATGACGGAGATGGGAATCGGAATGGTGCACGATTCGATCACCGCCTACGTAAACCACGATCCGGAGAGCGCGCGGAACGTTGCCCGCCGCGATGACCAGATCGATGAGATGCACCGGGCGATGTACCAGACGCTCATCGGGATCATCAAGGACAACCCCGATCGGACCGAAGAGGGGACCGCGCTGATCTTTCTCAACCGTTTCCTGGAGCGACTCGGCGACCACGTGGCCAACATGTGCGAGTGGATCGTGTACGCCAAGTCCGGCTATCACCAGGAACTCAACAAACTGTAACGGATGGGGTGCACATGAGTCGGGACGTAATCCTTGTCGTTGATGACGAGGTCGATATTCAGGAGCTGATCCGCTACAACCTGAAAAAGGACGGGTTCGCCGTACAGGCGGTGGGTACCGGCGAGGACGCCCTTGCGGCGGCGACCGATCTGCGGCCGGACGCGATCATCCTCGATCTCATGCTTCCGGGCATCGACGGAACCGAGGTATGCCGCCGGCTCAAGTCGGACAGTGCAACTCGCGGCATTCCCGTGGTGATGCTCACCGCAAAGTCGGAGGACGCCGACATCGTGGCGGGGTTGGAGATCGGCGCCGATGATTACGTCACCAAGCCGTTCAGCCCGAAGGTGCTTATCGCCCGGGTTCGGGCGGCGATCCGGAAGAAGCGCGATCCCGACCAGCCCGCGGGGGTGGAAAAGCTGAACGCCCACGGAATCACCATGGATCTCACGCGCTACGAGGTACACTGCGACGATCGCGAGGTGACGCTGTCCGCGACGGAGTTCTCGATCCTCGAGTTCCTGATGTACAACCCCGGGTGGGTGTTCTCTCGCAACAAGATCATCGATGCCGTGAGGGGCAAGGACTACCCGGTCACGGAACGGTCGGTTGACGTGCAGATTCTGGGACTGCGAAAGAAACTCGGCGAGCACGGGAAGTTCATCGAGACCGTCCGCGGGGTGGGGTACCGTCTCAAGGCGGTGTAGCGCGCCGGCAGGCGTCAGCCGGCGCTGCCGGGCGCGTGCACCGTTCTCGGGTTCTGCTCTACAGCGTACCGGCGCGCAGATCGCGGCAGAACTGCGCAACCTGCGTCCGAATCTGGTCACGGATCGGACGAATGTACGCCAGTTTCTCCTCGAGCGTCCCGGTCGCCTTCGACGGATCCGGAAAAGGCCAGTGGAGCCGCTTTTTCTCCGCCGGGAAGATCGGACAGCGTTCCGCCGCCTCGGGATCGCACACCGCAATCACATAGTCGAAGCGGTAGCCCTGGTCGTGCAGATCAAAGGCACTGCGGGTCTGCTTGCCGGTGATGTCGATCCCATCCTCCTTCAGCAGTTCCACCACCACCGGATTCAGGGTACCCGGCTCGATCCCGGCGCTCATCACCTCGACCTCGTTGCCGCACTCCGCGCGCAGGTACTCCTCGGTCATCTGGCTCCTGGCGCTGTTGTGGATACAGATCGCCAGAACACGGGTCTTCTCACTCATCGCTGGTGCTCCTTTCGGTATCGCTCTGCAAACCGTTTCACGGTCTCACGAATCCGGTCGCGAACCTCGCGGGTCTGCGCAAGGATCTCCTCGTCGCTTCCGGTAAACTGCCCGGGGTCCGGAAACGGCCAGTTGAGGCGCCGGACCGGTCCCGGGAACACGGGACAGCCCTCCTCCGCCTCGCGGCTGCAGACGGTCACCACAGTGGTGTAGGTCCTCCCGGCCCGGTAGAGGTCGAACACGCTCTGCGGCATGTTGTCGGAGATGTCGAATCCCTCCTCCTGCATGACCCGCACCACGTACGGGTTGAGCGTTCCCGGAGTGAGCCCCGCGCTTTCCACTTCGAAGAGGTCGCCGGCGAAGTGGCGCAGATAGGCCTCCGCCATCTGGCTGCGGGCGGTGTTGTGCACGCAGATGAACAGGACCTTCCGTTTCTCGTCCTTCGCCAAGCGATTCCTCCTCGTCTTGTAGCCATCGGGGGCGTAACCGGCCGTGTAGGTCACGGTGCACTCGTTTCCGCGTCGCAAATCAAGTCGCCACCGCAGTCGATCGTCGTCCACCGCGAAGGGCTCCGTAGCGCCGTCCACCGACTCCACCAGGGGAAACAGGTGCTCGGTCGTGTCGCTCGCCCGCGGGGCGTTGAAGCGAAGCTTGCCCCGTCTCTCCTCGGTCACCAGGCCCGCCTCGACCAGCTGCGACAGCGCCCGCGACACCGCGTACTGCGGCTTTCGCACGATATCCACGAGCTCCGCCACGCACAGCGGCGTACCCGCCCGGAGCAGGATGCGCAGAATCCGCAATCGAGTCTCATCGGCGACCGCGTTGAACGCGGCGAGGACGGTGTGCATAACATATGCATTTGATTGCATATGTTATCGCGTGTCAAGTGTGCGGTGGGGCCACGGATTCCGCCTGACGCGTCTCGCCGCGCCTTGCCGTTCCCCGCGATCGTTGGTACCTATGGAGGCAAGGAGTGACAGATCATGCGCATTGGATTCGTTGGAACGGGACTCATGGGTTCGCGGATGGCGGCACACCTGGTGTCGCCGGAGCACGAGCTCTTTGTATACAACCGCACGCGGTCGAAGACCGCCGGTCTGGAGGCGCAGGGGGCAACGGTCTGCGAGAGCCCGGCGGATGTGGCCTCCCGGGTGGAGGTGCTGTTTTCCATGCTGAGCGATCCCGATGCGGTGCAGGCGGCGGCGCTTGGCACCGATGGCTTCCTGGACGCCCTTCCCGGGGGCGCGACCTGGGTCGACTGCAGTACGGTCCATCCGGAGTTCTCCCGTCGTATGGCGGCCGCTGCAACTGAGCGTGGCGTGAGGTGTATAGACGCCCCCGTCGCCGGAACGCTGGTGCCGGCAGAGAAGGGTGAACTCCTGATCCTGGCCGGCGGAGACACCGATGCGCTCCGTCGTGTGCAGCCCCTGCTGGACCGTATGGGGCGGAAAACGGTCCACGTGGGCGGCAACGGTCAGGGTACGGCCATGAAGATGGTGATCAATACGATGCTCGCGCAGAGCATGGTTGCGTTCTCCGAGGCCACCAAGCTGGGCGAGTCGCTCGGGATCGAGCGCGAGGCGCTTCTGAACGGGCTCATCGGCGGTGCCGTGACGGCGCCCTACCTGGCCGGCAAACGCGACAACTTTACCGCCGGGCAGTACGAGCCGGCGTTCCCGCTGAAACACATGACCAAGGACCTGCACCTGGCGCTCTTGTCGGCGTACCAGGCCGGGGTGGCGCTTCCCGCCACCGCCGCTGCCGGTCAGCTGTTTGCCGCCGCCCGCGAACACGGCCGGGGCGACGAGGACTTCTCCGCGCTCTTCGACGACATCCGGTAGCCCGGGGAACGAGGCGACGATATGTCCTACTGTTCCGCGATTGAAGCGATGCCGGAGCCACGCCGGTCTCTCCACGCCCGTTACCACGACGAGGCGTACGGGTTTCCGGTAGACAGCGACAACGGACTCTTCTGCCGCCTGGTGCTGGAGATCAACCAGGCGGGGCTGAGCTGGGAGACGATCCTGAAGAAGGAAGAGAACTTTCGCACGGCGTACGACGGATTCGACATCGATACGGTCGCCGCATACGACGACGTGGATCGGGAGCGCCTCCTGTCAGACGCCGGGATTGTGCGCAACCGCCTCAAGGTCAACGCGGCGATCGAGAACGCGAAGACGATTCAGCGCCTTCAGCGAGAGTACGGTTCCTTCGACGCGTGGCTCGATCACCATTATCCCCGGACGCGGGACAAGTGGGCCCGCCTGTTCCGGAAGACGTTTCGTTTCACCGGCGGCGAGATCGTCAACGAGTTTCTCATGAGTATCGGGTTTCTGCCGGGCGCCCACGACCCCGATTGTCCGGTATACGCAGAGATTCTGAAGCATCGGCCGCGCTGGCTGGACGCGCCGTCGCCGACGCAATGATCTCGCCGATGAGTTCCCAATACGACATTCCCACTCCGGTGCAGATGATCGGCAGGTCGGAGTGCTCCGGGTGGAGGCCGGCGAGGGGGTTCACCTCCATGAAGGTCGCGACGCCGGCCCCGTCCAGGCGAACGTCCACGCGACCCGCGTCGCGGCATCCCAGCCCTCGCCAGGCGCGCAGGGCCAGCTCCGCCGCCGCCTCCGCATCCCGGTCCGTCGCGATCCGGTAGGTGACCCGTTCCTCGCACTCCTCTTTGTTGCGGTAGGAGTAGACCGAGCCCTCAGCCGAGGGGCCCAACAGGATTTCCAGAACCCCCACAACCCGGGCGGCGTCGGCCGTACCCACAAGCCCCACGGTAAACTCGCGTCCCGGGAGGAACTGCTCCACCAGCGCCGGCTGGCGGAAGCGACTCAATATCTCCCGACACTGCGTCGCCAGCTCCTCAGGGGTGCGGACGATCGAACGCGGCGAGATCCCCTTCCCCGTTCCCTCACGGACCGGCTTCACGAAGAGCGGGAACGGGATGTTTACCGTCTCGATGCCAGCGGGTGTCGCGACCACGGCGAAATCCGCGGTGTGGATTCCGAAGGACCGAACCACCTGACTGGTCATCGCCTTGTTCAGGGTCAGCGAGAGAACGAGGGGATCGGAAAACGTGTAGGGGATTCCAAACAGGTCGAGGATCGCCGGCACCTGCGCTTCGCGGCCGACACCGTGGAGTCCCTCGGCGATGTTGAACACCAGGTCCCACGTGTCTCCGCGTGCCAGCCGCTCCACCAGTTGGCGACCGTTCCCGATCCGGTCGGGACGGTGCCCGATCTCGGTCAGGGCTCCGGCGATCGCCTCCACTGTGGCGGGGCGGTCAAACTCCGCCGTCTCCTCCTCATCGTACCCGAGGGCCAGGTAGTCGTCGCGGAGGTCGTAGGTGATGCCGACGGTCATCGGAGCCGCCGTGCCCGACGGGGGCGGTCAGCGGTATCGGCGCGTCCCGGCGTGTCGGGATAGACGCACGTCTGACCGCGGTAGTTCCGCAGAACGAGTCCATCGTCGTTCCAGGATCGTACATACTGCGGCAGAAGCGGAATCTTTCCACCGCCGCCGGGGGCGTCGATGACAAAGTGAGGCACCGCGTAGCCGGAGGTATGCCCCCGGAGGCCCTCGATGATCGCCAGTCCCCGCGACACCGGCGTCCGGAAATGAGCGGACCCCGGTACCGGGTCGCACTGGTAGAGGTAGTAGGGTCGCACACGACAGGTGAGTAGCGCCTGGTTCAGCCGGGTCATCGTCTCGACGTCGTCGTTGATGCCCCGCAGCAGCACCGTCTGGCTTCCCATCGGGATGCCGGCGTCGGCAAGGAGTGCGGTTGCAGCCCGCATTTCCGGGGTGATTTCCCGGGGGTGCGTCACGTGGATACTCATCCACACCGGATGGAACCGTCGGATCGTCTCCAGCAGTGCCGGTGTTATGCGTTGCGGGAGAACGACCGGTACCTTGGTGCCGATGCGGAGTATTTCCACGTGCGGGATCGCCCGCAGGCGCTCAAGGAGTGACGCCAGGGTCGTGTCGGGAAGGGTGAGGGGATCGCCGCCGGAGAGCAGTACGTCCCGGACCTCGGTGTGAGCGGCGATGTACGCGATGGCGGCATCCCAGTGACCGTGGCCGGCGGGACTCACGCCGGATGCCGTCGTCCGGGGCTGCGACTTTCCAACGACCCGGGAGCGGGTGCAGTAGCGGCAGTACACGGCACAGGAGTATGTGGTGAGGAAGAGCACTCGGTCCGGATAGCGGTGCACGAGACCCGGTACGACCATGTCGTGCTCCTCCGCCAGGGGGTCCGGATCCTCGCCGGGGAACAGGTCGCGCTCCGCCGCCACCGGCACCACCGATCGCCGGATCGGGTCCTCCGGATCATCGGGGTCGATCAGCGAGGCGTAGTACGGCGTGATCGCCACCGGAAGCGGCGAAGTGGGGTTCGGCACACCCGACGCGTCGGTCGCGTTCCACGCGAACAGCGCTCCACGCTCCTCCGGAGAAAGCGCAAGCATTTCCGCCAGAAGGCGCGGCGAAACGATGCGGTTCCGCAGCTGCCAGCGCCAGTCATTCCACGCGCCAACGGACGTCCCCGGGAACCAGCGGCGCATGAAACGCCGGGCCTCCGGACGGACGCTCCCTGCGACACCGGGGCAACGAGTGCGTGCATTCGCTGTGGGAATGTGAACGAAGGCGGCGGAGGCCGCCGACCGGTGGGGGTGGGCCTCGGCGGCTGCGCCGGGAGGCTCCTCCGGTTCATCGGGTTCGTCGACCCGAGTATCCCGAAGGTCGGGACAATCCAGTACGTTCAATCAACGATCTCCTCTGATCGCCAACCAGGATGAGTCAATAATGCGAATTCCTGCGGGGAAGTCAATCTTTTTTTTCCGCAGAATCGAACCCGATTGCGCGCTGGACCCTCCGGGCGTACAATTCATATGAAGATATGTTCATATGTTAGAAGATTACTCGAACGGCTCATACGGCCCCCACGAGGACGGCCCCGATATCGAGCGAGTCCGGCGCTCCGTTCCGGATGAGGGGGTCAGCGCGCAGATGGCGCTCCTGGCCGGCGGTTTTGCCGACGCCGTGCGCATTCGTGTCCTGACCGCACTGGCCGACGGTCCCGTCTGTGTGGGCTGTCTGGCCCTGGCGCTGGAGGTGTCGCAGTCCTCGATCTCGCACCAGCTGCGGCTGCTGCGGTCGCTCGGAATCGTTTCCAGCGAACGGAGGGGGCGGCACATCTACTACTCGCTTTCATGGCCCGGTGCGGAACCGTTGCTCCGGGAGTTGCGCGCCGCCGCCGGCGGCGGACGGTGGGAAAGCCCGGCATCGACCGGAGACAATAGCGAGGAGGACGTATGAAAATCACGTCACGACATGTGACCGGCTGCTACCAGTCGGTCGTGGACAATGGTCGCCACCACGGGGTGGTACTGGACCTGCCGGAAGCCAAATCCGGCGACGACGTCGGCGCGACGGCCCTGGAGCTCGCCGCCATGGCCCTTGCCGGATGCATCTCGACGATCTGGGCGGTGGTTGCGGGCAACTCAAAGTGCTCGTACCGCAAGATGATCGTCGAGCTGGAGATGGAAAAGCCCGACAGCGCGCCCACGTTCACCGCCGGTACAGCCGTGGTCACAATCGACAGCGACGAAAACGAGGAGAAGCTTCAACGGATCCTCGACAAAACACTGAACGCCTGCCCCGTCGGAAAGCTGTTCGAGGCCGCGATCATCGACATCGCCACCACCCTGAAGAAGGCGACGCTTCTGCCCACCTGATCGAGGGGCCGCACCGCGTTCAAAAAGCAATTTAGGATAAGAATGATCAGGTAATCCGTTGGTATTTCAGGTGTATGAAACGAACACATGCATGGACCGTCCTCGTGACGGTCGTGGGACTGACGGTACTGACGGTGGGATGCGAGGACGCGGGAGCGGGAACCGGCGATGACAACGGGGCCGGAAACGATTCCGGCTCCGGTGGCGGTGGCGACAGCGCAGCAGCCACGTTGGACACCGGGGACATGCTCCTGCACCTGTCGTTCGACGGGGACCTCTCGGATGAGACCGGAACGGTGTCCAGTGTCGGTGTCCTCGACGGCAGCGGCGGTCAGGGGGCGGCCGCGTACGGTGAGGATCGCCACGGCGGCGCGTCCTCGGCGATCGAGTTCGACGGCTCGAGCTTCGTCCAGGTGACCGACCTCGACCTGAGTTCCCGTGACAGTGTTACGGTTCTGGCGTGGATTCGCGACGACGGATCCCAGACCCAAAAGGACCGTCGGATCGCGGCCTACGATTCCGGTCCCTCCACGGTCGAGTTCGCGATGCGGATCCGGAATCTTGGATCGGAGACCTGGGAAGACGGCTCCTTCGAGGCGTGGGTGGAAAACTCCGGCAGCAACGGAACGCGAACCACCGAGAACGTCTTTCCGGGATCGTGGGTGCACGTTGCCATGGTCTACGACGCCGCCGATGGTGAGCTGCGCCTGTACCAGGACGGCGAGGAGAAGAACACCGCCGTCGTGTCGCTGGATATCGATTCCGGCAACCTGAACATTGGCGGTGGCAAAAGCAACCGGGAGTTTCACGGACGGATCGACGACCTCGCGGTCTTTCCCCGGGCGCTGACCGCGGCGCAGATCGCGCTGGCGAAGGATGAGATCCGGACGGACCAGTAGCGCGACCGCGTCACCCGGTGACGATTCTCGGATCCTCCGGTGTTGCACGGAGAAACAGCCAGGGCGACGTCCGGAGGAGATCGATGATGAAAACGGTGGTGTACCATTTCAGCGGAACGGGGAATAGTCTGGCGGTGGCGCGGGGGCTCGCCGCGCGCCTGCCGGACTGCGAGGTGCGTTCAATACCGAAGGTGATGGCGCAGGATCCCGCGCTGGATCCGGTGCCGGCGGGGGCGGTAATCGGCATCGTTGCTCCCATCTATATGCACGGAATGCCGCACATGGTGGACGCCTTCATCGGCAGAATCACGCGGCCGGAGTACCTGTTCATGGTGTACGCCGGCGGCGGGAATCTGGGGGCGGGCCTGGCGTGGACCCAGAAGCGGTTCTCGCAGGCGGGGCTCCCCCTCTCGGCCCTCTTCAATATCCGGATGCCGTCGAACTATACCCCCTTCGGGTGCCCCTCGCGCGAGGAACAGGCGCGGCTGGTTGCGGAGGCGGAACGGCGAATCGACGCCGTGGCGGATGTCGTGTCCCGCCGGGCGATCCACGTCGACGGCAGCAACACCTCGTGGTTCGCTGCACACGTGCACCCGGGGCTCCTGTATCGACTCGGACACGGTGCGATTCCCGGCATGGACAGCGGGTTTGCCGCCGCCGGGACGTGCACCGGGTGCGGCGTGTGCGCCCGCGTGTGCCCTGCCGGGAACATATCGCTCGTCGACGGTCGCCCCGAGTGGCACCACCGCTGCGAGCAGTGTTTCGGCTGTCTGCAGTGGTGTCCCGTTCAGGCGATCGACTATCGCGGCCGCACCCGTGGCGTGGATCGCTACCACCATCCCGATATCCGGGTCGCGGACATGCAGCAGTCAGCGCCGGGAGCTGCGAGCGATTGATCCGGCGAGGCGATTCGTACGACGCCTCGGCCTGCCCGACCCGCCCGCCGACACCTACCGGCTGATCACGCTCCACACGGCAACCGCCACGGCGACCCACACCGCAGCGACCGCGAGCGCCCCGGCCACGCGAAACGCGCGCGGTGTCCGCTGTTTCTGTCGGGCTGTCTTTCGCCGGCACGTTTCCCGCACTGCGTCCCGTCTGACGTCCCGCGGCATCAACCGCACTACGAGCAGCACACCGAGCGGGATCAGGATCGCGTCGTCCAGATACCCGAGGATGGGGACAAAATCGGGAATCAGATCGACGGGGCTGACGGCGAATGCAACGACCGCCGCGGCGAGGGCGCGCACGTGCCACGGCGTACGGGGGTCGCGCATGCCGATCGCCACCACTGCGACGCGGCGACGCACCCGCCGGAGCGTCCGTTTCAGGCCCATACGCGCAACACCGCCACGGTCCCTCCCGGATCGACGTTCCTCTGGCGTTTTCCCGAAAATGCGCTACGATTGAGGCGACAGTCAGTCTGTCCCCCCGGGAGAAAAAACGTCATGAAACTCGTTCCTGCTGGCCTTGTGGTTCTCATGCTCACCGCTTCGTGTGCCATGTTCACACAATCGAACGACGAGGACCAGACCGTGTGGCGCGCAACGGTCACACCGGTTGAGCTTACCACCGACTCCTTTATTGCGGAGCTCGACTTCGACGGATCGATCGCCGCCGATACCACCGTGACTGTGTCCGTCTCCGGCACATCGATCGCCGTGGAGCGGGCGGTACGTGACCTGGAGGGCACCGGCGTCCGCGTCACCGGCCTCGCGCCGGGAACCTCATACCGGGTCCAGGTTGCCGCCGGCGACCGGGTGGTCACATCGTTCGGGTTTCGAACGTTCGACGGCGACCGGGAGTTCCAGCTGTTCACGTTTGTGGAGGCGCGTACCCCCGCCGACGGAACGGTGGCGGTCACCACATTCGGTCGGCTGGACAACAATCTCTCCCTCGGCCTGCGTCCCGCGGCGTACCACACCCAGGGCGAGTTTCTGAACCTGAAAGGCGACCCGCAGATCATTCGCAATGATAACGGCGTTCTCGCCTGGGACGGCGGCACCGAGCGCTTCTCGTTGGCCGCCGCCGGGTCGGAGTCGTTCTTCGCCCTCAGCTACCGTTCCGACCGGTCGTTCCGTCTCACCGACAACCACGGGTCGCAGGGGCTCCTGGATTCCAGCTACCTGATGGCAAGCGGCGAGCAACTGCTGTACGTCCCGGATCTCTATTCGTACCACGACCAGGGACTGCACCACGCCACGCTCATCGTACCGGCGGAATGGGATGTGGCGACGGTGTTTCCGGTGGACACCTGCGGCGTGGCAGACGTGTACCTCTACGACTCCAACGAAGGGGTGTCGGCGGGGCAGCTGCTCGCCTTCGATCCGGCGCTGTTCAGCAGTACCACGCAGACGATCGATGGCGTGGCGGTCCGGGTAATCGCAGAGAACTCGATTTCCCCGGAAACCGTGTCCTCGGTCCACGACGCGTACCGCGCCACGAGCGGCGCCTGGGGCGGCGGCTCCCCCGGCGACGCCGCGTACACGGTGTTTCTCGTCGACGACGACCGTCAGATCTACGCCGGCGAGTGGACATCTGGACAGGCGTTCTCAACCGCGTTTGGCGTTACCGGCGAAATGCTCGTGCATCAGATCTACCACCGCTGGAACGCGTGGGGACTGGGCATCCAGTGGGGGGCGGACAGTGGCGACGACCGTGACCGCGGATTTTGGATCGAGGGGTTCAACGAGTACTTCTGCGACCGCGTTCTCACGGAACTCGGACTGACTGAGCCCCATGCCTATATGCGGTCGTTCTACCAACAGTACGAGGCGATCCGCGGCACACCTGCGGATCAGAGTCTCTACAGCACATCCTTCTCCAACTACACGATCGTGTATTTCAAGGGTGCGGTGTACGCCTACGCCCTCAACGTGTGGATTGCCGACCAGACCGGTGGCGCCGCGGACCTGGTGGACGTGATCCGGGCGCTGCGGTCTGACTGGGATCAGAACGGGACACCGGTCAACTACGACACGATCGTCGCGACGATCAACGGGTTCCTGCCAGGTGGAGTCGATGTCAGTGACTGGGAGACGACGTATCTGGTGAACAACGCTCCCGTCTCCCTGAACCTGTAGGGGCTGGTCGCCGGTCTCCGGTACCGCGTTCCACACGCCGGCGGACCGCTTGGCGCGACCTCGCCGGTCGTGGTACTGATCTGCCATGGAAGAGACTCCCATGGACGAACAGACGATGTTTGCGCTCCTCGTGGATCTCCACCGCGAGGGAGAGCGCCAGGGGCCGGGAAGCACCGACGACACGCTGCGGGCTCTGGATCTGGCGCGGCCGGACGACACCGCCGAGCTGGCCGTGGCGGACATCGGCTGCGGCACCGGGGCCTCCACGCTCACCCTTGCCGGCGCGCTGCCCCGGGCACGCATCACCGCGGTGGATCTTTTTCCGGAGTTCCTCGGCATTCTGACGCAGAACGCTCGCACCGCCGGCTGCGGCGACCGGATCGAGACGCGCGCCGAATCGATGGATGCGCTCACCTTCGCCACGGAGTCGCTGGATCTGATCTGGTCGGAAGGGGCGATCTACAACATCGGGTTCGCCACCGGACTCGCGGCGTGGCGTCCGTTCCTGAAAGCCGGAGGTGTTCTTGCGGTGTCCGAGATCACGTGGCTCCATCCGGATCCGCCGGCCGAGATCCGCGACCACTGGAATGCCGAATACCCGGAGATCGCAACGGCGGCGGAAAAGATCGCGATCCTGGAACGCAGTGGGTTCGACCTGCTCGGATACTTCACCCTTCCGCCGTCGAGCTGGATCGACCGCTACTACCTCCCCATCCAGCAACGAATTCCGGCGTTCCTCGACCGGCACGGCCGATCACCGGAGGCGAGGGCGCTTGCGGAGATGGAACATCAGGAGTACGACCTGTACACGCGCTACCAGGACTGGCTGAGTTACGGGTTCTACATCGCCCGACGGAGGTAAGCACCGTGGCGCGGCCCTCGGTGGACGGGCACTTGGCGAGCGAGCCCTCGGCGCGGACGCGCTTGACACGTCGCCGGAGTACGCGTACCGTAGCGGCATCTTTGCCGAACGGGAGGTCTGTATGAACGCAATTGTGAATGGGATGCTCCTGTTCTGGAGCCCCCGCGACTAGATCCGTAGGATCGGCGCGCGGGTTTCCCGCGGGTAGTCCATTTCGTCACCGCGTCCGACCGGCCATCGTCCGGCGCGCGCTCTTCCCCAGAACAGGACATCAGTAGTCTCCACCCAATCGTGACGCGCTGGGGGATACTTCCGTGTCCAGACCGACCATCACACATCACGAAACGCACACAACGTACGTCTGCGGCGCCTGTGGTCGCACCGTTGCGCCGTCAGACTCCGGCACGCGCAACCGGAACCATTGTCCGTACTGTCTCTCTTCAAAACACGTGGACCTGCGCCCGGGCGACCGCCGCAGTGGCTGTCGCGGCATCATGGAGCCGATCGGCATCTGGGTACAGCCCGACGGCGAGTGGCGCATCCTGCACCGCTGCACACGCTGTGGCGTTATCCGCTCCAATCGGATCGCAGGAGACGACAGCGAGGCGCAACTGTTGCGTCTGGCGGCGCGGCCGTTGGCACAGCTCCCGTTTCCCGTGGAGTCGCTCAGCGACGGAGGAGGTGCCCGATGACATTCCATGACGGACAGACGCCGGCACCGGGGAACGCCGGTGAGCACGCCGCACTCGTCCCCTGGGGATGGCGGCGCTACACCTCCTCCGGGGCGGTTGAATCCCGCCCCGGTCTCGCGGTCGCCCGGGTCATCGGCCACCAGCACTACCAGTACGATCTCGTCTGCTCCCCCGATGCCCGGTCGCACCGCTCCCGGGTGTCCGGGGCGTTCGCGTACCGGGCGGTGGGACCCGTCGACTACCCGACGGTTGGAGACTGGGTGTTTATCGATCCCGAATCCGGGACGATACAGGCGGTGTTACCCCGGCGTACGGCCATATCGCGCAAGGTTGCCGGCGAGGAAACGCTGGAGCAGGTGATCGTGGCAAACATCGACACGGTTCTCCTGGTGTTTGCCATGGACGGCGCTCGCGGGTTCACCGTCGGCCTGGTGGAACGCGCGACCACCGCGGCGTGGAACTCCGGTGCCCGGCCGATCGTCATTCTGAACAAGACCGACCTGGCTGACGCCGCGGAACGCGAACGAATCGTTCTCGACACGGCGACCGCGGCTCCCGGTGTGGACGTCTTTCAGGTGAGTGCACGAACCGGCGAGGGAATCGCGGATCTTCTGGCGGCTCTCTCACCCGACGAGACGGTGGGCATGCTCGGAAAGAGTGGCGTGGGAAAGTCGGCGCTGCTCAACGCGATCGGGCGGGTGCGGGGCGCGGAGATGGCGGTTCGCGAGGGAGAGCTGCGCCACGGCGACCTGCAGGGACGGCACACCACCACCGACAAGCACCTGTATCTGCTCCCTGGTGGCCCGATCGTTGCCGACGTACCGGGACTGCGGGAGCTGCAGCTGTGGGCGGAGGAGGACAGCCTGGACGGGACGTTCCCGGAGATCGAGGCGCTCAGTCGGGAGTGTCGATTCAACGACTGCAGCCACAACGGGGAACCGGGATGTCGGATTCAGGAAGCCCTCGCATCCGGAGAGCTGCCCGTGGAACGGTACGACCGCTACCTCGACCTGCAGCGAGAGCTCGCCCATCTGAATCGACGGCGGGACCAGCGGGCGCGGGAGGAGGAGCAGATGAAATGGAAGAAGATCGCGAAACAGATCCGGGAGATCGAAAAGCGGCGCCGTCCGTGAGGCGCCGGGCGGGTCAGCTCCCCGCGGGTGCCGTGAACTCCCGCAGCGCCTGCTCCACCGCGATATCGCCGCCCAGAACGCGGAGCAGGTACCGCCGGCCGAAACGGCGGTAGAACGAGGTTTGCGCTGCGGGGTCCGGCAGCTGCCGTGCGGCGCCGGCAACCGGCCCGTAGAACCGTGCGTGCCACAGCTCAGTGAGCTCCTGGATGTGGGGAGCCCGTCCCAGCTCCGGTTTGAGTCCCAGTGCGAAATCGTGGACCAGCTGGCGGTGGAGAAAGCGGTAGAAGCCGCTCTGTTTGGGCAGTGGGCGGAACCCGGGGACGATCTCTTCCGCGCGACTGACCGCCATGAACCGGCGGTACTCGTCCTCGGGGCTCGAACTGATCGCCGCGACGGCGTTGCGCACCGCCTGGGGGACCGCCCGCAGCAGCTGACGCCGACGCTGGCGCGCGACAAACTCGCGGTACACCTCGCCGAACCATTGACCGTCGGGGTTTTCGTGGCTGTTCCAGAGCCGGAGCATCTCCACAAACACGTCCGTCTCGCTCATTCCCGGAAACAGGTACGTGTCGTGGTTGGCCCGAATAAAGTCGATCGCGTGTCGATAGAGGTTGTTGTACCAGGTGAGCACCTGCTCGGCACGGTCCTCCGGGTGCCTGCCGAAGCGGCGGACGAACCACGCGTAGTTCAGTTCCCGAATCTCGCGTTCCAGAAACTCCCACGTCCGGGGGCACGCAACCACGAACTCCCGGTCGTCGAGGATATCGAACACGCCGGTCGCCCGGTGGAACTGCGCCTTGCCCCGCAGGAGGCGCAGCCCGTTGCGGTCCAGGTCTTTTGGAAGCGAAAACGGCATCTCGTAGCGCGTCACCTCCGCGTTGATGAACGTTCGATCCAGCGCCCGGGCCACCGATACGCGGTGGTTTCCATCCCGCACAAAGAACACTCCACCGGCTTCGATCACCACGATCGGCTCGTTGAACTCCGTATGCGACATAAGGCGGTGCAGTGCCGTCCAGCGGGCGGACAGCGAACGTTTGCGCGGGTGGAACGCGCGCGAGTAGTCGTCGCCGCGATTTTCCGTGCCCACGACGCGGTCCACCGGGATGTCGTGGAGGCCGCGGTACGCTTCACCACGCCGGGGAACCACCGCGAGGAGATCGCTCAGACGGAGGACACGGTTGTCCCGCCGGCGGAGGCGCGCGAACAGGTTGGTATCGCGCCGCCCGCGACGCAGCGCGCGGTGAAACGCGTGCTCCGCATCCCGACGGTGAAAGGTGTCGATCATCTCCTACGCCGGACGCCCGGAACTCCTGCTCAGAAAGAATACCGCCAGCAGCAGAGGCGCCGCCATAAGCAGGATGAAGTGTCCCGGCAACACCTCGGAGATCAACCCGGCGAGGTACGGAAACACCGCCGCGCCCAGTCCGCCGGCGGCAACGATGATCGTGGTTCCGGTTTCGTGCCCCGTCTCGCCGCTGGTCGCAACGATCAGTGGCCAGATTCCGGCACAGGCGAGCGACGAAAGCGCCACCGCCAGCCAGAGGAGCGGCTCGGTGGTGACAACCACCAGCATCACGGCGGCGGCAACACCCAGGATCGCCGACACCCGCAACAGCCGCTCGGCGGTATGGCGGCGCGTCAACGAGGCGATCACGAGGCGACCGCCGAGCATGCCGATCCAGAAGAGCGTCGGCGCGAGTCGCGCCCGGGAGGCGGGAATTCCGTGGTACAGCTCCATCACCGTGGGGGCCCACCCGAAGATCGTGACCTCGGCGCCGACGTAGCAGGCGATGGCGATCGAGACCTTCACGAGTGGTTTCCAGCGAAACGTTCCCGCTTCGGTATGGGCAAACTGGAAGCGACGGGCTCGCATGGTAACGCCGATGAGCGCGCCGACCACACCGACGCCGCCCAGAATCAGGAACAGGCTGCGCCAGCTCGCGGCGACGGCGGATCCCATGGCGAGGTACACGGGGGTCAGGAGCGCACCGACCGCAAAAAACGCCTGGGTCAGCGAGATGAGGCGCCCGGCCTCCGATTCGTCCTTCGTGGTCATGACCATCAGCGTGGCCGTGTGCGCCTCAACCACGCCGCCGGCGCCTCCGGCAAAAACGAGTGCAACCGCCAGGAAGAGAAACCCGGAACTCGCGCCGGCCAGAAAGAGCGCCACCGCGTACAACCACGCCGCAAACACCACGAGCCGCAGTCGCGCCGGGAGGCCGTGGACCGCCAGCGACACCAGGATGAGTCCGAGAAATCCCGAGAAGTGCAGCGTGTACAGGATCCCCGCGCGGCTCGGTGCAATGGCGAACTCGGAGGCGATATCCAGCAGCGAGGCGCTCAGGCCGGTCATCACGCTGGCGAGGATCAGCATCCCCACAGCGGTGAACCCGGCGAGTTTGAAACGTTCGTTCATAGGTGATGCGAGTATAGCGGCGTTTCGCCGCCGACGAAAACAACCGCGGGGCGGGTGCGCTACGCGCCGTCGTGGGGGATGTGCACCGACACGGTGGTTCCCCCGTTGCTTGTGATCTGCAGAGTGGCCGAAATCTGGTCGGCGAGCACCCGCACGAGACTGAGCCCCAGCGTCGGCGAGCGGTCGTCGTGAACGTCGGGCATCCCGACCCCGTTGTCACTGACAACGAGGGCGATGGCGGAGTCCATGTCTCGGAGCGTGATGTCAATTGTCGCCGACGGGTGGTCGCGGAACGCGTGCTTGTACGCGTTCGTTACCAGTTCGTTTATGATGATTCCGCACGGAACGGCGTAGTCGATGCCGATCGAAACCGGCTCCAGCTCGCAGCGATACCGGATCGTCCGGTCGCCGTCCATGCCTTTCGCCAACTGGTCGGTCAGCTGCCGGATGTACCGATCCAGCTCGACACGCGCCAGATCCTCGGATCGGTACAGCGACTCGTGGACCAGCGCCATCGAGTAGATGCGGTTGCGACTCTGCTGCAGGGCGCTCCGGGCGTCGGCGAGGCTGTCGATCCGATCCTCCTGAAGGCGCAACAGGCTCACCACGACGTTCAGGTTGTTCTTGACGCGGTGGTGGATCTCCTTGAGGAGCGTCTCTTTTTCCACCAGGGAATGGGCCAGGGAACGGTTGGAGTCTTCCAGTTGCCGTCGATAGCGTTCGCGGTCGCTGATGTCCCGGGCAACCCCCTGGAGACCGACCGGGTTCCCGCGGTCGTCGTGGAGAAACCGTCCGGTGATTTCCACGGAAACCGATTTTCCGTCCGGCAGGTTGAGAACGGACGTCAGCTCGAAACCTCGTTCCCCCGATCGGGTGACGACCGTGGCGTCCACGCTCCGGACCAGTTCCCGGAAGGTGTCCCGATCGAGGTGGGATCGCAGCCGCGTGCCGATCCAGGCCTCCGGTTCCGTGCCGGTCAGGACGCGGATCGCCGGGTTCACATACAGAAAGCGAAGATCCGGTGAGAGCAGCCAGATGACATCCGCGGTATTCTCCGAGAGCAGTCGGTAGAGGCGTTCGCTCTCATTGAGCGCCGCGGTGCGCCGGGTGACCTCCCGGCGGAGCGAGCGGTTCCAGAGCATCGTTCCCAGCAGAAGCGCCAGCAACGGTAGGATGATCAGCAGGACGACGCGTGCGATCTCCCGGAATCCCACCGTCGGCGCCTGGTAGACGCCCAGCCATTTCTCGTAGATCCGCCGGTATTCCCCGGATTCCCTGATAATGGCGAGACCGTCAACGAAGGACGACAGGAGTCGCTCATCCCCGTGTCTTACCGCGAATCCGTAGTCGTAGGACACCAGGCCGCGGCGTCCCACGGTGAGACTGCGCCATCCGTTCTGCTCGATCAGGTACATCGCCGCGGGACGGCTTCCGAGGGCGTAGTCCACCTCGCCGAGGACCACCAGGTTCAGCGCATCCTCCAGCGAGGGCGTGACGACCAGCGAGTCGGTCAGGTCGTTCTCGATCGCGTACTCGTGCATGATGTCGCCGGACTGGACGGCGATCGTGCCGCCGCGGAGCGCCTCGGGAGAGCCGGGCACGCTCTCGGCAACCGGAGTTCTGGCGATCGCCACGAAGTGCTGAACGATGTTCGCGGGGCCGAAATCGAACGATTCGTCCCGGTACACGGAGTAGGTCAGGCCCTGCAGCACGTCGATCTCGCCAGCCTCGAACATCGAAAGGATCTCGGACCACGGCCCGAGCCGGATCTCCACATCCAGACCGAGCTCCCGGGCAACCGCGCGGGTGATATCCACGTTGAATCCGGCGGGGTGATTGTGCTCGTCGATGTACTCGAGGGGAGGATAGGCCTCATCGCCGCCGACGATGATCCGGCGGGACGGAAGATCGGCGGCGGAAAACCACCGGGTTTGCAGAAGACGCAGCGTTCCGTTGGCGACGACGAGGGAGAGCCCCTCGTTCAGGAGGGCCAGGAGCTCCTTGTCGCCCTCGGTGACGGCGAAACAGAAGTCCTGGCGGAACGCCTCCACGCGTTCATTGAGCACCCGGAGTCCGGGGAACGCGCCGTCCTCCAGAAGCCGGAGCGCCACGAGGCGCTGCATCACCACCGCGTCACTCTCGCCCATCTCCACGCGGGCGAGGGCATCGACGAAGGTCGGAACCGTGTCCAGTTCCTCTTCGAACCCGTTGCGTCGCAGGAACTCCTCTGCGTTGTCGCCCTCCATCACGGCGATCCGGCGCCCCCGGAGATCCTCGATCGTCCGGATATCGTCGTCGTCGGACCGTACGACGATTCCGCCGAACAGGGAGAGGTACGGGACCGTGAAGTCGAAGACCTCCTCCCGTTCCGGCGTCCGTCCCACCAGTGGCAGGGCGTCGATTCGCCCCTGGGCCAGATCCTCGCGAATCTCCGCCCACACCCCTGTCTGCACGGTGAGTTCGAGATCCATGGCATCGGCGACCGCCTTCATGAGTTCCACCGAAAACCCGGCGGCGTTTCCTCGGCGATCGACAAAGGAGTAGGGCGGGTAGTCGGGTTCCGCGGCGATCGTGATCTCGGTGATCGGCTCCTGACCCATCGCCGGCCCGGACGGAATCGCGAGAAGCAGTACGAGCGCCATCAGACGAGGAATGCCGGACCTGTCGTGCGGACCCAACCGCCGTGTGGAGATCGTCAAGAGGCGTAACCCATACGCCCAAGTGTATGCAGTTTCCTGTCCCGATCAAGGGGTCGCCCATGCCGCCGGTTGAACCTCCCGCTCAGGCCCGCTAGGCTGAATACCCATGACACAATCGGATGGAGTACAAAAGGCACGCGATTACTACAACAGCAGGGGAGCCGAGGGCTTCTACTCGACCTTCTGGGGCGGAGAGGACATCCACCTCGGCATCTACACCACGGAATCGGAGTCGATTCGCGAGGCGAGTCGTCGTACGGTCGTTCGCATGGCCGACCGGCTGGACCTGGGACCCACGACGCGTGTTCTGGATGTCGGCGCCGGGTACGGCGGGTCCATGCGCTACCTGAGCAAAACGTTCGGATGCAACACGGTGTGTCTGAATCTCAGCGAGGTTCAGAACCGGCGAAACCGCGCGATGAACGAGGCGCAGGACCTGAGCTCACTCGTGTCGGTGGTTGATGGAAACTTCGAGGAACTCCCGTTCGACAACGCCAGTTTCGACGTCGTCTGGTCGCAGGATGCGCTGCTCCACAGTGGGCGCCGGGAGCGCGTTGTCTCGGAGGTCGCCCGCGTGCTCAAACCGGGCGGGACGTTCACGTTCACCGACCCGATGCAGGCGGACCACGCGGACCCCGCGCTCCTCGAACCGGTGCTGCAGCGCATCGACCTGGACTCCCTCGCCTCGCCGGGGTTCTATCGGCGCGTCGCTGAGGAGGCCGGACTCAGCCTTCTCGGCTTCGAGGACCTCTCCGAGCAGCTCCCCCGCCACTACGCCCGCGTGCTGGAGGTTCTTGAGGCGGACGAGGAGGAGGGCCGGCGTCTCTCCGGTGACGAGTACGTGGACAGCATGAAAACCGGCCTGCGGCACTGGATCGCGGCGGGGGAGGCGGGAAGCCTCGTCTGGGGCGTATTCCGGTTTGGCAGGCCGTAGCGGCGGCGGGGACTTATAGGACTGTGACACCCTCGGCTTCCAGGAGTGCCGCTCCGTATTCGATCGATGTAGCGTAGGACAGGGTAGCGTCCGCCTCGGCGCCTCGGTGATGCTCCTCACGCCAGAACTCAACAGGATCAAACCTGCCGCGGATGATACCGACCGCGCGCCCGTCCTGCGGACTGACCAGTGGGCCGCCGATGTCCCCGTCGCGGGCAAACGCGTCAAAGAGGAGCAGCCTGCTTCCGTCGGGCGCCTCGATCTTCGCTGAGAGCGTGGCGAGTCGGCTCACCAGACTGTGGAGCTTGTGGTGACCAAACGAAAATCCGAGCGCGATGAGCGTCGAGCCGGGCCCGACGGTTTCGGCATTGCCGACAATATGCGCCGGAACGGTCACCTTGAGGTCCGGTACGATCTTGAGCAGCGCGATACCCTGCTCCGGGTCGGTGCGAACCACGCGGACCGGAATGGGCGAAACCTCCTCCCGTGTAGCGGGATGAAATCCGGTGTCCACCTGGGTGGGCACCGCAACGAGGTCCTGTTCTTCATCGGTACAGGCGGAGGACGTCAGGAGATAGCCGTCGCCGTGTACGACAAATGCCGTTCCGCAGTAGTGCGCTTCATCCTCCTCGCCCGGTCGCATGAGCATCATGCAGCTTCCGGCGAAGTGTTGGTATACAGCCTGCAGCATACAGTCCCCCCCGTTCCTATTGCGTCTGTGAGTTCAGCCAGGTGTCCACCTGGTCGGGATGCGTGTCGATCCACCGAAGCGCCTTGCCGTAGGGATCGGTGCCGTTGTCGCGGTGGATCCAGAGCGCAACGCGTCCGATGTCCTCCATGGTCCAGTTGAACGCATCGAGGAATGCCGCCGCATCCGGGTGGCGTTCACGCAGGTCGGTCGTCGCGATCGTATGCACGGCCTCGGACGAACCGTAGACGTTTTCCGGATCGTCGAGGAAGCGCAGATCCCACTGACCGAACGCCCAGTGCGGTGTCCATCCGGTGACGACAACCCAGCTCTGCGTCTGAATGGCACGCTCCAGGGCAGCGACCATGTCCTCCTCGCTGCCGGCGACCAGTCGGAACGAATCCTCCAGGCCGTACTCCAGCAGCGCTTCGCGGGTCCGTCGCATGACCCCCGCGTCCGGTTCGATGCCGATGATTCTGCCGTCAAAACGGGATGCGTAGTCGGATAGGTCGGGAATCGAATCGACAGAGATATAGGGCTGAGTCCGCTCTCCGGTGTCATCCGTCTGCCGGCCGACCGAGACGTCGGGTACGACCAGGCCGGTTCGCACGTTTTCCAGATTCGGTCCGTAGTCGACGATGGAATCGCCGTAACGCGCCCGGTATCCGGCGTGCGTCTGTGGGAGCCACGCAGACACGCTGGCGTCGGCATCCCCCTCGGCCACGGCGCGCCACATTTCCTCTGCCGATACGACGTCAACCCGCACGCGGTAGCCAAGGCGTCTCTCGAGAACGGCTTTGATCACATTGGCGCTCGCCCGGGCGCTTGACCAGTCTGCGGAGGCCAGTGTGATCGTTCCGGCCGGGGCCTGCTGTGCTCCCGGTGCTCCTTCGCCTTCGGCGGACGTGTCGCGGGTCCCGCCACACCCGGCCACCAGCGCCACGATCGCTGCAGCCACCACGCTACGGGCGAGGCGCGCGGACAACGGCGTTCGCGTTCTCATGACGTGCCTCCCTTCTCTTTCCTGGTGCGTCCGGTGCGTCGCCCCCGTTGGGCAAACAGCGCGATCCGCTTGCCGAACGTCGGTGGCGTCGGAGAGCTCACCGTGGTTCGCAGCGTCGTGCCGTGCTCGTACGGCGGCAGGGAGAACCCCTGGGGCGACGTGTACTGGGAGAGCCCCTTCCACAGGCTGTAGCACATGAACAGCAGAACGATCGCAAACGGCAGGCCGGTGGTGATTGCCGCCGTCTGAAGCGCCACCAGTCCGCCTCCGAGGAGCAGGGTCGCAGCCACGACCCCCTCGAGAATCGCCCAGAAGAGGCGCTGCAGCACCGGCGGATCCGGGTCACCTCCGGCGGTGATGATGTCGATGACCATCGAACCGGAGTCCGACGAGGTCACAAAGAACGTGATGATGACGAGGACCGTCAGCACCGACGTAACCGCGTTCAATGGAAAATTCTCCAGCAGCTTGAACAACGCGACGGGTATGTTCTCCTGGACCGCCTGCGCGATCCCTCCGCCACCGAGGAGTTCGATGTAGATCGCTGAGTTTCCGAAGATCGTCAGCCAGAGGAACGTGATCAGTGACGGGACAAACAGAACCCCGAGGACGAACTGCCGCAGCGTGCGACCGTACGATACGCGGGCGATAAACATTCCGACAAACGGTGACCAGGCGATCCACCACCCCCAGTAGAAAACCGTCCACCCGTTTTGCCACGAGGTGTTCTCGTACGTTTCGTTCCAGGTAGCGAGTTGCGGGAGGTTCTGCAGGTAGAAGCCGATGTTTTCTCCGAACGCGTTGAGCACGAACAGCGTCGGCCCGACGACAAGAACAAACAGCATCAGCAACGCCGCCAGCCAGAGGTTGATCTCTGAGAGGCGGCGAATGCCGGCGTTGAGGCCGGCAACCACCGACCACGTCGCAAGGGCCGTGATCCCCGCAATGAGCAGCACCTGAATCAACGGCGTCTGGCCGATCCCCAGGAGATGATCGAGGCCGGCGTTTACCTGCTGCACGCCAAGGCCGAGGGACGTGGCAACGCCGAACAGTGTGGCGACAGTCGCCAGAATATCGACCAGGTTTCCGATCGGACCGTAGATCCTGTCGCCGAGGACCGGATAGAAGACCGATCTGATCGAAAGCGGAAGGCCTTTGTTGAAACAGAAGAAGGCGAGGGCCAGTCCCACGAGCGTATAGAGCGCCCACGGGTGAAATCCCCAGTGCAGAAATGTGAGGTCCATGGCGACGCGGGCCGCCTCCGGAGTGCCGGGTTCGGCGAGGGGCGATGCAACGAAGTGAAACATCGGTTCGGCCACGCCGTAGAACAGGAGCCCGATGCCCATCCCCGCGCTGAACAGCATCGCGAACCAGCCGAGCGTTGAGAACTCGGGTTTTGCGTCCGGACCGCCGATTCGAACGTCACCGTAGCGGCTGATCATGATCGCAAAGACGAACAGCAGAATCGTGTTCATCGTAAGAATCATGAACCAGCCGGCCATATTGGCGATGCCCGCCTGGAGCGCGTTGAACACATCCCCGATCTGATCCTGGAAAATGATCGTGACGATAACGGTGCCGACGATCACCAGCGCCGAGATGGGAAAGACATACGGATGGACATCCACTGCGAGCCAGCCGCGGGCATCTCCATCCGATGATTCCTCTGCCACGGCCGATGCGCCTGCCTGGTCTTTATCCGACATTACACCCCCCAAACTTCCAACCTCTACAGACAGCCGTGAGATGTCAAGTCGAACGGGGCCCGATCTCGCGGCCCGGAACACCGCCCTGCTTCCATCGGACGGTCCCCGTGTGCGACCATCCCGACATGTCGACAACGGAGCGCCTTCCCGCCCGCAGTCCAGCGCCGGAGGTTGGATAGCCTGTGGCATATCTTGGACTCGCGATTCTCTGCAGTGCGTCGCTGGCGCTGATCTTCCGGCACACCGAAGCCCGAAACTACAGCCGCTACGCGGTCACCCTGAGCAACTACGGCACCGCCGTCGTGTTCGCTGTGGTTCTGTGGCTCGGTGGGGGCCACGGCGTTCCCGATCGGTCCGCCGTGCTGATCGGGATACCGGCCGGCATTCTGTTCTTCGCAGCGTTCATCGCCTACCAGCGTGCCGTTCGCGCGTACGGCGCCGGTCCGGCGGGTATGTACGGCAAGCTGGGCGTTCTGGTACCGATGATGCTGTCCGTGGTGATCTGGCAGGAGATTCCCACCGCGCTTCAGGCCGCCGGGGCGGTGCTGGCGTTGGCGGCGATCATGCTTTCACAGACGGGAAACGGGGCTGTGGTCAGACCGCTGCTCCTCGGTCTGCTCGTGGCCATGGGGTTCGCGGAGTTCTCCAACAAGGTGTTCGAGTACTACGGAGACCTCTCCGATCGCCCGGCGTTCCTGGCGATCGTGTTCGGCACCGCGCTGCTTCTCGCGATTGTCGAGCTGACGCGCCGACGGACACGTCCCACGCCGCGCGAGCTCCTGTGGGGTGTCGCCGTGGGGGTGCCGAACCTGCTCTCGTCCTATTTCCTGATCGCAGCCCTGACGACAATCCCGGCCGCGACGGCGTTCCCGTCGTTTTCGGCGGGATCCACCGTCGTGATCGTCCTGGGTGCGGTGGTGCTGTATCGCGATACGATGAGTCGACGGCAGTGGGCGGCGCTGGGCATGACGGTGATCGCCCTCATCCTGGTGGGATAGGGGATCAACCACCGGCAGCCCAGCGGGATCCGTGCTATCCGAACAGCGCGCGGTCGGCCGGCGTGAAGGTGTCCTTCGCGAAGCTCGCCTGGTGCCAGTAGGGGTAGATCAGCGGAATCGCGCTCACCTCGTTCAGGCGCTTCAGGTCCTCGGTTGTCAGTTGCAGGTTCGCGGCGGCCACATTGTCCCTGATCTGCTCCAGCTTTCGCCCGCCGATGACGACGGAGGCCACACCGGGTCGCGTCAGAATCCACGCCAGGGCAACCTGCGCGGCGGATACCCCGTGCTGCGCGGCGACATCGTTCAGCGCGTCCACGATGTTCCAGAGCCGCTCTTCGTCCCGAATAGGCGGTTCCGTCCAGCCATCGCTCATTCTGGTAATGCCCTCAGGCTTTTTGTTGCGGCCGTACTTCCCCGACAGCAGACCGCCGGCAAGGGGGCTCCACGCCAACACCCCCACACCCTGATCGACCGCGATCGGAAGGAGCTCGTACTCCGCCTCCCGCGCCTCCAGCGTGTAGTGGATCTGCTGGGTCACGAAGCGCTGCAGGTTGTGTTCCCGGCTTACGCCCAGGGCTTTCATGATGTGCCATCCGGAGAAGTTGGAGCAGCCGATGTAGCGGATCTTCCCCTGTTTTACCAGGGTGTCCAGCGTCTCCAGCATCTCCTCGAGCGGCGTCTGTCCGTCCCATTCGTGCATGTAGTAAATGTCGATAACGTCGGTGCGCAGGCGCTTGAGGCTGGTCTCGCACTCGCGGATGAGGTGGTGACGGGAGAACCCTCCCTCGTTCGGGCCATCCCCGACCGGCATGCGCGCCTTGGATGAGATCAGCATATTGCCGGGGCGCGTTCCGTTGAGCGCCTCTCCGATGATCTCCTCAGACCTGCCGGCCGAATACATGTTCGCCGTGTCGATCAGATTGACGCCGTGGTCGACGCAGAGGTCGATGATGCTACGGGCATCCTTGACACCCACATCGCCGATCGCGGCAAACGGTCCCTTGCCACCGAACGTCATCGTCCCCAGTGTTACGGTTGAGACTTTCAGACCGGATCGACCCAGATACCTGTATTCCATGTGTTCTCCTTCTTCGCTCGAGTGCTCCGCCCCGCGGCGCGGGGCCACCAACGAGGCACGGATTGGAGAAAAACAGAAGGCGAAACCGCCTAGAAACTGCCTTCCTCGGCCCGGTCGATGTCCTGGAGCACCATCAGATCTTCGTGCAGTTCCATCCAGATGTCGTGAAAGGACCCGCACATCACACCGGTGAACATTTTAAACTCGCCCGCCTTCACCCGTCGAGCGGCTTCCTGAAGGCGTCCATTGTAGCGTGCCAGGCGCGGAAGTGCCTCCGACAGTTGCGCGACAACGGGCTGGACGCGTTCGGCGATCGACGCGAGGGAATCGATACGCGCCTGATCGTAGGAGGTGTCGCTGTGGTCGTTGGGAACCCCGTCCCTGAGCTGCCAGGCGTTACAGAGTTCCTTGAACTCGGTGTTGAGCTCCAGGAACGGCTTGTACGCGGGAGAAAGCGCGGTGGCGAGCGCCGGGTCGGCGGAGGCTTCCTGCCGCCGCTTCTGTTCTTCGGTGCCCTCCGGCGTAAGGGTATACATGTCCCGTGCCTCCATGTGGTTTGCCCATCCCTTGCGCACGAGTTCGGACATCATTTCGGTAGGAACGGTTCCCAGGCTTTCCATGAGCCCCTGGGAGGTGACGAATCCTCGAATTCGCAGGAGGTGCAACAGGAGATCCTCGTTCACCTCGAGGGCGGTCCCGACCGCGGAATCTGCCGCCGAATCCTCCGAGGGGGTGGACGCCGTCTCCTCCGCAGCCAGTGAGTCCGTGTCACGGTCAAACGTGAACGGCACACTCTCCGCCGACACCCGGTCGCTGGCAATCAGCGCCTGCGCAACCGCCAGGCGGCTGAGGGGCACGCGAAACGGTGAGCAGCTGACCGAGTCGAGCCCGGCGCGAATGAAGAACTGGACCGAGTCCGGGTGCCCCGCGTGTTCACCGCATACTCCCAGTTTGATCGCGGGATTTGCCTTTCGAGCGGCGTTGCACCCCATCTGCACGAGGGCACCAACGCCGTCGATGTCCAACGCCGCAAAGGGGTTTTCTTCGAGAATTCCCCGCCGCTGATAGGCCGGCAGCATGCGCGCCTCCACATCGTCGCGGCTGAACGCGAAGGTCATCTGGGTGAGATCGTTGGTTCCGAAGGAGAAAAAGTCGGCGTGCTGGGACAACGCCCCCGCCACCAGCGCGGCCCGCGGTGTTTCGATCATCGCACCGATCGAAATCGCGTTCGACGCGACCTCGGGATGACCGGCCTCATCCAAGGCATCGATCACCCATTGTCTGGCCACGGCGAGTTCTCGCTCGTTGATCACCAGCGGAATCATGATTTCCACGCGCGGGTCTTTGCCGCGCTTGAACAGGTTGGCTGCGGCGGTGGACAACGCACGAACCTGCATTTCGTACAGTCCACTTCGCACCATACCCAGACGGACGCCTCGCGTGCCGATCATCGGGTTGGCCTCGTGGAGCCGTCGCACCGCAGCCAGCTCTCTGGACTCGGCGGCACTCAACTCCCCGCGGGCCTCTTTGGCGACGAGTTCCACATAGTCGGGCAGGAATTCGTGCAGGGGGGGATCAAGCAGGCGGACCGTCACCGGCAGGCCGTCCATCGCCTCCAGAACCGACTCGAAGTCGGCCACCTGAGCTTGTTCCAGGAGTCGCAGGCTTTCCTGCTCCTCGTCCGGCGTCTCGCTCAGGATGAAGCGGCGCATGATCGGCAGGCGGTCCGGTGAGAGGAACATGTGTTCCGTTCGGCACAGCCCGATGCCTTTCGCACCCAGTGTCCGGCCCATCGCCGCGTCGCCGCGGGTGTCGGCGTTCGTTCGCACTTGGACCCTGCCGGTCTCAGCAACCTGATCGGCCCAGCGAAGGAGTTGCTTCAGCTCGGGAGGAACCTCCCGGGACGACACTTCGAGGGCGCCGACATAGACCGCGCCGGTGCTTCCGTCGATGGTGAGATAGTCACCCTCGTGAACCGTGGTCCCTGCAATCTCCACTCCGTCATCCGTGATGCACACATCGGTTGCGCCAACCACGGCGGGCTTCCCCCATCCGCGGGCAACAATGGCGGCGTGAGATCCCAGCCCACCACGGGCGGTGAGTATACCTTCGGCGGCCTGCATTCCAAGCACATCGTCGGCGGTCGTTTCGGATCGAACCAGAATCACCGAGTGGCCCGCGTCTGCCATTTCCACCGCCCGGGCCGCGTGAAGAACCACTTCCCCGACCGCCGCTCCGGGCGACGCAGGCAACCCCGTGGTCGCCGGCTCGACGCCAACGGACTGAGATTCCAGTCCCGGATGGAAGAACACGTCCAGGTCAGCGGCGCGAATGGCGTTGAGCGCCGCGACGACCGCCTCCGGCCGCCGCATGTTTTGGGCTACACCGACCGCATCACGAATTATCTGTTCAATACATCCAGGCGTAGCTTTCATGGGGACCTCCGTTTGTTGTTTCTTTGCAGTAGCACTGGTTTCCATGATTCTAACCTTGCCTGGCGCACACAGCAAGAAAAATCGATTATCGATAATACGGACCGGCGATGATGGACTGCGGAGGCGTCTCTGCGAGCCGTGTCGGCAGGTGTACGCGCCTCCACCACTCGATTTTCGTTGACAACGCACATGTATGACCCTACGATTGCGTATTAACGATTATCAATAATCGATTATTGATCAGAAACACGCGCTGCGTGTAGGGGGAAAACCGATGAAAACGGGAAAGCTGGTTGTCTATGCCGTGATTGTTGCGGCGCTGGCAGGGATCGTCACGCTGATTACCGACGTGATGCAGGCCGCGGGAATTATCACCACGGATGCGAGCCTGACATTTATCACCTTCATTTGCTGGGCAACATACTTTGTGTTCGGCGCAAATCTGAAAGGTGCGTGGAGCGCGTTCCTCGGATTCATTGTCGGAATCGTGGCTGCGATTCTGATGTTCGTGCTGGCAGGACAGTTCGCCGGCATGGGAATGAACGTCGGGCTGGTTGCCATTCCGCTCGCCGTGTTCATTCTGGTGATCTTCATGCTTCTCGCAGAGAAGCTGCCGTATTTCAACAACGTCGCGGCGATCTTTCTCGGTACCGGAATGTTTTTCGGACTGATGGGAACCCCCGCGATCGGCGCGACCGGGTATGGCACCGTGTTTCTGGGTGAACTGATCTACGCCGCCATCGGATTCGCCGCAGGCTGGCTCACCGTCTGGATTCGAGGCGCCGTCGAACGGTCGGGCGCGACGTCGTAGTCTGGAGGCGCGAGCCGGCGGATGTGTGTGCCCGTCGGCTCGCGCCGTGTCTCTTTGGCTACCGGCACTCATGACGGTGGGACGGGGTTCGTTGAACGCGCGTCTCGGGCCCTCGTCACACGTTCCTGTATACATCCCCGGAATAACCACTATTGGGCGCGAACGGGCTCAGGCGACTTGACGAATCGTCCAAAACACCGCAACAATCGATTATCGATTATATGAGGAGTGAACGATGGAGCAGGTGACCAGGAATGTATTTGCAGAAACGAAGATACGCGGGTGTAACCCGGGCTACGTGGTTACGTCCGACGGAGTGGTCGTGATCGACACACCGCAGCTGCCGACCCACGCGGTCAAGATGCGTGAGGCGTGTGAAGCGCGAGGACCGATTCGCTATTTGATCAACACGGAGTTCCACGTCGACCACATCTTCGGCAATTTCTTCTTCAAGTCCGCGGAACACGTGCTTGCTCACCAGATAACCGCCGACAACTTCATGACCGTCTATCCGGAGATCAACCCGTACAACTACGCCAAGGAGGCGATGCCGACGGACGACCCCGACGGAATCCCGATCTTCCCCGATGAAAACGAGTATTTCGCCGATCCCAACAGGCCGGATGTTCTGATTACCGGGGACACGACGCTCACCGTTGGTGACCATACGTTCCACGTTCTGCACACGCCGGGGCACACACTCGGAGAGCTCGCGGTATACGTGCCCGAAGAGCGGGTGGTCTTCGCGTCCGACACCGTGTTCAACGGGTGCCAGACGTGGCTCTACGTATCGGACATTCCTGCGTGGATCGCGTCTCTCGAACGACTCATGGGTCTGGATGTGGACTACGTGATTCCCGGCCACGGAGACGTGACCACCAAAGCTGAGCTCAACGTACAGCGCGCCTTCCTCATGGAGTGGGAAACCTCCATAGCGGTTGCGATTTCGAAAGGCTGGACCAAAGAGGAGTGCATCGAACGGAACGAGTTCCGCTCCCGCTTTTCGGTCGATATCGGGCAGGAGTACATGCTCGATCACGTCATCGAGAACAACGTGCGCGCACTGTACGACCGACTGTCCGCGCCGATGAAACCGTAGCGATCACAGTAATCGAGGCCACGGCCCGGGCGCCGGCGAGGAAGCGCACCCGAAGCGCGTAGCGCCGGCACACCGAGCACACTTCCACAAGGAGATGATGACGATGTCAGACAAACCGGTGAAAGAATACATTGCCGAACTCGTCGCCCGCGCCAGGAACGCGCAGCGACAGATCGAGTTCGCCTCACAGACGCAGGTCGACGACCTTGTACTGCGTCTCGCGTGGGCCGGCGTTCAGCCGGACTTCGCGCAGAGCCTGTCAGAGAAGCTCGTTGCAGAATCGGGAATGGGGTACGTGCCCCACAAAGTTGCCAAGATCAAAACGAAGGTCAAAGGCGCGCTGCGCGACATGATCGGGAAAAAGAGCGTGGGAGTTGTCGAAGACGACACGACGCGAGGCCTGCTGAAAATCGCCAAGCCCATGGGTGTAGTCGCCGCGGTCATGCCGGTGACAAACGGCGAGGCCACCCCGATCGCGAAAGCACTCTTTGCGATCAAGACGCGGAACGCGATCATCATGGCACCACACCCGAAGGCTGTGGAAACCAACCGGATGGCGTGCGCACGGCTGAGAGCCGTCCTGAAAAAGCAGGGGTATCCGGAAGATCTGATAATTCCGGTGGAGCACGTCTCGGTTGAGGCGAGCAAGGAGCTCATGGCGCAGTGCGATCTGGTGCTTGCTACCGGTGGTGCCGTCATGGTCAAGGCCGCGTACTCGAGCGGAACGCCGAGTCAGGGTGTTGGTGCCGGCAACGCCGTGTCCATCATCGATGCCACGGCTGATCTCAAGGACGCCGCGGACAAGATCATGCGTTCAAAAACCTTCGACTACGCCACCAGCTGCTCCACGGAGAATGCGCTGGCGATCGAAGCGTCGGTGTACGACTCCATGGTGTCGGAACTCGAAGCCGTTGGGGGCTATCTCGTCAGCCCGGACGAGAAAGCGAAGCTCCAGGCGGCGATGTGGAACGAAAAAGGTGCCCTGAGTCGCGAAATCGTTGCGCAGCCCGCCGCGACAATCGCCCGGATTGCGGGCATTTCGCTGCCGGACGGGAAGTCGTTCTTTATGGTTCCGGAAACCGGCGTCGGTCCGGGGTTTCCCTTTTCACAGGAAAAGCTCTCGGTAACGACGACGCTGTATACGTGGAACGATTTTTCCGACGCGATCGATCTGGTCAACCGGATCACCGCGCATTCCGGGCCGGGGCACTCCTGCGGCATTCACAGTACCGACAACGGGCATATCCGGACACTGGGTGAGTCGGTGCGAGTTTCCCGGGTGATGGTCCGCCAACCGCAGTGCCTGGCAAACAGCGGCGCATGGACCAACGGAATGCCGATGTCGCTGACCCTTGGATGCGGGAGCTGGGGCGGAAATGCAACCAGCAGCAACATCAACTGGGAGCACCTCCTGAACTACACGTGGGTGTCGTATCCGATTCCTTCCACCGAGCCGACCGATGAAGAGCTCTTTGGTGAGGTCATGAAGGAGACGCCGTGGGAGTAGGTCCCATGGGAGCCGCCTGACGGAACGCAACGTCGATACCGTTGCCCCCCTGAACCGGGGTCAGATGGTATCGGCGTTGTCCTCGGCCAGCGCCGCGAGCCGCTCAACCACAAATTCGATCTGTGCCATACAGGTCTTTCGCCACACTCCACTCTCAATAAACGCGTCGTGACCCTCGGGGGTCGACAGGTCCAGCTTGATAAGCTCCCGGCAGGTCGTCGCTCCGAACCGGGACCGAAAATCGGCAATAATCTCCTGCAGCTGCCTTCGGGCTTCCCGCTTGGCCACCTGTTGGTCGTCCACCCGAGCCGCCGCCAGTTCTCCAAGGGCGAGCCCGGCTCCGAGCAGTGCCCCGCACATCGATCCCGAGTAGGCCACGCCGCCGTTCAACGCCATCGCCGGCGATGAATCATCCGCGCGTTCCAATCCAAACACCGATTTAAGGACGATGTAACTCGTTTCCGCGCAGCCATAGAGGTTGTCGTCGCGCAAAAACACGCGGCGCGCCAGCTCGCCCGGGCTCCCGGCGTCGTTGTGTTCCATGTCTGTGATTATTGAGCCCTTTGAGTCACCGCGCAAGATGCAACGAGTGTCGGCCGAATGGGGTTGTGAATATCTGCTCAATAATCGATAATCGATAACATGTTGCCCCGAAACGCCGATGCGTCCCGAGGCTCCGATTCACGAAACACCCAGGAGGTTGCCCACCCATGAGCACGTACAAAAGCGCTCTCCATCATATGGCGATGACCACCGCCACGGACTATTGGAACGACTCGTGTAACACAGACGAACTGGCGTACGGCCTGGAGCACGGAGCCGTCGGTGCCACCAGCAATCCAACGATTGTGCACACGGTGATGAAGCAGCAGATCGACGTGTGGCAACCGCGCCTGCGCGAACTGATTGCGGAGATGCCCACCGCCACTGAAGAAGATCTGGCGTGGAAGATAGCCGAAGAGATCACGCTGAAGGCCGCCACGATGCTGATGCCGCTGTTCGAGGAAAACGGGCGGACGGCGGGACGGATCGCTATCCAGACCAACCCGACCTTCTTTCGGAACGCCGATCGAATCGTCCAGCAGGGGCTCCATTTTCACAACCTGGCCCCCAACCTCACGATCAAGCTCCCCGTCACGGCGGCGGGACTGACCGCGCTCGAGGAGTTGACCGCGCACGGCGTCAGCACGACCGCCACCGTGTCGTTTACGGTTCCCCAGGTTATCGCTGCGGCTGAGGCGTTTGAACGGGGCCTCAAGCGACGCGAGAAGGAAGGGAAGTCGACCGAAGCGATCTCCTGCAACGCGGTAATCATGGTGGGACGGCTGGACGACTGGCTGAAAGTTGTCACCGCCAAACAGGGCGTCACGATCCGGCCGGATGCGGTCGAGTGGGCCGGCGTGGCGGCCATGAAGCGCGCGTATTCGATCTTCCAGGAGCGCGGCTATCGGGCGCGTTTGATGGCGGCCGCGTATCGCAACCATTATCACTGGTCGGAACTGATCGGTGGCGATCTCGTCGTGACGATTCCCTACAAATGGGCGCGGCGGTTTAACGCGTCGGATATCACCGTAGCCGACCGAATCGACCGCCCCGTTGATCCGGAGATCATCGAAACGCTGAACAGAAACTTCGAGGACTTTCGCCGCGCCTACGAACCCGACGGGATGGAGCCGAGTGAGTTCGAAGCGTTTGGCTCGACGGCGCGCACCCTTCGAACGTTCATCAAGAGTTACGCGGATCTCCTCGCCACGGTACGCGACGAGATGGTGCCCGACCCGGATCGTTGACGCGATCACCGGGGGCGGCGCGAGAAACTGGAACGTTGACAGCTGGAAATCCGGTGTGATACGGTTTATGATCGATTATCGATAATGTATTGAGCGCCTACTGTGGAGGATACGGAATGACGATTGTGCATGAATCGGAAGTGAAGGAAGAACGTGTGCCCGGTCGGTTCATCCGGTGGATCGCCGACGAGACGACGCTTCAGCCGAAGCACCTGTCGAGTTGTGTGATCCGGGTGGTCCCGGGCGAGACCGTTCAACCGGCGCACGCTCACCCGGAGGGCGAAGAGCTGATTTATTTCATCAGCGGGACCGGTCAGGTGTGGATCGACGGCGAAATCGGTGATGTCCGGCCGGGCTCGGTGGTTCTCTTCGAGCAGGGCAAAGTACACATGGTACGAAACACCTGTGATGAGGAGATGAAAGTCGTGTGTTTCTTTGCCCCGCCCACGGGCCTCGCCAACTACGAGATGCACGAGGACGTTGAGTTCGTGGCAACCAGATGACCGTGGGCAGGGAGGTGTCGGATGGCAAGAAACCCGATTAAGGACTTCTCGATTGACAGGGAACAGATAACCTATGTCGGTCACGACCTGCAGCGCCCGGAATGCATTCTCGCGGAGCGGAACGGAACGTTGTGGTCCGCCGACGCCCGCGGTGGCGTCGTCAGAATCGATCCCGACGGACGTCAGAAGATCGTTACCCAGAAACTGTCGGAGGATTTCGGCGTTGATTCCGACGAGGTCTCCCGGTTCACCGCCGGGACGCTTCCGAACGGTCTGGCGTTCGATCGAAACGGGGACATCCTGATCTCCAACTTCGGGACCGACCGTCTGGAGCGGATGAAACGCACCGGCGAGACGGAAGTGCTCTTCGACACGATCGACGGCACACCGATCGGAAAGGTCAACTTCGTGCTTCGTGATTCCCGGGATCGTTTGTGGATCACGGTAACCACCAAGGTCAAGAACTGGATCGACGCCCTGGTGCCGGATCTGGCGGACGGATACATCGCGCGTTACGACGAGCGGGGGATCCATATCGTCGCCGACGGGCTGCACTTCACGAACGAGGTGCGGATGGATGAGAAGGAGGAGTTTCTCTATGTGGTGCAGACCACCGGAGGAAACGTACTCCGGTACCGCGTCAGCCCGGACGGAGACCTGTCGGGGCGCGAAGTGTACGGCCCCAGCCGCCTCGGTCCCGGGGCGTATCCGGATGGTATCGCGTTTGACAGCTACGGCAATCTGTGGGGAACCACCGTCTATTCCGACACGCTGTTCGTGATCACTCCTGACGGCGAACACATCGTCCTGTTGGACGAGGGTGATCCGGAGAAGGTCAAGGCGCTGGACGAGGCGTTCTTCGAAAAACGCGTCACCCCCGAGATACTCTTCGAGACGGGGCGCGGCATCGCGCCGTGGATGGCGAGCGTTACGTTCGGAGGCCCCGATCTCCGCACGGTCCATATCGGTTCTTTGAAGGGCACCACGATCCCGACGTTCCGGTCGCCGATCGCCGGGTTGCCGATGGTTCACTGGAACGACTGACAACAAGGAGCAGCGATGATTCCAGCAACGATGCAGGCTATTCAGTTGGATGGGCCGCGAAAGATTCGGCTCGTCGAGGTTCCGGTTCCAAAACCGGGGCCGTTCGAGGTGCTGTGCCGCGTGGAAACCACAACGATTTGCGGTACCGACCCGCACATCATCAACGGAGACTTTCCGGGGTTCTGGCCCCCGGCGTTTCCGTTCATTCCGGGCCACGAGTGGGCCGGCGTGGTGGTTGAATCGAACGAAATATCGGAGGGCTTCGGGTATTCGGTCGGCGATCGCGTGTGCGGGATCAGCCACTCCGGGTGCGGGTACTGCGAGATGTGCCTTTCCGGTCGCTACAATCTGTGCCTCAACTACGGCCGGGAAGACCTGGGACACCATCAGTACGGGCATACCACGCAGGGCGCCTACGCCCAGTACATGCTGACAACGATCAAGGCGATCGACCACATCCCGGATGAGATGGATTTCAACGTGGCGGCGATGATGGACCCGCTCAGCATTGCCCTCCACATGGTGCAGCGATCCGGCCTGAAGGCGGGCGAAGATATCCTCATTAACGGCACGGGGCCACAGGGCTTGTTCAGCATCGTGCTTGCGCGTCACATGGGTGCCGGAAAGGTGATCGCCAGCGGGAGCGGGTTTCGTCTCAAGGTGGCGGAACGTCTCGGAGCGATCCCGATCGATTACCGCACGGAAGACGTGGTGGAGCGCACGCGGGAACTCACCGGTGGGCGTGGCGCCAAACGGGTCCTTGAGTGTGCCGGAACGCCGGCGGGGATACGCAACGCGATCGACGCCGTCGCCAAGGGCGGGCGCGTCTCGATGGTCGGGATTCCGCCGGAAGGGGACGTCGTGTTGCCGGTGAAACGAATCGTCCTGGAGGAGATCGACGTCGTCGGTGACCGGGCCAACCCCAACACACTCCGCCAGGCGATCTCCCTGACCCAGGAGAACGATCTGGACCTGGCCCGGTTCGTGACCCACGAGTTTCCACTCCGCGAGTTTGAGAAGGGGCTGGATATCTTTGAAAACCGCAGGGAGAACTCTCTCAAGGTGGCGATAAAACCGAATCTGTAGCGTGCGGTGTGATCGAGCGAACACGATGTGATCGAGCAAACACAATGAGAGGCGATGGGCAACCAGTCGCTTCCGAAATCAACAAGAGGAGAACGGTATGGCAGAGTTTCGACAGGAGATATTCAGCGGTGCGGGTGTGCTGCGAGTCGACGTCATCGAGAACGAGCCCGGACGCGAGCAGATTCTCGATGAGATGACCTTCCTGAACTATCGATTGGCGGAGGTGCAGTTTCGATCGAAGATCAAGAAGGCCCGCCCCGACGTGATCTGGAATCGTGAAAAGGACACCAAGGCGATTCGGTACGACGACGGTCAGCTCTTCCTCGACGGTGAGTGGGAGCAGGGCGAGCTCAACAAGATCATGGTCGCGATGCTGGCGTACCAGATGGATGCCGTGGGGCTGCATCCGTGGCATTCGTCCGCAGTGCGCTTCAAAGACCGGACGATCCTGTTTCTCGGGGGCGAAAACAACCACGGAAAGAGCATGGGACAGATCGAGGGATGTCGGCGCGGAGGACAGGTTGTCTCCACCGAAACGACGGTCACCGACGACGATGGGATCGTGGTTGCCGGGTCGAAGAGCGTATACATCCGGGTACGGGCGAAAGGGACCGAACGGGCCGACCTCCCGAGCCAGGACGAAGGTGTCGCCAAGTTCTTCGAAAAAGAGCCTGAGTTCATCAACTACAACGAGCCCAAACCGGTGGATCTGGTGATCATGCCCGGCATGGACGGACACTTCGACACCAAGGTGGTGAAGATGGGGGACTTCGAGAAGGAGTACCAATCCTACCACTCGGTGATGAACTACTTCGGTCTGAATCAACTCCTGTCACCGGGCGGTCTGGTGATGCCGGTGGTGGACACGGACGAAAAACGCGCAGCGCGTGGTGACTTCATCCATCGCTTCGTTCAGGGAAAGCCGTACTACATGGTGCGCGCGGCCACGCCCCGGTTGATGTGGGACGAGGTGGAGAAGATTCTCGCCAAGGAGAACCTCGCATAGGTCGCTGACCCATTCTTTCCCGCCGCCGTGGAGACGTGTCGCTCCACGGTGGCCTGCACTTTGGGTGGTTCGTAATCACAGCGAACACTCGAGAGGGCCGCGGTCCCTGCGAACGGCTGCCGCTCGAGCTGTCCGGTACCGATTCAGCCGACCCACACACACGCGCCGGGACCCGCTGCAGAACGCAGCACCGCTCTCGGCGTCCCGGTTCGCGCATGCGCGACCCCGGCGGCCGACCGCCAGGGCAAAACCGAAACCTTTTTCTTGACAACCGGCCAGTATCGCTTGATGATTAACGAAAATCGATTATCGATAATTTTCCGAGTGGAGGCGGTATGGTACACGACGATTCCAAAGTGCTCGCCGAATTTTTCGGCGACGAGAGCTTTCCGGTGACCTGGGAGAACGAAGACGACAAAAAGTTGTTCTGGTTCTGGGACGACAACCATGTGCCGTTCCCGGTTTCTCCCATGTATTTCAGCCTGGACGGGTGGTGGGGACCCACGTGCGAATACCTGTTCAAGCGTTTTGACATCGACACGGGTGTTCGATGGGAGGGGAAACGGTTCAACGGGTATCTGTACACGGCGATCGAGCCGCGGAAGAAGCAGGATGCCGCCGAAGCCGCAAAATACTACTACTGGGTCATTGGCACCTACGCCAACAACTTCATGGGGTGGTGGGAAAACCGGTACCTCCCGGAAGTGTTCCGTAACTTCGAATACATCGACACCTTCGACGCGAAGAACGCCTCCCTGCAGGAACTGATGATCTATCTGGAAGAGGCGATTGACATTCAGGAGCGCCACTTCCGGCTGCACTGGATCCTCAACTGGGCGCAGTTCGCCGCGTCTGTGGGCTTCGTCAGCACCGTCAAGGAGTTTATTCCGGACGTCGACGACGGGCTTCTCGGAAAGGTCAACGTCAGTCGAAAAGACCGGAACTGGGACAGCCTGAAGGCTCTGTGGCAGCTCAAGGAGAAGGTCAAGAAAGACCCCGATCTCTCGAAGATATTCAAGGAAGCGAAAAACGTCGCCGACACCGAAGCGCTGCTGAAGAAGACGGCCAAGGGCGAAGCGTTTGTAAAAGACGTTCTCGCCTACGCGAAGGAGTTCGGCTACAAGGCGATCTACACCCACGAATACACCTTCCCCCTGTACATCGAGGACCAGACCCCGATCTACGATCAGATCAAGACGTACCTCGATTCCGACTTCGACTACAACGCGGTATACGACCGGTCGATCAAGGAACAGGACGACGCGATCGCGTGGCTGCGCGACAAGATTTCCGGGCGATCGGAAGAGGACAAGAAGCGCTTCGAGGAGGCGCTGGACCTTCATCTGAAGATGTTCCCGCTCACTCCCGACCACCACTTCTACTTTGACCAGGGAACGTTCGCCCGCATGCGGCTGGTCCTCCTGCGCGTCGCCGACAAGATGGTTGCCGAGGGGCTCCTCGACGATCGCGAAGACATCATGATGCTGGAGTACGAGCAGTTGCGCCGCTACGTCGGCGACCCCGAGAATTACCCCGGTCGCAAGCTCATCGCAGACGCCAAGGCGTCGATCGAGGAGGCGAAGAAGATCAAACCCCGTGACTGGGTGGGGACCGTTACGCAGTGGAACATGTACGAGGAACCGTACCACTCGCTGTGGGGATACCCGGAGAAGTTCGAGCGCGGCCAGAAGGGCGATTCCCGCAAGATCGAGGGGATCGGCGCTTCGCCCGGCGTCGTTGAGGGTTCCGCACGAATCGTGAAGAGCCCCGCGGAGTTCGATTCGGTCGAACAAGGTGAGATCATGGTCTGTATCATGACCAACCCGGCCTGGGTCGTTGTGTTCAGCAAGATCGCGGCGGTGGTGACCGATTCCGGTGGTACGCTGTCGCATTCGGCGGTCGTGGCCCGTGAGTTTATGATCCCGGGTGTTGTCGGAACCGGCAATGCGACCCGTGAGATCAGGACCGGCGACCGCATCCGCGTCGATGGAAACACCGGCGAGGTGACGATCCTGTAGCGCTGAGCAATACCCCATCGTGCGGCCGATGATGCGTACTCCGTATCATCGGCCGTGTTTTTTGGGGCAGTCTCGGATGATGAGACGGCGAGTCACTTGGAAGTGAGCCCATTGTTGACTATTATTATGAGCACCCGGTGTTCGTTCTAATACGCACAACGGTGTTCTTGAAGATGATGAAACGTCGGGAGGCACGTGCTCATGTCAGGTAAAACCCGAGAACGCAAGGTCGTTCGCACAGTCCTGAGCGAACAGATCAAAGAACAGATAATCGAAGACATCTACTACCACAAGTACGGTCCCGGTGACAAACTCGGCGAAAACACGCTTGCCAAAGAGATGAACGTCAGCCAGAGCACCGTTCGGGAGGCACTCCGCAGCCTGATCGCGATGGGCTTTCTCGAGGGGAAACCGTTCAAGGGAATCACCGTCCGGTCTTTGTCCAAAACCGATCTGTGGGAAGTGTACCTGGTACGGGCGGCGCTCGAATCACTGGCTGCCGAACTCGCGGCGCCGCGCATCACCGACGAGGAACTCGAGGAACTCGACCGGCTCGTGGAGGAGATGATTGCCGCCGGATCCAGGGGCGACGTCCAACAGCGGGCTCGAATCAATATCGATTTTCACGAAGCGATGATCCGTGCCTCCGGGAACCGACTCCTCGCGCATCTGTATCGCTCGATGCAGTTCGCCTCGTGGTCGATGATGAGCGCGAACGTTTCCGGGATGGACGGGGTTGAGATCGCGTCCCGGCACCGTCTGCTTGTGGACGCGCTGCGTTCGCGGGATCCGCAAAAGGCTCGCGAGGCGGTTCGCGAGCACATAGAGAATACGGGAAAACCGGTCGTCGAGCACTTCGACGACGCCGGATCCGGAGAAGAATCATAGAACAACAACCGCCCCGCGCCTAGGGGCGATTCCATTCCTCGTAAAATCGCAACTCGTTTCGAAACGCCTCAGCCACGGCCTGCGTATCGGGTTCCGTACGGTCGGCGGCGAGGTCGCGGGCCGTCCGGGTGTAGAATTCGATTGCGTTGAGATGGGTCATGCCTTCTGCGATGCCCGCCAGGGTGTGATACGGGGCCCGCCCTTTGAAGCCGTGTTCAACGTACACTTTCACCATCTGGATGAACCCAACCCAACCGAACTTGTCGAGTTGGTCGGCATCACACACGACCTGTTCTTCCAGCGTTTCCGGAAAGAACGAATAGCCGGGATACGCCCCCTTGTGTTTCATGATGCACTGTGCAATCGCCTCCCGATCGGCCGGCGTCCACTCCCCGAGGTGTTCGTAGCACCGTTCGGCCCCGTTGATCGGATGATTCGGCGGATCCTCCGGGTTGGTCACGTATCCCAGATCGTGCAGGATCGTGGCGGCCATCACGATGGACATGTCCGCGTTCTCCGGCACGCCCACCGCAACCGAATTCAGGATTACCCGCTCAACGTGTTCCCAGTTGTGCGCGGCCCTGTCCATCGGTCGGAACAGCTCTCTGGCCGCGTGATACAGCCGCTCCATTCTTGGTTCGCTCAAGATCGTGTTGGCAATCTGATACGTGTTCTCGGCAGTCATTCCATGCTCTCCCCGAGGTGTGTGCAGTGTGTCGGCATCCGGTACCCCGTTCTCATCGGTTTTCATCGTTGCCGTCAAAGGGCGATTTCTGTTGACACCCCTCGACCTCGATGCTACGCTATCGATTATCGATAATTTGACGAGTTGGTGCAATCGCTTGAGACCGTCAGTGACGGAAGAAGACGGCGTGCGAGGACTGTGAAGACCGCCGGTTCGATCTTCGGCCGCGTAGCAGGTGCGATTGTCCGATGGATCGACGATACGGAGCATATGGATGCAGAGTTTCAAGTACGCACGTCCCGAGTCCCTGCCCGAGCTCCTGGAACTCCTCGAAAAGTTTCGGGATCGCGCCAGATTGATTTCCGGCGGAACGGACCTCCTGGTCAAGCTGCAGCACGGGAACCTCGCGGTCGAGGTGGTGATAGACATCAAGCGAGTCGCGGAGCTGAGCGATCGGGTGGTCACGACCAACGGATGGGTTTCGATCGGTCCGAGAGCGGTCATAGGCCGCGTTGTTCGTCACCCGGGGATCGAGAGCGCCTACCCCGCGTTGGTGGAGGCCGGACGGATCGTCGGATCCGTACAGATCCGAAATCGAGCCACCGTAGCAGGCAATATCTGTACCGCGTCGCCGGCGGCGGACACGGTGCCGCCCCTGTGCGCATACGACGCGCGGATTCGCCTGGTGTCCACAGAAGGCAGCCGGGAGGTCCCGTTGCGGTCGTTTTTCGTCGGCCCGGGAAAAACGGTGATCGCCCCCAACGAAGTGCTGGCGGAGATCAGAGTCCCCGCACCACACGGAGCGATGGGTTCATCCTTCGACCGGATTACCCGTCGTCGGGGCGTGGATCTGGCTACGATCAATATCGCCGGTGTTCTCCACGACAACGGGACCGCGGTATTTGCCTTCGGGGCCGTTGCGCCGACGGTGGTGGTGGCCGAAGAGACGAGCGGCGACCTGTGCGACCCGACGGTCTCTGCCGACCGCGTCGACGAGGTCCTCAAGACATTACTTGCTACGGCACGCCCGATTTCCGACGTGCGATCCTCGAAAGAGTATCGAGAGGCGATGCTTCTGGTCGCCGCACGGCGCGTTCAACGGACGGCGCTGGAACGGCTCACCCAGGCACGCGGAGGACGTGAATAATGAACGAAATGACAACAGTTCCGATCGCCGTCACTATCAATCAGACGCGATACGACGTGGAGGTGAAGGCACACCACACGCTCCTCGAGGTCCTGCGGGAGCAGCTTCATCTTACGGGCACCAAGAGAAGCTGCGGAGAAGGCGAGTGTGGCGCGTGTACCGTGCTCGTGAACGGCGAAGCGGTAAACTCCTGCCTCGTGCTGGCAGCGGAAATGGACGGGGCGGAGATTCTGACGATCGAGGGACTCGAGCGGAACGGAGAGCTCAGCCCGCTGCAACAGGCGTTTCTCGATCGGGGCGCGGTTCAGTGCGGGTTCTGTACGCCGGGTATGGTCATGGCTGCCGAGTATTTGCTGCGCACCACCCCCCACCCAACCGAGGCCGAGATACGGGAAGGACTTTCGGGGAACCTGTGCCGATGCACTGGATACGAGGGGATTGTCGAGGCCGTGAAGCACGCCGGAAGGGAGACAGACTCATGAGCTACTCGGTAATCGGCAGTTCCGTCAATCGTGTCGGCGGTCGTGACCGCGTAACCGGCCGTCAGGTGTACTCCGCCGACGTCTCCGTCGCCGGAACGCTGCACGCCAAACTGGTGCGGGTCCCCTGCGCGCGGGCGCGTATCGTGTCGATCGACAAAACCGGGGCCTTGGGCGTTCCGGGTGTGCGGATGGTGTTCAGCGGCGAGGACCTCGAGCCACCCTATTTTCGATACGGTCCGGTGTTTGCCGACAAACCGATCATCGCCATCGGAGAAACCAAGTACGACGGTGACCCGGTGGCGGTCGTTGTCGCGGAAACGGTGGATGCGGCGGAAGCCGGCGCTCGCGCGGTCGAGGTTCAATACGAGGAGCTTCCGGCGGTCGTCACTATCGATCAGGCGCTGGATCCCGGCATGCCGTTGGTCCAGGACCCGGACACACGCGGTGATTCACCGTTTCGCGATACCAACACCCTCAAGGAGTGGAGGTTCGGATGGGGAGATGTTGAGACGGCATCGGCCGACCTCGTGATCGAGAACGAATACTCCTTCCCGATGATCAGCCAGTTTGCGATGGAACCGTTTGCCTTCACGGCGGCGCCGGACCACGACGTCATGACGATCTACACGTCGATACAGATCCCGACGAAGATGCAAAAGACGATCGCCGATCTCCTCGGCAAGCCGCTGTCGAAAGTTCGCGTCGTGGCGCCCGATCCAGGTGGGGCGTTCGGCGGCAAGCAGCACCCGAAATTCGAACCGGTGCTCGCGTACATCGCAGAGAAACTCCAGCGCCCCGTACGGCTGGAACTCACGCTGGCGGAATCGTTCTATGCCGTCCGGCGCACCTCCGCCAGGGTCCGTGTTCGTTCGGGGTTTACCCGTGACGGGAAGGTCGCGTTCCACGACGTCAACGCCGACTGGTTGATCGGCGCGTACGCCGACATCACGCCGCGAATCGTGGAGAAAGGTTCGTACGCCGGCGGCGGTCCGTACGTGATACCCGCCGTCCGTATTCTGAGCCGGGCGCTGCTCTCGCATACCACGCCGCCAAGCGCGTTTCGCGGATTCGGTGTTCCCCAGATGAACCTGGCGATCGAAAGTCAGCTGGACATCGCCGCAAAGAAACTGAACATCGACCCGATGGAGATGCGGCTGCGGAACATCCCCCGGAAGGGGCAGAATTTCCTTCCCGACGACCCCGCCTGTGACGGTCACTGGGACCAGGTCATCGCGCGTGCGGCCGAGAACATCGGATGGAACACGCCGAAAGAATCGAACCGCGGTCGGGGGATGGCGCTGGGCATCAAGATGTCGGCGACGACCGCCGCGTCCTACTCGGTGGTGCGCCTGCACGCCGACGGGAGTGCCACGCTGCTCTGCGGTACGTCGGACATGGGGCAGGGTGCGCGCACCGTCTACGCCCAGATCGTGTCCGAGGAACTGGGCGTTCCGATCGAACGAATACACGTTGTCATGGGTGATACCAGCACCGTGCCGTTCGACCTGCAGACGACCGCCAGTCGGTCGACGGTGTACATGGGACGAGCCGTCTACGCGGCGTCTCAGGATGTGAAACGCCAGCTGCAGGAGGCGTCGTCGCAGGGATCCGATTCGAACGAGGAGATACTGAAATCACTCTTCGGAAAGGTGAGCGGGGAGATCATCGGTGTCGGGACGGCGCGCGCTGAAAAACGCGACGGTCACCCGCTCGGCGGCCACACGGCGTTCTACGAACTGGTGTGCACCGCCGTCGAAATCGAGGTAGACCGCGAGACCGGAGGTGTGACGATCCACAAACTCGTTACCGCCGGCGATGTCGGAAAGGCACTCAATCCGCAACACGTCCACATGCAGGACGACGGGGCGGCCGTGATGGGAATCGGGCACGCGTTGATGGAGCACCTCATCTACGATGAACGCGGACGCCTGCGGAACGCCGGCGCGCTGGACTACCGAATTCCCACCACCAAGGATACGCCCGGGAAGATGGTGTCCGTGTTCGTGGAGAACGAAGACGGTCCCGGACCGTACGGAGCGAAGGGGTGCGCGGAAAGCGGGCTTCTGGCAATCGGGACGGCGATCGCCAACGCCGTTGCCGACGCCACGGGTGTACGGATTCGTGAACTCCCCCTCACACCGGAAACGATCTGGTCCGCGCTTCAGGAAGCCGGCGATCGTTCATAACGGCCGAGATATGCAAGGAACCAGAATGGACTACAAGGAAACACTCCTGGCGGAGGGCGTGGCTCGGCTCCTCGAGATCAAGGACTCGGACATTCGTTTGCTGGTCCTCCATCAGGGAGCCACGGCGATCGATCGAGGCGTTCACATTGGCGGAGCCAACTCGGTCGTCATTCCGTTGGTCTCGCTGTTTTACGGCGGAATCATCGACGTGGACGTTGAGCAGCCCACCCGTCCGGGTCAGGACCAGTTTGTTTTGAGCAAGGGCCACGCGGTGGCGACCATGGCCGGTATCTACGCCGACCTCGGGTATTTCGACGAATCGGTTCTTGAGAACTCCCGTTCCATGGAGAGCATACTCAATGGTCATCCCGGGCCCGTACTGCCGGGGGTCCAGATAGCAACCGGACCGCTGGGCCAGGGTGTGGCGGTTGCCCAGGGATTCGCCATGGCGGGAATGACCAATCCAGCGTTCAACGTGTTCGCCGTAACCGGTGATGGTGAGTTGCAGGAAGGCGTCGCCTGGGAGGCGATCATGCACGCACCGGCACGGCGCCTTAGCAATCTGTGCGTCATCGTGGACAAGAACGAAGGCCAGCTGGACGATCACACGCATCTCCTCTTTCCGATGGACAGGCTGGGTGCGCAGTTCGACGCGTTTGGATGGCGAACGCTCGAGGTTGACGGAACCGATTACCGGTCCGTCTGGAACGCCCTGCGGTCGTTTGTTTCGGGACCGCGGGACGGAAGGCCGACCGCGATCATCTGCAATACCCGCAAAGGCTATGGCTCGGCGTCGGCGTTCCTCAACCGCCACAAGGTGACCATTCCCGACGACGTCAACGTGCGTGAGGTTGAACAGCAGCGTCGGCGGCGCCGCGCGCGGGTGGCGGACTACTTTGCCTACGAGAGACGTCTGGCAGAACGCGGAGAGGCTACGATCGTCGAGGAGCTGCGCGCCTGTGCCTCCGGCATGAACCTCCGCCTGGATGAAGGCACCAAAACGGTCGAGCCCGGGGAGCGCGCGGTTCGCACCAGGCGCGCCGATTCGCGGGACAAACAGATCCGCTACGACGCCACGATGCTTCCGCGCCTGGACCCGGCGGACAAGTATGAAGCCAGCGCGATCGTCCGAAACTGCATGCAGGTGTTCGCCGAAGACGGTCGTGTGGTGTCCGTCGATGCCGACCTGAGTTCAACGAGTGGCCTTCAGAGCGGTGTGGGACACGTCGACCAGACGCGCGCGATCAATGCCGGAATCGCCGAGTCCAACATGATGTGCATCGGTGAGGCGTACGCCGCCCTCGGGTACAACGCGTGGGTGAGCACGTTCTGCCCGTTTTTCGACTGGAAAGTCCTCCGTCGGATCGCCGTCGGTCAGCAGGAACGTCTGGAGGACATCGCGTCGTCCGACGGGTGGTTGTCCGAGGGGCACGGTCTCGACCTCACATTCCTCGCAACCGCTCCCAACTTTGAAACAAAGACCAACGGTGCCACTCACATGGGCAACGACGACACGATCGTGTTTGGCGGTATCGCCGGGTTGAAGATCATAGATGTGTCATGTCCCAACCAGCTGATCGGTGTGATGAAGTGGATCATGGAGGGCAATCGCGGTCTGTGTTACGTCCGTATCATGCGGGCTGCCTCGGCGGTGCTGTACCCGGAGGTTCCGGCGTTCGAGTTCGGCCGCGCCTGGTCGCTGCGTGGCTCCGCCGATTCCGGCGTTCATCTCGTGTCCAGCGGTCGGGGCGTCCACGAACTCATGGCCGCCGCGGACATCCTCGCCGGTGAAGGCATCGATGTCGAGGTGATCGACATGCCGTCGATCGACGCTGACCTTCTTGCGGATCGACTCGCCGGCGCCGGACGGATCGTCATCGCCGAACAGAACAACGGCTACATCTGGAACGAGGCGATTCGTGTCGCGGCTGAACGAGGCATTCCGCTCGGGCAGGGAAAACTGGTGGCCATCAACGCGCGGACCGAGCAGGGCGCATACCAGTTTATCCACTCCGCAACGTATGGCCAGCTTCTGGATCGTTTCGGGCTTACGCCGGAACAGATCGCGCGGCGCGTCTCCGCCACGTAGACGCGCGGAGCGGGAGTGCAACAGTGAAAGCGATCATCTTCTCGGATATCCACGACAACTATCAGAACCTTACGCTCATGCTTACCCAGGTGAAGGAACTGTCGTTCGAGCACATGTTCTTTCTCGGGGACTTTGTCAACGCGGGGATCGCCCGGACGATCGCGCTGTTTCCGGCGCCAACCTACGCGACCTGGGGCAACAACGACGGTGACCGTTCCGCGATAACACGTGTGGCGATGAGTCCGGGAAGCAACCTGTCGATCGCGGAAGCAACGTTCGATATCGTTGAATTCGGTGGACGGCGGATCTTTGTCACACACTACCCGCTCACCGTCGCGTCGATGGCGAAATCCGGGGATTACGACGCCGTCTGATACGGCCACGATCATCGGGCGCGAATCGACCGCGACGGACCCTGCCTGATTGTAAACCCCGGCGAGATCTCCGCGCACAAGACCGGTCGTGCCCATTTTGCGGTCTACGACAGCGATACCAACACCGCCGAACTCGTTGAAGTGGGCGGTCCGATCTCTACCGTGTTCACCGACGAAGTGAGGGATTACCGACGGCAGATCGGGTTCTGAACCCGCTGACCGACGTCGCCGCGGCGCCGATCAACGGGGCCCGGACTACTCCGGGATGTTCCAGTTGAAGTACGAGAAGTACGGTTCCGCCGCCGCCTGGTGGAACTGCTGTTGTTTCTCTTCCGGCCAGTCGTAGATACCGGAGCCGGTCTTCATCCCGAGTTCGCCCTTCTTGAAATGGTCCGTAATCACGTCCGGTGTGTCCGTACGGGTGCTCAGCGACGGGAGCAGGTAGTCCTGGATGCTCTTGACCATGTCGAGTCCCGCGGCGTCCATGTGCTGAAACAGGCCCACGGCGGCGTAGCGGGGGGCAAAACTGTAGGTGAGCGCTCTGTCCACGTCTTCCGGTGACGCGATCCCCTCGTCGACCATGTATCCCGCCTCGCGGAGCAGAGCGTGCTGCAACCGATTGGCGACAAACCCCGGTACACTCTTGTTGGCGATAATCGGTTTGCGCCCACAGGATTCCAGCACGTCGTAGAGGAGCCGCGCCGCCGAATCGGACGTGGCCTTACCTTTCACGATTTCGACAAACAGGATCAGGTGCGGCGGAAAAAAGGGATGGGCGACCATTAACTTGTCTTTGTGCTCGCTCAACCCTTCGGCGAGGTCATCCGCGGATTTCGCCGAGGTTGTCGACGCGAGAACCTTGAAATTCGTGCAGTTCTGCTCGATGTCCCGGTACACGCGGTGCTTCAGGTCCAGGTCTTCCGGAACGCATTCGTACACGATATCTGCGTCGGCGATATCGCTGTAGGATTGGGTGACCGTCAAATACGACTCGCATTTTTTGGCCTGATCCCGGGTTACAAGGTTGCGTTCGATAAGCGTTTCAAAAAAGGAACGGTACTGACGGAGGCCCTTGTCGGCTTCAGCCTGGTTCACGGCGTACATGGTGGTTCGGTACCCGTTTCCCGTGAACAGTGCCGACTGGCTCGACCCGATCATCCCGGTTCCCACGATCGCGATATGCTTAACTCCAGATACACTCATCCGTAGGTCTCCTTCCACGGCGGACATTAAAATCGATAATCGATAATTTAACTCGTGTGAGGACGGCTGTCAAACCGCGGCGTCGTCACGCCGCTCCGCGACAACTCAGAACCCGTACTCCGCGTCCTTTCGCGCCCGTACCTCGGCGTGCACCTCCGATAGGGTGAGGGTGTCCTCGATCAGTCGCTGGATGCGGAGGTAGACATCGTCGTCGATGATCTCGCCGCGGTGAATGTCCTTATCCTCGATGAAGACGGAGTTTTCGACGACGTGCGCCCTCAGGTAGCTGAAGACCGGTTTGAACTGCATCTCCGGGACAAGGCTGTGCCGGACGGAACCGGCGGTGACGATCAGGCTGACCACGGTGTCCCGGAGGCCGTCGCTCGGGAGGAGGTCGAGGACGTTCTTGAGCACCCCCGGCATCGACGCCTGGTACACCGGCGAGGCGACGATGAGCACCTCCGCATCCATGATGGCCCGGACCACCGTGGCGGTGTCGCCGGTGTAGTCGAGGGAGTTGCGGCCATCAGCGTGGACCACGTCGAACTCCGCCAGATCGAGGAGGGTTACCTCGTGGTCGGGGTTCGACTCCGCGAGGGTTGTGGCGGTGTATCCGGCAACGGTCCGTGTTTTGGTGCCGGCGACGGAGCCCGCGAGAACGACGATTTTCATCGGACGGGCTCCTCCTGGCGGGTGTACTTCCGGATCGCCGGTAGGATCTCCTCGCCGATGATCTCCACGTTGCGACGGAGATTCTCGAAGGGCATGCCGCCAAAGTCCATCTGGCCGATGTAGCGCTGGTGACCGAACATCTCCCGCTGGTAGAGGATCTTCTCGACGATCTGCTGGGGACTGCCGATGTTCATCACGTTTCTGGGGTCGACGCCCTGGGCGAACGACTGCTTGGGAAACCCCCTCCCGTTGGTCCGTTTCATCCCCTCGTTGATGTGGGGGTAGAGGTCCCGAAGCGCCTCCTGCGAGGAGGGGGCGGCGTAGAAGAAACCCGCAGTGGCGACCGGGAGGTCGGCGGGGTCGTGGCCGCTCTCCCGGGCGGTTTCGCGGTAGAGATCGAGCATCTGTTTGAAGGAGCTTACCGGTCCGCCGAGATGGGCGAGGTAAATCGGCACGCCCTGGCGTCCCGCCTTCACGGCGCTCGCGGGAGTTCCGCCGACGGCGCGCCAGATCGGAAGGCGCCCGTCGACGGGGCGCGGGAGGACCACGGCATCCCGCAGGGGGGCGCGAAACTGCCCCTCCCAGGTGACGACCGGGTTCTCGTTGATCTGGAGGAGGAGCTCAAACTTCTCCTCGTAGAGTTCCTCGTAGTCGGCGACGTCGTAGCCCAGGAGCTCAAAGAGCCCCACCCGGGAGGCGCGCCCGGCAACGATCTCTGCGCGGCCACCCGAGAGGAGGTCGAGGGTCGCGAAGTTCTCGTAGACCCGCACCGGGTCGGAGGTGCTTACGATCGTGGACGAACTCCCGATGCGGATCGTTTCGGTCGCTTCGGCGATCGCCGCGAGCACGACCGCGTGCGCCTGGGTCGCGAAAAACTCCTGGTGGCTCTCGCCGACGCTGAAGTAGTCGATCCCCGCCTGGTCGGCGAGTCGCGCCAGTTCAACGATTTCCCGCAGGCGTTGCTGCGCCGGGATGCGCTCGCCGGTGTGCGGATCGGGAAGATGGTCCCCGAGAGTGTACAGCCCGAACTCGAGCCCCTTCGCGGAGTTGAAGTGATAATCCATACCGGGAAGGTACGAAATCGCATGGCGAAGGTGAAACGCGGGGCCGGGGCGAGGGGCATTTGTACACGGTTTGTTCGCGCTTTTCGTCCAGTCCGAAAACGAAAAACCCCCTCCAGGACAGGAGGGGGGTTCACATCGTTGCTCCGTATAGCTTTACAGTTGCCCGAGAGAGGACTTGCCTTCCATCCCTCGCCGTCGTGGCTCGGGATTACAGGCCGCCTCGCTCGCTTCCGCCGCCTTCCATGGCGGCTCATCCTCCCGCTGGTCGGCGCTCGCTCGTTTCAAGTCCTCTCTCAGGTCCCGACAACAAAAAAAGGTGATCGACATGAAGCCGATCACCTTTTTTGATGCCCGAGAGAGGACTTGAACCTCCACGTCCGTAAGGACACTAGACCCTGAACCTAGCGCGTCTACCAGTTCCGCCACTCGGGCTCTCGTGAGGTGGAAGAGTATCGAGGTGCCGTACTCTTGTCAAGCTGTTCATCACGCCACGTCGCGCGACCCGGCGCGGCGTCGGCACCAGGACCCGCGCTTGCGCGCGCTGGACCTCGACCCTACACTGGCTCCATGGAATACAGATTTGCATGGGTCACGCTCCACGTCCGCGATATGGACGCATCCTTGGCGTTTTACCGCGATTTTCTGGGCCTTCTTGAGCAGAGCCGGATGAAGCCGAATCCCGACATGGAGATCGCGTTTCTGGGGTCGGGGGATGCACAGATCGAACTGATCGCCGGCAGGCAGCATTCGGCGTCCACCTGCGGCGACAGTCTGTCCATCGGGTTTGTCGTGCCCGGGACCCTCGAGGATCTCATGCCGGTCCTGAAATCACGCGGTGTGTCGCGCCGGGGCGAGCCGGTACAGCCGAACCCGCACATCCGGTTCATGTACGTCTCGGACCCCGATGGATTCGCGGTGCAGCTCATTCAGCGATTGTAGAACGGCCGTCTCACGCCACGAGCCGACTCACGCCGGGAGCCGTCTCACGCCACGAGCCGCAAAAAAACGTTCAGGGTCCTGTTGACCTTGCCCGTGGGGCAATCCGTAGCCTGATCCCATCTTGCGCGCAGGAGAGGATGGATGTACTCGATCGGAGAGTTTTCGCACATCAACCGCATCACGCCGAAAACGCTGCGGCACTACGATCGCATCGGGCTGCTGAAGCCGGCGCGGGTCGACGGCTGGACGGGGTACCGCTTCTACTCCCCGGACCAACTGCCGGAGATCCGCCGGATTCTCCGGCTTCGCGATCTGGGCTGCTCGCTGGCGGAGATCGCGGGGGTCGTCGACGGACGGGCCGATGAGCGGACCCTTCTCAGGGATCGGGAACGCGCTCTGGTTCGAGCGGTCCGGGAGGACCGCCGCAGGCTGGCCAGGTTGCGTGCCTGGCTGGCAGACACGGATGAGGAGAGTCACATGGCTGACACGGTTACGATCAGGGAGCTGCCGACGGTGACGGTCGCGTCGATGCGTACCACGGTTCCGAACTACGATGCCTTTTTTGAGGTGGTTCCGCGGATGGGCGAGTATATGACGTCGGTGGGAGCGGTGTGCCGGACGCCGGAATACTGTTTCACGATTTTCCACAACGACGAGTACCGCGACGAGGACATCGATGTGGAGATCTGCGAGGCGGTGGAGGCGTCGCGGCCCGATTCCGACACGGTCACGTTCAAGGTCATCGACGGTGTGCCGGAAGCGGCGTGCGTCATGCACCATGGGGCGTACGATTCGATCGGAGAGAGCTACAACGCGCCCTTTTCCTGGATCGAAGCCAACGGGTACCGCGCCTCCGGTCACCCCCGGGAGTCGTACATCGACGGGATCTGGAACTGCGAACGGCCGGAGGACTGGCGGACCGAGGTTCAGGTGCCGGTCACGAAACGCTGATCTGAAGGCGGCCGTTCTGTTCCCAGGCGGTCAAAAGCTCGCCGGCGGTGGTGGCAGTGGCCACGCCGCCGGCTTCCACTCCCGCCGCCAGCCGCTTCCTGACCGCGGGGCCGAGTTGTTTCGGACCCGATGCGTACACCACGGCGCCGCGTCGGAGCCAGTCCCCGAGGTCGGACGCTGCATCGTCCAGCACGTGGGTCACGCGCCGGCGGTGGTGCAGGCCGAACGGTCCGGTGTCCGCCGTTCCCGCTGGTTCCGCCTCCCCATCGTCGCGATCGCTCCGCGACTGCGCCACGTCCAGACGGGCGATCACGCCGTCCCGGACCATGCCGAGGACGAAGCATCAGAACGTGGTGCTCGACCCCGTCACCCACGAGGCGTACACCATCGACGAGGCCTGCATCGCGTTTGCCATGGAGGTCAGCGCGCGCTGCGTCTCGGCGGAGCCGAAGTCGGCGGGGAGGTCGATCATGCCCGTTTCGATCAGGGTGCCCACGGCCCCGATTGTACCCCCGCGACGCTAAGCTATCGCCCGCCGTGAACGGAACGATCTTCGTCGTGTCCCTCGTCGTGACCGTGCTGCTGCTCGGGTGCACGATTTGGACGGGGCTGCGCGGCCGCCGCCGCGCTCATTACCCCTTTGCGGTGGCCACGGTGCTGTCGCTGGCCTTTGCGATCGTGCAGGCCCGTATCTACGGCGAGAGCTTCGTGATCCCGGCCATGCGGCTGCGGATCCACCTCAGCCTGGCCTTCACCGCGCTCGGGCTGCTGCCCTGCGCCGCGGTCTCGGGTTTCCTGCTCATCCGGCGCCCGGGCGTGCGCAAGTGGCATCGGCTGCTGGCCTGGTCCTTTGTCGTCGTGACGGTGGCGGCGATGGGCGCGGCGCTGTGGATGCTGGAAGGCGCGACGCCGGTGGACGCGGCCTAAGCCGCCCGGGCGCTCAACCGCCGAACGGAATCGCCGAGCCGGCGAAGACCGCTTGCACCGCGGGGAGCCAGTTCGAGTCCGCGCGCGGCCAGCCGGTGGAACGCGCGACCGAGAACACCGACAGTCCCTGATTCAGGTCTCGCAGCAACGCGTCTTCGTCGGCGTGGACGCCGCTGGGTTCCCAGCCGCGTTGCGGACGCAGAGCCTCGCGCAGTCGGGCCAAGACGGCGTCCTCGAACTCCTGCGGCGCCAGCGGCTCGGCCCGGACCGCGGCCGGGACCGCCAGCGGATCCGACCACAGCACCAGATCCTGGCCTGCGCTTGAGCCTCCGGGCAGGCGCACCGCCAGACAGCTTCCGAGGCGTTGTTCCGGCGTGGTCTCGGGCGCCTGCAGGAGCGGACACCTCTGCAGCTGTATGTGCGCAAACTGCTGTACCACGACCTGAAGCCAACAAAGACCGCCATCCACACTGTCGTGGCTGTGAGTCCCCAACGCATCGCAACGGAAAACAGAAAACCCTCAACGTGCACTGCATGCCGCTTTCAAGTGTTACTGTGTGCGCGTGTGTGTGTATGCGTGTGTGTATGCGTGTCATACGGACATTCACACACACACGTGTGCACACACACACACACACACACACACACAAAA
>CAJWEZ010000007.1 GCA_913030605.1 uncultured Spirochaeta sp.
CTCGGTTTCGCGCCTCACACCGACTGTTCGGGATTCGGCAATGGAACTGCTGCTCTCGAAACCGGGGACGACCCGCGAGTTGTTGGCTGCGGTCGATTCCGGCCGGTCGCGAAATCCTCCTGCAGCTCCTTGAGGTCCTCGTCGTCCGGGAATAGTTTGAGTCGGCCCGGTACCGGCTCGTGGATCAAGCGCGTGGCGCATTGCATCACACCGAGGGAGTACGGGCTCTGGGGATACTGCAGGAGCGTCGGGCTTCGTTCCAGGGGGCTGCGCGACGCCAGTTCGTCGTGGGGAAGGTAGGCGATGAACTCTACGTCATGTTCGAGATTGTTCCTCACAACCTGCCGCAGGCGCGACCCGAGCCGGATATCCTGGGCGGTTCGACCGGCGTTCATGATCACCCTCGGGCGAAATCCGTCGAGAATCCGCTCCGCCGCCTGTCCGCTTTCCGGATTGATTCCGTGAAGTGTCTCGACGATGTGTCGAAGGGTCAGGTTTTCGCCCTCCACCTTCTGCTGTACGAAATCGACAACCGCCTGCCGTTCGTCGCTGCGACCCGGGAAGCTGCGCTGCAGCAGCCGCAGCATGCTGGATTTCAGGAACGAATAGGCGTTGAGAATTGCGGTCGTGTCGGGGGTGGTCACGACGAGCCCCGACTGTGAGGTGAGGAAAAAATCCAGCGTGTTGAACGTGGTCCCCGAACCAAGGTCGAGAATCACGAAATCCGCCGTGAGTTCGTCGATCTGCTTCAGCAGCGCGAGCTTGCGCCAGTAGGGCAGGTTTGCGGTTCCGCTGAACAGACTGTCGCCGGGAATGAAGTACAACCGCTCCTGCGCGGTCGTGACAACCAGCTGCTCCAGCGTGTCCGCCTTGCGGTAAATGAAATGGCCGACCCCCGGAAACCGGTTCCGGATTCCCAGTACGGTGTGAAGGTTGCTCCCTCCGAGGTCCAGGTCGATGAGGATCACGGTTTTCTGCTGTCTGGCCAGGGCGATACCGAGATTTGCGGCCAGGAGCGTTTTCCCGACACCGCCTTTGCCGCTGGCGATCGGTATGAGGTACTGCATCTGTGTGCTCCCATGATAGGCGCAGCGTCGCGATTCTTCAAATGACCGCCGCCGCGGGCCCCTCGTGCCGCTTGACGGGCGGCCGTCGCCACCGAATACTGACGGCATGCATACCGATCCGGTCGTCGACGCGGCCATTCGCAAGATCCCCGATTTTCCGAAGCCGGGTATCCTGTTCTACGATCTGACCAGTCTTCTCGCGACTCCGCCGGCGTTCGCCCACACCGTCGACCGTATGGTGGAGATGTACGCCGATGCCGGCATCAACGCGGTTGCCGCAATCGAGGCGCGCGGTTTTCTGCTGGCGGCGCCGTTTGCGTACCGTACCGGGCTTCCACTGGTGCTGCTGCGCAAAGCGGGAAAGCTGCCGGGCAGGACCCTGGGGCGCGAGTTTGATCTGGAGTACGGGACCGATCGGATCGAGGTGCACGCCGAGGACGTCCCCACCGGCGGCAGGGTGCTCGTGGTGGATGATCTCATCGCGACCGGTGGCACGGTGGAAGCGGCCTGTGAGCTCCTGGAGGAGGCGGGCGCGACGGTGGCGGGGGTATTCGCCGTGGTGGCACTTCCGTTTCTCGACTACGCATCGCGACTCCAGGGGCGCGATGTGCGCTACCTTCACGCGTACGACTCGGAGTAGGTGGCGGGAACGCGCAGCTCCAGACGCGCCCCTGTCCCCTCCGGCGCCGCCGTTGCGGCGACCGCAAACCCACCGCCGTACACCATGGCGAGGTGTGTCGGTGCGTGCCGGAGTCGCCGGGTGGACCGACCGCGGTGAACTCCGTCCACGCCGGCGCGTCGGCACTGCAACGGCGGATGGCGCGGAACCTATTGACATGTTCGCGCTCCCGGGGCTACTATCCGCCGCGTCAGAGATATTTCCCGGTGGTGTAATTGGTAGCACATCAGATTCTGGCTCTGACAGTGGGGGTTCAAGTCCTCCCCGGGAAGTCACCAGTGCCCCCTTCGTCTAGCGGCTAGGACGTGGGATTCTCATTCCCAAAACAGGGGTTCGATTCCCCTAGGGGGTAGCCGAGCCGGTTCGCACAATGCGGGCCGGCTTTTTTTGTGCCCCGCCGTTTTTGTGCCCCGCCGTCTCGAGCGGGCGGACAGCCGTGGCACGGGACGCTGTATCGTGCAGGAATCGGTGCCACCGGCGTGGGACGGCGGAGCGCCGTCTCAGGCGGGCTGGATGTGGATGGTTGCCACGGCCCCCGCGTCGGCGGCGTTACTCAGCGTCATCGTGCCGTCGTGCTGGCGCACCAGCGACTGGACGATGGACAGACCGAATCCGAACGCCTCGCCGGCGAGAACCGGCGGGGGAAATCCCGGGCCCGTGTCTGACACCTCGATCCTGAGGGCCTCCTCATCGGAGAGGTGACGGATCGAAACGTTCAGAGGCTCTTCGTCGGCGCCGTCGGCCCCGTATTTGGCTGAGTTGGTGATCAGTTCGTTGAGGATGATCCCCACCTTGATGGCGAACTTGGCGCTCACGGATATCGGTTCCACGTCCGTATGCAGCGTCATCTGCGGCGGCAGCGCGCCGGCGACGGTATCCCGGACGATCTGGTCCACGATGGCGCGCAGGTCGACCGGTTCCTGCTGATTGGAACGGGAGAGGGTTTCGTAGATCCGCGTGATGAGCCTGATGCGGTCGCTGGCCTCGGTCAGGGCGGCTCGGGCCTCGGCGTCGGATGTCTCCTGCGCCTGCAGCGAGAGCAGCGCCCCGACGAATCCGAGGTCGTTCTTCACGCGGTGGTACGCCTCCATCAGAAGGACCTCGCGCTCATTGAGCAGGTCGCGGATCTGCTGTTCCGCCTCCTTCTGGCGGGTGATGTCACGCCCGGTGGACTGAAACCCGGCGTAGCGTCCATGCTCGTCGAAAACCGGGGAGCTGTTCCACTCGTAGACCCGAAGACCATCGACGGTGTGGACGCGGTTGACGAGACCGGTGATCGGTGTCTGGTTCTGTCGCATCGTTTCCGCCGCCGCCCGCGTGGCGTCCAGATCCTCGGGTTCGACATAGTCGAGGTAGTTCAGTTGGCTGATGTCGCCGTCGGGGATTCCCCAGGCGGTCCGGGCGCGGTCGTTGAGGAACACCCATCGGCCCTCGACATCGTGGCGCACGATGATGTCTCCGGTGAGGTTGGCGATGGACAGGTACAGGTCCCGCGATCGGCGGAGTGCGCGCTGTTCGCGGTGAAGCTCCATGGCCAGGCGCATTACCTCCCGGAGCACGGTGTAGCCGGACCGTTTGAGGACGTATCCGTGGCGCGTAACGGTTCGAATCGCAGCGAGCGTCGCCTGGTCGTCCCGGGCGGTTCGGAATACGATCGGTAGATCGTGGTGCGTGTCGATACGGCGGGCGCACTCAATGCCCGTATCCCCGTCCGCCAGTTCCACGTCCATGACCACGATGTCGCACGACTCCCGCTCGAGGAAGGCGAGGGCGTCGGCGCTGGTGGTGACCGTCTCCACGTGGTACCCGTCCGCCGCAAGCGCCTGTCGGACTTCTCCTGTCGGGGAGGCGTCGCGTTCAACGAGAAGCACGTGAACCGGAACGGTGGATCCATTTCTCATCGATTCGTCCGATCTCTCCGTTTCCCCGGGATTATAGCACGCTTTACAGATGCCTGAAGCGGCGTTACAACTGGTATATGTCCCTCAGCAACGAACGGTCCCGATGGGAGCGCGAGGTGGTCCAACCGGTGGTGCGCAGGCATCCCGAACGCCGGGACGGACGCCTGGAGACGGCGTCCGGTGTTCCGCTGGAACGGGTGTATCTGCCCCCGGAAGGAGCAGATGGTGCCGCGTACCGAGAGTCACTCGGTTTTCCGGGTGAGTATCCCTTCACCCGCGGCGTGCAGCCCACGATGTACCGCGGCCGCTACTGGACGATGCGTCAGTACGCGGGCTTTGGAACCGCGCGGGAGACGAACGAACGGTTTCGGTACCTGCTGGACGAAGGTCAGACGGGGCTGTCCGTCGCCTTTGATCTGCCAACCCAGATCGGGTACGACTCGGATCACGGTCTGGCCCTTGGCGAGGTCGGGAAGGTCGGGGTCGCGATCGACAGTCTGGCGGACATGGAAGTTCTCTTCGATCGCATCCCTCTTGATCGGGTGTCGACGTCGATGACGATCAACGCCCCGGCGGCAGTACTCCTTGCGATGTATACCGTGGTTGCAGAAAAGCAGGGTGTTTCCCGGGACAGTCTCCGCGGCACGATCCAGAACGACATCCTCAAGGAGTACATCGCCCGGGGGACATACATCTTTCCGCCGGAACCGTCCATGCGGCTGGTGACCAATACGTTCCGGTTCTGCGCCGAGGAACTGCCCCGGTGGAACAGCATCAGTATTTCCGGGTACCACATCCGCGAGGCCGGTGCCACGGCGGTCCAGGAACTCGCGTTTACCCTGGCCGATGCGATCGCCTACGTTGAGGCGGCGCTCTCGGCGGGGCTGGACATCGATGCGTTTGCCGGTCGGCTGTCGTTCTTTTTCAGCGCCGGCAGCGACCTGCTGGAGGAGGTTGCGAAATTTCGGGCGGCGCGGCGCATGTGGGCGCGCATCATGAAGGAACGGTTTGGATCGGACTCCCCGCGATCGCAGGCGCTTCGATTCCACGCGCAGACGAGCGGCGCCGCCCTCACGGCGCAGCAGCCGGACAACAACGTCGTGCGCGTGACGCTGCACGCCCTGGCAGCGGTGCTCGGTGGAGCCCAGAGCCTCCACACCAACTCGCGGGACGAGGCGTTGAGTCTGCCGACGGAGGAGTCGGTGCGGATCGCCCTGCGAACGCAGCAGATCATCGCCCTGGAGAGCGGTGTCGCCAACACCGTGGATCCGCTGGCTGGGTCGTGGGCGGTGGAGGCCCTGACCGACGAACTGGAGTCCCGGGCGCGGGAATACCTCGAGCGCATCGACCGCGAGGGTGGCATGGTGGCGGCGATCGGAAGGGGTACGCCACAGCGAGACATCGAGGATGCCGCCTACCGCTATCAACGTGAGATCGAGGACCACGATCGCCTCGTTGTGGGTGTCAACTGTCACGAGGGCATCGGCGACAGCTGCATCGACGTGATGGGGTTTCGGCAGGATGTTCACGACGCTCAGGTGTCGCGGGTGGAAGGTGTGCGGGAAGAGCGCGACGGCGCCGCCGCTGCATCAACGCTGGCCGCCCTGCGGGACGCGGCGCGCGACCCGGACGCGGATCTGATGGAACCGATCGTCGAGGCGGTGCGGGCGTACGCCACCCTTGGAGAGATATGCGGCGCCCTGCGCGACGAGTTCGGCGAATACCGGCAGCATACGGTGGTGTAGGATGGAGAACACGGTACGGATCCTGATCGCGAAACCCGGGCTCGACGGTCACGACCGCGGTGCCAAGTACATCGCCCGCGCGCTCCGCGACGCCGGCTACGAGGTGATCTACTCCGGGATCAGACAGACGCCGGAGGCGATCGTGGAGATGGCGATCCAGGAGGACGTGCAGTTCGTTGGGTTAAGTCTCCTTTCTGGTGCCCACATGGCGCTGTTCCCGCGGGTCGTGGACCTGCTGCGGGAACACGATGCCGGTGACATCGTGGTGTTCGGCGGGGGAATCATTCCCGGTCCCGATGTCTATGAGCTGCAGGAAGCTGGTGTCCGGGCGGTGTTTCCTCCGGGAACACCGATCAAAAAGGTGATCGATTTCATCGAGGCCACGCGACAGGAGCTTCCGGCACTGTGACCGGTGGTGAGGACGGGGCGCTCGGGGAGATCGTTGACGGTGTCCGACGGAGACGCCCCCGGGCGATCGGGCGCGCGATCTCGATCGTGGAGGCCGGGGGGCCGCGACGCGACACCCTGATGGACCTGATCGACGGAACGCCGCCGCCGGTGGTGGGACTCACCGGTCCGCCGGGGGCCGGGAAGAGCACGCTGATTGCGGCGCTGGTCTCGGCGGCTCGCGAGGCCGGCAAACGGGTCGCGGTTCTGGCGGTCGATCCGAGTTCTCCGTTCTCCGGTGGCGCGCTTCTCGGCGACCGGTTGCGCATGACACGTCACAGCGGCGACACGGAGGTGTTCATCCGCTCGATGGCCACCCGCGGTCATGGCGGCGGGCTGTCCGCCGCAGCTCTTGAGGCAACCGCGATTCTCGGTGCCGCCGGGTTCGACACGGTGTTCGTTGAGTCGGTGGGCGTCGGGCAGTCGGAGGTTGGCATCATGTCCATCGCCGATCTGGTGCTTGTGGTGCTGAACCCGGGAACCGGTGACGAAATCCAGACGCTCAAAGCGGGCGTCATGGAGATTGGCGACGTGTACATAATCAACAAGGCGGATCTGGCGGGTGCCGACGATCTGGAACGTGCGCTCCGCCACGCCCAGCTTGTGATCCCCGGCACCGAGCATCGCGCGGAGATTTGTCGCACCGTCGCCGCCGACGGTACCGGCGTGCCGGAACTCTACGCGGCGACCGGCGACCTGCTTGCGCGCCTCGACGAGGACGGGGCCCTTGATCGGCGGCGACGGGTGCGGGTCACCGCGGCGTGGGAACAGCTCGCCGGTGATCTGTTGCGACAGTGGCTTCGGGAACGGGGTGGTGTTCCGCCGGCGGGGCGCGTCCGATTTGGAGAACTCCGCGATCGTCTGTGGGCGCTCATGGACGAGGTGCTCGGAGATACCGGCACGGGAGGTGAGACATGATTCAGGGCATTGACCATATCGGGATTGCGGTGCGCTCTCTGGTGGACCGTATTCCGTTCTACCGGGACGTTCTGGGCCTCGGCGAGCCGGAGATCGAGGAGGTCGAGGACCAGGCTGTTCGTACTGCGGTGTTCCACACGGATGCCGGACGTATTGAGCTCCTGGAACCGCTTCACGAGGGCAGTCCGATCGCGACCTTTCTTGAGCGTCGTGGAGAGGGAATTCATCATGTTGCGCTGGCGACGGATGACATAACCGGTGGCATCGGCGCGGTCCGCGACGCGGGCATGCGCATGATCGACGCCGAACCGCGCGCCGGCGCAGGTGGCGCGGATATCGCCTTCGTCCATCCGAAGTCGACCGGATCGGTGCTTGTGGAACTGTGCCAGCGACGCCGGGGAGGTGGAGCATGAGTGCTGACGCACGGCGGGAATACCGCGGTCTGGTGGTGGAATGCGTCACCGGCGACATTACCCGGCAGGGGGACCTGGACGCGGTGACCAACGCCGCCAACGCGCAGCTGGCTCCGGGGGGCGGTGTGGCCGGCGCGATACACCGTGCCGCCGGTCCGGCGCTGTACGAGGCGTGCAAACCGCTGGCACCGATCGGCGCCGGAGATGCGGTCATCACCGCCGCCGGGAATCTGCCCAACCGCTACGTGGTGCATACGCTGGGGCCGGTGTACGGGAGCGACCGCCCCGAGGCGGAGTTGCTCGCGGCGTGCTACCGGAACAGTCTGGCGCGAGCGGAGGAGACGGGGGTGGTCTCGATCGGCTTCCCGGCGGTGTCCACCGGGATTTTTGGATATCCGGTGCGGGAGGCCGCTGGCGTTGCCATGCGCGCGGTCCGGGATGCTGCCGACGCCGGCCTGTCCTCGGTGCGGCTGGTGCGGTTCGTGCTCTTCAGTTCGTCCGACACGCAGATTCACGTGGCGGCTTTGCGCGACACGTTCGCGCAATCGGAGCCGTAGCCGGAGCGACTATCGCCGGGCGGCGATCTCCCGACCCCGCGTATCCCCCCACATGATGTCCCGGGTGACCCGTGAGAGCACGTCGATGCGGCGAAGCGCGTCGGCGGCGAGCTGGGGCATGGGGCGGTACAGCTCTGTGACCCGTGCGTGAAGCTCCTCGGACAGGACGTGCCGACTCGTGGCGGAGACCACGACATCGCCGTAGCGAATCTCGCAGGTGATCCGCGGGACGTGGAACGCCCTCCAGATGTGGACCAGAAGCGGCGGCCATTCCTCCCAGCCCACGACGACGCTCGCCGGCGGCCAATCGGGCGGGGTGACGTAACGGATACTCGCGGGAGCAACCGGAACGCCGAGGTCGATCGCCACCTGCAGGAACGCCGCGCGAAACGGGCGTACCGTCTCCCCGCGGCTGGTACGGCCCTCGGGAAACACCATCAGGGATTCGTGACGCGCAAGAATGCGTGTCATGAGGCGTCGCGCTGGGCCCACACCCCGAAAACTCATCCGATTTACAAACTCGACCCCCACCGATCGCAACATCGCGCTGAACCCGATGATCGACCCGTACAGGTGATTTGCCACAAACCGGCACCCGAGCTGGCTGAGAAACGTGAAGGAGTCGGCCCAGCTCAGGTGATTGGCGACCACCATGGTACCGGGCGGCGGCGGTGTGCCGTTGTAGCGCAGGCGGAAGTTGGACGCCAGAAGCACCATCCGCGCGAGTCTCCGGCTCAGGTCCGGACGGATTGCACGGTACCGGTTCGACGGATACCACGCCCGCGCTGCCAGTGCGACGATCGCGGCGGCGAAGAACACCATCGCGAAGTACAGCAGGCGGAACAGCCCTCGCACGGGGCCCACAACGGCGTGCGAAAATTTCCTCGACAGATAGAACGCCACCGCCTGAGTATAGCGCCCTTCCCGGGATCTGTCACAGTTGTCGGTTGAGAACCGAAAAAATATTCACCGAACTGTATATCGCGACTTGTACATCGCGGCGTTCATCGGCACAATGCGCCGCAAGAGGAGGGCAACGTGGACACGCGCGACGACTCATTCGGAACCCCCGCCGCCCTGGTACTCGCCGATGGTACCGTTTTTCGCGGGACATCCTTCGGCGCCCCGCCCCGTGAGGTCGGAGCGTTGACGAAATCGCTTGCCGCCGGGACCGCCGCGGACTCGCTGACCCACCTCGGTGAGGTCGTGTTCAACACGGCCATGTCGGGCTACGCCGAGGTTCTGACCGACCCATCGTACACCGGCCAGATCGTGGCGATGACCTATCCTCACGTCGGCAATTACGGTATCGACGAACGCTGGTCCGAAAGCGGCCCCGAAGCGGGGCGCACGCGACGCGTCAAAGTTGCGGGACTGGTGATCCGGCGGCTGTACCATGGTCCGGTACGCCCCGGCCGCGTGCGTCTGGCCGACTATCTCGCCGAAAATGGGGTGCCCGGTATCAGTGGCGTGGACACGCGCGCCCTGACGCTGCATCTGCGAACCCACGGTGCACAGAACGCCGCGATCTGTGCGGCCCCCGACTCTGCAGAGATGCCTGATGTCTCCGACGCCACCGGCCGCGCTGTGTATGCCGGACTCGCCGCGGAGCTCTCTCGCTTTCCCGCCATGGAGGGACGCGGTCTGATCGGCGAAGTGGGAACAACCACGTCCGTGGAGATCGAGCCGGCGCCGGACGGTGGCACCGGCTCCGGTCCCAGCATCCGTACCGGCGGCCCGCATATCGCCCTCTACGACTGCGGTGCGAAGGCCAACATCGTCCGGGAGCTTCAGGCGCTCGGCTGTCGCCTCTCCGTCGTGCCGTCCACCGCCACCGCCGCCGAGCTTCGGGCGACCGGTGCTGACGCCGTGATGCTCTCCAACGGCCCGGGGGATCCCGCGGTCCTTGCGCACCAGGTGGAACAGACGCGAGAGCTTCTGGGGACGCTGCCGGTTCTGGGCATCTGCCTCGGCCACCAGATCATCGCCGAAGCTGCCGGGGGGCGTACGAGCAAGATGAAGTTCGGTCACCACGGTGTGAACCACCCGGTGCGCGATGAGATCACGCGGCGCGTGTTTGTCACCAGCCAGAACCACGGGTTCACCGTGGAGGAGGAATCGCTTCCACCGGGAATGCGGGTATGGTTCCGCAACGCCAACGACGGTAGCGTCGAGGGCCTTCGCGACGACGGCAGGCGTATTCGCTCGACGCAGTTCCATCCCGAGAGTGCCCCGGGGCCGACCGACAGCCGCTGGATCTTCCGGGAGTTTCTGGCGGCAATTCCCGGATTCGAAGACGTTGCCGATCCCGATGACGCGGCCACGGAAGGAGGGCAGTAGCCGATGCCCAAACGAACAGATATCACTTCTATCCTGCTGATCGGGAGCGGTCCGATCGTGATCGGTCAGGCCTGTGAGTTTGACTACTCGGGAAATCAGGCGGTGAAGGCGCTGCGGGAGGAAGGGTATCGCGTCATTCTGGTCAACCCGAACCCCGCAACGGTGATGACGACGCCCGGCACGGCGGATGTCATCTACATGGATCCGCTGGAGGTTCCGTATATCGAGGACATCATCCGCCGCGAGCGTCCCGACGCGGTCCTCGCCACCATGGGAGGGCAGACCGCGCTCAACCTGGCGATGGACCTGGAGGCAGCGGGAGTGTTTGCCCGGCATGGAGTGGAAGTGATCGGCGCGTCGATCGACTCCATCCGCCTCGCCGAGGACCGCGGCGAGTTCAAGAAGCTGGTTTCGCGGCTGGGACTCGAGAGTCCCCGCAGCGCCCTGGTCACCAGTCTCTCGGAGGCGCTTTCGGTGAAGGCCGAGTTCGGATTGCCGCTGATTATTCGCCCGAGCTACACCCTCGGCGGAAAGGGCGGGAGTATCGCCTACACCGAGGACGAAGCCGTGACGGCGATCGAACACGCCCTCGCCGAGAGTCCGGTGCACACCGCGCTGATCGAGGAGAGTCTCATCGGCTGGCAGGAGTTCGAACTGGAAGTGATGCGCGACGCCGCCGACAACGCCGTTGTCGTCTGTTCCATCGAAAACATCGACCCCATGGGGGTCCATACCGGTGACAGTATCACCGTGGCGCCGGTACAGACGCTCTCCGATCGCGAGTACCAGCGCATGCGCACCGCGGCGATTGAGATTCTCCGTGGAGTGGGCGTCGACTGCGGCGGTTCCAACGTGCAGTTCGCCTACAACCCCGCCGACGGGCGGATGATCGTCATTGAGATGAACCCGCGGGTTTCACGGAGTTCGGCGCTGGCGAGCAAGGCGACGGGGTTTCCGATCGCCCGGGCCTCGGCACGGCTCGCGGTGGGCTACACCCTCGACGAGGTGATCAACGACATCACCGGCAAGACGGTGTCGAGTTTCGAACCCGCCCTGGACTACGCCGCGGTGAAGGTCCCGCGATTTGAGCTGGAGAAGTTCCCCGAAGGGTACGCGAGCCTCGGCACGCAGATGAAGAGCGTGGGCGAGAGTCTGGCCCTGGGACGAACGTTCGGCGAAGCGCTGAACAAGGCGATCCGGGCAGCGGAGTACGGGTTCGACGGGCTGGAGGCGCTATCACCGGACACGGACGGGCAAACGCTGTGGGAGATGGTGCAGTCGCTGCACCCGCGGCGCATCTTCGCGGTCTATACGCTCCTGCGGCGGGCCGCCTCGGAGGGAACCGATGCGGTGGCGCGGACCGCGGAACGGATCGCCGCCGAAAGCGGCTACGATCCCTGGTTTCTGTACGAGTTTGGCGAGCTGGCGGTGCTGGAGAATCAGCTGGCGGGTGGTGACCCGGCGGGCGAACTGCTCCTGGAGGCCAAACAGGCCGGGTTCACCGATGGACGTATTGCGCGCCTCACCGGTTTGGCGCCGAAGGAGATCGCCGCGAGTCTGGACGCGGCCGGGATCCGGCCGAGCTACCATTTCGTGGATACCTGCGCCGGAGAGTTTGAGGCGGATACGCCGTATTTCTATTCGTCCTGGGGCGAGGCCGACGAGGGGACACCGGTGGGCACGGATGGTGTGCTGATCGTCGGTTCCGGTCCCAACCGCATCGGTCAGGGGCTGGAGTTCGACACGTGCTGCACTTTGTCGTCGATGGCCTACCGAAATCTGGGGCGCAAAACGGTAATGGTCAACTCCAACCCCGAAACGGTCTCCACCGACTTCAACGTCTCCGACCGCCTGTACATCGAACCACTCACGGCGGAGGACGTCATCCATGTCATGCGCAAGGAGCAGGTCTCCGACGTGGTCGTGCAGCTCGGCGGGCAGACACCGCTCAACATGGCCGAAGCGCTTGAGGCGGCCGGCGCCCGCATCGTCGGTACGAGCGTGGACAGCATCCAGGACGCCGAGGACCGGGAGAAATTTTCGGCGCTGATCCGGCGCTTGGGGCTTCGGCAGCCGGAGAACCGCATGGCCGGTACCGCCGACGACGTTCGCGCTGCGGCCGAGGAGGTGGGGTATCCGGTGCTGCTGCGTCCGTCCTTTGTCCTCGGTGGACGGAGTATGACGATCGCCTACACCGTCGCCGAGCTGAACCGGTTTCTGTCCGAGGCGCCGGTCCTCAGTCCCGAGCGTCCGATTCTGGTGGATCGGTTCCTGGAGGACGCCTTTGAGTACGACGTCGACGCCGTTGCCGATGGTACCAACGTCTACGTCGGAGGGATCATGCAGCACATCGAAGCCGCCGGGGTGCATTCCGGGGACTCGGCGTGCGTCTTTCCTCCGTTCAAAAGCGACCGGGCGGTGGAGACCGAGATGGTGGCCGCCACCGCGGCGATCGCACGGGAAATCGGCGTCAGCGGGTTTCTGAACATCCAGTACGCGGTGCAGGACGGCCTGCTCTACGTCCTGGAGGTCAACCCGCGGGCAAGCCGGACGGTGCCGTTTCTGTCGAAGGCCTCCGGCGTCGACCTGGTCGCGGCGGCGGTGGGGATCTGGACGGGCCGGGATCTCCGCGCCCAGGGTCTCGTGGCTCCCGACGGTGATGGGATCGGTGTGGGGGCCTGTGTCACCGGGTGGGCGGTAAAGGAGGCGATGTTCAGTTTCGATCGCTTCACCGGCCACGATCCCCTCCTGGGTCCGGAAATGCGCTCCACCGGCGAGGCGATCGGGATCGGCGTCGATTTCGGCGAGGCGTTTGCCAAGGCCACCATGGCCACCGGTGCCCGTCTGCCCCACGAGGGGCGCGTGTTCGTGGCGGTGAACGACCACGACAAGGAGACGATCCTGCCGGTGGTCCGGGACCTCATCGAACTGGGGTTTTCCGTAGCCGCAACCCGGGGAACCGCCGCCGTTCTGTTCGAGCACGGAATTCTGGCCGAAGTCGTGCTGAAAGTGCACGAGGGACACCCAAACGTGATCGACCACATCCGCAGCGGCAGGATCGACATGTTGATCAACACGCCCATGGGGCGCTTTACCCGCAGCGACGACGGGTACCTGCGGGTGGAGGCGTTGCGCCACCGCATTCCGTACACGACGACCACCTCGGCCGCCCGGGCGGCGGTGGAGGCGATCCGCCACCTGAAACGCGGTGAAACGGTGGCGCGACCGCTGCCGTAGGGGTGCCGACTGATTTCGGTAACTTGACCATGGGGGAGGGATTACCTACCCTCACGGTATTCTCACGAACCAACAAGGAGGGTTCTATGGTTCGACGTTGTGTCCTGGTCGTGAGCGTGCTCGCGATCGTGTTTGCCTTGCCGGTATTTGCCGGGGGCCAGGCCGAAGCACCGGCCGATGCCGGAGGCGACGAAATGGCGTCAGATCAGGATCTCGCGGGAACCCCGCAGGATCCGAATCTGTTCCAGCCCGGGAAGCTCACCGTGGCCACCGGAGAACCGGTGTATCCCCCGTGGATGATGAACGATGACCCCGCCAGCGGTGAGGGGTTTGAGAACGGCGTTGTATACGCCCTGGCCGAGGAGCTCGGATTCGACCGCAGCGACGTCGTGTGGGTCCGGACCACCTTCGACGAAGGTATCGCTCCGGGCGCGAAGGACTACGACTTCAACGTGCAGCAGTATTCGATCACCGAGCCGCGCGACGAGTTCGTGGACTTCTCGATTCCGTACTACGAGCCGGACACGGCGGTCGTAGCGCTGCCGGACAGCACCGTTGCCGATGCCACGAGCTTTGCGGAACTGCGACAGGCGAGCTGGGGTGCAACGATCGGCACGATCGAGTATGACTACCTGGAAAACGTGCTCGGCATCGACGATATTGCCGTGTACGACGATCAGGCGGCCACGTTTCAGGCCCTCCTGGCGGGACAGATCGATGCAACGGTCATCGGACTGCCCACGGCGCTCTTCGTGACGGCGGTGCAGGTGCCGGAAGCGCGGATCGTTGCGATCCTTCCCAAGGATGAGAACAACAACGGTTTCGGATTCATTTTCGAGGAGGGAAGCCCCCTCGTCCCGTGGATCAACGAAGGTCTCCGGGCGATCATCGCCGATGGTACGGTCGACGCTCTGGCGCAGCAGTACCTGATCGGTGACGACTCCATTCAGGAGATCACCGAGTGAGTTCCCGGCGTCCCACTCCGGCGGCAGCGCCGGCGGGGCGCACTCTCAGTCCCCGGGAGAAGTACCTCCCGTCGGTGATCAGCGTCACCAGCGTTGTGCTGGTGGTCCTGGTCGTCCGGCGGGCGGTCATTTCCGCTGAGCAGTGGCCGCGAATCAAGGCCCAGTTTTTCAACCTCGACGCCATGGTCGACGTGTTTCCCGACGTCCTGGCAGGATTTGGTGTCAACATGTCGGTGTGGGCCGTTGCCCTGGTCGTTATCGCGATCTGGGCGCTTGTCCTCGCCGTGTTCCGGTCCCTCACGGGGCCATGGTTCGCGCCGCTGCGCGTCTTTTCGATCGTGTACATCGACCTGTTGCGAGGACTTCCCTCGCTGTTGATGGTGCTTCTGTTCGGTTTTGGCGTGCCGGCCCTGCAGATCCCCGGTCTGCCGCGAAGCAGTCTGTTCTGGGGAGCCACGGCGATGGTGCTCAGCTACTCGGCGTACGCCGCCGAGGTGTACCGTTCCGGCATGGACGCGGTCCACGACGGACAGCGGGCGGCGGCCAAGGCCCTCGGCCTCTCGCAGTGGCAGACGCTGCGGTACTCGATCGTCCCGCAGGCGATCCGCAACGTGATCCCGTCGCTGCTGAACCTGGCGGTGGCGCTGCAGAAGGACGTCGCACTGCTGAGCGTCGTCGGTGTCCGCGACGCCGTGCGGGAGGCACAGATCTACACCGCCCGGACGTTCAACTACTCATCGCTCATCGCCGCGGCGGTACTGTTTCTCGCCGCGACCATCCCCATGGCGCGCTTGACCGACTATGTCGCCCGCAAGGATCGCGAGCGACGGCTCCAGAGGACCGCCTGACATGCAACAGCAACGTGACCGGGTCACCATCGATCGGGTGACCAAGTACTACGGAGAGAAGCTCGTTCTGGACGACGTGAGCCTGTCGGTAGCGGAGCACGAGGTGGTATGCCTGATCGGCGCGTCCGGCTCCGGAAAGTCAACGCTCTTGCGCTGTATCACCGATCTCGTGGAGTTCGACGCGGGACGCATCAGTCTCGACGGCGTATCGATCCACGACGAATCCTTTGGCCGGAACGGTCTCCACAAACGAGTGGGCATCGTGTTTCAGGCGTACAATCTGTTTCCGCACATGAAAGTGGTGGACAACATCACGCTTGCGCCGAGAAAAGTACACGGCATACCGCGGGAGGAGAGCGAAGGGCGCGCCCGCGAGCTTCTGGCCCTCTTCGGGCTCGATGGGTACGCCGATTCCTATCCGGAACAGCTTTCCGGAGGGCAGCAGCAGCGCGTCGCGATCGTCCGTGCCCTGGCGACCAACCCGGAGGTTCTGCTCCTCGACGAGGTCACCGCAGCGCTGGACCCTGAGCTGATCGGCGGCGTACTGCAGGTGATCAAGGATCTGAAAGGGCAGGGAATGACGATGCTGATCGTCACCCACGAGATGGGCTTTGCCCGCGACGTCTCGGATCGGGTGTGCTTTCTCGAGGGAGGGCGCATTCTGGAGGAGGCACCGCCGGAGAAACTGTTTTCGGCCCCGGAGCATCCCAGAACGCGGCAGTTCCTCCAGCGAATCATAGAAGCCGGCCGGCTGTGACCGGCCGACCGGCGGACGGGCCGTCCGGCCCGCGCCGGTCACGGTTCAGGTTGCCGTGCCGCTGAGCTCCGGTTTCCGCTCCTCCAGAACAACCGTGTTGTAGTAGAACTCGATCGCGTCGATAAGCGCCTCCCACGAGGCTTCCACGATGTTCTCGTTCACCCCGACGGTGTCCCAGCTGCGCTCGTGGTCAGAGTAGGTGACAAACACGCGAACCCTGGCGGCGGCACCGCTCTCGGGGTTCAGGACCCGGACGCGAAAGTCGGTAAGGGTAATCCGTTCCAGCCAGGGAAACACGGGGACCAGCGCGTCACGGAGGGCGTGGTCCAGGGTGTCCACGGGTCCGACGCACACCGCCGCCCCCATGAGTTCGTGCTGATCCAGCTGCAGGAAGATCCGGCCCACCGTTTTGGACGGGGCGTCGGCGGTCTTGTAGCTCTCCAGGTGGTAGTTGCGGAGCTTGACCAGTGGTCGGTAGAGCTCGAGTGCCCGACGCACGAGGAGGTCGAAACTCGCCTCGGCGGCCTCGTATTCGTAGCCGTCATTCTCTTTCTGCTTCAGGAGCTTCGTGAGTTCCTCGACCACCGGCGACGACTTGGTGTAGTCACCGTACTCCCTCAGTTTCTCCACGACCGTGGATTTGCCCGCCAGTTCGGACAGCACGATGTGGCGCTCGTTTCCCACCAGGCGACTGTCGATGTGCTCCATCAGGTGGGCGGCCTTGCCGATGACATCCGCGTGCTGTCCCGCCTTGTGGCTGAAGGAGGCGTCGCCGACGTAGGGCTGTCGCCGGTCGGGGATGATGTTTGCCTTTTCCGCCACGAAACGCGAGAGGTGCGTCAGGTGGTCCAGACGATCCGCGCAGTTGGCGTGGTAGTCGGTCTTGAGGACGATGTTGGGAATGAAGGTGCACAGGTTGGCGTTTCCTGTGCGTTCGCCCCATCCGTTCACCGTTCCCTGGATGTGTCCGGCTCCGTTGTCCACGGCCGCCATGCTGTTGGCGATCGCCACGCCTCCGTCGTTGTGAAAGTGGCCGCCCAGCGGCGCCAGTTCACGCTGCGGCAGCGCCTGCATGATGGAAGCGACCTCCTGGGGCAGCGTACCGCCGTTGGTGTCACAGAGGACCAGACAGTCGGCGCCGGCGTCGCTTCCGGCTCTCAGGACGCGGCGGGCGTACTCCGGGTCGTCCTTGTAGCCGTCGAAGAAGTGCTCAAGATCGAAAAACACCTCCCGTCCCTGAGACTTCAGGAAGTGGATCGAATCAAAGATCATGCGGAGGTTTTCCTCCTCGTCCGTCTGCAGTACGTACTCGACATGTGCCTTCCACGTCTTGCCGACGACGATCACCGCCGGGGTTTCGGCGTCCAGGAGCGCCCGGATCATCGGGTCGCGTTCCGCGGAGCCACCGGCCTTGCGGGTTGATCCGAAGGCGACAACGCTGGCGTGGTGCAGGTTCTCGCGGCGGATCTGCTTGAAGAACGCCGCCTCCTTCTCGTTGGAGAGGGGGAATCCGCCCTCGATATAGTCGATCTTCATGTCGTCGAGGGCGTGGGCGATCTTGATCTTGTCGTCCAGGGTGTAGTTGACCTGGATACCCTGCATGCCGTCACGCAGGGTGGTGTCGTACATCGTTACTGTTCGGTCGGCGCTGCCGACCGGGCGTAGGCCGTCGTTGTTCATGGGTGGGTTACCTCTTTCAGGAGTCGGTGGCGGGACAGCGCGTTGACATACGCTTTGGCGCTGGCCTCGAGAATGTCGGTGCTGGATCCGCGACCGGTTGTGCGCTTGCCGTCAACTTCGATGACGACGCTCGTTTCGCCGATCGCCTGCTTGCCCGGCGTCACGGCCTGGACGTTGTACTCGACCAGCGTGGCGTCGGACCCGAGGGCGCGCTCAATGGCGCGGAAGACCGCATCGACCGGGCCATCGCCCGTAGCGGCTTCCTCGTACACCTCCTCGTGATCGCGGATCCGCACCGTCGCGGTGGGGATCGACGTATTGCCGGACTGAAAATTGACGTACTCCAGGACCAGGGAATCCGCGGTGGACCCGAACTGTTCGCTGAGAATCGTGTAGAGATCCTCGTCGTAGACTTCCTTCTTGCGGTCGGCGATCTTCAGGAACGCCTCGTAGGCTTTCTTGATTTCGCTTTCTTCGATCACCATGCCGAGCTCTGCGAGGCGCTTGCGGAATCCGTGCATGCCGCTGTGGCGGCCCAGAACGATGCGCGTCGCCTCACGTCCCACCGATTCGGGGGTCATGATCTCGTAGGTTTCGCGGTGGCTGAGCATGCCGTGCTGGTGGATACCTGACTCATGGGCAAATGCGTTCTCGCCGACCACCGCCTTGTTCCGTGGAATCGGAAACCCGATCATCGTGGACACCATGCGGGAGGTCGGGTAGAGCTGTTTGGTGTCGATGCGCGTGTCGAGGTTGAAGGCATCCTTCCGGACCTTGAGCGCCATCACCACCTCCTCGAGGCTGGCGTTTCCGGCGCGCTCGCCGATTCCGTTGATCGTGACTTCTGCCTGCCGGGCGCCGGCGTTGAGGGCGCTGACGGTGTTTGCGACGGCGAGGCCGAGGTCATCGTGGCAGTGCACGCTGATGATCGCCTTATCGATGTTCGGGACACGCTCGCGGATCGTGGTGATCAGGTTGGCGTACTCCCCGGGGATCGTGTAGCCGACCGTATCGGGAATGTTGAGGATCGTCGCGCCCTCCTGGATCGCCACATCGAGTACCTGACACAGGAAATCGATGTCGGTACGGGTGGCGTCTTCGGGTGAAAACTCGACTTCCGCTGCCTTGTTGCGGGCGTAGCGGACGGCAAAGCGCGTCATTTCCAGCACCTCTTCCGGCGTCTTTTTGAGCTTGTACTGCATGTGAACCGGGGAGGTGGAAATGAACGTATGGATCCGCGGATGCGCGGCGTTCACCAGGGCGTCGGCGGCGGCGTCGATATCTTTCTCGTGGCTGCGGGTGAGCGCCGCGATCGTGGAGTCCTTGACCCGGTCGGCGATCAGCCGGCACGCGCGGAACTGCTCCGGCGACGAAACGGGAAAGCCCGCCTCGATCACGTCGACACCGAGGTGCTCGAGCTGCAGTGCGATCTCGAATTTCTGTTCGACATCCATGGAAGCGCCGGGCGACTGTTCGCCGTCTCGCAAGGTCGTGTCAAAAATCTGAACCTGGTCCATCAACTCCTCCTTGTTGATATAAAAAAAGCCGTCCTCCCGGTGGAAGGACGGCTTTTTCATCCGACTGCCTGAACGGCTATCCTTCCACGCGCATATACCGGGTCCCAATAATAATTAGGCCGAGAATGGGTAGAAGGTTGATAGCAGCAGTCAGAAATCCCTGCATAGGGAAAGTGTTGCCCAATCCGGGAGACATGTCAAGGAAAAACCAAAAAAAAGCGGCCCGGGGCCGATATTTGTCGGTGTGCCGGGCTCCCGGTGGTCATGGAACCGTGGAATCGCGCGTACGGTATCGGCGCAGCGGCGACTGGTGATATAGTGGAGTCGGCACATGGAAGGACCGTCAGTCTTCGATCGACTCAGTATGCACCTCAGTAACGACGAGCGCCGCCGGATGCTGGCGTCGATTCGCCGGTCGATGGAAAGCCAGGCGGCCCCCCTGGCCGATGAACCCCCTGGACCGCCGCTGCCGGTGGAGCAACAGGTGAAGGTGCTGGGAATCTGGCGACGCTTTCTGCTGTTCCTCGCCCAGGTTTTTGGCGGACGGGACCGCGAGGATGTCATTCGGCAGTGGCTGTTGCGGGACCTGGAGCAGGAAGTCCAGCAGCAGGGGGGAGAGGCGATGGACGGGCGACGGCGCCTCTTCCTGGAGCGCTTCGCCGCCGACATCGAGGCCCTCGCCGCCGGCGTGGATCAGGTGGCGCCGCGGCTCCGGGTCGCATCGTCCCACCGTCGGGAACTCGTCATGTCCCTGGCGATGGAACTGTTTCCGGTGCTCCACCGCGACCTCCTTACCAAAACCGAGGAAGAGTATATTTCATCGCTGAACGAGAACAGCGAGCGCTACCTCAAACGCGTGCTTGCCGACGTCATGGAGGACTCGATCGAGCAGATCCCGCCGGACGCGCGGTCGGCGATGCGCCGGGCGATGACCCAGGCGGACACGCTGGTCGCCCTGGCGACGGTCAACTACGGCGGCATGCTCGCCTCGTTCGAGGTCGCCGGTGAGGGAGGTGCACGTCGCTGTTCGTTCGAATACCTTTCCCGCTCACTCACGGATATCTATCAGCAGTTGGTCAACATTCAGCAGCCGCTGGATCTGACCCTCCTCGAGACACTGGTTCTGCTATCCCGCTCCGTCGATGGGGACGACACCGAATCCGATCCCGAGGAGTTCCAGGCGCGGGTCCGGGAGGCGATGGAAGAGGTCCTGGACGTGCTGGACCGGTTCCGGACGTTCGGCTCTCGCTATCCACTGTTGCCGGTGCTTCAACTCATTCGTGAGGACCCGTGGTGGGGGCTGTCGCCGGTGGAGGCGGGGGAGGACTGGATCGCGCTGTACCGTGCGTTCTTCTCCGACCGCATCCATCGGCAGGTGCTGCGCGTGTCGCTGCAGGGGCAACTGGGGACGCGTCTCGCGGAGCTCGCCGACGTCTGCGGCAACACGCTGAAGCCGCTTGCGGGGCTCCCGACGGGTAGCGCAGGGGTTGAGACAGCCCACTGGTTTCTCGGTGTCGCCCTGAAGAGTCTCACGGCGGTGCTCTGGAAAGATGTTCTGCCGAATCTCCGTATCATTCTGACCAGCGGCGAGTTCTACAAGAGCTCCAATCGCGCGCAGTTCAACGACGCATACGACGAGTTCGAGCGATTGCCGGACCGCGTGGACCTGCTGGAACACGATCTCCGCCCCGACGAATCCTGGGGAGCCATGTTGCTGCCGGGAACCGACGCCACCTATCGCGCCAAGATGGCGCGACGGGTGGACCAGGAGATCCGGTCGATTTACGAATCGGCCCGTATCACCCTGGAAGTCCTGGTGAACGTCCTCGGCGGGATTCTGTACGCGCGTCCTGGCAGTTCGTACGACACCCTCGCAAACTACGGCCAGATCGGAGGTCGTCGGAATGCGGAGTTCATTGAGGAGCTCAAGGAGGTTCATCGGCGCCTCTCCGGGTACCTCGCCGCTGCCGCGGAGATCGACGCAGTTGAACGCCGTGCCGTCGAAAACGGTATCCGGTTGCGCTCACCACGGGCTTCCGTGGCGAAATCAACTCCGCAGAACCAGTAGCCGGCGTCCGTCAGGGGCGGCTCTGCGGCCGACACCAGGGCTGACGCGCCGGGGCCGAATCCGGTATTCTTCCTGCTACATATGAAGCAGTACTGGACCCCGTGGAAAACCCGCGTCCTCGACGCACTCTCCGCCGTCGCCGGCGACGCCGTCGACGAGGCGACCCTGGAGGAAACACTCCTCATCGAAACACCACCGGACACGGCGAAGGGCGACATTGCGTTTCCCATGTTCCCCTTTGCCCGCATCCTCAGGAAAAACCCCGCGCAGATCGCCCAGGACGTGGCGGCGTCGGTGACAACTGCCGCTGATGGGGCCGAGGGGCCCGCCGCCGGTCGCGCCGAGGCGCAGGGTCCCTATGTCAACGTGTTCCTGGACCGGGCGGCGGTGGCCGCTGAGGTCATTAATCGCGCGCTGTCGGATGGTGAACGCTATGGAAACGGCTCGGCGCTTGACGGCCAGCGTATCACGATCGAGTTCAGCTGCCCTAACACGAACAAGCCGCTGCACCTGGGTCATCTGCGCAACGACGCCCTCGGCGAAAGTGTTGCCCGCATGCTGCGTGCCGCCGGTGCAGAAGTGCGCAAAGTCAACCTGATCAACGACCGCGGCATACACATCTGCAAGTCGATGCTCGCGTACCGTGAGTTCGGCAACGGCAGCACCCCCGAATCTGAGGGCAAAAAGTCCGACCATTTCGTGGGTGACTACTACGTTCGCTACGCACGGTGGGAGAAGGAAGACAGCGGTGCCGAACCCCGCGCCCGCGCCATGCTCAAGGCCTGGGAGGACGGTGATTCCGATACCCACGAGCTGTGGCTGACCATGAATCGCTGGGCGATCGAAGGAATCGAGGAGACGTACCGTCGGACCGGCATCAGCTTCGACGAGACCTACTACGAGAGCCAGACCTACAGTCTCGGGCGGGACGAGATCTTGAAGGGACTCGATGACGGGGTGTTCTACCGCGACGAGAAGGGCACGGTGTGGGTCGACCTTACCGATATCGACCTGGACAAGAAGGTTCTTCTTCGTGGCGACGGAACGTCACTCTACCTGACGCAGGACATCGGAACCGCGATCAGAAGACACGAAGACTGGCCGTTCGACCGGCTGATCTACGTTGTTGCGTCTGAACAGCGCTACCACTTTCAGGTGCTGTTCGAGGTACTGCGACGCCTGGGCAAGGAATGGGCCGACAGTCTGTACCATCTCGCCTATGGTATGGTGAACCTCCCCGACGGCAAGATGAAGTCCCGGGAGGGGACGGTGGTGGACGCCGACGATCTGATCGATCGACTGGCGGAGCTGGCTGCGGAGGAGATCCGGAGCAAGGGGCGGGAAGAACACGTCGACGACGTTGACGAGACTGCCGAAAAGATCGCTCTGGCGGCGCTTCACTACTATCTGCTCCAGACCGGTCCGGTGAAGGATATGGTGTTCAATCCGGAAGAGTCGCTCTCGTTTTCCGGCAATACGGGGCCGTATCTGCAGTACCTGGGCGCCCGGGTGTCGAGCATGCTGCGAAAACAGAACGCCCCTGAGGCGGTTCCGGTACGGGCACCGGAAGTTGAAGAGGAGTGGCAGCTGGTCCACCGTCTGGCCGCGTACCCGCAGACCGTAATCGACTCAGCCGAAGCGCACAATCCGTCAATGCTTGCCTCGTACCTCTACGACACCGCCAAGGTGTTCTCGCGGTTCTACCACGATCACCCGATCGCTGTCGCGAAGGACCCGCAGCAGCGGGAGTATCGGCTGGGCCTCTCCCGGGCGGTGATGAACATGATGCAGCACGGGCTCACGCTCCTGAACATTCCGTTCGTTGAGGCGATGTAGGCTACGTTTTTGTAGTACATCCTGGTAGGCAAACCTACCAGGATGTAGGTCTTACAATTTCGTCGGTGGGCGCCGTTACGATGTAAAACGATACATTATAACGACTTATTCGTTTATCTACTAATCTGGCACGGAAATTGCATATAGATTGGGCACGCGTTTTCGTACGGAAGGAGTGTTCATGCAACGCACGGTCAGACCTGGCAAACAGCATCTCTACGATCCGCAGTTCGAGCACGATGCCTGCGGCGTCGGATTTGTGGCTCATATCAAGGGACGAGCGAGTCACGATCTCATCCCGAAGGCACGGGAAGTACTCGTCAACATGACCCACCGGGGTGCGGTGGGTGCCGAAAAGGACACCGGCGATGGAGCCGGTATTCTCACAGCGCTGCCGCACGCGCTGCTAGAACGTGTCGCCCGCGAGGAACTCAGGGCGGAGTTGCCGGCCCGGGGGCGCTTCGCCGCGGGACTGTTTTTTTTGCCTCAGGATGATGAGGAACGCGCCGCCTGCGAGGCCGCCGTTGAACGGATCACCGCCGATGCCGGACAGCGCTTTATCGGCTGGCGAGACGTGCCCCGTGACAACAGCATGATTGGCCCCAGCGCCCTGGCGGCGGAACCGATGATCCGCCAGGCGTTCATAGCCGCCGGCGACGGCGTCGATGCGGATGTATTCGAGCGGAAGCTCTACGTGATCCGCAAGGTCGCCACCAACACGCTGCGGGGCAGTGAATCCGACTCGCAGCACTTTTTCTACATTTGCAGCCTTTCCACGCGAAACATCGTCTACAAGGGAATGCTCACGCCGGAACAGCTCTTCCGGTACTACCGGGATCTGTCTGACCCGCTCTTCGACACCCATCTCGCGATGGTTCACAGCCGATTCTCGACCAACACCTTCCCGAGCTGGGACCGGGCGCAGCCGCTGCGGTTCATGAGTCACAACGGTGAGATCAACACCCTTCGCGGCAATGTGAACAAGATGCGGTCCCGCGAGGGGATCATGGAGAGCGAACTCTTCGGTGACGACGTCGAAAAAATCATGCCGGTGATCGAGCCGGACCTCTCCGACTCCGGGAGTTTCGACAACGTCCTCGAGCTGCTGCTGCAGAGTGGCCGGGAGCTGCCGGAGGCGGTGATGATGATGGTGCCGGAGGCGTGGCAGAACCACCGCCACATGCCCGACATCGGCAAGGCGATGTACGAGTTCATGAGTACGCAGATGGAACCGTGGGACGGTCCCGCCTCGATCGCCTTCACCGATGGCCATGTGATCGGTGCCGTCCTGGACCGAAACGGTCTGCGGCCAAGCCGCTACTACCTCACCGACGACGACCTGGTCATCATGGCCAGCGAGGTGGGGGTCCTGCCGGTCGATCCGGAAACGGTTACCTACAAGGGGCGGCTGCAGCCGGGACGCATGTTCCTCGTCGACTTTGACAAGGGGCGCATCGTCGGGGACGAGGAGCTCAAGAACGGAATCGCCGCCCGGCACCCGTTCCGTGCATGGCTCGAGGAACAGCGCATCAGTCTGGAACACCTTCCGGCGCCGCGTCAGGTGCACGATCTGGAGGCAGAGACGATCCTCGAGCGCATGCGCGCGTTCGGGTTCACACTCGAGCATCTGAAGCTGATCCTCAAGCCGATGGCCGAGAACGCCAAGGAGCCCCTCGGTTCCATGGGCAACGATACGCCACTGGCGGTGCTTTCCGACCGCCCGCGGCTGATCTACGACTACTTCAAGCAACTCTTCGCCCAGGTCACCAATCCGCCGATCGACTCGATTCGGGAGGAAGTGATCATGAGCCTCGGGTCCTACATCGGTCCCGAGGGCAACGTGTTGGTCCACAGTCCCGAGGACGCCCATCGGCTGTGGCTCGATCAGCCAATCCTCGACAACGCCCGCACCGCACAACTCAAGGAACTGGACCACCGCGGGTGGCGAACGCAGGTGATCGATATCACCTATCCGAAGGGTGAGGGCGAAGAAGTCCTCAAAAACGCGCTGGACCGGATTGCGGACGAGGCGGAACAGGCGATCGCCGACGGCTACAGCCTGATCGTCCTCTCCGACCGTGCCGTCAGCGCCGACCGCGTGCCGATCTCTGCCCTGCTGGCAACGGGGACGGTGCATCATCGGCTAGTTCGGAATCACTCTCGGACCCGGATCGGGATTATCGTGGAGAGCGGCGAACCCCGTGAGGTCCACCACTTCTGTACCCTTGTCGGGTACGGCGCCGACGCGATCAACCCGTACCTCGCCTTCGAGGCGATGTGGCACCTGCAGGACGACGGCCAGATCCGGGACGACCTTTCCCGGGAGGAGATCGTCAGCGCCTATCAGTACGCGGTCCAGAAGGGCATGCGCAAGGTGTTCGGCAAGATGGGCATCAGTACGCTGGAGAGCTACAAGGGGGCACAGATCTTCGAGATCGTCGGCCTCGCAGACGACGTCGTGAACTACGCCTTCGTCGGGACGGCCAGTCGCATTCAGGGCGCGGGGTTCCGGCAGCTGGCGCGGGAGGCGCTTCGGCGGCACGAACTGGCGTGGCCTGCGGGGAATGTGCCCATCGGCAGCGAATATCTCAACCCCGGCGACTACCAGTGGCGGTTCGGCGGCGAAAAGCACATGTGGGACCCTGAGTCGATCGCCGACTTCCAGCGCGCCGTCCGACAGGGCGACCGCGCGGCGTTCCGGCGCTTCACGGCGCACCAGAATCAGCGCAGTACCGATCAGGCAACCCTGCGGGGACTGTTGCGGTTCCGGAAGGGCTCGTCGGTGCCGATCGATGAGGTGGAGCCGGTCGAGGAAATCATGAAGCGGTTCGCCACCGGGGCGATGAGCTACGGTTCGATCAGCCTCGAGGCGCACGAGACGCTGGCGGTGGCGATGAACCGCATCGGCGGCAAATCGAACACCGGCGAGGGTGGGGAGATCCGTGAACGATTCACACCGCTCGCCAACGGTGACAGCAAGCGGTCGGCGATCAAACAGGTCGCCTCCGGCCGGTTCGGTGTCACGATCGAGTATCTCACGAACGCCGATGAGCACCAGATCAAGATGGCGCAGGGCGCCAAGCCCGGCGAGGGTGGCGAGCTCCCCGGCCACAAGGTGTTCGACACGATCGCACAGACGCGCTACTCGACCCCAGGGGTCGGACTCATCAGTCCGCCGCCGCACCACGACATCTACTCGATTGAAGACCTGGCCCAGCTGATCTTCGACCTGAAGAACGCCAACCCCTCGGGCCGCGTCAGCGTCAAGCTGGTGAGCGAGGTCGGGGTCGGAACGATCGCCGCCGGCGTCGCCAAGGCGCACGCGGATCATATCCTCATTTCCGGGCACGACGGCGGCACCGGCGCGAGTCCCCTGACCGGGATCAAGAACGCGGGGCTTCCGTGGGAACTCGGCATCGCGGAGACGCACCAGACGCTGGTTCTCAACGACCTCAGAAGCCGAGTGGTCCTGCAGACCGACGGTCAGATCAAGACCGGCCGCGACGTGGCCATTGCGGCGATGCTCGGTGCCGAGGAGGTCGGATTTGCCACCAGCGCCCTCATCGCCGTCGGCTGTATCATGATGCGCAAGTGCGAGAAGAACACCTGTCCGGTCGGTATCGCCACGCAGGACGAACGACTTCGCAAGAAGTTTGCCGGCAAGCCCGAGCACGTGGTGAATATGATGCTGTTCCTGGCTGAAGAACTCCGGGAAATCATGGCGGAACTCGGGTTTCGGACCTGGGAAGAGATGGTTGGTCGCGTCGACATGCTGGAAGTGGACGACGCTGTCCGCAACTGGAAGAGCGAAGGAATCGATCTTTCGGCGCTCCTGACGCCGATTTCGGTCGCCGAGGGACACAGTGGAGTCGTCTGCTGCATTCCGCAGGACCACGGGATCGATACGGTCCTGGATCGCACCCTCATCACCGAGGCGGAACCGTTGTTTGCGCGGCGGGAGCCCGTTTCGGTGGACCTGCCGATCCGAAACACGGATCGGACAACCGGCGGCATGCTGAGCCACGAGATCGTCAAACGGATCGGCGCCTACGAACTCGGCGACGACAGCTTCCACGCGCGGTTCACCGGCAGCGCCGGCCAGAGTTTCGGTGCCTGGCTCGCCCAGGGAGTCACGCTGGAGCTGGAGGGCGACGCCAACGACTACGTTGGCAAGGGACTGTCCGGCGGCCAGATCATCGTGTATCCGCCGAAGAGCGCGCGCTTCCGTGCCGAGGAGAACATCATCATCGGGAACGTCGCCTTCTACGGGGCGACCTCGGGACGGGCGTTTATCCGCGGGGTCGCCGCCGAACGGTTCTGCGTCAGGAACTCCGGCGCCGAGGTGGTGATCGAGGGAGTCGGCGACCATGGTCTGGAATACATGACCGGCGGCACCGCTGTGATTCTCGGTCGTGTCGGGCGCAACTTTGCCGCCGGCATGAGCGGTGGTGTGGCCTACGTCCACGACCCCGACGGGCTGCTGCCGGAGTACATCAATCCCGGCATGGTGGAAATCGTGGAGCTCGAGGCCGACGACGAAGAGAAACTGCTGGAGATGGTGCGGACGCACATGCGCCACACGGGCAGCGAGGTCGCCCAGGCGGTCCTGAGCAACTGGGCATCCGCTCGGCGTGAGTTCGTGCGGGTGATTTCGCCGACCTACCGACGGATCCTGGAACTGCGGAAAGAACGAGCACAGCTGAACGAGGAGGTGGTTCATGGGTAAGCCCACCGGATTTATGGAATACGCCCGCCGGACGGCGGAACACAACGATCCCGCGACGCGGATCGCCGGCTTCGACGAGTTCAAACGGGAACTCAACGATCAGGAGCGGCAGGACCAGGGCGCGCGGTGCATGGACTGCGGCGTTCCGTTCTGTCAGTCGAACTTCGGCTGTCCGGTGGACAACCTGATCCCTGAGTGGAACGACCTCATCTATCACGGCCGCTGGGAAGAGGCGTTCACCCGCCTCATGAAGACCAACAATTTCCCCGAGTACACCGGCCGTGTGTGCCCGGCCCCCTGCGAGCACGCCTGCGTTCTGGGGATCAACGAACCGGCGGTGACGATCAAGGAAAACGAGGCGGCGATCATCGATCGCGCCTACGACAGCGGCCTCATGGCGCCCCGGATTCCGGAGTACCGCACCGGCAAGACGGTTGCGGTGGTCGGAAGCGGCCCCGCCGGCCTTGCGGCGGCGGACCAGCTCAACCAGGCGGGGCATACCGTGACGGTCTACGAACGCCAGGACCGCATCGGCGGACTGCTCATGTACGGAATCCCGAATATGAAGCTCGACAAGAATCTGGTGGAAAAGCGCAATGGAATCATGGCGGCTGAAGGCATCAGTTTTCGCCCCGGTGTGGACGTTGGTCGCGACATCGCGGCGCGGGAGCTCATGGACTCCCACGACGCCGTGGTCCTGGCTGTGGGCGCCACCAAGCCCAGGGATCTGCCGGTCCCGGGGCGCGAGCTGAAAGGCGTTCACTTCGCCATGGAGTTTCTCAAGGCCAACACAAAGAGTCTTCTGGATTCGAACCTCGCCGACGGCAACCACATCTCCGCCAGCGGTAGGAACGTCATCGTGATCGGCGGCGGTGACACCGGCAATGACTGCCTCGGCACGTCCATGCGCCACGGCTGCGCCTCTCTCACCAACTTCGAGCTGATGCCCAAGCCGCCGGCGGAGCGGAACGACGAGATGCCATGGCCCACGTTTGCCCGCACCTACAAGATAGACTACGGCCACGAGGAAGCGGCGGCGGTCTTCGGTGAAGACCCCCGGCAGTACTCGATCCTGACCAAGGAGTTCATCGGCGACGGCGAGGGCAACGTGAAGGCGGTGCGCACCGTACGGGTTGAGTGGATCAAGGAGCCGGGATCCCGACCCCGGTTCGAGGAGATTCCCGGCAGTGAGGAAGAGTGGCCGGCGGATCTGGTACTCCTGGCGATGGGATTTCTCGGTCCCGAGGACTACATCGCCGAGGAACTCAACGTGGAGCGCGACGAGCGAAGCAACCTGCGCGCTGAGTTCGGGCAGTTTGCCACCTCCGTGCCGGGACTCTTCGCCACCGGTGACGCCCGCCGCGGTCAGAGTCTGGTGGTCTGGGCGATCAAGGAAGGACGCGGTGCGGCCCGGGAAGTCGACCGGTACCTCATGGGGCGCACCAATCTGACGTGATCGTCCACGGCTGCCGCGGGACGTCTCTGCACCGTACGGCGGCGGCCGCTGCACTTGACGCGGCGGCCGCTCTTCTGTTAAATGAACGGCTCAAACATTTTGGAGAATCAAACGATGTATGCACTCGTAGAAATCAAAGGCAAACAGTATAAGGTGGAACAGGACGCCGTGATTCGCGTCGACCATCTGGACTCCGAACAGGGCAGCACGGTGGAGTTCCCGACCGTGGTGCTCCTCCGCGACGACAAGACCACCACGGTCGGCACGCCCTACGTGGACGGCGCTGTGGTGAAGGCGGAAGTCGAGGACCATATCCGCGACCGCAAGGTGCGGGTATTCAAGCACAAGCGTCGGAAAAACTATCGCCGCACGCGGGGGCATCGTCAGCAGTACTCGACGATCCGCGTGAAGGAGATCGCCGGCGTCTGAGCCCTACGCGATGGTCCGGGTTGAGGTAACCACGGGCGGTGACCTGCCGATGCGCATCCGGTCCACCGGACACGCGCAGCGGCCTGCCGCCGCCGACAGCGCAGCCTGCGCCGCGGTCTCGGTGGTGCTCAAGAGCTTCGGACTGGCACTCGCCCGCAACGGCGTATGCCGGATTCGGCTGACTGCGGATCGACCGGGGGTCTTTGACCTGGAAATCGAAGCGTGCGACGAACCCGAATGGGTTCGAGGCATGTGGGCGATGGCCCGAATCAGTCTCGAGGAGATCGAGGCCGCGTGGCCACGCGATGTTCAGCTAACGATATCTGAGGAGAAGCACAATGGCACATAAAAAGGGTGGCGGAAGCTCCAAGAACGGTCGTGACTCAAACGCACAGCGCCTTGGCGTGAAGCACTTCGGTGGTGAACTGGTCAGTGCCGGTTCGATTCTGGTGCGGCAGCGCGGCACCCGGGTGCATCCCGGTGAACTCGTCGGTCGCGGTAAGGACGATACGCTCTTTGCCAAGGCAGACGGTACGGTCCGTTTTCACACCCGGCGCGGCAAGAAGCTCGTGTCGATTCTGCCGGTGGACGGCGAGTAGGTAGAGGTACCCCGCTGTTCACAGACGAAGCGGAGATCCAGGTACGCTCGGGACACGGCGGCGCAGGAGCGGTATCGTTCCGGCGCGAGAAGTACGTTCCAAAGGGCGGTCCTGACGGCGGAGACGGGGGACGCGGTGGCGATGTCGTGTTCACGGTCAAGGCCAACGTGAAAACGCTGTCGTATCTCAAGATGCGGCGGCGTTTTTTTGCGCAGAACGGACGCCCCGGCGCCGGCCGACAGAAGGACGGCGCCCGCGGGGACGACGTCGTGATCGAGGTACCGCCGGGTACGGCGGTGTACGACGTCGACTCCGGCGAGCAGCTTCTGGATCTCGTCGCCGAGGGCGACCGGCACGTCCTGTTTGAGGGCGGCCGCGGCGGCAAGGGCAATACCCATTTCAAGACATCACGGCACCAGACTCCGCGCTTCGCCCAGCCCGGTGAGGAGGGGGTGGAGCGTCGTCTCCGCGTGGAATTGCAGGTGATCGCCGATATCGGGTTCGTGGGACTGCCGAACGTCGGCAAATCAACGCTGCTCAAGGTACTGACCGCGGCGGATCCGAAGGTGGGCAACTATCCGTTCACGACGGTCATTCCGAACCTTGGTGTAATGCACCACTTTGATCGGGACGTCGTGCTCGCCGACATTCCCGGCATCATCGCCGGAGCCAGCGAGGGCGCCGGTCTCGGCCTGCGCTTTCTGAAACACATCTCCCGCACGCGGGGGCTGGCTTTTGTCGTGGAGGCCGGCGACCCGGATCCCGCCGGCACGCTCGCGACATTGCGCGGAGAACTCGAACGCTACGATGCGACCCTCCTCGAGAAGGCGGCGATCGTCATCCGGACAAAGGCGGACCTGTTGGACAGCGGTGCCGCCGACGATCGCCCCGCCGATGGCGGCGAAGGTGTCGAGGCGGCGGGAGATCAGTCCCTCGACGCGGCGGTCACCGTTTCGGCGATGACCAGTTCCGGTCTCGACGAGCTGCGGGCGGCGTTGGTCACGCTTGCCACGCCGGCGGAGCGGGAGACGTGACCACGCCGGCGGCGGAGCTGTACTTTGGAGGCTCCTTCGACCCGATTCACATGGGCCATCTGTTCGCCGCACAGGAGGCGGCGGACGCCGTTGGCGCGCAGCGGGTGCTCTTCGTTCCCACCGGGCGGAACCCGCTGAAGCCGGACAACCATTCGGCGGCGCCGGAACACCGGCTTGCCATGGTTCGCCGCGCGATCGAGGGCAACTCCCGCTTCCTCGTTCACGATATCGAGCTCGAAGAGAAGGGCGCCTCGTACACCGAGCGCACGGTGCGGGCGCTTGTGGATCGTGGAACCCTGGTCCCGCGGCCCGGGCTGATCATCGGTGATGACCTGGTGGCGGAACTGCACCGCTGGCGCAACGTCGACGCCCTGATGGCAATGGTCCGCCTCGTCCTCGTGACGCGCCACGGTGTGGACCTCTCGGCGTTGCCCGTGTCGGCGGCGCAGGATGTTGTTGTGGTCCGGAATCCCGAGATTCCCGTTTCCTCGAGCGCCGTCCGCGACCGCTTGCGGGAAGGACGGTCGGTCCGCTACCTTGTCCCGGAACACGTCTATGAATACATCCGTGAGCACCGACTCTACCAGCACGACTGAACGCATCCTCTCCGGTTTGCCCCTGCGCATGTCTGCGCGTCGTGTTCGCCACGTTCAGGGCGTCATGCGTACCGCCGACGACCTGGCAGCGCGTTTCGGGATCGACCGGCACCGTGCACGGCTCGCGGCGGTGGCCCACGATATGGATCGTGAACTCAGCCCCGGCCGGGTCCTGGCGCTCGTAGCGGACTGGGGAATCCCGGCATCGCCGCTTGAGCGCCGGGAACCCAAACTCCTGCACGGCAAGGTTTCCGCTGAACGGCTCCGACGGGAGTACGGAGTGACGGACCGCGAACTGCTCGACGCGGTAGCACACCACACCCTCGGTGCGGAAGACTTCGGCGCCCTGGGGTTGGTGCTATACGTGGCCGACTTCTGTGAGCCGGGAAGAACGCATCTGCCCGACCACGAGCGGCGGGCGATTCTGGACCTCCCGAGCCTGGAGGATATGGTGACCGGGATCATCGCGATCTCGGCCGATCGGTTCGGGGCGCTTGCACCGGAAACGGTGGCGCTTCGCGAACGTGTACGGAGGAGAGAGTAGTCATGGCCGATCGTGGCATGAACGCAACAATCGTCTTTCTTGTCCTGGTGGTCGTGGCGGTTGTCACGACGGTCGGGCTCCTGTACACGCAGCTCCGAACCGACGAGATCAGTACCGCCGTGAGCAACGGAGAGATGCTGCGTCTGCTGGTGGTGGCCGACGACGACGGAGAGCCGTTTCTCTCCTTCGTGCTGTTTTTTCAGCCCGAGACGCGTCGTGTCGCGATGCTCGATATACCGGGGAACGTCGGCGCGGTTCTCCGTTCCCTTGGGCGGGTGGACAGCATCAACCGCGTGTTTGACCCCGACGATCCGTCCACGTTTCGCGCTGAGGTCGAGTCACTCATCGGCGTGGAGATGACCTCGACGCTGGTGTTTTCGGAGTCGGGGCTCATCGATTTCATCGACCTCCTCGGCGGCATGGAGCTGTTCATCGTCACCGACTATCAGAGCGTGGACGGTCCCGACGCGGTCATGCTGCCGGCGGGCAACGTGGTTCTCGACGGGCGGAAGGCGGTCGACTACCTGCGGCTGCAGGACGGAAACGAATCGGAACTCGAGCGGACCGGACGTCGCCAGGCGTTCGTTCAGAGTCTGCTGCGGGCGGTGAAACGCAACGCCGCGTTGCTTCAGAACCCGGATGTCGTGCCGGTCCGTGACAGGATCGTCTCCTCGGACCTGGACCGGCGGGCACGAACCTCGCTTTTTGCGGCGCTCGCCGACATGGACGCGGAGCGTCTGGTCCGGCGGCGCGTCCAGGGAACGGTCCGAACCGTCGATGTCGACGGCGAGTCCACGCAACTGCTGTTTCCGCATTTCGAGGGACAATGGCTGAAGCAGTCGGTTCAGCAGGTGGAGGCGACGCTGGCGAGCACCGAACAGGAGCTGGACGACCAGGTCCTGGTATCCATGGAGGTGCTGAACGGCACCACGTCGGCGGGCCTGGCGAGGAGAACCTCACAACTGTACGAGGATTTTGGATTCGACGTTCGGCGTTTCGGGAACGCCGACAGCAATCAGATCGATCACACACTGGTCATCGACCGTCGGGGTACGGGAGAACTCGCCGAGCGAGTTGCCCAGGTAATCGAGGCGGAACGTGTCATCACCGAGGTGGCGCCGGACAGTGACGTGGACGTGACGCTGATTTTGGGAAGGGATTTTGATGGAACCGTCGTCCGAACAGAAAACTGAAACCGCGGCTCGCGCGATCGCGGAGCACCTCGCGGAGCTTGGAGCTCGTGGCCCGATCGCCCTGGATGTGTCGGGGCAGTCGAGTTTTGCCGACTATTTTGTGATCGCCGGCGCGACCAGCGCCGCGCAGCTCCGGGGTCTGCAGAGACGCCTGTATGAAAAACTCGACGAGCTGGGAATCGACGCCCGCCAGAGTCCGCGGCGCAACGACGAAAGCGGATGGCTCCTGGTGGACTGCGACGACATCGTGATCCACCTTATGCTGGACGAACAACGGTCGTTCTACGAACTCGAGAAGCTGTGGTTCGACGCCCGGGTCGTGTATCGGCAGGATCCTGAGGAGACCGGAGCGGACGCGTAGCGTGCGCCGGGGATCATCCCGGCAGCAGTCCGACCACCAGATTCAGGTCGCCGGCATCGCCGTGGAGGGCCGTGTCGTGAAACTGCAGTCCGTCGGCGACCGCCATCGAAACCTGGGTCCCCGTGAGTACCGTGGGCGGGGTGATGTCGGCGTCGATACCCATCTCTGACAGGTACATCATGGCGCGGCCGGAGACCTGGTTCGCGAGTTCCGCCAGGGCGGCCCGGTGCATCTGGCCGAATTCGTTCGGCCGGTCCAGTTCGATGCCCATGAGTCGACTGATCTCGCGGGCAACGCTGGTCGCCACCTCGAGGCTGGCCTGCAGAAACATGTAGCCCTTGAGCTGTCCCGCAACGCCGACCGATACCGAAACCTCGAACACCGGCGTGGCGTCCGGCAGCCGCGCCGCAAGATCATCGATTCGCAATCCGGTGAAACCACTTTCCTCGAACACCGCGATCATTGCCCGCGGAAACGCCGAAACAGCCTGTTTGTTCACAATTTCCACTATATGGTCCCCAATCAGAGGTGTCAATTTGTCCTTTTGTTTGACAGAACGGAGCCTCCCTTTATAATGAACCTAACAGACCGGGCGCGCAGAGGAGCAGCCGATGGAGATTACCGATATCCGCGTTCGTCGCGTAGGGGGTGAGGGTAAACTCAAGGCCTACGTTACCGTGACGCTGGACAACTGCTTTGTGGTACACAACATCAAGGTCATCCATGGCCGCAGCGGTACCTTTATCGCTATGCCGAGTCGGAAGACCAAGTCCGGTGAGTACAAGGACGTTGCCCACCCGATTAACTCCGAGTTCCGTTCGCGAATGCAGCAGACGATCCTCAGCGCCTACGAAGAATCGCTCGACGATCCTACGGCCGTGGCGGCGGGCGAGGAAGACGAAGCCTACTGACCTACGTCTCGTATTGACGGCACATTCCCATCTACGGTATCGTTTCGCCTCTACAACGTAGCTACTGGGGCGTCGCCAAGTGGTAAGGCACCGGGTTTTGATCCCGGTATGCGCAGGTTCGAATCCTGCCGCCCCAGCTGCCAGTAACTGAGAACAAGGAGACTCGCATGGAAAAAATACTCAACGCTGAGCCTCGCACCGAAACAGGAAAAGGTGCCGCCGGTCGACTCCGTCGCGCAGGGCGCATCCCCGCGGTCGTGTACGGCCACGAAGCCCCCCACGCCCTGTCGGTTGAGGCCCGTGAGTTCCACAAAGAATTTCACACCGTGTCTGAAAGTACCCTGATCAAGCTGAAGTTCCCCGACGGGGAGCGGGAAGTGCTGATCAAGGACTACTCGGAGGACATTCGCACCGGTGACATTCTCCACATCGACTTTTACGAGGTGGAAAAGGGTCGCAAGGTGCACACCCGCATCGCACTGGAACTGGTGGGGTCACCTGTTGGTGTTCGCGAGGGCGGCGTCCTGGAGCACAGCCTGTACGAGGTGGACATCGAGTGTCTGCCGAAGGATCTTCCGGAGCACATGACAGTGGACGTGTCCGGTCTGTCCACCGGCGAATCCCTCCACATCTCCGACATCACTCCTCCTGCGGGCGTCGAGATCCTCAACGACCCTGACCAGACGATCGCGTCTGTCGCGATCCCGCGGGCGGCGATCGAGGAGGAAGAGGAAGAAGAGGAAGCTGCCGAACCGACCGTCATCGGAGAGGAAGCGTCCGAGGAAGAGTAGGGCCATGGGGGCCCCTCTTCTTGTCGTCGGGCTGGGGAATCCCGGCCCGCGATTCCAATTCACCCGTCACAACGTGGGCTTCGATCTGGTCGAAGCCCTTTCTGCATCTGTCGGCAGACCGCTTCGGAAGGCTCTGTTCCGTCCCGTGCAGTGGGCCCGGGGCGTGCCTGCGCTGGCAAAGCCACTGACCTTCATGAACCGCAGTGGTCAGGTAGTTCCGTGGCTGCTGCAGAAAACCGGCATTCCGGCGGAGCGTCTGGTGGTGGTGGTGGATAACATGGACTTGCCACCGGGCGAGATTCGCATGAAGCGCCGGGGAAGTCCGGCAAGCCACAACGGACTCAAATCGATCAGTGAGGCGCTGGGACACGACGAGTATCCCCGCCTTTACGTTGGCGTCGGGCGTCCGGCAGCGGACACCGACACGATCACGCACGTCCTCGGTCGATTCGACGACGACGATCGGGCACTCGTGGACGACGCGCTGGCGCGCGCGGTGCCGGTGCTTGCCGACAGCACGGATCGCGATATTCAGCAGCTTATCAGCGAGATCAACGCCCGTCGTCGGCCGGAGTCGGCGTGACCGTCCCGGCCCGCGTGCAACGGGCGCTGCAGGACCTTGGCGTACCGGATTCAGCGCGTCTGCTGGTGGCCGTATCCGGTGGGCGTGACAGCAGTATCCTGCTTCGGGCGTTGCATGCTGCGGGCCGCCGCGGCATTGCATGCGTGTGGGTCGATCACGGTCTGCGTTCCCCGGCGGATCGCGCCGCCGACGAAGGGGTGGTTCGACGCGCGGCCGCAGCGATGAGCGCACCCCTGCACGTCGTACGCGTGCCACCCGGTGAGATCGAGACGCAGGCGGCGCGGGACGGTCAGAGCGTTGAGCACGTGGCCCGCACCCGACGGTATCGGGCGTTCCTCGAGGTTGCCGGTACGATGGATGGCGAGGGGCCGGTGTACGTGATAACCGCGCATCACCGCCGTGACCAGGCGGAGACGGTGCTCATGCGGCTGTCCCAGGGCCGGTCGTTCCTCGAGCATCCGGGGATGCCGGCGGTGCGGCAGCTGTCGGCGGGCCCCCCGTCGGTGGTTCTCGTTCGACCGGTGCTGGAAATCGATCCCGATGAGCTGTATCGCTGGGGTCGCGAGGTCGACCAGGAATGGTCCGAGGACGTCACCAACAGCGACCGTCGCTATGTCCGCAACGCGATCCGCGGGGATGTACTGCCGGTTCTGGGCGCCACCGTCGCCGGCGCGGAATCGCACCTCGCCAATCTGGCGGCTGAGGCGCGCGATGTGAGACAGGCGCTCTTCACGCTCATTCCGGCTGCATCGCGGGGACGCATCGTGGCGGCCGGCGAGTGTGCCCGGTGGGTTGTGCCGCGGGAGCGGCTTGACCGGTTGCCATCGCCGGCGCGGGAGCTCGTGATTCGGGAGGCCGCATACCGCCTGACGGCCGTTCAGCGCATCGACGGCGGGTTTCTTCGGGAGGCGCTGCGGCAGTTGGACGCCGGAACCCTCGAAATCAGCGTCTCGAACCCCGGGGCCGAACTCCGGATCGTGGCAGACAGACGGTGGGTGACGCTCGAACGCGATATTGTCCCGGATGGGCAAAGTGGTTATCTTTGGCCCGTATACGAGGACTGTGATATTCAGATAGCCGTGGGCTCCCGAGAGATCAGGCCCGTTGGGCGGCGCGGGAGCGGGGAACACGCCGGTACGTCGGACCCGTTCAGGCTCCAGGTGAGCGGCATTCAGTTCCCCGGCGTCCTTCGACGGCAGCGACCCGGTGATCGCATCCTGCGGAATCGCCGGTTGCGGCCGCTGGCGCATCCCGACCGGCTGCGGGAACCGGCGGCGGTCGTAGAGGACACCGCCGGTATCGCCATCGGAATCTGGCGGGACGGGCGATGGGTCTCCCGCGACACCGTCCGCTGGAGCGGCGGATGGCCGGATGACGGCCGGCACAATGTGACTATTCGCGTACGAGGTTGATTGAAAGCGATGCAGAACAACAACGATCGGGATCCCCACGGCGGCGGAAACCGGAATAACAACGACAACGAGAACAACAACTTCAATTTCAATTTCCGCAACAATCGTTTTGCGTTGATCTTTCTGGTCGCGCTGCTCGGGATGTTCGTGGTTATGCTGTTCTCGAACACCCAGACCACCGGTCGGGAGATTCCGTACTCGCAGTTTCTCGGATACCTGCGGGAAGGCCAGGTGGAATCTGTCAGGATCGTCGATCAGTACGAGATTCAAGGGCAGCTGCGAACGTCCGCCGGCGAGTCATCGGCGTTCGTTACCAATATTCCCTATTTCGACGATCAGCTGATTCCTCAGCTTCGCGAGCAGGGGGTCCGGTTCTCCGGCTCACCGCGGCCGGTATCGCCGTTCCAGGTGCTCCTGGAGTTTCTTCCCTGGTTTATCGGGTTTTTCTTCATCTGGTTCATGTTCCGGCAGGTGCAGGGCAGCGGTAACCGTGCGTTCTCCTTCGGGAAGAGCAAGGCCAAGCGCTACATGGACGAAGGCATCAAGGTTACGTTCGACGATGTCGCCGGCCAGAAGGAAGCCAAATACGAGCTCGAGGAGATCGTCGAGTTTCTGAAGAACCCGCAGAAGTTCACACGTATCGGAGCGAAGATTCCCAAGGGCGTCCTTCTGGTTGGAATGCCCGGGACGGGGAAAACGCTGCTCGCCAAGGCGAGCGCCGGTGAAGCGGGGGTCTCGTTCTTTCACATGAGCGGTTCCGACTTCGTGGAGATGTTTGTCGGCGTCGGCGCGAGTCGGGTCCGCGACCTCTTTGAGCAGGGGCGCAAGAACGCGCCGTGCATCATTTTCATCGACGAGCTCGACGCCGTGGGGCGAACCCGCGGGGCCGGCTACGGCGGTGGTCACGACGAGCGGGAACAGACGCTCAACCAGATGCTGGTGGAGATGGACGGATTCGACACCAAGGACGGTGTCATCGTTCTCGCCGCCACCAACCGCCCCGACGTTCTCGACCCGGCGATCCTTCGTCCGGGCAGGTTCGACCGCCAGATCATGGTCGACATGCCCGACATGAGCGAGCGACAGGAAATTCTGGCGGTGCACTGCAAGAAGATCAAACTCGACGCCAGCGTCAACCTCAACACGATCGCCCGTGCAACCCCCGGATCAAGCGGTGCTGATCTCGCCAACCTGGTCAACGAGGCGGCACTGTACGCGGCTCGCAAGGATAAGGATACCGTCAGCGCCGAGGACTTCGAGGAGGCGCGCGACAAGATTCTCATGGGCGTGGCGCGCAAATCGCGAATCATCAACGACGACGAAAAACTGAAAACCGCACGCCACGAGGCGGGGCACGCGCTGTTGCACTACTATCTGCCCAACGCCGACCCGCTGCACAAGGTGACGGTGATTCCCCGGGGTCGGGCGCTTGGCGTTGCGTTCTCGCTCCCCGAGCAGGACAGTTACAGCAAGGGATCCGGTTACCTCACCGATCGCATCAAGATCGCCTACGGCGGCTACGTCGCGGAAAAGATGTTCTACGACGAAACCACCACCGGCGTGCAGAACGACCTGAAACAGGCCACCGAGATGGCACGGCGCATGGTGACGGAATGGGGTATGAGTCGGCTGGGGCCGATCTCCTTTGGCCAGGAAGATGAACCGATCTTCATCGGCAAGGAAATCGCATCCCACAAGGACTACTCGGAATCCACCGCCCAGTCGATCGATACGGAAATCCGTCGGATTCTCGAGGAGTCTTTTCAGGACGCCGAGCGCATTCTCAGCGAGCACCGCGAACAGTTGGAAACGCTCGCCCATGCCCTGGTGGAGAAGGAGACGCTTTCCGACGCCGAGATCCGCGACATGCTGGGATTTCCGCCGCGGAAGCAGCTGTCGATGGCAGACGCCGCCGACCTTCCGCCGCTGGACGGTCCCTCCGCGGGACAGGAGACATCCTCCGATGAGGGCGCCACGACGGACGAGTCGGAGCCCGAGGACTCCGGGGCGGACGACACAGAAGCCGAGGATTCCTCCACGGACGAGTAGACATGGCACGGCGGCGGGCCCCATCGCTGACAATTGTTCTCATCTGCGTGTGTGCGGGACTTGTCCCCGTGCGGGCGCAGAGCGGGCAGACAGATGGTGACCTGTATCGCCGCATGGCCGTGGATCTTACGCTCCACGCGACCCGGCTTCCGGAGTCCGATGTGGATGGACGCCGGGAGCTTGCGACGCGGGCGGCGGCGCTCGACCCCGATCTTGCGGATCCTCTGCTGGTCCTCGCGGACCTCCTGCGGGGTGATCAGCGGTCGGTGCGACGGCGCGCGGCGCTCCTGACGGACGCCCTGGACCGTGAGTTTGTCTCCCGCAGTCGACGCGCGGCGGTGACCGATCGGGCACGCCTGATGCTCCAGACCGGGCACCCGGCCGAGGCGCTCTCCCTCCTGCACGCAGAACTGTCAAGAGACACGGATACGCCGCCCCTCGTCCGGATGCTCGGTGAATCGCAGGCATCGGAGCTGGATGAGGCCGACCTGCTGTACGTGGAGGCGCTTGTGGCCGCCGGCGGACCGTGGTACGGGGGACGTGTGCTCGCCGACCTCCGGGACCGCTTTCCCGCGGACGAACGCCTCGCGGGATTGTCGTGGGCACGGAGCGGGGCCGTGACCCTGCCGATGCTGGAGTGGACCGACGCCGCCGAAGTCGCCGGGCTCCTCCCGTCTGCCGTGTATCGCGACATGCTGCTCGCGGGCGTTCCCGCTGCCAGGGTCGCGCCGGTCGTTGCCCGCTACCGCGCCGCGGGAGGGGCAGACCCGGTGGTCGAGGCGGTCGCCGCGGCGGCCGGCCTCGATGGAGATGTGCCCGACCACGCCTGGCGAACCGACAAGTTTGTGTGGGAGGTGTGGGCGAGTCGGTCCGATGAGTCCACTGCGTCCTCGGCGGCGGCGGAACGGGCCCTGGCACTGGTCAGCGACGCCGATTCCACCGTCCTGGAGCTGGACGTCGATCGCGACGGATTCTGGGAGGAACGGTACCACCTCGAAGGGGGCCGGCTGGTGGCGTGGCAGGCCGATCCTGACGAGGACGGGGTGGTCTCCGCGGCGTTGCGCCTGGATGATCCGTCGGTGACGGTTCTGGTGCGGCATCCGTACCGTGACGAGGTCGTCGAGCTGTTTTGCGCGCGATACCCGTCCGTGTCCCGGGTCCGCTGGCTCGCCGGCGACGGTGGTCGTGAGTGGCGGCCGGCGACGCCGATCCCGGTGGATTTTGGTGTCGCAGCAGCGCTCGACGCCGACCTCTGGGAAACCCTGACCGGTCGGGTGGTCCTCGCGGACGACCTGGCCACGCGATTTGATCGTCAGCAATACGCCTCCGGTTCGCGTCAACTCGACGGGGCGGTGGTTCGTGACCTCCGTGATGAAGCCGGCCGTTTGGAGCTCCTGCAATGAAACATCGTCGTCAACACCGCACCATCCTCCGTGCCTCCACCGTCGTCGTCGCCGCGATGCTGGCGTTCTCGGCGTGCGAGACCTCGCCGCCGGTACCGGACAGGACGTTCACCCGCGCAGGCCTCCTTGTCGATGCCGTGGAGGCACGCCTCGACAGCGATCGACCGATTCAGGCGGTCAACACCGTTACTCAGGGCCGCGACCGTGGGTTCCTCGATGACCAGGAGACGCGCACGTTCCTCGAGCGTGTCATCCAGGACGAACGCGATCGGTACCGCGCAGCCGTAGCGGACCGGGACTATCGGACTGCGGTCGCAGCGGAACACAATCTGCGACGTCTGGGCGGTGACCCGCTGGAACTGGGGCTGGCGGTCGACGCGACCGACGGTATCGCGTCCCGCGACCAGCTGTTGCTCGACTGGTCCCTGGCGGAGCTGGATGCCGGTGAGCCGGTTCTGGCGCTCTATCTGCTCCTGAGACGATCGACGCTCGGCGACCTGGACAGCGCGCAGGTGGCGCGCTTCCTCGATGTCGCGGGAACGCTGAACCACGACGAGGCGGTGAGGCGTCTTTCGCGTATCGCCGCCAACGGCAGTGACGCTGCCACCTCCGGCGGTGGCGGGACCGCGGTGGTGGACAGCGCCGCGGAGATGCTGCGCGGAACCGTGACGGTATGGGTAAACCGCGGGATTCGTCTCGAACAGGGCGTTGGGGTTCCCGACCGTGTCATCGGCAGCGGTTTTTTTGTCGATCCCCGGGGATATCTCCTGACCAACTATCACGTCATATCCAGCGAAGTCGACCCGGAATACGAGGGGTACTCTCGGTTGTTCGTGAAACTGCCGGGACGGCCGGACCAGCGGATTCCCGCCCGGGTGGTCGGATACGACCGAATCTTCGACCTCGCGCTCCTGAAGGTGGAGGTCGATCCGGAGTACGTTTTCTCCCTGAGCGATACGCGGGAGCTTGAACCGGGAGAACGGGTCCTCGCCCTGGGGTCGCCCGGCGGCCTGGACAGTACGGTCACCTCCGGGATCGTCTCGGCATCGGGGCGACGGTTTCTGCAGATGGGCGAGGCGGTACAGGTAGACGTTCCGATCAACCCGGGAAACAGCGGTGGTCCCCTCGTTCTGCCCGATGGCCAGGTTGCCGGGGTTGTCTTCGCCGGCCTCGAACAGTTCGAAGGGGTCAACTTTGCGATTCCCTCGTACTGGATTCGGCACTTCTTCCCGCGGCTCTTTGAAGACGGCGAGGTTACGCACGCCTGGATCGGCATCTCGGTGTTCGAGGTCGACCACGGGCTTCAGGTTGCGTACGTCGCTCCGGGATCGCCGGCGGACAGGGCAGGCATTCAGGCAGGCATGGTCCTGACGGAGATCGAGGGGACCGCCGTGGACACGCTCGCCGGTGCGCAGGACGTGCTCCTCGGTGTTGCGTCGGACAGCGTTCTCTCCACCGTGTGGCGTCGGACCGCAGCCGACGGCAGCGTGCACACCACGCGGCGTCTCCTGGCGACCGATCAGCGCCCCTACAGCCCCGTGGAGGACGCCCTGGAGCGTCAGCCGATCGAGGCGTTGTTCCCCGTTCTGTACGGGATGGATGTCGACCGCGTCTCCGCGGCCCCCTGGGGGCCGGACTTTGTCATTACCGGCGTCCAGCCCGGCTCGATCGCCGACGAATCCAGCCTGTCCGTAGACGACCCGTTCGCACTGCGTGACTGGCGTGTGGACCGGGATCTCCGTGCCGCGTTCATTCAGATCGTAATCAAGAAACGGAAGGCCGGGTTCCTCGAGTCCGGGGTACAGCTCGGCGCGTTCCTGGAGACCGATTCGTTCCTCTGAGTGGGGCCAGCCCGCACCGCATCTGTCTCCTCGTCGGCGGCGAACAATCGCCCGGGATTCCGTACGTCCCGCCGGGACACATGTGCGTTTTCAGAGACAGTGTACTATAGTAGTCCCGGGACCAAAGGATTCACAAAGATATGAGCACGAAGGTCAAAGTTGTCAGTCTCACGGGAGAGGTGGTGCTCTCCACCCTTCATGAACATCGAACGCAGATCGCGGCGGCCCTGGAGGAACGTTCCCTGGTCCTGCTGAGCCTCGGCCTGGTCGAGGAAATCGATCTGTACGGCGTGCAACTCCTCTACGCAGCGCGACGTCACGCCGACGGCGTGGGCCGCGAGTTACACCTCACCGGTGACGTCCCGGAGCACGTCGCCCGCCGCCTGTACGAGGGTGGCTTCGTGAGCGCGGTGGTGCGGGACGGCCGGGAACTGGAGACCGCGCTGCACGAGTTTGGCGACGCCGGGAGCGACGACAGCGATGCTTGACGGTTTCCAGGAGAGTTTTCGCGAAGAAGCCTATGAACTCCTGAACAACCTCGAACAGGCACTCCTGGAACTCGAGGATCGTCCCGATGACGTCGATCTCGTCTCGGCCGTGTTCCGGTCCATGCATACGATCAAGGGATCGGCGTCGATGTTCGGGTTTGACGAGATCTCCGAGTTCACCCACCACGTCGAGACGATGCTCGACGACGTCCGCAACGGACGGCTGGGCGTCTCACGGCAGCTGATAGACCTTACGCTGGAATCGCGCGATCACATTCGGGGAATGCTGGAGGAACCGGATGATCCGTCGATTCCGAAACGGTCCCGCGACCTCATGGATCGCCTTCATCACGTCGTCGCCGTTGGGCGGGGCGAAGAACGTGAGCCACTCTCGCTGGACGCCGATGTATCGACGGAGGTGATCGGTGGCCACGAGGCGCTCGGTGACCCGCTGCCCACCGCGACGGCAGCAACCGACAGCGGTGTACGGGCAACCTGGCACATCAGGTTTGTGCCGCATCCCGATATCGGTGTCAACGGAACCAATCCACTCCTGCTGCTCTCCGAACTCCACGAACTCGGAGACTGTACGGTCGTGGCAGATACCCGCGGTATTCCCGCGTTTGACGCACCGGAACTGCATCAGGCGCACGTGTCGTGGGACATTTTCGTCACGACGTCCCAGGGTTCGGGTGCCGTGCGCGATGTGTTCATGTTCGTTGAGGACCAGTGCGAACTCACCGTTCGGCTGATCGACGAGATCGATTTTTCGGACGAAGGGGAGTACAAGCGGCTGGGGCAGATCCTCGTGGATCGCGGCGTGGTGGACGAGGACGTCGTCCGGGAGGCGGTGTCCGGTCAGAAACGCCTGGGCGAAGTGCTCGTGGGGCGGGGTGTCGACGAGTACGAGGTGGAAACCGCGCTGCAGGAACAGGAACACGTCCGGCGGACGCGTCAGAAGGTGCAGACCGAGGCGGCGGCCTCCAGTATCCGCGTGCAGTCGGACAAGCTCGACGAACTCGTGGATCTGGTGGGCGAACTCGTCACACTCCAGGCGCGGCTCACCCAGACCGTGTCCGGCATGGGGGGCGAGGTGTCCACGATCAGTGAGAATTTCGAGCGCCTGGTCGGCGAACTCCGGGATCACACGATGAGCATTCGAATGCTCCCCATCTCCACGAGCTTCTCCCGTTTTCGCCGTCTCGTGCGGGACCTGTCCAGGGAACTCGGGAAGGACGTGGAGCTGGTAACCGAGGGTGGTGAGACGGAGCTGGACAAAACGGTGATCGAACGGCTGCACGATCCGCTGGTCCACGTAATCCGCAACAGCATCGACCACGGAATCGAGATGCCGGAGGTCAGGCGGGCAGCGGGGAAGCCGTCGGCCGGCACGGTGGCGCTCAGGGCGCGGCACGTGGGTGCCAACGTCGAAGTCCGGATCGAGGACGACGGCGCGGGACTCAACCGGGACCGGATCCGGGAAAAAGCGGTAGAGCGCGGGGTCATCTCGGCAGACGCCCAGATTTCGGACAGCGACCTCCTGGATGTGGTGTTTGCCCCTGGATTCTCCACCGCCGGGGCCGTGACGACCGTGTCGGGCCGTGGCGTCGGCATGGATGTCGTACGCAAGGAGGTGGAGAACATCGGCGGCACCGTCTCCCTGGAATCAACCCCGGGAGAAGGAACCGCCATCGTCATGTCCATTCCGCTGACCCTGGCGATCATCGACGGACTGCTGGTACGGATCGGCGGCGAACGCTTCGTGGTGCCGCTGTCGAACGTGGAGGAATGCATCGAGTATCGTCGGGGTCGTGAGGACGACGGCGTCGTCGCCAACCGGGGAACGTTGCTTCCTGTCATCGACCTGCGTCGGGAGTTCGGTATCGCCGCGGACCGGCCGGAGATCGAGCAGGCGGTGGTGGTTGAGACCGGGATCGGCACGGTCGGTTTTGTGGTGGACGCGGTGATCGGCGACCACCAGACGGTAATAAAGAATCTCGGACAGGTGTATCAGCACGTGGAGGGTGTCAGCGGGGCCACGATTCTTGGTGACGGGGATGTCGCGTTGATCCTGGACGTGCAGCGTCTGGCTGCGGGGAAGGGACATGAGCTCCGCAACGCTTAATGACGGTCAGTTCAACCGGTTGAGCCGTTTCATCGAGGGAGAGGTCGGCATCAAGATGCCGCCCGGCAAACGGATCATGCTGGAGAGTCGCCTGCAGAAGAGACTGCGGGCGCTGGCTCTGACGTCGTTCGACGACTATCTCCAGCACGTGTTCGACCACGAGGGCGACGAGATCATTCACATGATCGACGTCGTTACGACCAACAAGACCGACTTTTTCCGTGAGGCGGATCATTTTGGATTCCTCGAGGACCACGTCCTGCCGGAGTTCCTGACCCGGGAGCAGGGTTCACGGACGGGGGTGTTCAAAGCGTGGTCCGCAGCGTCTTCCACCGGTGAGGAAGCGTATACAATGGGCATCGTCATGGCGGAGTTCCGACGCAACAATCCGCGTTTCGACTTCCGGATCCTGGGAACCGATATCTCCACAGCGGTGCTGGCGACCGCCCGCACGGCCGTGTACCCCGTCCACCGGATCGATCCGGTGGCGCCGGAGTTGCGCAAGCGCTATTTCCTCAGGAGTCGTGACCGCGGTTCTGAGCTCGTCCGGGTCAAGCCGGAGCTCAGGCAGCGGGCGACGTTCCACCGGATGAACCTCATGGCGCCACATTTTCCGATCCGCGACCGGTTCCACGCGATATTCTGCCGCAACGTGATCATCTATTTCGAACGTCCCCGGCAGGCCGAGCTGTTGCGGAAGCTGTACCAGTACCTGCTTCCGGGCGGCTACCTGTTTCTGGGACATTCGGAGACACTCGCCGGTATGGACCTGCCGGTGGAGTCGGTGGCGCCAACGGTATACCGGCGTCCGGACGAGGGAGAGGGGCTGTTCTATGGCTGATCGGATTCGTGTGATGATCGTCGACGACTCCGCCGTTGTCCGCCAGACGCTTGCCGCGCTCTTCGAGGACAGCCCCGAGTTCGAGGTGGTGGCGACGGCCGCCGACCCGTACATCGCCGCGAAGAAACTCACCACGGTTGTTCCGGACGTCATCACTCTCGATATCGAAATGCCGCGTATGGACGGCCTGAGTTTCCTGAAGCACCTGATGACGCAGCATCCCTTGCCGGTGGTGGTCTGTTCCTCGATGGCGGAGTCGGGATCCGCAAACGCCCTGACCGCGCTCGAGTACGGGGCAGTGGAGATCGTCGAGAAGCCGAAGATGGGAACCAAGCGGTTCCTCGAGGAATCGCGGGTCCGCGTCTACGACGCCGTGCGGGCAGCGTACGCCAGTCGTCACGGACTGCGCCGGTTGCCGGGGGCTCCGGCCGCACCGGCAGCGCCGCCATCGAGGTCGCGGCCACCGTCCCCCGCTCCCCGGAGTTCCCTCGGTCTGACGGAGATCGAACCAAAGCGAAACGCCGATGTGGTGATCGCGCCCCCCGATGGACGGCGCGTTCCGGAGACAACGGAAAAGATCGTGTGTATCGGGGCCTCCACCGGCGGCACCGAGGCGCTCCGGGAGATCCTGCAGGCGATGCCGCTCAACGCGCCGGGGATTGTGGTGGTCCAGCACATGCCGGAGAAGTTCACGGCGGCCTTTGCCCAGCGTCTTAACGCGCTGTGCGAGATCACGGTCAAGGAGGCGGAGAACAACGATTCCGTTCTCACCGGCCACGCCCTGATCGCACCGGGCAATCGTCACATGGTGCTGAAACGCAGTGGCGCACGCTACTACGTGGAAATCCGGGAGGGCCCGCTCGTCAGTCGCCACCGGCCGTCGGTTGATGTCCTCTTCCGGTCCGCGGCGCGTTCGGCGGGTCCGAACGCGATCGGGGTGATCATGACGGGAATGGGTGACGATGGCGCCATGGGTATGCGGGAAATGCACGACGCCGGCGCGTACACCTTCGCCCAGGATGAGGCTACCTCCGTGGTGTACGGCATGCCCAACGAGGCAGTCAAACGCGGCGGTGTCGACGAGTCGGTAGCCCTCGGGAAGATTTCGCGGGCAATTCTCTCGCGCGCGGGGCGTCATGGCAACTAGCATTCTGATCGTCGAAGACGAAAGCATCGTCGCACTCGACCTGGAGCACCGTCTGCGAATCATGGGGTTCGACGTCGTGGGCCAGGCCGGCACGGGGGCCGCCGCGATCGAACTCGCCGCCAACGAACAGCCTGACCTGGTCCTCATGGATATCCAGCTGCGGGGTGAGATCGACGGAATCGGGGCGGCCGACCGAATCCAACGGGACTGCAATGTGCCGGTGATCTTCCTGACGGCGTTCTCCGATGGCGAAAGCCTGGAGCGGGCGAAACGGTCGCAGGCCTACGGTTATCTCCTCAAACCGTTTCAGGAGCGTGAACTGGCGATCGCGATCGAGCTTGCGCTGTACAAACACGGCGCGGAGCAGGAGTTGCGGCGGAGTCGGATGCTCCTGGACGTCACCGTGAACAACATCGCCGAAGGCGTGATCACCACGAATCACGACGACCGGGTGATTCTGATGAACCAGGCAGCGGAAGCGTTCACGGGGAGACCGTTCTCCGAGGTCTCGGGACAGCCCCTGTCGGAGGTCCTCCGCACGCGGGTGGCCAAACACGAGGGCGCCGCGGCCGACTGGTTCGACCTGGAGTCGGCCGACGGGACACGCCGCGTCGTCGCGATCACCACGACCACGCTGGCGAGCGACGACTCCGTGGAAAGCGCCCGCGTTGTGGTCATTCGCGATGTCTCAACCGATCTCGAGTACAACCGCCGCCTGATCGCGGCGAAGGAGGCCGCGGAGTCGGCGGCGACCGCCAAAAGTGATTTCCTTTCCCGGGTCAGCCATGAGCTGCGGACGCCGTTGAACAGCATCATGGGGATGTCAGGCCTTATCCGCGATGTCGCCGGCTCGGGGCCCGTCGAGGAATATCTGCAGATACTTGATGGCGCCGCGCGACAGCTGAACACCCTCGTGGGGGATATCCTGGACCATGCGCGTTTCGAGTCCGGTAAGATGACGCTGCGGCGCGATCTGTTTGACCCGGTGACCGTGATCGAACAGACGGTACGGAGTCACGCGGTGGAAGCCGAGGAGCGTGGACTGCGGATGGTGACGATCGTTGACCCTGCAACGCCACGGGCGGTGTACGGTGACGAATCACGCCTGACGCAGATCGTTCGCAACCTGCTGTCCAATGCGCTGAAATTCACGTCGGCGGGGCACGTCGCGGTTACCGCGGGCGTGCCCGACGGTGGTGGTCTCCGGGTCGTGGTGGAGGACACGGGCCGTGGCATACCGGAGGCGGAGCAGGCGGGCATCTTCGACGATTTCAGTCAGGTGGAGCAGCCGGCGACGCGGAACGCCGGTGGCGTGGGGCTTGGACTGGCGATCGTTCGCCGCCTCGTCGAGGCGATGGGAGGCACCGTCTCCGTGGCGTCGGTTCCGGCCCACGGCAGCTCGTTCTCCGTGGAACTGCCGCTCTCGGAGGCGGATCTTCCGGAGACGACGCAGCTCCGCCTCCCGGAGGTGGTCAACGCCGTTTCGATCGCCGTCACCGACGACCGGCTGTTGTTCCGTGCCTGGGAGCCGTGGTGTCGCCATCTGGGTGTGGCGGTGGAACTCCGGACCGCGGAGGCGCTGTTCACGGGACTCTCCGACACCGGCGTCGTCGTGGTCGCGCGGGAGATCGAACAAAATCCGTCGGCGTCGACCGTGGTGAGCGTGTTGCCCCTGCGCCGTGTTCGGGGACGGGCAGCGCACGCGGAACACGGCGGTGATCGCGTGATCGCCGAGCCGGCGTCGGTGATCCGGATTCTGGAGACGCTGTCCCTGGACGGCGCCGTTCCGCGTGCGGCGGACGAGGCAACGGCCCGCGACGGGCGCGGACGTGGCGGGCCCGATGCAGCCGGGCGGAACGCAACGGGAATGGCGCCCTCCGGTCACGCCTCTACGCCGTTGCAGGTTCTCCTGGTGGACGATGACCGGGGCAATCTCCTTGTCCATCAACGCATCCTGGAGGGACGAAGTCACCTCGTGACGCCGGTTGTGTCCGGCGAGGCGGCCCTGGCTGCCCTGAGCGGCGAAGCGTTCGACTGTGCCATTCTGGACATCGAGATGCCCGATATGGATGGGTGGGAGCTTGCATCCAGGATCCGTGCCGGCGACGGCGGCGGCAGCGCTGTGGATATCGCTCTGGTGGCACTCACCGGGCACGCCGCCGAAGCGGTGGCGGGTCGCGGGGCTGCCGCCGGTTTTGACGCGGTCCTGACGAAACCGGTGGCTCCGGAGGCGGTCGATGCGATGCTCCGTCGCGTTGTTCGCGAACGGCAGGTGAAAACGACCCGTTCGGCGATCGCGGAGTTGGAGGATCTCGTGGACCGCGGGGAGCTGGAGACGGCGCGATTGCGGCTGCAGGAGCTCCGTGCGGTTCCGACGACCCCGGGGATGGCCGAAGCCAGTTTCCGGATGATGCTGGCGCTCCGACGGGGCGATACGAACACGATGGCGAAGCTTCTGTCGCAGATCGAAGAGGAGTTGGTGTGATGAGCGGAAGTCCGAACATGCGCGTACTGATCGTTGAGGACGATTTCGGGGGACGGCGATACCTGCAGATGATGCTTCGGGACCTCGCCAGATGCGACGTCGTCGTCGACGGACAGGAGGCCATTGAGGCATTCAGTCTTGCGTGGGAGGAGAATGACCCCTATCGGCTCATCCTCCTTGATATCATGATGCCGAACGTGGACGGCCAGACCGCGTTGCGCGAGATTCGCGCCGTCGAAAAACGGATCGGGGTGCACGCAGCGGAACAGGTGAAGGTCATCATGACGACGGCGCTGGAAGATCCCAAGAACGTGGTGGAAGCGTACTACCAGGGTGGGGCCGACTCCTACCTGGTAAAACCGATCGAGCGGGAAAAACTTTTCGCTCTCATGCGCGAACTCGGGCTGCGTCTTGAGTGAACCGCGGTCCGCGACCGGCGAGGAAATCTTCGTGGTCGAGGACGAGCAGATCGTTGCCCTCGACATCCGGGTTCATCTGCAGCGGCTGGGTTACACCGTCGGGGGCAGTTTTGCCGCCGCCGAGGACGTGCTGGAGGCGCTGCGGGCGAGGGCCGCCGCGGGGACTTCGCCCGATCTTGTGCTTATGGATATCCATCTGCAGGGTGAGATGGACGGTGTAACCGCAGCCGGAATCATTCGTGAGGAGTTTCAGCTTCCGGTCATTCTGCTGACAGCCTACGCCGACGAGGAAACGCTGGACCGTGCGAAAATCAGCGAACCGTTCGCGTACATTATCAAGCCCTTCGAGGCCCGGGAGCTGCGGACTGCGGTGGTCCTGGCCCTCTATCGCAATCGTATGGAGCGTGAGATCCGGTCGCGGGAGGGGCTTCTCTCCGGCGTCCTGGCGTCGATCGATTCGGGCGTACTGGTGAGTGACCGGGACGGCGCAATTCGCTACGCCAACGGAATCGCGAAACAGATTCTCCGGGCGACGGACGACGCCGGCATCGACTCCCTGATACCGGAGGATATCCGTCGGGCGGCGGTGAACAGTCCGGGACCGGTACGGTGGTCGCCCCGGATGCGGGAAGACACCGTTGTCGAGCTGAGTGTCTCCGTGCTCGAGGAGCGTTCCACCTCCCTGGGTGGAGCGACGGTCTGGGTTCTGCGGGATATTACCGAGCGCATCCGGAACGAGAGTGCCCTGCGACAGAAGGACCAGCAACTGGCGCACGCGCAGCGCATGGACGCTGTAGGACGCATGTCCGGGGGGCTTGCCCACGACTTCAACAATCTGGTCACCGTGATCATGGGGTACACCAGACTGGTCCTTGACGATCTCGCTGAACACCCGGATCTGGGCGAAATTCTGCGCAACGTGGACGGCATCTACCAGACCGCACGCCGGTCGGCGCAGCTCACGCGGCAGCTTCTGACCTTCAGTCGCGTACAGCACCTCAACGCCGAACGGATTCAGCCGGACCGGGTGCTCTCGGAGAACCGCACCATGATCGAGGGGCTCATGCCGGAATACGTGAGTCTTCACCTGCATCGGCGGGCGGGGGATGCGGCGATCCGGATCGATCGCACGCGATTTGAGCAGGTGGTGCTCAACCTTCTGCTGAACGCTCGGGACGCGATGCGCCACGGCGGTGAGATCACGCTATCCAGCGAGGTGATTCACCTCGAGCGACCCCTGGCGACCCTGACGCGAACGATCGAACCGGGGGCGTACCTGGTTCTGCGAGTCACCGATACCGGTGAGGGTATCAGTCCCGAGCACCTTCCCCACGTGTTCGAGCCGTTTTTCACCACAAAGGAGTCCGAAAACGGCAGTGGATTCGGGCTCGCAACGGTCTACTCCGCGGTGGATGAGAGCGGTGGTGCGATCGATGTGGCGAGCACGGTCGGTCACGGGACGACCTTTGCGGTGTACCTGCCGTGTGTGGATCCCGTCGAGCCCTCCGCCGACCGCCCCGGCGGGCCCGAGATCGAGGAGTCCGGAAGCGGAGCGATCCTTGTCGTCCAGGAGGAAGAGGCGATGCGCACGCTCATGGCGCGTGTGCTTCGCAGCCGCGGCTATACCCCGCTTCTGGCACGGTCGGTGGGCGACGGATTGCTCATGCTCGAGCGGAACGCCGAGACGCGGCTGGTAATCAGCGATCTTTCCGCACCGTTCCTCAGCGGTGCGGAGATCGTCCGTCGGTACCGCGAAGTGCTGGACGTGGCGGTCGTGCTGGTTCTCACCGGTGAACAACTGGAAGCCGGTCAGGCGGCGAGCCTCATGAAACCGTTCGAGCCGGCGGAACTCCTTCAGGTTGTGCGGCGGACGATCGACTCAACTTGAACACGGTCCGTTCTCCGTAGTACAACGGAGCTTCATGAGTTCACACGTCACACGCGAATTCGTTCGCAACTTCTGTATCATCGCGCATATCGACCACGGAAAATCTACGCTTGCGGACCGCTTCATCCAGCGCTCGCACATCGTGGAAGACCGCGATTTTCACGATCAGCTGCTGGACTCGATGGACATCGAACGGGAACGCGGCATCACGATCAAGAGCCAGGCGGTAACGATGCCGATGGAAATCGGCGGTCGGGAATACCGTCTCAACCTGGTGGACACGCCGGGACACGTCGATTTTTCCTACGAAGTCAGCCGGGCGATCTCTTCCTGCGAAGGCGCAATACTGCTGATCGATGCCGCCCAGGGCGTGGAAGCACAGACGCTCAGTAACCTCTACCTGGCGCTGGAACACGACCTGGAGATCATCCCCGTTCTCAACAAGATCGACCTCCCCGCCGCGGACGTAGACATGTGTCTTCACCAGATCGAACACGATCTGGGTCTCGACCCCGACGAGGTGATTCAGGTCAGCGGGAAGACCGGTTTCGGCGTGGACGCGCTGCTGGAGGCGCTGGTGGCGCGTATTCCGCCGCCTTCGGGGGATGCGGACCGGGCCCTTCAGGCACTCGTGTTCGACAGCCACTACGACCCGTACCGCGGTGTCGTGGTCCACATCCGCGTATTCGACGGCAGTATCAAACCCGGAGACACGATCGAAATGTGGTCCAACGGCGCGCAGTACGAGGTGGAGGAAACCGGAAAGTTCAAGATCACGCTTGAACGGGTTCCGGAGCTGGCCGCCGGCGATGTCGGCTACATTATTGCCGGGATAAAAACGATCCGCGACGTGCGGGTCGGCGACACGGTGACGCGTCCGGACAAACGCTGCGATGGGCCGCTTCCGGGTTTCCGTGAGGTCAAACCGGTCGTCTTTTCCTCGATCTACCCGGTGGACAGCAACGACTACCAGGAGCTGATCCGGGCGATGGACAAGCTCAAGCTCAACGACGCCTCCCTCGTCTTCGAGAAGGACAACTCAGCGGCGCTGGGATTCGGGTTCCGGTGCGGATTTCTCGGTATGCTGCACCTGGAAGTGGTTCAGGAACGGTTGGAGCGTGAGTTCGATCTCAACCTCGTGATCACCGCACCGTCGGTTCAGTATCGCATAACGCTTGTGGACGGAACCGAGGTATCGGTGAACAGCCCTCTTGAGTTCCCCGAGTCCGGAACGGTCCAGGAATCGCGCGAACCGTATATCAAGGCGTCGATCATCACCCCGGACACGTTTCTGGGGCAGATGCTGACGCTCTGCAACGATCGTCGCGGAATCCAGAAGGACATGATCTATCTCGATACCTCCCGTGTTGAGGTCATCTTTGAGATGCCGCTGTCGGAGGTGCTCTTCGATTTCTACGACAACCTGAAATCGCTCTCCCGGGGCTACGCATCGTTCGACTACGAGATGCTCGACTACCGCCCCGTCGATCTGGTCCGCCTGGACATCCTGGTGAACGGAGCCAGCGTGGACGCCCTGTCCATGCTCGTGTATCGCGGAAACGCCGAGATGCGGGCGCGGGCCGCGTGCAAACAGCTGAGGAACGAGATTCCGCGACAGCAGTTCAAGATTCCGATCCAGGGAGCGATCGGGGCAAAGATTATCGCCCGCGAGACGATTCCCGCTCTGCGCAAGGACGTTACCGCGAAATGTTACGGTGGCGACATTTCGCGGAAGCGGAAACTGCTGGAAAAGCAGAAGGAAGGCAAGAAGCGGATGAAGATGGTCGGGAACGTCGAACTCCCGCAGTCCGCGTTTTTGTCCGTTCTTCGGGGGACTCCGGAGGAATAGCCACTTCCGTTGGCGCGGGACTCACTCTGCGGCGCAGTGCAGCGCCCGTTCGGCACGTCGCCTGAGGTCCCGAACCGCCCGCAGGATGCGCGGGCGGTGCAGTTCGATCCAGTCGCGGCGCAGCGTCATCAGCGGCCACTGCGGCAAATCCATCACAGCACAGTCCAGTCCGGCGTCGAGGTAGGCAGCGGCGGCGGGGTCGGCAAGACGAGACTCCTGGTCCGTGAGGCGTAGAACAAGGGCACGCAGCGCCGTCAGGCGCCGTGCCGCGGCAGTGTCATCGTCGGGATCCGGGCCGGGTGCCGGTGGAGCGTCGCCGGTTACCGGGGCGCTCGACTCCAGTTCCAGCCACCGCGTTACAGGGGCGTCGCCGGGGAACGCATCGCTTCCGATGGTGAGCCCCTCGGCGCCGGCAGCATGGAAGAATGACCCCGGAAGGCGTTCGACGCTCTGCCTCAACAGACGTGCCTGGTCCGCAAGCACGGCGTCGCCGGGGCGTACGCTGCCGTCCCGCAGTGTCACCGCGCGCCAGGGCCTCGCCAGGACGCGATCGTGACCGTCGCGATGTGTCAGCCGCGAGGTGGACCGTCGGACGGCGCGGTCACCGGGACTCATGCGGGCGTGCGTTTTCGGCGGACGGTACCAGAAATCGATCCCCACACAGAACACGGCGCGCACGCCGAGACGCTCGGTGAGAAGGTGGAGCGCCGCGGGAGCAACCGATCCGCGTGGCGGCAGCACCGGAAACCCCGCAAGGAGCTCCGCGAGCTCCGGATCCCGGAACAGTGCGTTCTCTGAGAACCGCGAAACAAACCAGAATCGCCGATCCGCGGGAACCCGGCGCGGAACGCTGAAATGGACCGTTGCGTCGAGCAGGAACGCGGTGTTCTCCCACCGCCACGGGAGGAGATCGGCGGCGTTCGCAAGCTGACCGTCCATGGCCACGACCATGTCGGGGGTGACGCCGGCAGCCGCGAGCGTCGGCAACGCGGTGTCCAGCGCCACGAGTGAGACATCCGCCCGGTGGCGCCGACCGTAGGCGGGAAACAGACGACGCAGCTCCCCGAGATGGTCTTCCAGGGACGGTCCGGCGCCGACAAGTACCGCCCGCCGCGGGATCCGGCCGCGGAGCGCATCGACCGGCAATCCAGCGAGGGTGGCGTTTCGCACCACATTGGACATCCAGCGCCGCAGGAGACGGATCTCCGTTCCGCGGTTCTGCCAGAACCGCATGGCGGAGTCCACAAGCTGCTCCTCCAGCCGGAGATATCCGTCGCGGTGGAGGCGGGCGCCACCGGTAAGGTACACCGTGGAAACCCGCCGGAGCCCGGTTGTACGGATCAGGTGTTCACCGGCCGTGACGGCCGCCGACGTTCCCGTGGCGTAGACGAAGCGGCGGGACGACGCCGGCGGATGCCAGGGACGAGTCACCCTGCCGAGATCGTCGTCCAGCTCAACCGCCAGAACCGCGCAGGTCTCCGGAACACGAGCGAGCCATTCATCAACGGCGTCGCCGTGAAGCGGTGAGCAGAGAATTACCAGGGTCTGGGGCGCAATCTCGGTGGGGACGGGGAGACGCCGGCGGATCGATGCCGCCGGGTCCGGACCGGTGAGCGGGCGACCATCGGCGTAAATAACCGGCCCCTGGGGGCCGGTCACGATCTCAACGCGCGAGGTGGTTCCCGCCACGGCGGCCCTCAGTTGGAGTTGGGGCCAAGCACGTAGCGGTTAAATGCCTGGGCGAAGTTGTCCTCGAGACGGCGGTCGTCGACAAACGCCGTCTGCAGGGCGTCGCTCTTGAACTGCCGTTCGAGGGAGCCGTAGTAGTCGCGAATGAACGCCACGTTGGACTCCTGAGCCGGCCGTTCCTCCCGGAGGCGCATGATGAGCACCGACTGCCGCAGGACCACCGGATCGCTGATTTCGTCGGCAGCGAGGCCAAAGGCGCTCTCGAAGAAATCCTGACGGTACGCGGCGTCGGCGAGGTCGGGGATCTGCGCGCTCTGCAGCTGACCGAACAGCTGGATATTGCCGTAGTTGATCGGAAAGAACGGCGTGTTCAGGATCGTTCGGTCGGCTCCGTCTGCTGCGGTCGCAAACCCGTCGGTGCGAGCCTGCGTGGCGAACGACTCCGCCTCGGCTCGAACGTAGTCCTGGATCCGGCCCTGCTCAAAGTTCTGCATGTACGTTCGGACATCGGCGATCGCGCCATCCGCCTGCGGGTCGAACGGAGCGGGTGCCGACAGTGCCTGATAGAACGCCCACCCCGCGGTGGTCTCCAGCGGCTCACTGGTGTCCCCCGGTTGAAGGTCCAGCAGTTTCTGAAGGTCATCGGGGTTCGTCAGTTCCTGCTGCAGCTCGTATCCGTACACGGGGCCGATCTGGCCGTCCTGGTCCGCGTACAGGTCCCGCGAGTAGGTCCGGGCAAGGTCCCCGATCGGGTTTCCCGGCTGAAGCGCCTGCTCGCGGATCTGACTCGCTTCGTCTTCGCTGCTCAGCGTGACGACGGCGAGATCGAGGGTGGTAAACAGCTGGTCGTTCTCGCTGGCGAACGTCCGGACCTGCTCAGCGGGAAACTCGGTAAACGGAAAGCGCACGACCTCGAAGGAGCGTTCCGGACCGCTCATCTCTGCGACGAACTGCTTCTCGCCGTCGGAGCTCTCTGCTCCCGCCAGCACGTCGCGGATCACCTGGTCGAAAATCGCGCTTTCGCGGTGGTAATTCCTCAGTTGAAACCGCTCCTGATTGCCGATGTTCTGGTAGGCCTGGGTGTCAAACCGACCGTTCACCTGAAAGCGCGGGTCGGAGGCGATCAGCTCATCGACGCGCTCGGAGGACACGTCCATGCCGGCGCGGTCTGCGGCCTGAAGGACCGCGGTGTGCAGGACGGCGCGGTTGAACGCTTCCCGCCACGCAATGCGAAGCTGGAGCTCGAGGTTTGCCTGGTTTCCGGAATCGCGCAGGGACTGGGCAATCGCCTCATACTGTCGGGCGAAGAAGTTGCCGGGCTGGTACCTGATCTCCTCGTTGCCGTAGCGACCGAACACCAGGTGACTGCGTCCGGCGGTTCGTGTAACGACCGGCGCACCGATGAAGGTTACAATGACGATTGCCAGGATAATGAGGCTTCCGATGTACAGCCCCCGGCTGCGCGTGTGCGTGCTTCGGGGCGTCTTTTTCTCGGGATTTCGGGGCTCTGCCATTCGGTATCGATGTCCTTCCTGTGACGTACGTTGTGGAGCGCAAACGGTAGCACGTGGCCCCGTGGGTGTCAACGAAATGGGGTTGACCACCACCGACGCTTCTGGTATGTTCCCCTACGCATTCGGGCTGTAGCGCAGGGGCTAGCGCGCGCCGTTCGGGACGGTGAGGTCGGAGGTTCAAATCCTCTCAGCCCGACATCAGGTCAACAGAACAAAAAAGGTCGTAGCACACGCTGCGACCTTTTTTGTTCTCCTGCGTTCTGCCCGCGGCCTGAGCCTTCCTTCCGTCGCGGCACTCAACTTCCACCGCCGGACTGCCGACAAGCTAGGCGGAAGAGCCGTATGAGAACAACACTGATCTGTCTCGCAGTCACGATCGTCTCCATCGCCGCGCTCCCGGCCCAGACGGTCCGGCACGAGGTTCGGGACGGGGAAACGCTGTACGCGATTGCCCGTACCTACGGAGTGTCCGTTGACGCCCTCATGGACGCCAACCGCATTGAAACCCCGGAGCTTTTGCTTCCCGGCACCGTCCTCACCGTGCCGGGGCAGTACACGGTGCGCAAGGGAGACACGCTGTACTCCATCGCCCGTCGCTACGGACTGACCGTGGCGGAGCTGCGCGAGATGAACAACCTCGACGATTCGATGATCGTGGTCGGACAGCATCTCCGGGTACCGGATCCACCCGGGAGTGATGGATCGGCAATTGCCGCGGTGAATCCAGCCTCGACCCACGTCGCCGACAGCGCCTCTCCCGACCCGGGGGAAGACGATGGCGCTGAGGAGGAAGACGACGACGGTGCCGGGGATGACCCCGCCCAGGCGATTCCGGTGGCGGCGGCGGTCGTGGATCCTCTTACCTATGACGACGGTGGCGCCTGGCCGGTGGCGGGACGTCGACGAACGCTGGACGGGAAGTTCCCCGGAGTCATGATCTCCGCGGCGCGCGGGACGCCGGTCAGCAGCGTTACCAGCGGGCGAATCGTCTATTCCGGTCCCCATTCAAGTTTCGGAAACGTGGTATTCGTGCAGTCGGCGCAGGGGTACATCTACGTCTACGGCGGCCAGGACGCCGTAACCGTGCAGGTCGGCGACGAGGTGGAGGCCGGACGGGTTCTTGGCACCGTCGGTGTCTCCCCGACGGAGGGTGGTCCTGCGCTGTACTTCTCGGTGTGGCGCAACAATCTCTTTGTTGACCCCGAACGCGCGCCTCGGGGGTGAACAACGCCTGTGCAAATCGTGTAGTTCCATCTATTTGTACGGTTCTGTTTGGAATCTGCGCGTCGGCGTGCTACGATTGGTGATCAAAAGTAAGAAATGAGGGGGCGGCAATGGCATCGACATCATCGCGTCGGCACACAGGCACCCAGCATCGCGCGGCACGGGCACACTATTCAGAATCGGAGACCTATGCGGGCGACTCCGATCCATTGGCGTTCTACCTGAAGCAGATTTCCAGCTATCCGTTGCTCTCCGTTGACGAGGAACAGACGATCGGGGAGCGAATCCAGCGCCTGCGGACAGAGCTCGGCGAGCTCAAATCGGTGGAACCTGCGGACTCCGTAACGACCCGGGAACGGGAAGAGGAGCTGCGGGTCTGCAAGACGCGCATGATCAACTCCAACCTGCGCCTGGTGGTGTCGATCGCAAAGAAGTACCAGCACCGCGGGCTTTCACTGCTGGACCTGATCGACGAGGGCAACATCGGACTGATCGAGGCGGTGGAACGGTTCGATTACACCCGGGGCTGCCGGTTTTCTACGTACGGAACGTGGTGGATCCGGCAGGCGATCATCAAGAGCCTCGCTGACAAGGGGCGTGTGATTCGTATCCCGGTCCACATGCTCAACACGATCAAGAAATGCTTCTACGTAGCCAAGCACCTGACCCAGGAGCTGGGACGCGACCCCATCAGCGACGAAGTGTCGGACTACATGAACATCCCGTCGCGACGGGTCGACGAGATTCAGCGACTCTCCCAGGACACCACCTCCCTCGACGTACCGATCGACGACGACAACTCAACCCGTCTCTCGGACGTGATAGAAGACGACCAACAGGCGCAGCCCTTCGACCTGGTATTCCATCTGACGTTGCAGGATACGCTGGACGAGGTGCTCGCGCAGCTCAGCGAACGCGAGATGCGGATCATTAAGCTCCGGTTCGGTCTTGGTGGAGAAGGGCCCTATACGCTGGAGGAAACCGGTCGTTTTCTGGGTATCACCCGCGAGCGCGTGCGCCAGATCCAGGAGAAAGCGCTGGGTAAGCTCCGTGAGAACGTGGTGATCCAGGACTTTCATGAGCAGTACTGACGACGAGTCTCCGGTTCGAACCGGTGGTGGCGACGACGGTCGCAGCACGCTGATCGACGGAGATCGCCGGTTCAAGGACGATATCGCCTTCGAGGCGCTCGGAGCACTGGATGAGGCGCAGGTCGCGCTCGGCGTGTGTCGCAGCCTGCTCGGCGATCGGGACGACGTGGAGGTGCGTCTTCGTGCGGACCTGGAATGGATCCAGCGTCGGATGCTGATCGCCGGGGGCGTTGTCGCCGCAGCCCCGGGGTCTCCGCACCTGAAAGAACTGGAGACGCTTGGCGACGAGGATCTCGCCACACTGGATCGCGTGTTTTCCTACTGGCGGGGGCGTGTGACGATTCCCCCGCGTTTCTTCATCGCCGGCGACACCAGCATCGGTGCCGAGTTTGACCGCGCCAGGACGGTTGTTCGTCGCGCGGAGCGGGCGATCGTCCGCCTGATCCACGAACGAGGCGGATACGAGCGAACGTTCGTCTCTCGCTTCCTGAATGCCCTGAGCGACCTCGGATTCGTGCTGGCCCGCTGGGCCGACGAATTCTATCGCGAGCCCCGCAGCTGAGTCCCGCTGGCAAAACGCAGGTCCCACCAGACCATCTCGTCGCCATCGAACGCCATCTCGGCCTCGACGTGGTCCCCGGCGAGGACGTTGGGAAGCCAGCAGCGGTCGTCCTCCCACATCTCGTTGAAGGGAATGCCGTCCTCGGCTACCCAGAACGGAAGCGCCTCGTCCGTTTCCACGAGATCGCCGTCCCAGCGATACGCCACGTAGACGTAGACTTCCAATCGGTACCCGTCGAGAAACGCGAAGCGCAGCGTACCGTAGTGTTCCGGGTCCAGCGGACGAAGGCCGACCTCCTCGATCGTCTCTCGGACCGCGGTATCCACGGGGCGTTCGCCGGATTCCGCTTTGCCGCCGGGTGCGTTGACCTTGCCGGCGCCCAGGCCTCGTTTCTTTCTGATCAGGAGCACCTGTCCGTCGGTGCGCAGAAAACAGAGTACCGCCCGGTCGTCGGGTGCGTAGGACGTCCAGTCGACGCGTGTAACCGTGTGCATGCCGGTCCAAAACTTATCATTGCGTGCAACTTGGTGCAAATGGTACGATACATGTGACAGAAATCCCCTCAAAGACAAGGATGATGAAATAATGCTAGGATTTGTCGCTGTTGCTGTTGTTGCCGCGCTCGGGTTTGCTGCGATCAACTTTTCCGCAGTCAAACGACTGGATACCGGGACAGCCCTCATGGGAGAGCTGGCCGGAGCGATCCAGGAAGGTGCAGACGCCTTCATCCGTCATGAGTACAAGATCATCTTTTCGATCGCCGTATTCATTATGGTCGCCCTGATGGTCATCGTCTCGTGGTACACCGGGGTTGCCTTCCTCCTCGGTGCCGCCATGAGTGCATCGGCGGGATGGATCGGTATGAAGATCGCCACCATCGCCAACGTCCGGGTGTCCAATCGGGCACGCGAAACGTTCGATGTGGGGTCGACGCTGAAAGTCGCCTTCCAGGGCGGAAGCGTCATGGGACTCAGCGTTGCGGGGTTCTCGATCCTGGGACTCGGTCTGGTGTACCTCGTGTTCGGCGTGTTCCTCGGTCAGGCACACTCGGACAATCTGGTCATTATCACCAACTGGCTGGGGGTCAATTTCATCCCCTTCACGATGACCGTCTCGGGATACGCCCTCGGGTGTTCGGTCATCGCCATGTTCGACCGCGTCGGTGGAGGTATCTATACCAAGGCCGCCGACATGGGCGCCGACCTCGTCGGCAAAACCGAAGCCCACATTCCCGAGGATGACCCGCGCAACCCCGCGACCATCGCCGACAACGTCGGTGACAACGTCGGCGACGTCGCCGGACTCGGTGCGGACCTTCTCGAGAGTTACGTTGGTGCGATCATCTCGAGCATCGTGCTGGCCGCCTACATGTTCTACACCGTGAGCGACGCGGCCGTTTCGATCAGCGCCGAGCTCGTGACCAAGCTGGTCAGCTATCCGATGCTCTTTGCAGCGATCGGTGTGCTCGCATCGGTTGTCGGTATCAGTACCCTGATTCTCAAGAAGCCGAGCGACAACCCGCACCGCGAGCTCAACGTTGCCACCTGGACCAGCGCGATCCTGACCCTGGTCGGAACCGGTGCCGTGACATGGTGGTTCTTTCAGGGGCTCAATGTATCGGCCGCCGGATTCGGTCTCGGGTGGGTCTCTCCGTGGCTCGCGGCGGTCCTCGGAATCGTAAGCGGCATCCTCATCGGCCAGCTTGCCGAGTACTTCACGAGTTATGACTACAACCCCACCAAGAAGATCAGCGAGGCGAGCCGACAGGGATACGCGCTGAATATCACCCAGGGACTCGCCGTCGGCATGAAGTCGGTGTTCTATCCGATCCTGGTGCTCGCGGCGGCGGTTATCGGCGCCAACGCGATTGCCGGTCTCTACGGTGTCGCCATGGCGGCGATCGGCATGCTGAGCTTCGTCGCCGCCACGGTCTCGGTGGACACCTACGGTCCCATCGCCGACAACGCCGGCGGCATCTCCGAGATGAGCAAGCTCGACCCGCGGGTGCGCGAGATCACCGACAAACTCGACAGCGTGGGAAACACGACTGCCGCGATCGGGAAGGGCTTCGCGATCGGTTCCGCGGCGCTCGCGGCTCTGAGTCTGTTTGCCAGCTACCTGTACAGCCAGGCGGGCCCCCACAACACCCAGGGGCAGTTCATCCTGGTACTGGACATGGTCAATACCCTCACGCTGGCCGGTGGTCTGGTCGGTGCGGCGTTGCCGTTCCTGTTCTCGGGAATCCTGATCGAGGCAGTTGCCAAAGCCGCGCGAAAGATGGTCGACGAGGTCCGGCGCCAGTTCCGTGAGGATCCCAAGATCCTCACCGGCGAATCGCGTCCCGACTACCGGTTGTGCATCGAGATTTCCTCCGCCGGAAGCCTCAAGGAGATGAAGACACCGGCACTGATCGCGGTGCTGACGCCGGTCGTGAGCGGCTTTGTGTTCGGACCGGAGTTCGTTGGCGGTCTTCTGATCGGAACCACCCTGTCTGCGATCATGATGGCGCTGTTCACCGCCAACTCCGGCGGGGCGTGGGACAATGCCAAGAAGTACATCGAGGAGGGTCACCACGGCGGAAAGGGTTCGGAAGCACATTCCGCCGGTGTTGTGGGCGACACGGTCGGTGACCCCCTGAAGGATACGGTCGGTCCGTCGCTGGATATCCTGATCAAGATCATGGCGGTGGTGTCATTGATCACGGTCTCGATTTTCCAGAAATACAACCTCCTCGACTGGTTGTTCTGAGCCGTACCGTCCGTGGAATCCCACACCGAGAACCCCTCCGCCGACGGCGACGCGCCGCGGGCGGAGGAAATCATCGCGGAGATCTACGGCCGCGTGGTTCACGTGCGTGAGACCGGCGGACGGGTGACCGCCATCGTACTGCCGATGGATCTCTATCGAACGATCCAGGAATACCGCAGCCGTCTGGGGGAGGCCCCGGGCGGTTTTCCGGACTATCTTGGAAAGTATGATCTCTTTGGCGTTCCGTTATATACTGATGGTGGTGAGACGATTGTCATTAAAACACGTCGCGATACAGCGTAATGCGGCCGTCACCGACGGCAGGAACTCCACACTGCAGCAGGACTTGAGCCGGGGGCGTCGGCCGTCGGGCGGCGTCATGCTGGCTCTATGGCTGGTGTTCGCCGCCCTCCAGCCGGTCGTGGGACAGGATGCGGCACCGGCGACATTGAACGCCGCGGGGGTCGATCGGATCGCCGTGGTTCCCTTCGTGAACACCACCGATGTGGAACAGTGGGACAATCTCGCTGCCGCGATGACCGACACGATCCGACTCACGTTGCAGCTGGGTGGACGCTACGACGTGGGAACGCCGGACATGTCCGGTATCAACCCCTACGCCCCCGACGGGCCGCTGCAACTCCGCTCGCTGTCCGAGCGGCGACGCCTGGACGCCGCGGTTATCGGACGCATTTCCAGCATGGAAAACGGACGCATCGAACTGGAAACCTCCGTCTGGAGTGCCGCGACGGGGCAGATTCTCGGAAGCGAGCGTCGCCAGGCGTTCGGCGCCTTTGACATCATTGACGCTGCCGATGAACTGGTGATTCTTGCGTCGTCCGCACTCATGGGGTATCAGGTCGACTTCGGCGCCGCTGTCCTGCGGCCGTCCAGGGACGACGTGGACTACGCCGTGGCGATCGATGGAATTCCGATCGGCAGTCGGGTGCGCTCGATCCCGCAGATTCTGACCGGTGCACGCCGGTTTGACGTCACCGTCACGGTCGCCGGTCGAGAACAGCTCGTGTATTCCGCCGAACGTCAGATTCGCCCCGGGGAAGCGATCGAACTCTCCTTTGGACTCCCGCGGGTCACGCGGCGCGAACAGCAGGAGATCCGTGTCCGACACGAACTCGCGCGAAATCTTCTCGGTCAGCCCGATCAGTTCCGGGTCGCGTTCGAAGCGCTCAGCGAAAGTCGCAACCTCCTGGCGCAGGCGCGGGAGTCGGAGGTGGTCAACGCGATGCGCCAGGAGCAGGAACTCCTGGAAACGGCGTGGCAGCTCGACGAGGAGTTCGTGCGCATGACGCCGGCGGAGGTATTTGGCACCGGGGACGGCTCCGGTTCACCGAGCGCGCCGGAGGATCTGCTTCCCGGGACCTATAGAATCGCAGCTGATCGGGCCGGAGATCCTCTGGTCGACGAACGCGTTCGGCGGAACGGTCTTGCCCAGTACCATCTGCTCAGGCTGCGCTGGGTGCAGGCGCTTGGTGAAGCGCGCTGGGACGACGCGGAGCTGACGCTGTCCGCGATGGATGCGGTCGTCAGCCAGCTCGACCTCGCCGACGTGCGCGGTGCGCTGGCTACCGACCGGCGCAGGTTCGACGCGGCACGGCAGGAGGCCGAGGTGGTCCAGCAACGCAGGCGCCGCCCGTGGCCGTATCTCGGGCTGGCGGTTGGCCTTGGCGGTGCTGGCTACGGCGGGTATCTCCTGGCAACCGACGCGGTGGGATCCCTTACCGACGACGCCGATGCGACCTATGCCGAGTACCAGGCGGCGACGACCGGAGCCGACGCCGAGCGTTTGCGGAGTGAGGCGGAGGACCTGTACGACGAGGCGGAACTCACCGAGTGGATTCAGTGGGGGAGCATTGCCGTTGGCGGCGTGGTGACTCTTGTGTCATCGGCACTCCTTGTTCGCAACAGTCGGGCGGGTGAGGCGTACCTCAGGGACTGGGCCCGAGAACAGTACGGGCGTGACATCGACGTCGCCGAACGGATCGCGGAGCGTATGGCAGTCGCCCCGCCAGACGACCGCGCGACGATCGTGGTGTTGGGACCGGGATCGGTGATCGCCGATTTGGATGGAGCGCCACGCAGTCTTCCCGTACTCGTTGACCAGGAGCCCGGACTCCCAGTAGGTGTGGGACGACCTCCAGTGGTCGCGGCTGACCGCACCCGACTTTACGCGTCCGGCATCTCCCTGGCGGTGGTGGACTGATGGTTTCCCGGCGCGGGCGAGGATTCCGAACGGCGCTGACGGCGTTCGTCGCGGCTGCGCCGGTTGTACTTCTCGTTCCGCTGTTGGCCGGATGCCCGTTTCCGCTCACGCAGGTGGATCGGCCCGAGTACAACAACCCCGTGGACCCGGGAGCGCGGGTTCCGATTCGGGACGTTCTGCCGCTCATCCCGGACGCCGCGTTCCGGGACGCGGTTATCGCCAGTGGCGTGCGCTACAACACCGACCTCGAGACGCTGTGGGCCGAGGACGCGGGGATTGCAGATCTCACCGGTATTCAGTATCTCCCACGGTTGAGGGAGCTCTCGCTGCCGAACGTCTCGCCCACCGGTGGCAACGCCGTGACCTCACTGGAGCCCCTGAGGGGGCATCCGTCGCTCGAATACCTGGCGCTGTCAAATGAAGGCGGGTCGGCCCCGACCCACCTCGTCACCGACTACAGCCCCCTTGCGGATGTACCGAATCTGCGGCGTCTGGACCTCTCGTACATGTCCTCGGCGGGGCAGGATTTCGCCGTCGCCGGGTTTGTACCGCAGCTTGAGGAGCTACGGATCCGCGGCTGGGATCTCACCGGCGTTGCCAGCGTTCCCACGATTGCCGGTCTGCGACGACTGGATGTGTCCGACGCCACAGGGTTTTCGGACCTGTCGCCGTTTTCGTTTCCCTCGCTGGAGGAACTCGATGTCTGGAACAGCCAGTTGAACGACCTCTCCGGGGGCAGCGGCATCGCGACGCTGCGGCGTCTTTCGGTGGGAAGTGCCGGGGTAATGACCTCCCTGAATGGCCTGGCGACGTTCGCCGCTCTCCAGGAGCTGGATGTCGGGAACAGCCCGAACATAACCGATCTGTCGGGCCTGTCAGCGCTTGGTTCGACGTTGCGGTACCTGAACGCGGACAACCTTCCGACGGCGGCGTATGGAACGCTCCCGTCGCTCGCGGTGCTGGAGGAACTGCATGCCCGCGGCGCGTATTCAGATGCCGCGTCGCTGCAGGACCTGGTCAGCCAGCCGGCGCTCCGTCGGCTCTACACGAGTCCCAACACAACGCTCAGTGATCTCAGCGATTTCCTGAATGTTGCCCCGCCGGCCTCGCTCGAGGAGTTCGGGTTCGAGCTTGATGCCAACCTGACGTTCGATCCGGATTTGCAGCAGCTCTCCGGGTGGCCGGTGGCGGAACTGCGGATCAACGACGCCTCCACAACCAAGACCGTCCTGAACATCTCGGCGCTGTCGTCGAGTCCGGTCAGGCGCCTCGAGCTGACAAACCTTGGGCTTACCGACACGTCGGCGGTCCAGGTGGCCCAGGCCGTCCCGTACGTCGAGTTCCTCAGCCTGGCGAACAACCCCAACGTCACCTCGGCGGCGCCGTTTCAGTCGCTGACGTTTCTGCGGGAGCTCGATCTTTCGGTTGCGACTTCTCCCACCGGGATCGGCGCCGACCCGCTGATAAACGGTATTCCCGGCCTGGCGGCGCTGCCGGACCTGTACCAGGTCTATCTGACGAACACCGCCGCCGGGGGCGACCCCGCCGGCAGCGGCATCGATCAGCTCACCACACAGCGGCCGGACATCAACGTCGTGTACTGACGGGGATTGACTGGCGTTTCGTTCCGTGCTACGTTCTGCCTCGCCGTTCCTGACACGACGGCATGACTCAAGCGAGCGTCGTATAATGGCTATTACCCCAGCCTTCCAAGCTGGAGATGTGGGTTCGATTCCCATCGCTCGCTCGTCCAGGCCCGCCGATCCGGCGGGCCTTTTTTGTGTCCACCTGGTATCCGCCGCAGGACGCACGGGCCGCCCCCGCGACGACTGGGATCAATGCTGTCCACCGCCGATGCGGATCAGTCTGCGAAACAACCTGTGCCGGGTTTCCTCGTTCAGCTGTGAAAAGCTGATGTGCACGGTTTTGTCGCGGCGGGAGGTCCGGACCGCTGTCCCCGCGACCTCAATGGGGGCGGCGCCGCCGGCGTCAAGCGTGAGTTCGACCCGGGCGCCGGTGATCACCCTCTTCTTGGGGTTCCTGATGGCGGCGCCGCCGATGCTGAGATCTTCGGTACGGCTGGACAGCGGGCGCTCCTCGATGCCCGGTAGTCGGATTTCGACGGGGAGTTCCACCTCCCGGCGCCGGTATTTCCGTCGCTGAACGTGCTCAACGTGACGGGAGTGCTGCAGCGTCACTTCCTTGCCGGATCGTTCGATTACCGCTGAGTGGAAGCGATACAACCCATCGTCACCGCCGCAGACCACCTCCACGGTGGTGCCGGCGTGCATCGACCGATGTCCCTTGTCCAGACGAACCCGCAGGCCGTTCTCGCCGCTCAGGAGGAGATGTCCCGAGGCAACATTGAGGTTCTTGTCGGAGATCGATACCTCTGCGCCTCCGGGAATCGTCTCGCTGGATCGCCCTCCGGCGCGGAGTGGAGCGGTGTCGATCTCCAGTTTGCGCAGCAACCGCATCACTTCGACCTCCGATACGATTCCCTCGCGAATGCCCTGGCGCGCCACACGAAGAAGGAGGTGGTCGTCCTCGATCAGCCTGTCCTGCTGGTGCGGGTCCTTGAGGAACCACGAGAGGTGATCGAGGGTGCGTTGGTCCATGCGCCCGAGCTGAATCAGGTCGCGTCGGGTGCGGGTGCGATGTTTCAGGACAGGCTGGGCGTGGGGGTTGGGACGGCGTTTCTTCTTGCCGGTCGCGTGTCTGCGGGCGTTGATAACCTGGTAACCCAACAGTCCGACGACGATAACGGCAAGGACGATAACAAAAAGAATCGTCTCGCTGGTCGACGTCTGAAAACCGGTGCTGATATTCGGCATCGTACCTCCTTTTGAATTCTAGGCGCAAATTGGTAGACTGTCCACCGTGGGAATGAGTATGTCACGGATGCCAGTGCTGGAACGAACGGTAAACACGATCATTCGGGGGCTCGTGCGGGTGCTGTGCCGGGTCGAGGACAACGAACTGTCGAAAATCCCTCCGCAGGGGCCGGCGATCCTGGTCAGCAATCACACGACCAATCTCGAGGGGCCGATCTACTACGTCCTTCTCGATCCCCGGCGCAAGACCGCCCTGGGAAAACAGGAGTTGTGGGACAACCTCTTCACGCGTTTCTTGATGCAGGTCTGGGGGGTGATCCCGTTGAATCGTCGCGGAGCGGACCGGCGCGCCATGGCACGTGCCCGACGCGCCCTCGAGAGGGGCGAGTTTCTCGGTATCGCACCGGAGGGGACGAGAAGCATGTCCGGTGCCCTGCAACGGGGCCGTCCCGGGGCGGCGATGATCGCCACCGCCGCGCGGGTTCCGATCATCCCAATGGTGCAGTGGGGAGTGCAGGACCTGGTTTCGAACCTGCGGCGTCTGCGCCGGACGCCGCTGCATTTCCGCGTCGGCACGCCGTTTTTCCTGCGTGTTCCGGACAACCGCCTCCCGGAGCGGAGCGAGCTGCGGCGAATGGCGGACGAAATCATGTACCAGTTGGCGGTCCTGATGCCGCCGCATCTGCGGGGGTACTACCGTGACCTGTCGGCGATGACAACCGAGTTCATCGAACCGGTGTATACGCGGAAGACCGCATTCTGATACTGTACCGCTCCGGGTGAGACCGTAAGGAGAGCAAGCTATGGGAGTGCGGGGAGAGCTGTTTTCAGCTCGTGTAAAAAGCAAGAACGATCGCCGTACCTACTTTTTCAACGTCAAGGAAAATCGCAACAACGACGTGTTCGTAACCGTCGTCGAAAGCAAGAAAACCGGTGAGGGCGAAGTGTTCGACCGCCACCAGGTCGTGGTGTTCGAGGAAGATCTGCGCCTGTTCCGAAAGGGGCTCGATACGGTTCTCGAGTACCTCGACGGCCGGGAGGGTGGCGGCGGGAATCGATCCCGCCGGGACGATCGCGGCCACCACGGCGGCGCCGACGCGTCGCGAAAGAAGCAGACAAAGCTTCGCCGGCGGAAACCGGACGAGTCGGGCTCAGACGCCGACTGAGGACGCGGGCGATACGCCCCGGAAACTGCGTCGGTGAATCGGGCTGGGGCCGTGGCTCGCCAGCGCGCGGCGGTGTTCCGGTGTGGGGTACCCTTTGTGCCGTTCGAAGCCGTAGCGGTCATCACGGCGCGCGTATTCGCACATCCAGCGATCGCGCGTCACCTTTGCCACGATGCTTCCCGCCATGATCGCAGGTTCCAGATGGTCACCTCCGACGATCGCGGTGCATGCAATCGCAGGGTCCACGGGGGGACAGAATCTACCGTCGGCTCGTATTTCGTGAATTGTTGGAGCCGGCGAACGGGCAAGAAGCTCCTCGACGGCCAGGGACATCGCCCGGAGTGCCGCGTGGTGAATGTTGATGCGATCGATCTCTTCAGGCCATACCCAGCCAATCCCGACAGCGTTGCCGCCATCGACTATCATCGCAAACAGGTGTTCCCGCGCTGTCGGTGACAGAGCCTTGGAGTCGCGAAGGGGTGTCGTGTCGAAATCGCGCCGGAGAACGACGGCGGCGGCGGTGACAGGACCGGCCAGGGGCCCCCGACCGACCTCGTCGACGCCACAGACGTCAAAAAAGGCGCTATTGGGCTCGCTCATGCTTGCGGGCTATACTAATTGGACTGTACTGTAGGAGCAAGCGTGTTTCTCAAAAGTATCGACCTGTTCGGCTTCAAGTCCTTCGCTGAACGCACACATATCGAATTCGCCGACGGCATCTCGGCACTCATCGGTCCCAACGGTTGCGGCAAGAGCAACGTCGTGGATGCGGTGAAGTGGGTCCTCGGTGAGCAGGCGACCAAATCCCTCCGTGCCGAGCGTATGGAAGACGTGATCTTCAACGGCACCGATACCCGCAAACCGGTGAACGTGGCGGAAGTCACGCTGACGCTGCACAACGACGGCGTACTGCCCCTGGAATTTCCCGAGATCACCGTCAAACGGCGCCTCTTCCGAAGTGGTGACAGCGAGTACTTCATCAACAGTACTCCCGTAAAACTGAAGGACCTCAGGGAGCTGTTCTACGACACCGGCATCGGAAAATCCGCCTACTCGATCATGGAGCAGGGGAAGATCGACCAGATCCTCTCCACCAAACCCGAGGACCGTCGGTCGCTGTTCGAAGAGGCGGCGGGCATCACGCGCTACAAGATGCGCGGTCGCGAGGCGGACCGGAAGCTCGAACGCACCGAGACGAACATGCACGAGGTCGAGTCGGTGCTTTCGGAGGTGAAGCGATCATACGATTCGCTCAAGAAGCAGGCTGACAAGACAACCCGCTATCGTGAGCTCCGCACCAGCCTGTTCGACCTGGAGGTGGATCTGCAACTGGCGCGCCTGTTGCAGTTTCGTGGTCAGTTTCAGGACCATGAACAGCGCGCCGCCTCCCTCGACGAAAAACGCGCCGCCGTGAAGGCGGAGATCGATGGTCTCAACGAACGGCTCGAAAGCGAACTGGATCGCGTCAACTCGATGGAGGGTCGCCTTGTCGAGGTCCAGAAACAGCTCTACGGCCTGGAGCTGGAAAAGAGCTCGCGGACGGAACGCATTGCGCTCATACGCGACCAGCGGTCGCAGCTCGAGGATCAGATCGAGACCGAACGCGGGCGTCTGAAGTCATTGGACCGCAAGGCGGAGGAGATTCGCGGGGCCGCGGAGGCCGCGCGACGATCGGCGGAGGAGGCGGAAGGCCAGATTCGCGAGGCGGATGAGCGCATCGCCTCGATCGAGGAGCGGATCACGCGGGCGCAGGAGCGGCAGCGGGAGGCGCGGGGACAGATTGAGTCCAACGAAGGGCAGATTTCCTCGAACGAGACGGAGACCACCTCCTGTCAGCGGGAGCTGCGCACCGTCACCGACGAGCTCGTCGCTGCCCTGGACACCAAGTTGCGGGAGTCCGGGTACTCCAGCGCCGAGCGGTCCCGGGCGGAGGAGGAGCTGACCGCCGCCCTGGAACAGCTTCGCATCACGGTGGCCGGGCGGCGCGACTCGGTCATGGATCGGTTGAAGCTCACCGGTGGCGGTCGCGAGGACGGGGTCGATGCCGCAGCAGGGGCGTTCTCGGCGATAGACGAGGCGCTCGAGCGCGTCCAGGGCGCGGTTGAACGCTACCAGGGGGCAATTCCACGGTTTCTGGACGATTTTCTCGCTCCGGAGGGCACAATCACCCGCAAGCGTTCCCTGGACGACCGGATCGAACGTCTTGGTGAGCACACGCAGCGTCTGCGGGACCAGAATCGGGAGCTCTCGACCGAGATCGACACCCTGCAGCAGACGATCGAAAAGGAACGCGGCAATCTCGAGGACATGAAGCTCAACCGCGTCCAGTTGCAGGGACGCGCCGCGTCGTGGAAGGAAACCGCGTCGCGTCACGACCGGGAGTTCGAGGAGAACCGGCGTCAGCGGGAGGACGTGAACACGCGGATCGAACGCGATATCGAGCGCGGGCGCGGCATGGAGGAGCAGGTTGCGGCGCTGCAGGAGGAGCACGGTCGGCTCGAAGCCCAGGAGCAGGAGCTGCGCACCGAACTCAAGGGCCTCGAGGAACGGATCGCCGCCGATAACCGCAGTCTCAAGGATGAGGAACACCGCCTCAAAGAGAAGATGCAGGAACTGGCGCAGCTGCAGAACCGTCTCGAAGAGGTTCAGGTCAAAATCGCGGAAAAGCGAACCGAGATTCGCGGGCTGTACGACAGCTTCTCCGAGCGTCACGGGCGCGATCTGCGTGAGTTCGAGAGTCGGGAGACCGACGAAACGGTGGATCAGAAAAGTCTTCGGGAACAGATCGCGACCGTGCGTGGCGAGCTCAAGGAACTCGGAAGTGTGAACCTGATGGCGGTCGAGGAGTTCGCGGAGGTGTCGGATCGCTACGAGTTCCTCAACTCGCAGTTGGAGGATCTTCGGGCGGCGCGGCAGGATCTGGTACAGGTGACGACGGAGATCAAGCGCGAGTCGGAACAGCTCTTCGTCGAAACCTACAACCGGATCCGCAAAAACTTCCACACGGTGTTTCGGCGGCTGTTCGGTGGCGGTCGTGCCGAACTCCGTCTCACCGATCCGGACACCATTCTGGACTCGGGTATCGACATTCTGGTCCAACCGCCGGGAAAGAAGCTCGAAAACATTGCGCTGCTCTCGGGCGGTGAACGAAGTCTGACGGCGGTGGCGTTGCTGTTTGCCACGTTCATGGTGCGGCCGTCGCCGTTCACACTCCTCGACGAAATCGATGCTGCACTGGACGAACACAACGTGACGCGGTTTGTGAACATGCTCCACGAGTTCGGTGAGCAGTCCCAGTTCATTGTGATCACTCACAACAAGAAGACGGTCGCCGGCGCCCGTACGCTTCTTGGCGTGACGATGCAGGAGAACGGGGTAAGCCAGGTCGTGGCGGTGCGCATAGACGGTGACGGAATTTCTCCTGACACCTCGGATGAGCCGGAACCGGCGTTGGAGCTCGAGGAGTCCGAATGAAACGCTGGGTCCTGGGTGCCGCAGGCGTCGTCGTCCTGGTCCTGATCCTGCTCGCTGCGGTGACGATGTTGCGCCGGGACGCTCCACGAGGTGAAATCGGCACCGAACGCTACACGGACCGCGAGCTCGCGGTGCCGGGAGGTTCGTTCCAGTTTCCGTCGGTGGAGGACCAGTTGCTGCGACCGCAGATCCGACCGGCGGTGGATCCCGCTCAGCCACTGGATCGGGAGCGGGTGGAATCACTGAAGATGGATACGCTTGAAGCGCTGAATCGTGCATTGGACACGCGCGTGGAGAACGAGGTGGAGGGGCTGTTGTTTGACTGACGACCGCGTCGGATACACCAGGGTGAGCGTTCTCACGACGGCGATGCTGGCGCTGGTGGCGTTTCTGACGGGGTGCGTGTCGGCGGGTGAGACTTCAGCGCCAACGGAACGGCCGGTGGAGCCGGAGGCAGTTGCCACGACGGTTCCGGAGCCTGCCCCGGAGGAGCGGTCCACGGCCAACGATGAGCTCCCCGACGTACCGATCGTGGCCAGCGTGTCTGCACCGGACCTGCCGGTAGTAGCGCGATTGCCGCTGCCGGTACCGATCCATCCGGATGTGTCGCTTGCGGCAGCCGCACCGGTGGCGGATCCTGCCGCCGCCGATGTGACGGGATTCGTCCTGGCCGCTCCCGGCGTGTCCGAGGTGGCGCCACCCGTCCTACAGGTCGAGCCGGAGCGGCCCGAATCCGGCGCCCCGCGGTCGGAGGCGGGATCCCCCGATCCGGGAACAACCGCGGCGCAGGCTCTCCCGGAGACGCCGCGGCCGGAGCGCTCGCGGCCGGAGCGGCCGGAGCGGCCGCGGCCGCCGTCGGTGTCGGCGGGGGAGGATACCAGCGCTCCCGGCGCTGGATCCGTAGGAGCAGGTGGTGGACCGGCGACGGTCGCCTCCGATTCCAGGGGCGCAGCGCGGGCTTCGACACAACGGGTTGAGTTGACGTCGCCGGCGGATCAGGAGACCGAGTCTGAGCGGTCGATCCAACCGGGGGCGCGGTTCGCGGTAACCCTTTCCGGTCCGAGCTGGATCTTTCTCGGAACAGCCCACGACGGTGAACCGGATCCGGAGCCCGCGGGGGTGGAGTTTCTCGACCGTCGGAGCGAGGATGGCTCGGTGGAATTCGCGTTTCGCCGCACCGTGGAGAACGGTGCGGTGAGACCGGTGACGTTACGCTTCGAGGCGCAGGATCTTGCAACCGGGGCTCGGCGCGTTCATCGGGAGGTCCTTCGGGCTCCGGAAGGCAACTCTGAGGTTGTTGTGGCGCGCGGCGCTGCCGCGGAAGACGGCGCCGGCTCCGGCCAGGCGGGACAGGCGGCGCCGGCAGCGGCGGGCACGCAGAACGCCACCACAGCCTCCTCCGGTGATACCTCCCGATCGGTTGACGCAACGATCGAGGCGCTCAGTTCCTCCGGTGCGCTGCCGCCTGGTACACGCGTGACGGATCTTCTGGATCGTGCGGACGCGCTCGTTGCGGACGGTCGCCTCGATGATGCCGTCCGCCTGCTGGAAACGATGCGGACCACGGGTGTGGGTTCCGGAGATGAAGTCATCTTTCGACTCGCGCAGGTCCTGGAGTCGGAGTGGGCGGGGCGCGACCTTCGACGCGCGCGGGACCTGTACCGGACTCTGGTGGCCGATTACCCGCTCAGCGACCACTGGCGCGCCTCCGGCGCCCGCATTGAGTATCTGAACCGGCACTTTTTCTTCATTCGCTGACCGACCCCCACGGTGGTGGCGGGGAGGCCGCATTGACAGGCGTCTGATGATTTTCTATAACTATCGTTCGACTTGGTGGATGGACACGTATGCTTGACAGACTGAGTGACCGACTGACAGATGCAATGCGCTCGATCTCCGGCAAAAATCGCATTACGGAGAAGAACGTCCAGGATGCGGTGGAGGAAATCAAACTCGCGCTCCTCGAAGCAGATGTCAGTCTCAAGGTGGTTCGCCGCTTTGTCAGTCGAACGCTGCGCGAGGCGTCCGGTGAGGCGGTCCTGCGGTCGGTGACTCCGGCGCAGCAGTTCGTCAAGGTGGTCAACGACAAGCTCGTTGAGTTCCTCGGCGATGAACGCCAGGATCTGGAGCTTCGAGGGCCCGACGTCACCAGCGTGATTCTGTTTGCGGGACTCCAGGGGTCCGGGAAGACGACCACTGCGGCCAAGCTCGCCCGGCGCCTCGCCGGCGAGGGGCGCAAGCCGCTCCTCGTTGCCGCCGACCTGGTTCGTCCTGCGGCGGTCGATCAGCTGCAGCAGCTCGGGAAGCAGATCGACGTGCCGGTGCACGCCATTCCCGGGAGTTCCGATCCGCTGAAGGTGGTCCGGGAGGCGCAGAAACGTGCGAAGAAGGAACTCTTCGACACGCTGATTATCGACACTGCCGGTCGCATGCAGGTGGACGAAGCGCTCATGGATGAGATCCGCGCGGTGTCCGACCTTGCAAAGCCCGACGAGCGGATTCTCGTTGCCGATGCGATGACCGGTCAGAACGCGGTTGAAGTCGCCAGGGCGTTTCACGAGCGCCTGGAACTCACCGGCGTGATTCTGAGCAAGTTCGATAGTGACACGCGCGGCGGCGCGGCACTTTCGATCAAAACGATCGCCGGCACGCCGATCAAGTTTATCGGTACCGGCGAGAAGGTTGAGGACCTCGAGCCGTTCTACCCGGACCGTATCGCGTCCCGCATTCTCGGGATGGGAGACGTGGTCTCCCTGGTGGAGAAGGCGCAGGAGACGATCGATCAGGACGAGGCGCTGCGGTTGCAGGAGAAGATGGCGAGTGCCACCTTCACCCTGGAGGACTACCTGGAGCAGTTTCAGCGCGTCCGGAAGATGGGGTCTGTGAGTTCGATTCTGGAGATGATTCCCGGGATGAAGGGGAACGTTGATCCGGATCAGATCGACCTCGATCAGATCAAACACGAAGAGGCGATCATCCTGTCGATGACGCTCGAGGAACGACGGAACCACCGTCTGATCGGGACGTCGCGACGAAAACGTATTGCACGAGGAAGTGGGTCATCGGTTTTTGAGGTCAATCAGCTGCTGAAGCGGTTCGACAAGATGCGATCGATGATGAAGAAAATGACGAAGAACAAGAAATATCAGGCCAAGCTGATGCAGCAAATGGGCCAGATGTAGGAATCGAGGAGGAACTGAATGAGCACCAAAATCAGGCTGAAGCGCTTCGGCACCAAGAAACGGCCGTTCTATCGAATTGTGGTTATCGACTCCCACGCAGCCCGCGATGGGCGTGCGCTGGACGAGGTCGGTCTCTACCACCCGATCGAGAGCGACGCCGACAGTCAGGTGCGTTTCGACGAGGAGAAGGTTCGGGCGTGGCTGGAGAAGGGCGCACAGCCGACTCAGACCGTGCGGAAGCTGCTCAATCGCAAGAACTTCACCGTCGGGTGAGGAATCGTGGTCCCGTATGGAAGAAACAGTTGATCTCGAACGGGATCTGGTAGAGTACATAGCCAAGGCACTGGTTGATGAGCCGGACGAAGTCCAGGTGAACATGATCGAAGGCGAGAAGTCGACGATCCTGGAGCTTTCGGTTTCCTCCGACGATATCGGCAAGGTCATCGGAAAGCACGGACGCATCGCGAAGGCGGTCCGGACGGTGCTGGCCGCCGTGTCGACGAGAACGGGGAAGCGCGTCGTCCTGGAGATTCTCGACTGACGTCGACGGTTCCATGGATGAACTGATCATCGGTGTGATCGGTCGACCCCACGGCGTGCATGGCGCGGTCCGCGTGACCTCGTCATCAGACGAAGTCGATCATTTCCGCGCGCTTTCGCGAGTCACGCTTGAGCGGGACGGTCGACGGCGGGACGCGGTGGTGACCGGAGTCGCCGTACACGGACGAACGCCGATTCTCTCGCTGGAGGGGGTCTCCTCCCCGGAGGAGGCGCGGCAGTACACCGGGTGGTCGATCCGCGTTCCGCGGAGCCAGGCGGCCCCGTTGGGGCAGGACGAGTACTACCTGGCGGACCTCATCGGGTGCAGCGTCGATAGCGACGAAGGGCACCATGGTCGGATCGTTGCGATCATCGATGCACCGCAGGCGCCGCTGCTCGAGGTCGCCCTTTCCGGTGACCAGCGGGCTCGAACGGTGTTCGTTCCGTTCATGCACGTGTACGTGCGGACCGTCGATATCGCCGCGGGACGAGTTGAACTGGAGACGCCGTGGATTCTCAGTACCGAATAACGGTTCTGACGCTGTTCCCCGATCTGGTGCAGCAGTACTTCGCCACCTCCATTGTGGGGAAGGCGGTGGACCGGGGAGCAATCGTTCCGGACGTCGTGAACATTCGGGACTTTGCCACGGACCGCCACAGGACCTGTGACGATGCGCCCTACGGCGGCGGAGCGGGAATGGTGCTCCTGCCGGAGCCACTGGGGCGCGCCCTGGACTCGGTTGACGCGGACAGGCGGCATGTGGTATTCCCAAGCCCTTCCGGCAGACCATTCACGCAGGCGACCGCGGAGCGGTTGGCAGGTATGGATGGTGTGGTCCTGATCTGTGGTCGGTACGAGGGGATCGACCAGAGAATCATTGACCATTTTGTGGACGAGGAGGTCTCCCTGGGAGACTACGTCCTGTCGTCGGGAGAACTGGCGGCGATGGTCGTCATCGACGCCGTGTATCGGCTGCGGGATGGGATGCTCAGACCGGAAAGTGTTTCTGACGAAAGCTTTCAGGACGGGCTCCTGGAGTACCCGCACTATACACGTCCGGAGGAGTTCCGCGGCCGCAGGGTCCCGGAGGTCCTGTTATCCGGACACCACGCCCGCATCGCTGAATGGCGGCGCCGGCAACAGCTGATCAAGACGGCCCGCAACCGCCGCGATCTGCTGGAACGGGCTCAGTTGGGCCCGGAAGAGTACAAACGCGTACAAGAACTGTTGGAGAAGGAGTAGGCAATGGACGCAATCAAGGCGGTTGAAGCGCGACAGATGAAGGATCAGGTCGAGCCGTATCGCATCGGAGATACCGTGAAGGTCCACTTTCGGATCGTGGAAGGCAAGACCGAGCGTACCCAGATCTACGAGGGCCTCGTCATTGCCCAAAAGAACAGTGGTGTACGACGCACCATTACCGTACGGAAGATGAGCTACGGCGTCGGTGTTGAGCGGGTGTTTCCCGTTCACAGTCCTCGCGTTCAGCGGATCGAGGTCACTCGGCGTGGTCGGGTCCGACGAGCGAAGCTGTACTACATCCGCGACAGGATCGGAAAAGCGGCGAAGGTCGCTGAGCTGATCCGCAAAAAGGATTCCTGAGGGTCCTCACATGAACGCGCCGGGGGCGGGCGCAGCCGGATTCCCGGCGCGCCTGGTAGCCGGGCGCGCCGCCGCCGCGGCACTGCGCCCCGGGGCGATCCTCGTTCTTCACAGCGTGCGTTCTGCCGCCGGGGTCCCCATCGAACTGGAGGGGGCGGGGCTGCGGTTTGCACCCACGTCCAACCTCAATCTGCCACCTGGAGAGCGCGTGCGCGTCCGGGTGGTCTCTGTGCATCCACACGTCCGTCTCAACATCCTCGGTCCGGCCGATACGAGCACAGGCGCCGACGTACCGGCTCGCGGCGCCGCCGGCGGTCTGCCGAATGGGGGAGGCGCGTCGGGGCCAACCGTGCGGTCGGCGCTGCAGGCGATTATGACCGCACAGCGTGCCGTGACACCGGAACTCCTGCACGGTGTATCGGCCCGCCTGCATGAGTCCGGTGATGGAGGTCGTGTTCGCCGGCGTTCGCGGTCGCTGGTTGAGGCGCTCGGTCGCGGGATGGACCCTCCATCGGGCGAACAGGCGGGGTTGGAGGAGCTGCTGATGTGGCTTGCCGGAACCGGCGATCGCGATCACCGGGGGAAAAGGGGGGACGACCGGAGCAGACGATCGCCGGAGCGCAGCGGGGGGACCGGCCTCGCCGGCCACCTGACACGGGCAACGGCGACGCCGACGGAGGCGCTGCAGGCGTTCAACTATCTGGACGGCGGCGGTGACCTTCACTGGATAGTGGTCCCCGTCGGGGCGTCCCGGGATGGTCGGCGCACGCAGGGTGCGCTCCGGGTCGGTATTGACCGCCGCAGCGGTCGCCCGAGGTCAGCGACTCTCTCGGTTGCGGTCGCCGCGGGCACGTGGTGGTTCTCGTGGACAGCAGGACCCGCCGGACTAACCCTGAGCAGGGTACAGGCGATCGATGGTGCGCCGGCCTTCCCGGAATCCCTACTTGCCCGGATGGGAGGAACGCGCCATACTGTGGTCACGCAGGAGTGGTTCGGCGACGGTTTTTCGGAGGCGTCGGCGGACGTGGACAACCTGGGGATCGACGCCTATGGATAAACGCGCTGCTGCGGCAATCCGGTACGACGATTCTCTCCCGGCTCCCTTTGTCGTTGCCTCGGGACGCGCCCAGGCCGCGGAACGGTTACTGAGCGTTGCGCGCCGCTTCGGGGTCCCGGTGATGACGGCACCGGAACTGGCGGACCGCCTGATCATGGTGGAACCGTTCCAGTGCATTCCGGAGGAACTGTATGTTCCGGTTGCGGAGATCCTGGCGTTCGTTCTCGACATGAACGAGCATGTAAGATACAGCGAGCACAATGAAAAAAATAGCGGTCAGTGAACTGGCGGCGGGGCAGCGATTCTCGCATCCCGTCTACATGGACGAAGACAACCTGTTCGTGCCGGAAGGACTTCCGATCAAGGAGCGTGATATTGAACGTCTCCACAAATGGGGAATCCATGAGGTGTACTCCGACGGCGAACCGATCTCCGAGGATCCTCAGCAGGCGTTCAACGCGTTCTTCCTCAAGGCGTTTACGAGTCCAGCGCAGAAGGCGATCACCAACCAGTACGGTGCGATGCGCCAGCAGCTGATGGAGCTGTTCGGCCGGTTGCGGGCCGGCGAGAAGGTCGAACAGGACGTGGTGAACGGTCTGATTGATCGCCTTCTTCGGATGCTTGAATCCAATCCCAACGACGTGATTCAGTACATGCTCTACGGCATGCAGGGCGAAACCGGCGACGTCGAGAACGCGTTGAACGTGGCGATCCTGGTCGCTCTGGTGGGGCAAAAGCTTCAGATGGCACGCCATCGCATTCTGGCACTGGTTACCGCCGGTCTACTGCACGACATCGGCATGCTGCGCGTCAGTCCCGAAATCGTGAACAAACGCGGCAAGCTCACACCGGAGGAGCGCCGACAGATTCAGACGCATCCGGTTCATTCGTATCGAATCATCACCAAGGAACTCGCCTTTGGAGACGAGGTCGGGCTTCCTGCGCTGCAGCACCAGGAACGCTGGGATGGGGCGGGATATCCCCGGCGGCTCGCAAAGGATGCGATTCGCCTTGAGGCGCGCATCATATCGGTGGCCGACTCGTTTGTGGCCATGGTGTCCAACAAACCCTATCGCACGTCGATGATCGGCTATACGGCGATCAGGAACCTTCTGAGCGACAACGGTACGCGGTTCGATCCTCAGGTGCTCAAGATCTTTATTCAGGTTCTGGGAATCTACCCAATCGGCAGCATCGTTTTGCTCAGTGACAGCAGTGTATGCCGGGTTCTCGAAAACCGCAGTGCAGCACCGCTGAAGCCACGCGTGAAAGTGATTATCGACGCCGAGGGCCACGAATTCATCGACGACAACGGCCCCGAAGTCGACCTCGCCGAGAACAAGCAGCTGTTCATCGCCAAGGCGGTGGACGCAAACTCACTCGCGGACCAGCACCGGTCAACCTGACGGCGCCGGGGGGCGTGTCCCGGTGACCGGCCATGAACGCGGTCGCCGGGGCGAAACCGTCGCTGCCCGCTACCTTACCCAAAAAGGATACGAGATTCTCGAACGGAACTTCAGGACTACGCGGGGGGAGGTCGATATTGTATGTGGGACCGCTGGGCTTGTTGTCTTCGTGGAGGTCAAGAGCTGGCGGTTCCTGGATCGGGAGGCACTGGGTGACGCGATCGACCACCGCAAGCGTCGGCGCATCACCAGCGTGGCACGTCGCTACCTTCGTGAGCGGTGCCCGGGTGCGCCCCCGTCAGTGAGATTCGACGTGGTGTACGTGCCGTCCGACAACGGGATGCCGTACCACATCCAGGGAGCTTTCGAGTCCGCATGGCCAGAGTAGCGCGCACGATCGATCAACGCCGCATTCGCCGTCTCCGGCAGCAGATCCAGGATCCGGCCTATCTGGACGGTGCCGTGGACCGTCTGGCCGGTCAGATCACCGAGCGTCTGCTTGGGGTCACCGAACAGCCCCAGGAACTGGCACTTCATCGCTCCGAGAGCGCATCCAGAAAAGACATCGCCCGGTTTCTCGTGGACGACGAGTAACCGCTGGAGGCGATTCCGACCAGGGCGTCGAGCAGTGGCGCGTATTCGGCGTTCCACGTCCGGGTCGAGAGCTCGCGGGCGGCAATCAGCAGACGTACGATCTCTTCTTCCGGCGCGCCCCGTCGAACGGCGCGCTGCAGCGCGTCGGCGACCGCCTGAAAATCCTCATCGGGGGTGCTGCCGGGGACTGCAGCGAGAAAGTGTGCGGCGCCGGCACGCACGGACGCGTCATCGTCGCTGCTGAGCGAGTCGCGAAGCTGTTTCCGGGCGACATCACCGCCCAGCGTCGCGAGCAGTCCCAGCGCCTGCAGACGAATGATCGGGTCAACCGAGTAGTCCGTCGGGGTTTGGAGAATCCGGTATTCCTCCCCCAGCAGGTCAACCACCAGCGGTACCGCCGCGATACGCATGGTGGCGCGGCCGTAGCGGGCGATATCCTCCTGGATCATCCCGAGCGCCTGGCGCTGAAAGACCGGCGAGCGACTCTGCAGCCAGGTTTGTGTCTGCAGGGCGCGACGTTCAACCTCCGGGGGAACGCTGCCGACCGGGATCCATTCCGGTTGCTCACCGGTGCTTTTGGACGCGTCCGGAGCCGGGACCACCTCCTGGGTGACAGCGATGCCGGCGGTCACGAGAAACAGGCCGATCAGGAGACCTCTGACGGTAAAGGGCAGGCGACGGCGCCGGGGAGTTGCCACAGCGCCAAGAGTGCCCCCGGGGCGTGTACTTGTCAACGGCTCGGTCCGCCACTACTATGGTGAGCGATGTTGCGTGCACTCATGCCGGGGTCGTTCGACCCACCCACCAACGGTCATCTTAATCTTCTGGATCGCGCGGTACGCATCTACGATCACGTGGACGTGGTGATCGCACAGAACTCCCAGAAACGCTATACGTTCGATGCCGACGAGCGCCTGGACATGATGCAGCGGCTGACCCGGCAGTACGACACGGTGGACGTGCACATCTGGGACCGGATGATCGTGGAGTTTGCCCGCAAGGTGGGTGCACGGATCATGATTCGGGGCGTTCGGGCCCTTTCGGACTTCTCCTACGAGTTCGAGCTCTCCATGCTGAACAAAGGGTTGGATCCGGAGATCGAAACGATTTTCATGCCCACGGACGCACAGTATTTCGTCCTGCGCTCGTCATCGATCAAGGAACTGGTTCGGTTGGGGGGCGACGTGAGCGCTATGGTTCCTCCGCTGGTCGAGGAGCGCCTCAGGGACCGTATCCGGGAGGCTGAGTCGGCCTCCGACCGAGGTTGACAAAGCGGGGAGAGCGCCTTTATTATCGCCAGACCTGAATTACGCAGACGTGAGTTGATACGAGGGGAATAAATCCATATGGCAGTACCGAAGAAGAAACACTCGAAATCCAGGACGCGGCGTCGCCGCAAAATCAATGGCAAGCTTGGTCTTCCGACTCTGGTGACCTCGCCGGAATCCGGTGAGCTGGTTCGGCGTCATCGCGTTGATCTCTCGTCCGGTTTTTACCGGGGCAAACGGGTAATCGACGAAGGTGAGCTGAGCTGATCGAGCCAGCATCGGACTGAACAAGAGGAGGATCCGTTATGGACGAACTGTTTGAAAAGATGAAGAAGCTGATCGCCGAGAAGCTTGAGATCGACGAGGAGAAAATCACTCCCGAGTCGTCGTTCCGTCAGGACCTCGGCGCTGACAGTCTCGATACCTACGAGCTTGTGTACGCAATCGAAGAGGAGATGGGCATTTCCATCCCCGATGAGAAGGCGAACGAGTTCGAGACCGTTGGCGACGCGCTCAACTTCCTGAAAAGTCAGCAGAAGTAAGCTGACGACCGGGCCCCTGGTGGCCCGGTCGTTTTATGATTGCCGGTCATGTTCCGACGAAACCAGGACGACGGCAATCCCCTGGACGGTGCGCGGAAGAAAGAGCTTCAGCTCTTCGAGAACCAGGCCGGTCTGCGTTTCCGGAAGCTCGAGCTGCTCAACCAGGCGTTTTCACACCGCTCCCACGCCAATGAGATGGGAGACGGGGTCGCCAACAATGAGCGTCTTGAGTTTCTGGGTGACTCTGTCCTCGGGCTGGTTGTCGCGGAGTACCTTTATCAGGAGCTCAGCGACCGTCCCGAAGGGGATCTGGCCCGAATCAAAAGCTACGTAGTCAGTGAAGACAGCCTCGCCGCGATCGCCCGATCGTTACGGGTCGACAACTTTATCCTTATCGGCAAGGGTGAAGAGCACTCCGGTGGCCGCGGGAAAAAGGCGATTCTCGCGGATGCCCTCGAGGCGATCATCGGCGCGTACTTCCTTGACTCCGGTTTCAAACCCGCCCGAAAGTTCATTCTCACCTACCTGGTTCCCGAGATCCACAAGGTTCTGGAGGACCGCCACCGCAAGGACTACAAGACGCTTTTGCAGGAGTACGTCCAGAAACGGTTCAAGACATATCCACGCTACACGCTCCAGAAACGCACCGGTCCGGACCACGATCGAACGTTCTGGATAGAGGTAGAGGTCGCCGGCTCGGTATTCGGCCCGGGTGAGGGCAAGAACAAGAAAGAGGCCGAACAGGCGGCGGCGGAGGTGGCGTGGCACGCGATGGTGGAGCCGGAGGAATCCGGAGGCGTGTCTCCGTCGGAGTCCTCCGGCACCGGTGCGCGCGATCGCCAGAAACCGAAACCTGTACGTCGCGGCCGCGCCCCCCGCAGTCGGGAACGACAGTAGCGCGGCCGACGCGGAATCACGAACCGCCGTCGTCGGCGGTTTGCGTGTCCAGTCGGGAGTCGGCAAATCGCCGCGCGATCGTCAGCAGCTGGTCGCGTGTGTTTTGTTCGGGGTTGTCCAGTACGGTCTCGAGCAGTTCATCGAGCAGTATACCCACGATCGGTCCCGGCGATATCCGGAGTTCCGTCATCAGGTCCCGGCCGTTTACGGCGAGGTCACGTACGGTGAGGGCGTGACCCTCCCGACACGCGGCGGTGACGCGCTCCTCGAGACGCAGCAGCCCGGGGTCGGTGGGAGGCGCACCCGTCTTGCCACAGATATCGGCCCGACGAAGGACCAGCAGGTCCGCGGCGGCGGTGGTCCCGACGCGGGACACGAACCGCCGAATGGCCGCGTCGGTGGAATCGCCGTGGACGCCGAACATGTGGTGTCGAACGAGGTGACGCACCCCCTCGATCCGTTCGCGCGAGGCGCGCAGACGCGTCAGGATTGCGGTTGCCATCTCTGCGGAGCGTTCATCGTGCCCGTGAAAATGCCGTCCGCGGTCGTCGTGGCCGGAACACCGTGGCTTGGCGAGATCGTGGAACAGCGCCGCCCATCGGAGCGTGGCGTGATCCCGCGGGGCGCAGTCGCAGCTGGCAACAAGGTGATCGAAAAGACCGTCCACGGCCGCAGCTCCCGCCGGCGGCCGGTCGCCCTCAAGGAGTTCCGGAATAAGGTCCTCGAGGAGGTGTGTGTCACGCAGGAGACGCCATCCTGTGGACGGACGCGATGCCGCCATCATTTTCTCGAACTCCTGCAACACCCGCTCGGCGGCGACCGTGGTGATCTCGGCGTGGTGACGGGCGACCGCGGCGCGAAGCGCGGGGTCCACGTCAAACTCAAGCGCGGTGGCGAACCGTACCGCTCGCAGCATGCGCAGGGCATCCTCGCCGAAACGGGTATCCGGGTCTCCGACTGTGCGTACGAGGCGGCGCCGGAGGTCCTCGCGCCCGCCGTGCGGATCGTGGATGCGCCCGCTGGCGGGGTCCATTGCGATCGCGTTGATCGTGAGATCGCGTCGAGCGAGGTCCTCGTCCAGCGATCGTGTGAAGTGAACCGCATCGGGGTGGCGGTGATCGGCGTACGTCCCGTCGACGCGGTAGGTGGTGACTTCAAACTGGCTGCCCTCAAACAGGACCGTCACCGTTCCGTGCTGCACGCCCGTCGGAATCGTACGCCGGAACAGCCGCTGAACCTCGTCGGGGGTGGCGGAGGTGGCGAAATCGTAGTCGGTCACCGTCCGTCCGAGAAGTCCGTCGCGGACAGCACCCCCCACGATATACAGCTCATGGCCGGCGTCGGTGAAACGGCGGGCGAATCGGCGGATTGAACGGGGAACGTGATTCATCGTTGATGGACGGTAGCCGCGGCGGCGGCGCCTGTCAATGTGGGACGTTCGGCGGCGAGGAAAAAAAAGGGGCGCCCCGAAGGGCGACCCTTTTTTCCGCGTTGGTTCGCAGACCTTACTGCAGGAGCTGCAGAACCGACTGAGTCGACTGGTTGGCCTGAGCCAGCATCGCCGTGGAAGACTGAACCAGAATCTGGTTCTTGGTGTAGTCGACCACTTCGCTTGCCATGTCGACGTCGCGGATGCGGGACTCCGCGGCCTGCATGTTCTCGGCTCCCACACTGAGACCGACCCGAGCCATGTCGAGACGGTTCTGGTAGGCACCGAGGTCGGCGCGCTGCTTGCTGACCTTCCGAAGCGCAGAGTCGATCACCGCGATGGACGAGTTGGCCGAGTCCGGAGTGGACAGGCTGATAAAGCTCGCCGTGTGCGGCAGACCCGAGGTGCTCTGGAGACCGAGGCCCTGGGCGGTCATCGTTCCGATGAATACCCGTTCGCGCTGGTCCATGTTGGCGCCGATGTGGAACCACATGCTTGCCGTCACCGTGTTGGTGCCGGTTTCCTGCGCGAAGCGACCGGTCAACAGGTTCATCCCGTTGAACTGCGCGTGAGAAGCGATACGGTTCACCTCGTCGACCAGCTGGGATACCTCGACCTGGATCTGCATACGATCCTCATCGGTGTAGATACCGTTGGAAGACTGAACCGCCAGCTCACGCAAGCGCTGCAGGATGTCCTGGGTCTCCTGCAGGTACCCTTCTGTGGTCTGGATGAGGGAGATGCCGTCCGCAGCGTTCCGCTCGGCCTGATTCAGACCGCGGATCTGGGACCGCATTTTCTCGCTCACCGCGAGGCCACTGGCATCATCACCGGCGCGGTTGATGCGCAATCCGCTGGACAGCTTCTCGATGTTTCCCTGAACATCGATGTTGTTGAACTTCTGCTGCCGTTGGGCAAACATCGCGCTCATGTTGTGATTGATGATCATGTCATCCTCCTTGATAGATTTTCGAGGACATCCTTGTCCTCATTCAGAACATCGGCGGCGGCGCAACGGCGCTTTAGGTGTTTTTGACCGCGACGACGCAATCGCGTACGATACGGGAATGAACGTGCGGCACGGCATTGTTGTCACCGGGGGCAGGGCCCCGGAAGGACCGGTCTCTTTCAGCGATCGCGGTGCGTGTCTCGTGGTGGCGGCGGATTCGGGGGTGGATACGGCGATCGCGAAGGGTATCACGCCGGACGCGGTTGTCGGCGACATGGATTCGCTGAGTGTCACCGATCTCACGGAACGGTTCCCGAAGGCAACGGTTGAACGCTTCGATCGTGCCAAGGACTGGACCGACACGGAAATCGCCCTCGAGTTTCTCTGGAAACGATCGATTCGAGAGATTACTATCGTTGGTGGAGGAGGTGGACGCCTGGATCACCTTCTTGGAATTCTGGCACTTTTTGAACGCGACAGGTATCCCCGCCGGTGGTTCACCGATCGCGAGGTCGTGACGCTGATCGACAGCGATGTATCGTTTACGGCGGCGGCGGGTGAGACGCTCTCGTTTTTTCCCGTCGGGCCCGACGTGGCGGAGATGAGCACATCGGGTCTCCGGTGGCCGCTGGACCGGTTTTCATGGCGCCACGGCGACGCCGGGGTCAGCAATGAGTGCAGAGGAGGAGCATGCCGGGTAAGTATGCGGAGCGGACGGCTTCTTATGGTCCGCGCCCTCCGGTCGCCGGTCCTGCTGCCGTAGGGCAGCAGGTCGACGAACTGGCGAGGGCGCTGTCCGAAAAGGAACGCCGGGCGCTTCTTGACCGGATCGCAAAAAGTCTCAGTATTCAGGACGACCCGCGGCGCAGGATCATTCACGGCGAGCTGCGACAGGAACGGCGCGCGCAGCTGATCGCGGCGGACATGAACCGCCTCAGCGTGTGGGAGAAGCTGCAGCTGTGGGTGAAGAAAGTGTTCTCCGGCCGGGCCGACGAGGACGTGTTTCTCCGGTTTCGGTTGGGCCAGTCGCGGGAACGGGTCCGGCAGTCGGACGAGCGAATGGTGGATTTTGAAAACCGGGCGGTCCTCCCGCGGTTGGCTGAATCGTTGCGGTCCCTGTGTCGGGAGGCGGTCGGTACCCGCGAGTTCTTTCTGGTTCTCTGGAAGGATACCGAATCGCTTCGCCGCGTGCTGGACTATCTGCTGGCGCGTCGCGTTCCCGACGCAAAACGGACGCTGAACCAGTTCTGCTCCACGCAGGAGATGCAGGAGACGTTCCGCACGACCGAGTCGCGCAATCAGCTCAAGCAGCTCGTTCTCGACCGGGTCAGCGAATACGTCGAACGGATTCCGCCGTCGGTGATGGAAGAGATCGAGGAGGGGCTCAAACCGCTGTACCTCCTGAAGGACCTGGCGCTCTTCGATTTCGATGACTTCTTCGTTCAGTTCCAGTCCTCGGAGGACGACGCCCGGAGCGACGGCGAGGTCGAGTTCACCGCCGCTGCAGCGCACCGGGTTCTCGATCGCCTCGAAGACCTGTACCTCGCGCTCTACAGCGTCGGCCGTATCCAGGGGGATGTGACGATCTATCCCGAGGTCCTGAACTACTATTTCGCGGTCCGCGACGGATCGATCGATCCGTCGGACCCGACCGACATTCCCGAATCCTCGGAGCTCCCGTCACTGCGCGCCGCCATCGCCAGGGTTGTCCAGGAAGCGCGGAGTGTTCGCGAATCGGTTCCGCTGGTCGACATCATCCGGTATTTCCGAAATGACCCGTACTACCGGTTTCTGGCGTACGTGCCCAAACTGAAGCTCCGGGACTTCTACTATTCGAATCTGAAAATCGAGGTCCTGCAGGAGTTGGACCGGCGTTTCAACGACCTGCGAATGGGCGTGCTCGGTCAGCTGGTCCAGGAGGTGTTTCCCCAGGGACTGAAGCAGTTTGAGTACTTCCATCCGGAAATCCAGTCTGCGATCAAGCGTGCCGGGGTGGGGCAGCTGCTGGTGTTTCGTTCGCTTCAGGTGATCCACACGTTTATTCAGTCGGTCTATCGCGGCGGGTTGCTGGAGTTTATGCGAGTTCTTGGCCGTCTCATGCCGGTGCGGGCGCGTCAGACCGGTGTGGATCTGACGCTGAACATAGCCGGGTTCGACGATGTCGCCGAGCGGCTGCGGAACTTCGATCTCTCCTTCTCGCCGGACGCCGATGACGGAAAGACGTTCTATCGCTTCCGGTATACGAGCACGGATCGTGACTCCGGACAGATTTCGGCGTTCAAGGCGCTCGTGACCCAGAAGGATCGCGACGCGAACGTCATCATCGAAAAGTTTCAGGATCAGCTGCGCGTGCTCCTGGAGACGTTTCGCGGCGTGCGAAAGAGTTCGCACCAACAGTTGAACGAACGGTACCAGGCGTTTGAAAGCACCCTGGCCGACGAACGGCCATTCGACGCGCGGCTCGATGCGCTGATTCGGTCTCTCGAGAACACCGAAAAGATCCTCAATCAGATGATTCGCATCGACCACGAGACCTGACGCCGGCACACCGGTCCCTGCGTCTACGGCTGTCCGGCGGCTCCGAGCGCCTGGAGCTGGGTCAGGTCCAGGGGGTCCGAGTTGTTCTGCGCCGCGATCTCGAGGTAGTCGAGGAGCACAGGATAGTCCGTGAGGACCTGTCCGTACCGTTCAAGATTGCCGATGCGGGCGTCGTTGCTTGCCTGTGCCGTGGCCAGCTCCCGCGCCGCAGAAGCCAGCGCCTCCCGCCGCGCCATCTGCACGGCACGAAACGTGTCCCGCGCCTGGCGGTACAGTTCGACGTCGGGGAGCTCGAACGCGTCCACAGAAAGGGCGATGACGGTGATCTCGGGCATGCGGTCAGCCAGGCGCTCCTGCACCACGGAGGTGAGCGCTGCCGAGGTCAGCGGCGTGTCACTGTCGGCGCTGTTGCTGACCTCCTGTCCGACGATCTGCAGCACACGCGTCTGAATCGCAGCGTCGGTGTCCTGGTACCAGTCGTCGACGCCGTCGGGACGAAGGCCGGAGGGCACGAGCTCCCGGAGTCCTTCCGCTGCAAGTCGGTATCGGACCCGGAGGGTGACGCGCTGGGTGAAGTCGGGTTGCCCGTCGATGTACTGCGCGTACACGTCGGCAGACGGCAGGACCGAGCGGGATTCGATGCGTACCTGACGCGGTTCGTCCGAAAAGACGTACAGGGTGGCGTTCGTGGGAATCAGGAGCTCCCAGGCCCAGGCAAACTGACCCGCCTCGAATACGCGATCGGACCAGCCTGAGGTCTTGGAGAACAGAACGGCCCGGGTTCCGGGTTCGAGCCGGAGCGGCACGTATCCGAATCCGAAGGCGGTGGCCCCCAGGGCGACGAGGATCAACAGTATCACGACTGCCTTTTTCACAGCTTCCTTCCTTTCCTCAGGCGACCAGGTCCGGTATCTGGCGCAAATCGGTGACAACCGCGTCGGGGACGTGCCCGTGTACGCGGTGGTCACCCGCGCGGAGCCGTAGCGACCGCCGGTCGCCGGCGAAGAGCACGCCGCGGTAGCCCGCCTCCTGCGCCGTGGTCACATCGTTCAGCATATCATTGCCGACGTAGATCGTCTGCCGGGGCGCAATGCCGAGCGTTTCGAGGTGATCGGACAGCCGCCGAAACACCCCCGGGTCGGGTTTGGCGACGCCGATCTCCCACGACCAGATGCACGGATGGAACCCGAGTCGTGCCGGCGGCGACCCGAACAACGCCTCTATCGTCAGGGGGGTGTAGAACTGCGCGTTGGAGACTACGGCCAGGACAACGCCGCGTCGGCGGAGCGTCTCGATCGCCTCGATGGCGCCTGGCATCGGCCAGACGGGATTGGCGGTGAGTTCGTACGCGACGGCGAGCACTTCCGGGCTGCACGCCTGGTTTCCGCGGAGCGTGCGGGCGACGGCGCTCCAGACCTCGAGGACGTCGATTTCCGGCTGCACTGTCCCCGTCGCACGGGCGGCAGTGTGGCGATCCACCACCGCGTCGTGGTATGCGTCTGCAATCCCGGGGGCGTCGGCGTCCGGCAGTCCGAGAAGGCTGGCGACCCGCCGGAAGGCACCGTCCCGACCGGAGGCGGTTTCACCCGATCCGGCGGCAACCTCACCGGCTCCGGAGACGAGGAGCGTCCCGTACACGTCGAAGGCAACGCAGGAGACGTCCTGAAGCAAACGAAGGTCCGCCGGATGAACGGTCGGGATTGGGGAAAGCGGGCGGGATTCCGTGCGAATGTCGTCGATGATCTGTTGTCGGAGCCCCGGACTCAGCATGTATACTCGCATAGTACGAAAGGCGATATGCAAGATCAAGGAAGCGTACTGCAGCAGACCGCACGACTCATGGAACGGACGGTAATCCTGGCCTTCGGGGTCGCGATCGTCCTGGCGCTCATGTTCGTTGCCGGCAACTACCAGGGTTTCTCGGACGTCACGCAGCTGCAGGTGCTGCGGGTGCTGCAGACGCTCTCCGGCGCCGTGACACTTGCGGCTGCGGCGGTCTCGGTGATGCACGGGATCGAAGCAGCGGTGTACCGGCGGTGGCGATACGCCGTCCGGGTCGTGGGATACCTGGTAGTGTCGGGGATCGCCCTGACCCTGGCGATCGGGTCGAGCGGCCTCCTGGTGCTCTTCCAGCCACTGTAGGCGGGTTGCCGGTGGATGTTGTCGCCTCCCGCCATCCGGCGGAAATAGCCCGCATGCAACAGGCCGCAGGTTCGCTCGCAGGGTTTTTCGGTTCCGTCGTCCCTGCGGAGCTCGTGGATGTGCCCTCGATCGCACTTGATCGAAGTCTGCGCCGTTTTCTGGGGCGCCACGGTTTGCAAAGTGCCCTGCTCGGGTACCGCGGATACCCGGCCCACTGTAGCGTGAGCCCCAACGACGTAGCGGTTCATGGCATACCCAGTGCCCGTCGATTGTGCCGGGGCGACGTGTTCACGGTGGATATCGCCGCCGCCGGTGGTGGATGGCTCACGGACAGTGCCTGGACGTTTCTGATGCCGGGGGCACCACGGC
>CAJWEZ010000008.1 GCA_913030605.1 uncultured Spirochaeta sp.
CGAATACTTCTTTCTTCGCATCCGTCACGCATTCCCCGGAGTTCGACGATGAACCAGAAAAAAGGCACCGCCACGTCGCGGCGCCTTTTTTTGTGTGCTGCCCGTGTCGCGCCGCGTCAGCTCACCGTATCACCCGCCCTCAACAGGACTGACAACATCGTCCGGAACCGGTTCCAGCTCCTGCTCCGCAAGACGTGTCAGATACGCAGCGATCTGCTCCTCGGTCTCAACCGGCAGGTCAAGAAACTCAAAGGCTATCGCTTCGGTGATGCGAATCACGCGTAACCCTATCGGGAGTACACCGTCCCCCAGACGCAGACTCGCCATCGTCACGATCGAGTGGTCATCCAGCGTGTCCAGCGTCTCCAGGCGGTCGGGGCGGAAACGCAGGCCGCCGGTCGAAATATCGCTTACCGCCCCGGTTGCGATCTGGAAGGTGTTCGGGTTGGTGAACGCAACACGGATCTCATCGCTGCCTGACGGGATATAGCGCATCGATTTCCGGACATCCACGTTCTGATGGTAGCGAGTGATGATTCCCCGGATGCGTTCGACGGTCTGCCGACTCGTCAGGTCCTCGTCAAGGACCGCGTTCACCTGCAGATACTCGGCCTTGCTTGCCTCCTCCGGATCGAAGAGGTCGTTGATGAGCAGGATAAAGATCGCCTCGTGCCGCCCGAACGTGTTTCTCAAATAGATGATAAACGGCTTCCAGTGGCGGGGAAAATCCGCCGCCGAGAACAGCACCACCGCCGGCTGAATCTCGCCGAGGTTGTCCATCGCTTTGATCGGGTTGTCATAGTGAATCACATCCGCCTGCTGAAAACTGAAGGTGCGTTCGAGGAACGGTTTCAATGACGGCGATTCGCTGATCAGCATGAGTTTCATTGCGGGAGCGCCTCGTTGGGAAGGTTGGATACCTGATAACCGATGATTTCCCAGAACCCGTCGCGACGCTCGAGTTCGTAGGTGTACTGCCGACGCTCGCGGTACCGATCGCGGTCGAAGTACAGCCGAGCCGTCACCTGGCCATCGGTGGGCGTGTATCGCGTCTCGATGATGTCGTAGCCATCGGGTATGGCAACGAGGCTGCTGTCAGGCTGGCTTTCCTGCTCCTCCAGGCGATCGCGGTAGGTCATCAGTTCCTCGAGTTGCTCCTGCTGGCTCAACCGCACGAACCGTCGGTCCCGTTCCGGCGCCTGGCGGTACAGTTTCTCCAGGTTCAGATACAGAAAGAACCGTTCCCAGTTGTTCTCCTGCCGTGCCGTGAGCATATAGTGAACGACCTCGTCCGGGCTCAGTCGCTGCCGTCTGAGCTGGTCCTGAGCGACAGCCTCAAAACGCATTTCGCGCCGAATCTGGGGTGTCTGCCCCGGTCGGATCGTGAGGTTGAGGACGTTCGAACGCAGGGGCTCCGAGGACTCCCCGTTCCGCAGACCGGGAAAGAACTCGGTACGCACGGTGTAGAGCCCCGGTTCCTCGATCCGGACGTAGTCGGTCAGGCGTTCGACGAAGCTGAGCTGCTCGCCCGGTTGCAGCATCACCGTACGATAGTAGATCTGTTGATTCGCCCGATAGGCTATGGTAAATTCTCGCGTATTTTCGAGCCGCCGGTTGGTGGCATCCCGGACGTCGAAGGCGACGTTGTATCGCCGATCGTCCGCCAGCCGAAAGGTCACCGGATCGGCGCCGCCGTTGTGAAGCGTAATGAGCGCGTTCACCGGCGAATCGGGAAAGTACACCTGTTCGTCATACAGGCGCACCGACACGTCGAGGTCCTGCGCCTGCAGGGCGGCTCCCAGGGCGACGAGAGGCACCAGTATCAACAGCAATTGTCTGATCCGTAACACGATAGAGCTCCTACTATAATGTCGACACACCGCAACAAAACCTTATTGTACGACCAGTTAACCTCCCGCGTGGGGCAGGACCAGACGATGCGCGATCTTCTCGGTCGTGTTCGTCACGGGAGCCTGCCGGTATCGGTGCGGGGGCCGAAATCGAGCTTCCTGTCGTACCTGATCGCGCGCCTGGCGCGTGACAGCCGGCACCCGCTTCTCGTGGTGGTCCCCAACGAAAGCGAGGCCCCGGCTATGCAGGCGGACCTGCGCCTGTTCGGCGTGGAGTCCCAGCTCCTGCCGTCGTGGGGCACCGGCGCGTATGCGGTTCCCTCGGAGAACGCACCAGTGTGGGGCCAGCGCATGCGCGCCCTCGCCGATCTTCACCGGGGCAGTGCCGAGGTGGTGGTGGCCCCCTTGCGGGCAATCGCCCTGCGGACACCGCCACCGGACCACAGTATGCAGCACCTGACGGCGCTGGAAAAGGGTCAAACGATCGACCCTCAGGATCTGTCGCGTCGCCTGACGGACATGGGCTACTGGCGTGTCCCCCGGGTGAGCGTCCACGGCGAGTTTGCCCTCCGCGGAGAAGTTCTCGACGTATTCCTGCCAGGATGGGACGAGGCGGTGCGCCTCGTGTTCGACTTCGACGAAATCTCGGAGATTCGTCTGTTCGACCCGACCAACCAGGCGTCGCTCCGAAAGCAGGATTTCGTTGAGTTGCACCCGATGCGGGAAGTCCTGTGGACGGAAGAGGCGATGCAGCGGCTCGAAGAGGTGGTTGGGGCCTCCAGCGAGATTCGCCACAAGCGCGACGAATTCGCCGCGGAACTCGCGGCCAGCAGGGAGCCGGGACCGTACTGGGCGGCGGCGGCGTTCTCCGACGGCCAGACGGTGCTCGACTACCTTCATCGGGACGTCCGCCTCGTGTGGGTTGATCGTCAGCGAATCATCGCCGGATGGGAGGCCTACCGGAAGGAGTTCGAGACGGTCTTCGCGCAGGAGCACTTCCGGCGCCCCCTGCCGCGACCGGAACGCGTGCTTGCCAATGTCGACGACCTGATGGCCCGCTCCACGGACCGCACGGTGGTCTTCGAGTCCCTGGCGGACGCCGACGACACCGCTGCGTTGCGCTTTGCGTGCGATCCGCCGCGTTCGTTCTTCGGGAACGTGAGCTACCTCAAAGAGGAACTCTCCAGTCTGATCGCCAGCGGCAACCGCGTTTTTGTCATGGCGGATACGGAGGCGCAGCAGAAGCGCATTGAATACCTTCTCCGGGACCTCGACGTGATCGTCTCGGCGGGCCACGTGTCCGGCGGCTTCGGTCTTCCCGACCAGCGCTTCGTTCTGGTCCAGGAGAACGAGATTTTCGGCCGTCGAAAGCGCGCCCCAGCCAGCCTCAAGAAGGTGGAAAGTGCCCCCATCGACACATTTGTCGAGTTGGATGAGGGCGACTACGTCGTCCACGTGAACTACGGGATCGGCATTTTCCGTGGTATCACCCGCATGAACGCGGCGGGCAACGAACGGGACTACATTCAGCTGGAATACGCGGATCAGGAGGTGGTTTTTACCCCGATCGAGCAGGTCAACCTGATCCAGCGCTACATCGGCTCCGGCGGGCAGAACCCGCGACTCGACCGCATCGGCGGCAAGAGCTGGGAAAAGCGTAAAAGCTCGGTTCGCAAGAACGTCGAGGACCTAGCCGATCGCCTTATCAGCCTCTACAGTCGGCGGAAACAGGTTCAGGGTTTCGCATTTCCCGAGGACACCGAGTGGCAACTCGAGTTCGAGTCCGCGTTTCCCTACGAGGAAACCGAGGATCAGTTGCGCTGCATCGCCGAGATCAAACAGGACATGGAGCGTCCGCAGCCGATGGACCGCCTCGTGTGCGGCGACGTGGGGTACGGCAAGACCGAACTCGCCCTGAGGGCGGCGTTCAAGGCGGTGATCAGCGGCAAGCAGGTTGCGCTCCTGGCGCCGACGACGATCCTCGTGGAGCAGCACTATGAGAACATGGTGGAGCGTTTCGAGCGCTTTCCGGTGAAGATCGGCATGCTGTCGCGGTTCGTCACCAGACAGAAGCAGCGTGAGGTCCTGAAGGAACTCGAGGCCGGCGAACTTGACGTGGTGATCGGCACGCACCGGGTTCTGCAGAAGGACGTGAACTTTGGTGACCTGGGGCTTCTGGTGATCGACGAGGAACAGCGCTTCGGGGTAAAGGCCAAGGAGCGCCTGAAGGAACTAAAGACAAATGTCGACACGCTCACCCTGACGGCGACGCCGATTCCCCGAACGCTCCACATGTCGCTCCTCCAGATTCGCGATATGTCCCTGCTCACGACGCCGCCCCACAACCGGCACCCGATCCGCACGGTGATCTCCGAGTTCAACGAAGAGGATATCGCGATGGCCATACGTCGCGAAGTGGATCGCGGCGGACAGGTGTTCTTTCTGCACAACCGCGTCGAGACACTGGAGAACGTGACGCAGTTTGTCCGGAATCTCGTGCCGGAGGTGATGGTTGAGTTTGCTCACGGAAAGATGAGCTCCTCGGAACTCGAGGATATCATGCACCGATTCATCCACGGGGCGTTTCAGGTCCTCGTGGCGACCACGATCATCGAAAACGGCATCGATATTCCCAACGTCAACACGATCATCATCGACCGAGCCGACATGTACGGCATATCCCAGCTGTATCAGCTGCGCGGACGGGTGGGGCGCAGCGACAAGGTCGCCTACGCCTACCTGTTCTATCCGGAAGAGCGCGCCCTCACGGAACTGGCAATGAAGCGCCTTCAAATCATCAGCGACTTCACCGAACTCGGCAGCGGATTCAAGATCGCGCTGAAGGACCTGGAGGTGCGCGGCGCCGGGAACCTGCTGGGGAGCCAGCAGAGCGGTGACATCCTCTCCGTCGGCTTCGACCTGTATCTCAAGCTGCTCGACGAGGCGATCCGCGAGCGAAACACCGACGCCGAGGCTGCGGCGGAGGACGAGGTGTACCTGGAGCTGGAGTACACCGGGTTTATCCCCGACGGGTACATCGAGGAGCCGATGGAAAAGATGGAGGTCTACAAGAAGATCGCCGGCGTATCCACCGAAAGCCAGATGGAGTCGCTGGTTGCGGAAATCGAGGACCGCTTCGGCCCCATGCCCGAGGAGGTCCAGAGTCTCCTCTCGCTTGCCGAAATCCGGATTCTCGCCCGGAGACTCCATATCGCATCCATGAAGGAGCGCCGCGGAGCGCTGCACGTGGAGTTCGGCAAGGTTGCCTCGGTATCGGTGGATCGGGTACTGTCGCTGATCCAGAACTCAGGGGGAAACGTTCGCCTGGATCCGAACCAGGCCAACGTTCTGATCATGGACACCGGGCGCGTCGGTCTGAAGGAGAAATCGGAGTTCATCCGCGGGCGCCTCGCCCAGCTTCTCTAGGAGGCGCGCACACATGGAGCCGACGATGAACGAAGAAGCGATCCAGAAGCTGCGCGAGAACCGGAGTTTTGTAATCCGGCAGGCTCGCATGAGTCCGCACCAGAAGCGCGCCTACGAACGGTTGGCGCCTCAGTACTGCGTACCCTTCGAGGGGCAGGAAGACCGGGGGCCGCTCGACTGGGAATCCCTCTTCGAGCGTACCGGTGCGCGACGCATACTCGATATCGGGTTTGGCATGGGACTCGAGCTCGCGGAACTGGCGCAGGCGCACCGCGACACGGACTTTCTCGGCGTGGAGGTCCACAAGCCGGGCGTGGGCCGTCTCCTGGGCCAGATCGAGGAACGGGAACTCACCAACGTCCGCGTCGTCCGCTACGACGCCGTTGTTGTCTGCCACCAACTCATCCCCAGGGCGACGCTGGACGGCGTGCACCTGTTTTTTCCCGACCCATGGCCCAAGAAACGCCACCACAAACGGCGACTGGTACGCCCGGGCTTCCCGGAGCTTGTGGCCCCGCTGTTGACGCCGACCGGTTACTTCTACACGGTGACCGACTGGGAGGACTACGCCCTCCAGATGCGCCACGTTCTCGACGAGTCACCGGTCCTCCGGAATCGCTACGGCGACAGGTTCGCGCCGCCCCAGGAGTGGCGTCCACAAACCGCGTTCGAGCGCAAGGGGCTCGAAAAGGGACATCAGATTTTCGAACTCGTCTACGAACGGCAGGACCTTGGCGATCGTGCATAGGTATGCTATGTTGACTGCATACTTATGTTGGACAACTCTTTTTTCGCGCGACACGCCGAGGCGGCGGCCCGGCACAACACGATCGATCCGGGGCTTCACCGGCGGTTCAACACCAAACGGGGCCTGCGAAACGACGACGGTACCGGCGTTCTGATCGGCCTCACCGAAATCGGTGAGGTTCACGGCTATTACATCGATGACCAGGAGCGCATGCCGGACGAGGGCCGCCTCTCGTATCGCGGTATCAGCGTCACAGACCTGGTTCAGGGATTTCAGTCCGATCACCGGTTCGGCTTCGAGGAGGCGGCCTATCTGTTGCTGTTCGGACGCCTGCCCACGAGGGGAGAGCTCGACGAGTTCTGTTCCGTCCTCGGCGAACGGCGTGGGCTACCGGACGGATTCACCGAGGACATGATCCTCAGCGCCCCGAGTTCCAACATCATGAACAAGCTGGCGCGATCGGTGCTGGCGGCGTACTCCTACGACGACAATCCCGAGGACCTTGCGATCGACAACGTCCTTCGACAGTCGGTCGAACTGATCGCACGATTCCCGACTATGGTGGCGTACGGCTATCACGCCAAACGCCGGTATCACCACGGCGAGAGTCTGTACCTTCACAGTCCGGATCCCGGCCGGTCCACGGCGGAGAATTTCCTGTCGATGATCAGACCGACGCAGGAGTACACCCCGCTGGAGGCGGAACTGCTGGACCTGGCGCTTGTCCTCCACGCCGAGCACGGCGGGGGCAACAACAGTGCGTTCACGATCCACGTTGTCTCCTCCGCGGCAACCGACACCTACAGCGCCGTGGCCGCCGCCGTGGGCTCACTGAAGGGGGCCAAACACGGCGGCGCCGCCGGCCACGTGCGGGCGATGATGCGCGATATCGAAACCAACGTCGACGACTGGTCCGACGACGGCCAGGTGGCCGACTATCTCCGGCGGATTCTCCGGAAGGATGCCTTCGACCGTTCCGGCCTGATCTACGGTGTCGGGCACGCCGTCTACACGCTGTCCGACCCCCGCGCGGTCCTGCTCGGCTCCAAGGCGCGGGAACTCGCGGCGGAACACGGAGAGACCGCGCGCATGGAACTCTACGATCGTGTCGCGCGCCTGGCGCCGGAGGTATTCCGCGAGGAGAAGCGGACCGAGCAGATCATCGCTCCGAATGTGGATTTCTACTCCGGTCTGGTCTACTCGATGCTCAATATCCCCGAGGAACTCTTTACACCGATCTTCGCCGTGGCGCGCATCGCCGGCTGGTCCGCCCACCGGATCGAGGAACTGGTGAGCGGTGGGCGCATTATCCGGCCTGCATACAAAAACATCCTGGGACGCCGGACCTACACTCCCATCGACCGGCGGTGAGGGCGGTGCCGGCGGTAGCGGCGGTAACGGCGGTCACTGGGCGAGACGGCGCGGGTCACAAAAAAACCCGGACGCCTGAGCGTCCGGGTCGGTGGCACGTGCCGTGTGGGCGAAGAGGGATTTGAACCCCCGACATCCTGCTTGTAAGGCAGGCGCTCTCCCAGCTGAGCTATTCGCCCGAAGGTAGCGGGAATATAGCAGGGCCCCCGGGACCTGTCAATGGTGACGGCCTCCGGGGTGCGAGCAACCGGTACCCGCGCGTCGCCCGCACCGTGCGTCACGGGGCACCCGATCGGTACGGCCGTACGGGTAGCTGTCACGCGGTGCCCGGGTATGCTATGCTCCGCACCGCACTATGGCAGAGAAGACACGCAACATCGGCATCATGGCGCACATCGACGCCGGGAAAACCACGACGACCGAACGGATTCTGTACTACACCGGAAAGTCCCATCGAATCGGCGAAGTTGACGACGGCGCCGCCACAATGGACTGGATGGAACAGGAACAGAACCGCGGTATCACGATTACTTCGGCGGCGACCACCACGTTCTGGCGCGATCACAAGATCAACATTATCGACACCCCGGGTCACGTCGATTTCACTGCCGAGGTCGAACGCAGCCTCCGCGTTCTGGATGGCGCAATCGCGATCTTCTGCGCCGTCGGTGGCGTTGAACCGCAGTCCGAGACCGTCTGGCGTCAGGCCAATGCCTACGAGGTGCCACGCATCGGATTCGTCAACAAGATGGACCGGATCGGCGCCGATTTCTTCGCCGTCCTTGCCGAGGTTCGGGACAAGCTGGGGGCGGTGCCGGTTGCGCTTTCGATCCCGATCGGTCGGGAAAACGAGTTCGAAGGGGTTATCGACCTGTTCACCATGGAGGAACGCCGGTGGCACGAAGACGACCAGGGGCGTTCCTTCGAAATGCACCCCATCCGCGATGAACTCCGTCCTCTGGCGGATGAATGGCGGGAGAAGCTGATCGACGCGGTGTCGGCCTATTCCGACGAGATTACCGAACTGGTCCTGGAGGATCAGGAGGTGCCGGTCGAGCTGATCAAGGAAGTGCTGCGGGAGCAGACGATGGCACGAACGCTGTTTCCGGTTCACGTCGGTGCAAGCCTTCGGAACATCGGCGTACAACCGCTGCTCGATGCAGTGATCGATTTCCTGCCGGCGCCGGAGGAACTGCCTCCGATCCAGGGGCATCATCCCAAGACCGGGGACATAGTGGATGTGGACCGCAGCCTCGACGGCCAGGCGGTCGGCATGGTGTTCAAGATTCAGGCTGACCGCGACGCCGGCAGTTACTCCTTCGTGCGCATGTACCAGGGAACGCTCAAGTCCGGCTCTGCGATTTTCAACCACAACCAGGGCAAACGCGAACGCGTCAATCGCATTCTGCGAATGCACGCCAACCGTACCGAACAGGTCGACCGGATCGAGGCAGGCGACATCGCCGTCGTCGTCGGGTTCAAGCTTGCGCAGACGGGAGATACGATCGGAAGCGAGGGTCGCCCGGTGGTTCTGGAGCGCATGCACTTTCCGGAACCGGTCATCTCGGTTGCAATCGAACCTCAGACGCTGAGTGAGCGCGATCGCCTCAAGGACGTGCTGGCGATCCTGACACGGGAGGATCCCACCTTCCTGTGGAAGGAGGACCAGGATACCGGCGAGCTGATCATTTCCGGTATGGGAGAGCTGCACCTCGACGTGCTTGTCACCCGCATCGTTTCGGACTACAAGGTGCACGCCAAGGTCGGCAACCCCCAGGTTACCTACCGTGAGACGATCACCGGGGAGATTACCCACCGCGAAAAGTTCGACCGCATTATCGGAGGCAAGGAGAACCGGGCCGATATCACGCTCCGGGTGTACCCGCGGCGCCGGGGCGAGGGGAACACCTTCGAGAACCTGGTCAAACCGGATGTACTCCCGACTCCGTTCGCGGCCGCCGTCGAACGCGGCATCACCGCGGCGTTCAACTCCGGTATCCGGTGGGGCTATCCGGTCATCGACATCGGCGTGGAGCTCGTGAACGCATCCTACGACGAACTGACTGCGACGGAGTTCGCGTTTGAGGCGGCGGCATCGGTGGGCTTCGACACCGCCTGCAGCGACGCCGGCGCTCAGCTCATGGAACCCGTCGTGAACGTAACGGTCATGACCCCGAAAGAGTTCATGGGGGATGTGATTAGCGGAATCACCACCCGCGGAGGCCTGGTCCACGCGGTGGAAAGCCGTCCCGCGGCGGAACAGATCGCGGCGGAGGCGCCACTGCGAGCGATGTTTGGATACAGCACGGCGCTGCGGAGCACGACCCAGGGACGCGGCAACTACGCCATGGAGTTCTCTCACTTCGCGCCCAGCGACAAGCAGATGTAACCGCCCCGGTGCCGCCCGCGCTGCGTTGTCGGCACCGCGGGCCCGCGCCATCCCTCCCGGCGTGGGCATCCTTTCACTTGACAACGCCTGAGACCCATTTGAGAATAGACGCTCACATTTCACAGTGAAGGAGCGTTCATGGCGTACACCACGGACAAGATTCGGAACATCGCGGTTGCTGGACACGGCGCAACCGGAAAGACCTCCTTCGTCGAACAGCTTTTGGTTGCCGGTTCGGCAATCTCGGCACCGGCGACGGTTGAATCAGGGAAAACGGTGAGTGACTATACTCCCGAGGAGATCGAGAATGGGATCTCCATCCACACCTCCCTGTCCAACATTCCGTGGAACGACCACAAGGTCAACATCCTCGACACCCCCGGCTCGTCCGATTTCGTCGGCGAGGTCGTGACGGCGTTCCGGGCGGCTGAATCCGCGGTCATCATGGTCGGCGCCCGCGCCGGCGTACAGATCGAAACGATCAAGCTGTGGCGGCGATTGGACCGGCGCAATATGCCGCGGATGATCTTCATCAACCGGATGGACGAGGAGCGCGCGGACTACGACGCGGTTCTCGAGGACCTTCGCGCCAAGTTCGACCTGACGCTGGTACCGATCACGATTCCAATCGGCAGCGCCGGCGATTTCTCGGGCGTTGTCGACCTCATCGGAAACGTCGCATGGATGGCCGGCGACGGGGCGGAGAAGAAGTCCGACATCCCGGATTCGATGGCCGCCGACATCGAGAAATACCGCGCGCAGCTGGTAGAAGCGGCCGCCGAAGGCGACGATGAGCTGACGATGAAGTACCTCGAGGAGGAGTCGCTCACCGAGGACGAGATCCATCGGGGCATCACGGAAGGCCTCAGGGACGACAAGATCGTCCCGGTGTTCTGCGGGAGTGCCCTCCAGAACTCCGGCCTGCAGGTGTTTCTCGACTTTCTGACGTGGGCCGCTCCGTCTCCGGCGGGTGTCACCGAAGTTGTCGTGGACCAGGAGGGCAACGAGTCCGACTACACGGTCAGCGCCGAGACCTCCTTTGCAGCCCTCAACTTCAAGACCACGCTGGATCAGTTCAGCGGCAAGCTTTCGTTTGTGAAGGTCATGGGCGGCGTGCTGCGCTCCGACACGGAGTTCGTAATCGACCGGGACGGCAAGAAGGTGAAGGGCGGCAAGATCTACACGGCCCTTGGCAAGAAACTGACCGACGTCGACGAACTGGACGCCGGTGACATCGGTGTCATCGCCAAGATCAACGACGCCCACACCAACGACACGTTCCACGCGCCGGATGTGTTTATGCATTTTCGACCGCTGCAGTTGCCGTCGCCGGTGTACAGTCTCGCGATCTCGGCGGGCAGCAAAAAGGACGAAGACAAACTCAACGAGCAGCTCGTGCGGGTGACCGAGGAAGACAAGACGTTTACCGTGACGTTCGATCCGGAGACCCACGAGACAGTCATTGCCGGCATGGGCGAACTGCACATCAACACGATTCTCAACAAGATCAAAACTTCCCAGAAGATCGAGGTGGAAACGCGACCGCCGAGGGTGGCGTACCGCGAGACGATCACCAAGTCCACCGAGACAAGCTACCGTCACAAAAAGCAGTCCGGCGGCCATGGGCAGTTCGGTGAGGTGCACATTCGCGTCCGGCCCCTCGACCGTGGGCAGGAGTACGACTTCGCCAACGAGATCAAGGGCGGTGCCGTCTCCAAGGGGTACATTCCGGGCATCGAAAAGGGATTCCACGAGGCGATGGAACACGGTGTCCTGGCGGGGTATCCCGTTCGGGATGTCGGCGTCGTGCTGTTCGACGGCAAGGAGCACCCGGTCGACTCCTCGGAAATGGCGTTCAAGATCGCTGCACGGGGCGCCCTGAAGCAGGCGATGCAGGAATGCGGCCCCGTCCTCCTCGAGCCGGTGATGAAACTATCGGTCTTCATCGAGGACCAGTACCTCGGCGACGTCCTCTCCGACATGAGCTCCAAGCGCGGGCGTGTCCTGGGACAGGAGCAGCTCGGTGGCGGAATCGTCGAGATCGACGCACTGGTACCCCAGGCCGAGATGCTGCGGTACGCGATCGACCTCAAGTCGATGACCGCCGGTACCGGCAGTTTCGAGATGACCTTCGATCACTACGATCCGGTCCAGGGAAAGATCGCCGAGGATATCATCGCCGCCTCCACCTACCAGGAGCAGGAAGAGCACTGACGCCGGGGTGGTTCGGGCGCCGCCGTGCCACCGCGCGCGGCGCCCCTGCCGTGCTGCCGGCGTCGTTGACACGATCGACCGGCCACCGGCTACACTACCGCCAATGAATGACACATCCGTCCGGATACTCGGCCACCGCGGCGGCGCCGCGGGCCGCTATCCGGAGAATTCAATACCCGCATTCCTTGATGGACGCGCCGCCGGCGCTGACGTCCTGGAACTCGACGTGCGGCTCAGCCGCGACGGGCGGGTTGTGGTGATCCACGACGATCGAATCGACCGGGTGAGCGATGGGTCCGGAGCGGTCCACTCGCTGGGCGCGGCGGAGCTGCGGCGGGTCAGACTGCTGGACCCGAACGGCGTTCCTCACGACGGGGTGCACATTCCGGTTCTCGAGGAGGTGATGGAGGCGTGCGGCGACACCCCGCTCAACATCGACCTCAAGTCCGCGGATCACGAACTGGCCCGCGCCGTGGCAGAGATCCTGCGCCGCTACGACGCCGTTGCCCGGACCACGGTCGCAAGTTTCATTCCCGCTGCGCTCCAGTTCTTCCGATCGATCGCACCGGAGGTCGAGACGTCCGCTGCTCCCGATGAGGTCCGAGCGCTCCTGGGGGCGTTCCTTCGCCGCGAACGGCCGACCACGCCGGCGCACCGGGTTCAGATTCCTCCGCGTCACGGTCTGATTCCCCTCACGTGGAGAGGGTTCATCCGCTATCTGCATGCGGTCGACCTGGCGGTGGATGTCTGGACGATCAACGCACCGGAGGTAGCTGTGCGCCTGGCGGCGCGCGGCGTAGACGGTATCGTCACAGACGATGTCCGCACAATTCGCACAGCACTGGAGAAGCATCACCATGCAGACACATGACTTTGTACGGTTTCTCGATGGATCCGTAAGCAGTTTTCACGCCGCCCAGCTGACCGCAGCACGCCTCGCCGAACGCGGGTTCCGGCAGCTGGAGCTCCGCGATTCGTGGAACATCTCGTCCGGGGACCGCGTGTATGTTGAGCACGGCGGGTCGGTTGTCGCGATCCGGGTCGGACGCGCGACACCTGCCGAAAGCGGAGCAATTATCGCCGCCGCCCATACCGACAGCCCGTCGCCGCAGCTGAAACCGCGATCCGCAACCGTCGCCGACGGCCTGCTGCAGGTTCCGGTGGAGGTATACGGGGGGCCTATCCTCGCCACGTGGCTCGACCGCGAACTCGGCGTTGCCGGACGAATCGTGGCGGTCGATGGGGAGGGCACGCCCCGTGTCCACCAGGTTGCGATCCGTCGCGCCATGGCGGTCATTCCGAATCTCGCGATTCATCTCAACCGCGAGGTCAACGACGGCGTGTCCTACAATCGTCAGGACCACCTCCGGGCGGTCTTCGGCCCCGCTGCGAACCCTCCCGATGGTGACCCCGAGTCGGACGAGAATTCCCCGACCCCGGAACAGCAGTTGTACGACCGTATTGCCGACGCCGCCGGTGTCGACGCCGACACCATCGTCGATACCGAGCTGTACCTGGTACCCACCGCGCCGGCGACGGTCCTCGGAGGAGACGACGGACTCGTGGTCAGCCCCAGGATCGACAACCTCGCCGGATGCTACGCGGTGGCGGAGGCGATCGCGGCGGCCGATCCATCCGCCGACCATACCCAGGTCGCGGTCTTCTTCAATCACGAAGAGATCGGCAGCGCAACCAGCGTTGGCGCCGCCGGCGCGCTCCTCGAGTCCGTGCTTCGCCGCGTGGTGGCAGCCCTCGATGTCGCTCCCGATGCGTGGGACCGCACGGTCGCCCGCTCGGTGCTCCTGAGCAACGACGCCGCACACGCGCGCCACCCGAACTATCCGGAGAAACACGATCCCGGATACGCCCCCCGGCTCGGAGGCGGACCGGTTGTGAAGAAGAGCGCAATCTGGCGGTACGTCGCCGATCTGGACATCTCGGGCTGGTTCGCCGCGGTCTGTCGTGACGCCGAGGTTCCGCTCCAGTACCTGCAGAACCGCTCCGACATCCGCGCCGGATCGACGATCGGGCCGGCGGTTGCCGCGCGCCTCGGCGTGCGCGGAGTCGACATCGGAATACCGATGCTCGCGATGCACTCGGTCCGGGAAACCGCTGCCGTCGCCGACGTGGCGAATATGATAGTCGCACTGACCCGCGCCTACGGGAGTTCGCTGCCGTGAAGTACCTGACAATCGTCCGACACGCGAAATCGGCGCACCCTGGCGGGCTCGCCGACGAGGAACGCGGACTCACGGACCGGGGGCGATCCGACGCCGAGACGATGGGACGTATGCTCGCAGGCCGTTTTCCGGATCCCCAGCTGGTCCTCGCCAGTGTCGCCACGCGAGTGAGCCAGACGGTGGAAAGCCTGTCACAGGCGGGCGCCCGCGCGTCATCCGTCGCCGAGTTTCATGATGCACTCTACCTCGCCGACGCCGAGGTGATCTGGGATTTCGCAGCCTCGGCACTCCTCGAACACGACGATGTCTGGCTGGTTGCGCACAACCCTGGTGTCACCGAGGCAGTTGAGCTCCTCTGCGGTGCACGACTGGAAAACGTGCCCACCCTCGGAGTTGTGCGCATCGCATTCGAGGAGATCGTCATGGAGAGCCCGAACGGGAGTTTCGTCTTTTTCGATTGTCCCGCGGCGCACAGGTAGTCGTCCGTGGAGATCTCGATCGTTCTAGTGGAACCCGCTCGTCCCGGAAACGTGGGAGCTGCCGCCCGGGCGATGAACACGATGGGGTTTCGGGACCTGCGAATCGTAGGCGCACCGGGGATCCGGCACGAGGCAACCGCCCGTGCGTTTGCCCATGGCTCGACGGAGATTCTTGAGAACGCGCGGAGCTGCGAATCCCTGGAACACGCTCTCCGCGACGTTGAACTGGCCGTCGCCACCACCGGACGGCGCCGGGGTAAACGGCGGGATTACTACACCCCCGACGACCTGCGGGACATGATCGCCAACGGGGATCGTGGGAGTCGCGTTGCCCTGGTGTTCGGCCGCGAGGAGAGTGGACTCAGCAACGCCGAACTCCACCGGTGTCAGATCGTGAGCCTGGTCCCCATGCGTGCGCCGTATCCGTCTCTCAACCTGGGGCAGGCGGTGATGGTGTATGCCTACGCCCTCTCGCCGCTCACCGTGGATGCAGCGAAGCCCCGCCAGCGGGATGCCGATCCCCGCAGCGTGCAGGCTCTGGTGGACAAGGCACACCGGATTCTTCCGGCGTTGGGATTCGACACCGGACGGGCGCGGTTTCACCGCATGGTGGAACGGATCGGTGCCGCGGGGCAGACCGATGTGAACCTCATGCACTCGATCGCAACCGCGATCGAACACCGACTCCTCGGCGACGACAGAACCGCCGACTCGGACGGCTGATCCGGGCGACGGGGCGACCCGGTCCGCGGGCCGCTGGTGCGGGGAAGGCCTAACTGACGGTGGCCTCGACGGCACGCCACAATGCCCCGGGCGGATACGCCGCCCGCAGCGGTATGGAAAGCGGCACGGCGGGGTGCGGGATCACCAGGCCCGCGGCGAGCAGCGCAATGCCCCCGTCCCGCAGGGGACGGCGCGCACCGTACTTGGTGTCGCCAACCACCGGACACCCATGGTGCGCGAGCTGCGCCCGAATCTGGTGGTGCCGACCCGTCCCCAGACGGACACGGAGCACCGTGTGGTGGTCTGTGGCGCCCACCGTCTCGTAGGAAAGGCGCGCCACGCGACCGCCGGCGGCGATCCTGCTGCGATTCGACGCACCATCCACGACGATTTCATCGACAAGCTCTCCCGCCGACGGATCGGGCGGTGACGACACCACCGCCAGGTACTCGCGTTCCACCCGCCCCTCGCGAAACGCATCCTGCAGCGTTCTGAACGCCTCAGCGCCCCGGGCAAGAACCACGAGCCCCGCCACGGGCTGGTCGATCCGGTGAGCCGGCTGCAGGTCGCCGTCGCCCACCACACGCCGCCACCGGGCGAGGAGGGCATTTTGGTCGCGCCGGCGGCCCTGGACCGCCTCTCCCGCGTCCTTGTCAACGACGACCATCCACCGATCGAGATACACCAGACGACTCATGCCGCGCAGTATACACGGATACACACGTGCGCCGATACCGTGGCATACTGCCGGCGTGAGGATTGTCCAGATCACCGATCTCCACCTCGACCTGGAGGAACGCACGCCCCACGGCATCGACGTGTGGGAAAACGCCCGGTGGGCGGTCGCCACCGCCCGCGATGCACGACCCGACCTGGTCGTCGTTTCGGGCGACCTGGCGCTGCACTACGGGTCGCCGGAACTGTACGCCGCGCTCCCGCCGCTGTTCGCCGGTCTGGGGTGCGACTACCTGCTCCTCCCGGGAAACCACGATGATCGCAGCGCCTTCGGGGCCGCCTTCGGCCGCCGCTACGCCCTCCGGGAAGACACTCCGTGGCTCGATCGTCAGGTTGACGCAGGCGGGGTACCGATGCTGCTGCTGGACTCGTCGGCGGGCCGTCTCGAGGAGCGGCAGCTCGCGTGGGTCGACGCCGTCCTGACGGCCCGCACTGCCGCCGCCGCCCGCGGGGCGGGGCCACCCGGTGTGCTCGTTTGGATCCATCATCCGGTACTTACGGGATTCCACCGCTATATGGACGGCGCCTATCCCCTGCAAAACGCCGACGCCGTGCGGGCCGTACTCACCCGGCACCGACGGGCGCTCTCGATCGAGCTTTTTTGTGGCCACTACCACTGCGAGGACAGTCGCGTCGACGGGATCCGACAGCACACCACGCCATCGACGTACATGCAAATCGACCCCGAACCGGAGGAGTTTCGTGTGCTCCCCGGTGGTCCGGCCATCCGTATCGTCGATGTCGACACCGCCGGCGCGGTCGAGACCGTCGTCGTCTATCGCGATGAGCGATTCGACTGAGCGCAAGCCGTCACCGAGTCGGCAGGGCGTGGACGCCGTCCTGCTGCGCCTTCGTCGCGCACCGCCGAAAACCGAACGCGAGGTCGACCGGGTCTACCGACGGTTGCTGCGGGAGACCCACCCCGATCACTCCGGCGACGACGGTGCGCTGTTTCTGTACGTGCAGGAAGAGTTCGCGCAGTTCCGCGAGGAATGGATGGCTGCGCGCGCCCGGCGGCAGGCGGCCGATGCCGTCGATCCCACCGCACTTCTTGTCGATCTGGGGCTTCCACAGTCGCTGGCTCCGCGTCCCGCGCTGTTTGCTGCTCTCTACCGGTTTCGGTCCCTCGGCCTGGCGAACTACCGGGTACGGTCGCGTCCCTCGCTCCGGCGACGAAACGCAACGGTCGTCCGCACTGTGGTTGCCTGGGCCTACGAGTACGACGAACGCTTCGTCGGGGTGTTTCACCGGTTCCTGCTGCACCACGGCCATTTTGCGCTCGCGGAGCGCCACGCGCCGCTATACTTCCTGGTGCGAAAGATGATTCTCAAGGGGATGGATGGTCTGATCCGCTATCAGGACCACCACCGTCCCGCGACCGCCGATATCGCCCGGGACACGATCCGTTACGCGATCGCCATCTCCAGCGGGTACGCCGGTGATCCCGCGTTCGCCGCCCTTCTTGACCTTGGCCGGTGGATTCTCGGCGAACTGGAACGCCCCCCGGAGCGAATCGGTCTCGACGGATAGGCCCGCGGCAAGGTTTTCACCGTCCGCCGATTTCGGGTATTCTCAGAGCATGGCAACACCAGATCGGGAACAGGCCCTCGCGCTCCTGCACGAGTACACGAAGAGCGAAAACCTCATCCACCATGCGAAAGCCGTGGAGGCAACGATGCGGCACTTCGCCGCCCGCTACGGTGAGGATCAGGACAAGTGGGGCATCATCGGCCTGGTCCACGACCTCGACTGGGACCAGTTCCCGGAGCAGCACTGCGCCAAGACGACCGAGATTCTGCAGAACCACGGATGGCCGGAAGACTACATTCGGGCCGTTCGCAGCCACGCGTGGGGCATGTTCACCGACGACAAGCCCGAACACCGCATGGAGAAGGTACTCTACACGATCGACGAGCTCACCGGGCTCATCACGGCGACAGCCCTGGTTCGACCGTCGAAGAGCATCCTGGACATGAAACCGAAGTCCGTGAAGAAGAAATGGAAGGAAAAAAGCTTCGCCGCCGGCGCCAACCGGGAGCTGATCGCCGCCGGCGCCGAGATCCTCGGAGAGCCCCTCGATGAGGTGATCGCCGAGACCCTCACCGGCATGCAGGCGGTGGCGGCCGAGATCGGGCTCGCCGGCGATCAGGAGCACTGAGATGCCGCTGCTTGAAATTCGCACCAACGTCGACCTCGCACCGGAGGAGCGGCGAGCGCTTCTCGACACCGCCTCCGTGCGCACGGCGGAGCTCCTGGGCAAACCGGAGTCCTACGTCATGGTGATCGTGGAAGGCGGTATGGACCTGCGATTCGGTGGATCGGCCGACCCCGCGTGCCTGCTGACCCTGAAGAGCCTCGGCCTGCCCGAGGAACGTACACCGGAAATCACCCGCGCGCTTTCAGCACTGATGAACGAGTGCTGTACGATCCCCGCCAACCGCGTGTACGTCGAATTTGCGTCGCCGCCACGGCACATGTGGGGGTTCGACAACACCACCTTCGGTTGAATCACAAGAGGAGTACGGAAATGTCTCACGAGGAAACGTCCGCCACGGACCGCACGGGTCTCGACTTTGTCCGCACCGCGGTTGCGGAGGATCGGGCCGCCGGAAAAAACGACGGCCGGGTACACACCCGGTTTCCCCCGGAGCCCAACGGGTACCTGCACATCGGACACGCGAAGTCGATCGTTCTCAACTTCGGCATCGCCGAGGATTTCGGCGGCGTTTGCAATCTTCGGTTCGACGACACCAATCCCACGCGGGAGGAAGTCGAATACGTGGACTCAATCCAGAACGACATCCGCTGGCTGGGATACGACTGGGAAGACCGACTGTTCTACGCCTCCGACTACTTCGAACAGCTCTACGCGTGGGCGGAACACCTGATCCGCGAAGGTCATGCGTACGTCGACGAGCTGAGCGCCGAAGAGATCCGTGAGTACCGTGGCACGCCCACGGAACCCGGCAGGAACAGTCCCTGGCGGGACCGGCCGATCGAGGAGAGCCTCGATCTCTTCCACCGCATGCGGGCGGGGGAGTTCGCCGACGGCGCGCTCATCCTGCGTGCCAAGATCGACATGGCGCATCCCAACATCAACATGCGCGACCCGGCCCTTTACCGCATCCGGCACGCCCATCACCATCGGACCGGAGACACCTGGTGCATCTACCCGACGTACGACTTTGCCCACGGCCAGTCCGATGCCATCGAGGGGATCACGCATTCGATCTGCACCCTCGAGTTCGAGAACCATCGGCCGCTCTACGAGTGGCTCATCGACCATCTCCCGGTACCGTCCACGCCGCGGCAGATCGAGTTTGCCCGCCTCAACCTGACCTACACGGTCATGAGCAAGCGCAAACTGCTGCGCCTGGTACAGGAAGGGTTTGTCGACGGCTGGGACGACCCGCGTATGCCGACGATCAGCGGGCTGCGTCGGCGCGGGTACACCCCCGAGGCGATCAAGGCGTTCTGCAGGCGCATCGGCGTGTCCAAGACGAACAGTACGGTGGACCTGGCGCTGCTGGAGTTCAGTCTCCGGGAGGACCTGAACCCCAGAGCGCACCGCTATATGGCGGTCACCGATCCGGTCAAGCTCACGGTGACCAACTGGCCCGAGGGCCAGGTCGACTGGTTTGAGGCCGAGAATAACCCCGAGGATCCCACGGCGGGCACGCACTCCGTACCGTTCACCGGTTCACTGTACGTGGAGCGGGAGGACTACATGGACGACCCGCCCCGGAAGTGGTTCCGCCTGGGCATTGGACGGGAAGTGCGCCTGAAGTACGCATACTTCGTGTCCTGCACGGACGTCGTCCGCGACGCTGACGGCACCGTGACCGAGATTCTCTGCACCTACGATCCCGAAACGCGTGGCGGCGACAGCCCCGACGGTCGAAAGGTCAAAGGCACGCTCCACTGGGTCTCTCGGGATCACGGGGTGCCGGCCGAGTTCCGACTCTACGAGCCGCTGTTTACGCAGGAGGACCCCGACGATATCGGGCCGGACGCGGACTTCACCGACGGCCTCAACCCACAGTCCAGGACCGTGCTTCAGGGTGTGATCGAACCCGCTCTCGCGGAGGCCGCCCCGGAGAACCCGGTTCAGTTCCTCCGGCTGGGATACTACGTCAACGACGCCAGAGACAGCAGCCCGGATCGACTCGTTTTCAACCGTGCGGTCACCCTCAAGGACAGCTGGGCCCGCGTGGTCCGCAATCGCCGGGAAAACGAGTAGCAGTGGCACCATCGCGTCTGGCGGTCGGCGTCCGGCGTCCCGCGACGCTCACCGAGCTCCTTCGGGCCTCCGCCGGACCCGTGGGGATAGACCTCGAGGCAGCCTCGGGTCGCGCCGGGCGTCTGGACGAGGCACTGGCCGCCGGGCGCGCCGTCTACGGGTACTCCACCGGTTTCGGCGCTCTGGCGTCCCATGCGGCACACGACGACGACCGACAGCACCAGCTCGCCCTTGTCCATCATCTTGCCACCGGCACCGGAGATCCGTTGCCGCCGCGGGCGGCGCGGGCCCTGGTGTTCGACCGGCTGGTCACGCTCTCGCGGGGCCACAGCGCCGCCTCCGATGACCTCCTGCGGGCACTTGCCGTCGTCCTCGCAACCGACGGCGCGCCGGCGATTCCACGCTACGGTTCCGTCGGGGCCAGCGGAGATCTCACGCCGCTGGCACACCTCGCGATGGCGCTCGCCGGCGACGGAACGTGGCTCAACCCCGACGGTAGCCCCGCAGACCCTCGGCCCGACGGGCTGCAGCGATACGAATTCTCGCGGCGCGATGCACTCGCCCTCGTCAACGGAACCAGTGCGAGCAACGCTCTGGCCTCCCTCGCGTTCTGGGACCTTGCGATGCTCATCCCGATCGCTTTCGAGAGCATGGCGCTCATGGTCCGTTCCATGGGCCTCGCCGAGGAGGCGATGGCGGAGCCGATCCACCGACTCCGGGGCCAGCCCGGACAGGTGGCGGTCGCCGACGTGCTCCGCGAACGGCTGGCGCAGGCGCCTGTTGCCCGCGACGACGGCACCGGCGCCGGCGGCCATCACGCTTCCCACGAACGATCGATTCAGGCGGCGTACAGCTTCCGGTGTATTCCGCAGATCCTGGGGCCGACCGTTGAGGCCGTACGCGCCGTGGCGGCAACACTCGAGCGCGAGTTGAACGCCGTCACCGACAATCCCGTGTTCGACGAACCGGGGACCGTGTACCACGGCGGCAACTTTCACGGGCAGTACGTGGCCGAGGCGTCCGATCGTCTCGCCTTCGCCGCCGCAACCACCGCCGGCCTGATGGAACGCCAGATCGCCCGCGTCACCGATCCGCTCCTCAACCACGGATTGCCACCGTTTCTCACCGGTGCCGCCGCCGGCGGACATTCCGGGTTCATGGGACTCCAGGTCAGCGCGACCGCACTGACCGCTGAGATCAGCGCGTCGGCGCAGCGACGCTACGCGCTGGAAAGCCGGTCGACGAACGGCGCCAACCAGGATGTCGTGAGCATGAGTACCCTTGCTGCGCTCGCACTGTACGAGACGATCCCGCGGCTGAGGGAACTGACGGCGATGCACGCGATCGTTGCGGTGCAGGCCGCAGAGCTGGCGGGCCTGGTGGGGGAGGATGCGCCGCTTCAAAAGGCGGTGCGGACCGTTTCACCCGCCCTGAACGGCGATCGGCCGCTGTCCGCGGAGATCCGTGACGTTGCCGACGATCTCGCCGGCCTCACGGGGGCACAGAAAAGCCCCCGGCACCGCGACCAGTGTCACGCATACCGGGGGCTCGTCGGGGCATCCTGGAACGCGCTGTTTCCAGACCGTCCGTTTCCCGATCTCAGCTCGTGACGGCGCCCTTGCTGGCGGAACTGCACAGCTGCCCGAACTTCCACAACGCACCGCGGGGATACTTTGTCTCCTTCGGAGACCACTCACCGCGGCGCCGCGCAAGCTCCTCGTCATCCACCGCCACCGACAGTTCCTTTTTCTTCGTGGAAACGGTCACCATGTCACCGTCGCGGATCAGGGCGATCGTTCCTCCGACCTGCGCCTCCGGCGCCACGTGGCCGACGACCATACCGTGGGATCCCCCGGAAAACCGTCCGTCGGTGATCAAAGCGACGTCCTTGCTGAGACCGGCGCCGGCAATCGCCGCGGTCGGGGCGAGCATCTCGCGCATCCCGGGACCACCCTTGGGCCCCTCGTAGCGAATCACCACCACGTCGCCCTTGCTGACCTCGTCGTTGAGGATCGCCGTCAGCGCCGCCTCCTCATCGTCGAACACGCGCGCCGGACCGGTGTGCTCGAACTCGTTGAGACCGCACGTTTTGACCACCGCGCCTTCTTCAGCGAGATTGCCGTGCAGAATCGCGATCGGTCCCCGATCCTGTTCCGGTGCATCGAAGGGGTGCACCACATCCTGGCCATCCAGAGCGACCTTCACGTCCTTGAGGTTTTCGGCCACGGTCTTGCCCGTCACGGTGAGACAGTCGCCGTGCAGCATCCCCTGGTCCAGAAGCATCTTCATGACCATCTGCACGCCGCCGACCTCGAAGAGGTCCTGCATGACGTAGCGTCCGGCGGGCTTCATGTCCGTCAGAATCGGCGTCGTATCGTAGAAGTGGTTGAACTCATCGATCGTGAGGTCCACGTCCACCTCGTGGGCCAGGGCGAGGAGATGAAGCACCGAGTTTGTACTCCCTCCCAGCGCCATGACCACACGGATCGCGTTTTCGAACGCCTTTCGGGTCATGATGTCGCGCGGCGTGATGTTTTCACGCACGCAGTGCCAGAGGGCATCGGCACTCGCCTGCTGCACCCATGTGCGCAGCTCGTGCGTCGCCGGAACCGAGGCGTTCCCCGGGATACCGATCCCGATCGCCTCCATCGCCGATGCCATCGTGTTGGCGGTGTACATGCCCCCGCAGGCGCCGGCGCCGGGGCAGGCGTGTGCCTCGATCCCGTGGCGCTCTTCCTCAGAGATACGCCCCGCGGAGTAGGCACCAAGCGCCTCGAAGGCGCTGACGATATCGATCTTGCGGCCCTTGTAGATGCCCGGAGCGATCGACCCGCCGTACACGAACACCGACGGCACGTTCATGCGCGCCATGCCCATCACCGTGCCCGGGATCGTCTTGTCGCACCCGCCGATCCCCAGCAGCGCGTCCATCTGGTGGCCGTGGGCGTCCAGTTCAATCACGTCGGCGATCGTATCCCTGGAGACCAGAGACGCCTTCATGCCCTCGTGTCCCATCGCCTCGCCGTCGGTGACGACGAAGGTGTGGAAGCTCATCGGCATCGCTCCCAGTTCCTTCAGCCGCTGCTTGGAGATTTCCGCGAGCTGATCGTGGTGTACGTTGCACGGACTGACGTCGCTCCCGGCGCTGGCAACACCGATAATCGGTTTTTTGAAGTCGTTGTCACCGAATCCAACCGCGCGGAGCATCGCCCGGTTGGCGGTACGCTCCACGCCCTGCGTCATCACCCACGATTTCCGGTTCAGGTTTTCCGCCATGATCTCCCCCTTACCCGGCGAACCCGGACAGATACGGAATGTGCGACGCCCGTTCCTCGATCAGCCCGACGTTGGACAGCAGGACCGAGGTGGAGTCCCAGTTTCCGGCGATGAGCGCGCTCCGGTAGGCGGGAGGCATATCGAACGTGTACTCCGTGTCCCCCACCGTGATCGTTGAGGAGGGGAGGTCGACGGAGAGCATGGTGGACGGATCGCTCTCGATCCGCTTCTGGATTTCCACGATCGTCTCGTGGGGCAGGATCACCGCCGGTACGCCCATGGCAGTACAGTTTCCGGCGAAAATCTCGGCGAACGACTCTCCCACGACGGCCTTGATGCCCGACCGCATCAGCGCCTGCGGAGCGTGCTCCCGCGAGGACCCGCATCCGAAGTTCCGATTCACGACCATGATCGAAGCGCCGGCAAACCGCTCATCGTTGAACGGGTGCGGCTTCTGTTCGCCACCTTCCGTGAAGCGAAGGTCGTAGAACGCGTACTCTCCAAGGCCATCAAAGGTCACGACCTTCATGAACCGGGCGGGGATGATCTGATCGGTGTCGATATCGTTGCCTGCGACCACCACGGCGGTGCCTTCCACGTGACTGATTGCGTGTTTGATTTCCTGCATCGTGTTGCTCCTTTTCCGTGCTGATTCTCAGACCACCGGTTCCGGCGACGGCGCCAGTTCCCGCACATCGGATACCTCACCGGTAATCGCCGCGGCGGCGACCATGGCGGGGCTCATGAGAAGGGTGCGGCCCATCGGGGAGCCCTGACGTCCCACAAAGTTGCGGTTCGAGCTGGACGCCGAGATCTCCCGGTCGTTCAGCTTGTCGGGGTTCATCGCCAGGCACATCGAACACCCGGCGCCGCGCCAGTCAAATCCGGCTTCGCGGAAGATCTCCGGGAGCCCTTCGCGCTCCGCCTGGATCGACACCTGCTTGGATCCGGGTACCACGAAGGCGCGGACACCCTTGGCAACCTTCTGCCCCTTCACGATGCGCGCCGCCTCCCGCAGGTCGCTGATGCGGCCGTTGGTGCAGCTTCCCAGGAACGCAACATCGATCTTTTTGCCCCTGATCGGCTCGCGCTCGGCAAATCCCATGTGAGCCAGCGCCTTTTCTGCGGTCTCACGCTGTTCATCCGGCAGCTCCCGGAGCGAGGGAATCCGATCCTCGACCGAAATCGCCTGCCCCGGTGTAATGCCCCAGGTCACCATCGGCGCGAGCTGGTCGGCGTCGAGGTTGAACACGTCGTCATACTCAGCGTCGGCGTCACTGGCGATGCTCTTCCAGAACGTCACCGCCTCGTCGAACGCTTCACCCGCGGGCGCATACTGCCGGCCTTCAATGTAGTCGAACGTCGTCTGGTCGGGGTTTACGTATCCGACGCGGGCGCCGCCTTCGATACTCATATTGCAGATCGTCATGCGCTCTTCCATGCTCAGCGCGTGGATCGCCTCACCGTTGTACTCGTAGGCGTAGCCGATACCGCCGTTGACACCGAGTTCGGCGATGATCTTCAGGATGATGTCCTTGGCGTAGACGCCGGGCCGCAACCGGCCGGAGACGTCGATCTTCCGGACCTTCGGGCGGCTGAGTGCCATCGTCTGCGTGGCGAGAACGTCTCGGATCTGCGAGGTACCGATCCCGAATCCAATCGCACCGAAGGCGCCGTGGGTCGAGGTGTGGCTGTCGCCACAGGCGATCGTCATGCCCGGCTGGGTGAGTCCCAGCTCCGGCCCGATGATATGGACGATGCCCTGGTGGTCGGTGTGGAGGCCGAAGAACTCGATGCCGTGCTTCTCGGTGTTCCGCTCGATCGCCTGCATCATCTCCTCCGCCAGACGGTCCTTGAACGGACGCTCCTGACTTGCCGTGGGGACGATGTGGTCGACGGTGGCAAAGGTTCGATCGGGACGCAGTACCTTGAGTCCGCGTTCCTCGAGCATCTGGAACGCCTGCGGCGAAGTTACTTCGTGGATCAGGTGCAGACCGATGAACAGCTGGTCCTGCCCGGAATCCAGCGTCGTAACCTTGTGCATGTCCCATACCGTATTGAACAAATTGCGTTTCATGAAAATTCTCCGCTCTATCGCGCGTCTACGCGGTCATCTCACTGCCGCGCGCCATGAGGACTTTGCCGGTTCGTACCAGCTCCATAACCGAATACGTTCGCAGAACGCTGATCGCGCTGTCGAGGCGCTCACTCGTTCCGGTGATCTGGACGGTAAGACTGGTGTCGTCCAGGTCGATCGTGTCGCACTTGAGGGCGTGGGCCAGCTGGAGCAGTTCGCCGCGTTCCTCGGAGGTGCACGCGATCTTAATCAGCGCCAGTTCCCGCTGGATGATATTCTCTCCGGTGCGGTCGGAGGCGTGGACGACGTCAATCAGCTTGTTTAGCTGCTTCAGAATCTGGTCCAGCGTCCGCTCGTCCCCCGACGCCACGATGTTCATCATGGAAAAGTCGGGGTCGCTGGCGGGAGAGACGACCAGACTGTCGATGTTGTACCCGCGCCGGGCAAACACCAGCGAGATCCGAATCAGTACACCGGGACGGTTCGCCACCAGCAGACTGATCGTGTGCTTGCGATATCGTTCGGTATCCGGCGCCACGTGCGCCATGCTCATGTTGCTCATTACGTACTCCCCACCGGCTTGGCCAGTTTCTTCTTCGGAGCTTCCGTGATCATGTCGGCGTACGACGCACCCGACGGGATCATCGGATAGACGTTGTCCTCCTTGGCGACTTCCACATCGATCAGGCACGGCCCGTCGTTGTAGGCCAGGGCGGCCCCGATCACGCGCTTGACGTCGGCGCTGCGCCGGAGACGAAAGCCCTTCACGCCGAAGCTCTCGGCGAGCTTCACGAAGTTCGGGTTCCCCTCCATGTCAACGCCGGACAGGCGGTTCTCGAAGAAGAGCTCCTGCCACTGCCGTACCATCCCGAGATAGGCGTTGTTGACGATCACGATCTTCAGCGGCAGCCGGTTGATCACGGCGGTTGCCAGCTCGAACATCGTCATCTGAAAGCCGCCGTCGCCGAGAATCGCCACGACGGTTTCGTCGCGATGCGCGAACTGTGCACCGATCGCCGCCGGCAGGCCGAAGCCCATCGTCCCGGCGCCACCACTCGAGATCCACTGAAAGCGGTGATCGATCAGATAGTACTGCGCCGCCCACATCTGGTGCTGCCCCACGTCGGTGGCCACGTAGGCACGGCCCTCCGTCTGGCGATAGATCTCATCAAGGACGTGTTCCGCCTTGAGCTTGCCACTCTTCTTGAACTTGAGCGGGTACTCGCGGCGCCACATCTCGATGCGCGCGAGCCAGTCGGCGGTATCGCCGGGCTCCGCGATCGCGGCGATCTGATCCACCACGAGCGCCGCGTCTCCCTGAATCGCCAGGTCCATCGGCAACACCTTGTCGAACTCAGCGGCGTCGATGTCCACGTGGATCTTCTCGGCGTTCGGAACGAACCGATTGGGATCGCCAACGATTCGGTCGTCCCACCGCGACCCGATAGAGATGATCAGGTCGCAGTGCTCCACGGCGCGGTTGGCGTAGGCGGTACCGTGCATGCCCAGCATCCCCAACGAGAGCGGATGGGACTCCGGAAACGCCCCCTTTCCGAGGAGCGTGTTTACCACCGGGATCTGCATCTTCTCGGCGAGGTACGCCAGCGCCTTGTCGGCACCGGAAATGACGGCCCCGTGACCCGCAAGAATCACCGGACGTCGGGCACGGCCGAGCATCCGGGCGGCTCGTTCCACGAGGTCGGGATCGCCTTCGCCGGGCACGGAGTAGCCGGGCAGCTCGAACGTCTCGGAGTAGTCGGTTTCCACCGTGGCGCTGGATACGTCCTTCGGCACATCGATCAGCACCGGCCCCGGACGTCCCGTCTGGCAGATGTAAAACGCCTCTTTCATGACCCGCGGCAGATCCGCAGCGTCCTTCACGAGATACGAGTGCTTCACCACGGGGTAGGAGATGCCGGACACGTCCGCTTCCTGGAACGCGTCCATCCCCAGGTTCCACGTCGTCTGCTGTCCCGCGATGACGATCATTGGAACAGAGTCCATGTGCGCCGTGAGAATGCCGGTAATGGTGTTGGTGGCGCCGGGACCGGAGGTGACCAGCACCACAGCGGGCTTCCCGGTGGCGCGGGCGTATCCGTCGGCCATGTGGGTCGCACCCTGTTCATGACGGGTTAGGACAAACTGTACCGGCGAATCGACGATCGCGTCGAAGATCGGAATGGCTGCACCGCCGGGATACCCGAAGATGTACTCGACACCGTGGTGTTGGATCATGTCAACGATGATCTCTGCACCCGTCTTGGTATACATGAAGTTTCTCCCTTCACCGTAAGGTTTCAAGCAGTTTTTCACTGCTCCATATGAAAGTCAAGCGCAAGACCCTGATCGGGGTCGATTTTTATCGTTTTTCACCCGAACTTTGAATAGTATTCCGGAATTCTATGCCGATTTTGCACGTCTCAGACCACAAATTATGCCCACCAACAGTTTTTCGGCCGGATTTTGAACGCGCAAGACGCGTCAGATTGTCGTTCCCCGGCTTGGTCCCGGCGGGAGATACTTAGTATCTTGACGGCAGCACAGCAGAGGAGGGGGCGCATGCAGACAGCGGCGGTTCACTACGAAACGTTCAGGCAGGGCAGCAGGACCTATTTCAATTCCACCCGGTTCTTTCCCGAACCGGTCAGGAGCGACGTGTTTCTCCTGTATGGGTTTGTGCGGGTGGCGGACAACTACGTTGATTCGGTTCCGCAGGACCGTGCCGGGTTCGAGGCGTTCGTCGGGCGGTACTACCAGGCGCTGTCCTCCGGCCCCGTGGGTGATCCGATCATCGACGGGTTCGTCGAACTCTCGGCCCGCCGCGGATTTGAGGAGCGCTGGGTGGAGGCGTTCCTGAAATCGATGCGCATGGATCTCTCGAAGCGCGTGCACGCAACGCTTCCCGAAGCACTGGAGTACATATACGGTTCCGCAGAGGTCATCGGCCTGTTCATGGCACGAATCATGGAACTCAACGAAGACGCCAGTCATGCCGCGCGGTTACTGGGACGGGCGATGCAGTACATCAATTTCATCCGGGACATCGCCGAGGACAATCGCCTCGGCCGAACCTACCTGCCCATTTCCGAAACGACACTGCCCGACCTCTCCGAGGAGACGGCCGGTAAACACCGGGAGGAGTTCCGTCGTTTTGTCCAGGCGCAGCTTGACCGATACCTCGAGTGGCAGGCGGAGGCCGAAATGGGATACCATCTGATCCCGAAACGTTATCGTGTCCCGATAAAAACCGCCGGCGATATGTACAAGTGGACCGGACAGACGATCGCCAGCGACCCGTTCGTGGTGTTCGACCGCAAGGTCAAACCCAACCGGGCACGAATCGTTTTCACCGGACTGTTCAACGCAATCTGCTGCTGAAAGGCTGATACACCATGCATTCCTCCATCACGGAAAGCCGCGACGCCGTCGCCGGGGAACTCGAATCGTTCATCCGCGAGGCGCCCTCCCGCACCCTCAGTTTTGAGCCCTGGGGCTCCGATGTCGCCCGCCGCCTCGCGGAGTACGCGCTCCGCGGCAAGCTCATCCGCGGGGCCCTCGTCGGCTTTGCCTACCGCCTGTACCATCCGGAAGAAACCGTCCCCGCCGCATCCGCCCAGGCAGGTGCCGCCATGGAGCTCCTTCAGTCGTTTCTTCTGGTCCACGACGACATCATGGATCAGGATGACCTGCGCCGTGGCAGAGCCGCCGTCCACAGCCAGTACGCCGCGACGGCACCGGTGGATGACCTGGTCCGGCGGCGACAGTACGGGCTGTCCATGGGGATCTGCGTCGGCGACATCGCCGCCTTCCTGGCGATCGAGCGTCTCGGGACCCTCGATGTCGACGACGCAACCCGGGGACGCATCGTGACGCTGGTATCCCGCGAGATCTCGCTGGTGGGGCTGGCGCAGATGCAGGACGTGCACCACGGGTACGCCCCGGAAGCGACCGACGAGGCGATCCTCGAGGTGTACACCTACAAAACCGGTCGCTACACGTTCAGTCTCCCGATGATGATCGGGGGAATCCTGGCGGGTGCGCCGAACGCGGATCTGCAGAAACTCGCCCGCCTCGGCGAGCAGTTCGGCCGTATTTTTCAGATCCGCGACGATCAGTTGGGGTTATTTGGCACCAGCGATGAAACCGGAAAGCCCGAGGGCAGCGACATTCGTGAGGACAAGAAGACCCCCTTTCGCAACGCGCTCCTCCGCGTGCTTCCGGCTGATTCGCCGGTGCGGGCTGCCTTCGGTGCCGAAGCCGTGGGTCCCGAGGAGATTGAGGCCGTACGCGCCGCTCTCCGGGAACACGGTATCGTGAAAACGGTGGAACGCGTCGTCGCCCGGGACGAGGCGGCGGCACGGGGGCTCATCGCGGAACTCGACCTCGGCGAGGAGGGCACCGCAGCACTGTCGGCGCTCCTCGACTACAACCTCGGACGAACGGTGTAGGGGCAGCCGCGCAGCCGGGCCCTCTCCGGCGGGCGGACCCGCCCCGCGATCCGTATCGGCTACGCGGATACCCCGGCGGATACGATCATCGACGCGAACAGCCGGTGAATCCGGTAGTCGCCGGTGAGCTCCGGATGAAAACTCAGCGCCAGCACGCGGTCCTGTCGCACCAGGATCGGGGCATCTTCGAACCGTGCCAGCACCTCGACCCCCGAACCGACGGACACAAAACGCGGGGCCCGGATGAACACGCCGGTTACCGGGTCGTCGCCGAGCTCAGGAACGGCGATGGCAGCCTCGAAACTGTCAACCTGTCGTCCGTACGCGTTGCGTTCGATCACCGCATCCAGCACGCCAAGACGGACCTGGTCGGTTCCGACGATCTCACGGGACAGGAGAATCGCACCGGCGCAGGTCCCCATGACCGGCAATCCGCCGGCCACGGCGTCGATCGCCGGCCGCAGCAACCCGAACCGATCCATGAGCATCCCGATCGTCGTACTTTCGCCGCCAGGGATTACCAGTCCGTCGACACCAGCGATCTCTTCGCGACGTCGGATCGGTCGTGCGTCGAGACCAAGTTCCGCAAACACCTGCAGATGACGGTGAAAATCACCCTGAAACGCGATTACTCCCACTGTGCTCATATACTCATCCAAAAAAAACGGCGGCCAAAGCCGCCGTCGCGTGTGCGTTCGATCGACCTACCAGCCACGTCCCGCGAGACGATCTTCCTCCGGCATGACCGACACATTGATCCCGGTCATCGGTTCGCCTATACCCCGGGAAATCTCAACCAGTCTGGCCGGGTCGTCCCAGTAGGCGACCGCGTCCACGATCGCCCGAGCGCGCCGTGCGGGATTGTCCGACTTGAACACTCCGGATCCGACGAACACGGCTTCCGCACCGAGCTGCATCATGAGCGCCGCGTCCGCCGGTGTCGCGACGCCTCCGGCGGAGAAGTTCGGCACCGGCAGTTTTCCCGTCTGCGCCACCTCCGCGACCAGGTCGTAGGGAGCCCCCAGTTCCTTGGCACGGGTCATGAGTTCCTCTGCCGGGAGGTCACGCAGCGAACGGATCTCGGCGTGTACCGTCCGCAGGTGGCGCACGGCCTCCACGATATCACCGGTTCCGGCCTCGCCCTTGGTGCGAATCAGGGCCGCGCCCTCGCCGATGCGTCGCAGCGCCTCGCCCAGGTTTCGGCAGCCGCACACGAAGGGCGCCTTGAAGCCGTGTTTGTCCACGTGGTACTGGTCGTCGGCGGGGGTCAGAACCTCGCTCTCGTCGATGAAATCGACACCCATCGCCTCGAGGATCCGCGCCTCCGAGAGGTGCCCGATCCGGCATTTGGCCATCACGGGAATCGACACCGCCTTCTGGATCTCCTCGATCATGGCGGGATCGCTCATACGGGCGACGCCACCCTGGGCGCGGATATCCGCGGGTACGCGTTCCAGCGCCATTACGGCCTGCGCACCGGCCTCAGCTGCTATACGGGCCTGTTCCGGGGTGGTGACATCCATGATCACGCCACCCTTGAGCATTTCGGCAAGTCCGATCTTGTTGCGCCACGTAGCGGTCTGGCGCCCGGACCATAGTGATTCGTTCATAGATACCCGAAAGGTATCCCCGCGCCTGACTCTCGTCAACGCCCCCGGGGGAGTGGTATCATCGCCCCATGGACACCGTTGCAGATAACCTTGCCCGGATCCGCGAGCGCATGGACAGCGCCTGTGTCCGGGCTGGACGTTCGCCCGACGACGTACGCCTGATGGCGGTCAGCAAGCGCCAGTCCCCGGAACGCCTTGCCGCGGCGGTGGCGTGCGGTCTCCGCCTTTTCGGCGAGAGCCGGGTGCAGGAGAGCGTTCAGAAGTGGGATCTGTTTCCACCGGATGCCACCGTGCACCTGATCGGACATTTGCAGCGCAACAAGGCGCGCGACGCCGCGCGCATGTACCACGCGGTGGATTCGATCGATGCGGAACGCACGGCCGTCGCCCTCAACGACCGCCTGACGGAGGTTGACCGGCGCATGCCGGTCCTGCTGGAGGTCAACACCTCCGGCGAAGAGAGCAAGCAGGGGGTCGACACCTTCGATGATCTGCGGCGGCTGGTTGACGCGACGCGCTCCCTCGATCGCATCACGGTTGCCGGCCTCATGACGATCGGGCCGATCAGCAGCGAGGAAGCGCGTCTCCGGGGCGCGTTCGCACAACTCCGCGATTTCAGGGACCGGCTGGTCACCACGTTCCCGGAGCTCGATCTCGCGGAACTGTCGATGGGAATGAGCAACGACCTCGAGTACGCGATTCTCGAGGGTGCCACGACGGTTCGGGTGGGGACGGCACTGTTTGGAGTGCGGGACAGATGACGTGGACCCGTAGATCACCACCAGTGCCCATAGTCGCCGTGCTTGTTCTCGTCGTGCTCGCCGGTCCTGCGGCGGGGCCCCTGGCGGCGCAGGCCCAGGGCGACGGCCAGGGACGCGGGACCGACACACTGGAGCCCGAGCCCTACCGCCCCGAGGAGTTTCCGCAGTGGACTCGAGATCTCCGGCGCGGCGAGATTATCGCCCTGGGGGCGTTCCCCGTCGCGATGATCCTCAGCGGGCTGAGCTATCAGGTCGGTCGATTCACGTATCACAGCATCGCCGCGGGCTCGCCGCAGCCGGAGTACGCCCCCGGGTTCCTTTCCCCGGACAGCGGCCCCCGCTACACCGGCGATGAGCGTGTGGGACTGATCGTCTCCGGGGCGATCATCAGCCTGGGGATCGCCGTCGCCGATTACCTCCTCGGGCGCCGTGAACGGACGGCGGAGCCGTGACGGAGCGGTTCTCCTTTCCGTGCCCGCCGGAATCGGACGGCGAACGAATCGACCGCGTCGTCGCCGACGCCCTGCCGCACATCCACCGCAGCCAGCTGCGGCAGCGGCTTCAGGGGCTGACCCGCAACGGCGCGCCGGCAAAGCGGGCGACGAAGGTCCATACCGGAGACACCATATCGGGAACCGTCCTTCCGCCACCGCCGACTGATGTCACCGGTGAACCGATCCCACTGCGCGTCCTGGCGGAGGAACCCGGCTACATCGTCATAGACAAGGAACAGGGCATGGTGGTGCATCCCGGTGCGGGAAACCACACCGGCACGCTCGTCCACGCCCTGGTCTGGCGCTACAGCGGAGACCGGTTCTTCGCCTCTGCAACCGACGACGGCGACGATGACTCCGGCGACCCGCCACGACCCGGGATCGTGCACCGCCTCGACAAGGACACCAGCGGGGTCATGATCGTCGCCAGGACGCCGCAGATTCATGCCTGGCTTGTGGAGCAGTTTTCGTCCCGAACGATACACAAGGAGTATCTGGCGATCGTAAAAGGGGTCCCGTCGCGGCGCAGCGGGGAGATCCGGGCTCCCCTGGGGCGGGATCCGCACAACCGGATCCGGTTCGCCGTACGGGGAGAAGCGGTGCTCGACGGCTCCGGCGAGCCCGACGTTCCCGCCGGCGCCCGAAACGCAACCACGGCGTATCGCGTCCTCGCCACGTACGAGGGGGCGTACAGCCTGGTCCGTCTGCACCCCACCACGGGCCGCACCCACCAGCTCCGGGTGCACATGCAGTTTCTCGGGCATCCGATTCTGGGCGATCCGCTCTACGCCCGGCCCGACCCGCGGTTTCCGCACGCCCGTCTCATGCTTCACGCCCGGATGCTGGAGCTCCAACCGGAGCCGAACGCGAGCGTTCGCCGGTTTGTTGCCCCCCCGCCGGAGCGATTCAGGACGATTCTTCGCTCGCTGCGGCCGGATCGCGATAGTACGGGCTGAGCGTCCGTTCCGCCAGAAGCGTGCTCGGCGGTCCCACCGACGGCAACATGAGCGTGTCCTCGGGCAGCGTGAAAAGGTAGTCCTTCACGGTTGCGACAAGCAGCGCTTCCGCAAACGCTGTGGCGGTCTCACCGAGGGTTCCGGCATGGACGATCGACCCGGTGAACACGAGCGAGTCAAGCTGATAGACGAACGAGCTGCGCGAATGCGGGAGGACGGGAATCGCGTGAAACGTCATACCGCAGCAGTCGACGTCCGTTTCGTCATCCAGGTGCCGACGTCGGGCTGCGGGCACGTCCCGGGAACCGGAAATCACTTCGAGATCGAAGATCTTCTGGATCGTCTTCAGCGCCCGGATCATGTACGTCTCGGGATGCGTGATCAGGACCGCGCGCAGGTCGAGTTCGTGCGTGACCAGCAGCTGGAACAGTTCCCGGTCGAGGGTCACCGGATCCACGAGCAGCGCCTCGTGACGGTCCCGGCGCGCCACCAGATGCGTCGTGGTTTCGCTGCCGGGAGAGAAGTAGGGTATGACGCGCAGTCGCGGGTGGAGCATCAGAAACACGCCTCCTCGAAGTTGGAATGCTTGAAACTGACCTCACGGCGCTCACTGAACTGAAACAGAGCGTTCTTGATGTCGCAGTTGATGAACTTCACGGTGGTGAGAGATGCGTTGAGGAATCGACTCTGGCGCAGCGAGGCGTCGCTGAAATCACTGTCGGCGGCATCGATCGCGTTGAAGTTGCACTGGTCCGCCGTGGCTCCAACGAACGATGCGCCCCTGAGACGGGCGCCGGCAAACACCGACTCAAAGATGAAGGCGTCCACGAACGAACACGTCTCGATCGTCGTCAGATCGGCAAACACGCACTCCAGGGTCGCCTCCTCGAAGCGACAGCTGCGAAGGGTGGCACCGGAAAACCGCACCCACCGCAGATGCCGTCCCGAAAAATCCAGGTCGTGCAGATCCCGACCGCGGCAGTCGAGGTATTCGAGGATCGGAGTGTCGGAGGCGAGCAGCTGTTCAAGCTCGGCGGTTCCACAGGGCCTGACGAACATGCCCCTAGTGTAGGCGCCCGTCCCAACTTGCACAAGGAAAATGGCGGCGGTACAATCGCGCCATGGCGGTGTGCTACAAATGCGGGACCGAGTTTCCCCGGGACATGGTGGTAACGCGGGTTCTCGAATGCCCGTCATGCAACGCGCCGGTCCGCTGCTGTCGGAACTGCACGTTCTATGAGCCCGGTGCGCACTGGGACTGTCGCGAAACGATTCCGGATCCCGTGTTCGACAAGGAGCGGAGCAACTTCTGCGACTATTTCAGACTCGCAACCGGCGGGAGCGGCGGCGGCTCAAACGGCTCGTCGTCCGCCCGCGACGACTTCGACTCCCTGTTTTCCTGATCCGCACAATGATCCTCTTTTTCGATTCCGGCGTCGGAGGACTGGCGTACCTCGAGGAGTTTCGCCGACGGGCCCCGGGCTTCCAGAGCGTGTACCTTGCCGATACGGCAGCCTTTCCTTACGGCGAACGCGACCCGGAGGATGTGCGACGCCGCGTCACGGCCCTTGTTCAGGCGATGGCCACGCGGTATCCGCTTCGCGCGGCGGTGATCGCGTGCAACACCGCCTCGGTGGTCGCGCTCGATGCCGTTCGGCAGGTGGTTTCGTTCCCGGTTGTCGGAACGGTTCCCGCGGTGAAACCCGCCGCGGCCGGCACCCGGTCAGGACACATCGCCGTCCTGGCAACGCGGAACACCGTTGCCGACCCCTACACGGACGACCTGGTGGACCGTTTCGCCCGCGTCGCCCGCGTCACTCGTCTCGGACTGCCACGGCTGGTGACGGCGGCGGAGGAGGATCTGTGCGCGCCGGACCCCGATCGGATCAGCGCGATCATTCGAGAGGATGTGGCGGGCCGTCTGGACCCCGATGTCGACACCGTTGTGCTGGCGTGCACCCACTTTGTTCGCTACCGGAATCTTTTCCGTCAGATTCTCGGTGACGGCGTCGATGTGGTGGACTCGCTGGACGGCGTTACGCGCCGCCTCCTGTACGTGATCGGGGCCCAGTCCTCACCGGACGCCGATATGATCACCGCGGACGCGGACAACGCGCCTGAGCTGTTCTTCACCCCCGCCGGCGGTAGCGGTGACGGGCTTCCTCCGGCGCTGAGCTGTCGGCGTCAGGACCTGGGGTGGCGCCCGTTCCCGGGAAGAGCACCGTGACTGCCACCGTCCTGTGGGGCGCCAACAATATCTACAGCCTTCGCGCCGACGACGGACGGGTGTTCGAGCACGTACGGCTCAAGGGCAAGACGCTGCCGGGGACGGAAGAGGAACACAACCCGCTGGCTCCCGGTGACGTCGTGGAACTGGATGAGACCGGCGGGACCGCACGAATCCTCCGACGCGTCGAGCGGCGGAACACGGTCCTTCGGTGGAACCGTACCCGCCACCGGATGCAGGCGATCGCGGCCAACGCCGACCGACTGTGCATCGTCGCCAGCGCCGGCACCCCGGTGTACCGGGCGGCCTTTGTCGACCGGGTCCTGGTCATGGCGGAGCTGGAGGAGATTCCAGCGATGATCGTGGTTAACAAGTCGGACCTGCCGTTGTCCGATGACGCCACCGAGCACCTGGAGGTGCTGCAGTCCGTGGGATACGCCGTCGTCGCCACCGCCGCCACCGTCGACGACGACACCGGAGTCGCTACCCTCACACGGATGCTTTCGGGGCAGGTTTCGGTGTTCTTCGGTCAGTCGGGCGTCGGGAAGTCGTCGCTGATCAACGCACTGGTCCCGGGACTCGACCTGGCAACCGGTGATGTGTCGCGCCGGTATCGACGCGGTCGCCACACGACGACCCTGGCGCGCCAGGTGCTGGTACACGGAGAACGCGGCGACACGGTGTATATCGACACCCCCGGGGTTCGCGAGTATGACCTCTTCGGCTATGGAGTCACCGAAGTCGCCGCCGGGTTTCGTGAGTTCCGCGCCGAACTGTCGGATTGCGCGATGCCGGGGTGCACCCACGTCCACGAGCCGCGGTGCGCAGTCCGCGCGGCCGTCGCCGCGGGGCGTATTCATCAGCGCCGCTACGAAGCGTACTGCCGGGTGGCACAGACACTACAGGGAGCCGGATCATGAACGCCATACACGCCCTCGAGTTCGACCGCATCCGCGATCGCCTCGCCGGGTACGCCGCCACCGCAGAGGGTCGCGAAGCCCTCACACGGCTGGAACCGCACGCCGACGGTGACCGTCTGGACCGGCAGCAGGTCGTCGTGGGCTGGATCCTGCGACGGGTGGAGGAGGGGGCCGCTCCCCCCGGAGGCGACGTGGCTCCCGTGGAACCGCTTCTGGCGGCGGTAGACCGCGACGGAGCCGTACTCGAGGCGGAGGCGCTCCGTGACATTCGCGCGTTCCTGGAGTACGCCCGCGACGTGCTGCGGTTTTTCCGCCGCGCCGGTGACGGTGACGGCGACGGCGATGCCAGCGCCGACCGGCTTCCGGCGGCTGTCAGCGAACTGGTGTCAGACATCGACACGCCACGGGAACTCCTGCGGGACCTCGCCCGCATGATCCTGCCGGACGGCACCGTGAATCAGGAGGCGATTCCGGAACTGGCTCGCCTGCGGGCCGACATCCGCCGCCTCAACCAGTCGCTCCTCGATTCCGCGGAGCAGATGATTCGGCGCGACCGGCACATGTACCAGGGCGACCGACCGACGATTCGCGATGGACGTACGGTCGTTCCGCTGGCCGCAAACTTCCGGGGGCGCGTGGACGGGATCGTCCACGAAGCCAGCGGCAGCGGGGAAACGGTCTACGTCGAACCACGGGAACTGGTGGACCTCAACAACGACCTCGTACAGGCCCACAACGGCATTCTCCGCGAAATCCGCCGCGTCCTCCGGGAACTCAGCGCTGCCGTCCGTCGGGAGGTACCGCTGCTGATCCGACTGCACCACCGGACGGTGGAGATCGACCAGCTGCTGGCCAGAGCACGCTACGCCGTGGAGCACGGCGGCCGCATCGTCCCCTCCGGAGATCGCATCGTTCTCTCCCGGGCGCGACACCCGCTGCTGGGGCCCGGATGCGTCCCGCTGGACATCGCCTACAGCCCCGAAACGCGCATCATGGTCGTGAGCGGCCCCAACACCGGCGGGAAAACCGTGCTCCTCAAGACGGTTGGCCTGCTCTCCATGATGCACCAGGCCGCAATTCCGATCCCCGTCGGCGACGGCACCGTCCTGCCCCGCTTCGACTACTGGGGCGTGGACATCGGCGACGAACAGTCCCTCGATGCGGCGCTCTCGACGTTCTCGGGGCACCTCCGAAACCTGGCCGAGGTCTGTCGCGAGGCGGGTGCGGGCAGCCTCATCCTCCTCGACGAGCTCGGCAGCGGCACGGATCCCGATGAGGGTGCCGCGCTCTCCATGGCGATCGTGGACCATCTGATCGAGCGCGGAAGCACCGTGCTGGCGACCACCCACCAGACCGTCCTGAAACACTACGGGTACACCCGGTCGGCGGCGGAGAACGCCTCGATGGCGTTCGACGAGACAACGCACCGTCCCACGTACACCGTGGTTCCCGGACGCCCCGGTGCGAGTCACGCCCTGGAGACCGCCCGCCAACAGGGACTGGACCCGGCGGTCCTCTCGCGGGCGGAAACCTATCACGGTGACCGGGAAACCAGCGTCGCCGAGATCATCAACCGCCTGGGCGAGCTGGAACGGGACCTGGCCGCCGAACGGTCCGCGGCCGCCAGAGAGCGGGAGGCACTGCACGCGCGGGACGCAGAACTCCAGCGACGGGAACGGGAGGTTGAGGAATACGCCACACGCCTCCGCAAGGAGGGCCTCGTCGAGCTCGATCGCGTGCTTCGCGACGCCCGCAGCCGAATCGAAGGCGAAGTACGCCGCCTGCGGGAACGGGGTGGCGAGATCTCCCGGGAGGACATTCGCGCCGCCCACGACGTCGTCCGGGAGATCGAAACACAGCGCGACGAACATGACCGCCGGGTATCCGAGGCGCGCAACCGCAACACCTCCGATACCGCCTCCGACGGACGGGCACCGCGGACGGGGGACGAGGTGCGCCACGTACGAACCGCCCGGCGCGGCACTGTTCGTGAGATTCGCGGAGACCGGGCCGAGGTTCAGTTCGGGGCGATTCGCATGCGCGTTCCGATCGCAGAGCTGGAGGTCGTCGAAGACGGGAGCAACACCACGCCGGCACCCGCCGCACCCACCGCGCGTCCCCACCTCACCTCGGTCATGGAACTCGACCTTCGCGGCCGGCGCCTCGCGGATGCCCTCGAGGAACTGGAACGCCAGCTGGATGCCGCGGTTCTCAACGGCATGACATCGTTTTCGGTGATCCACGGGATGGGAACCGGGGTTCTGCAAAAAGGGGTCCGTGACTACCTTCAGGCGAGACCGGAGGTCGCCGCGTTCGATTTCGCCGCCCCCGAGGAGGGCGGCTTCGGCAAAACGGTGGTGCGCCTCGCTTGAGTCTTGCCGCCCCGGCGCGGTAGGATCGCCGCTGTGAAACGAACCGTAATCCGCGTCCTGCTGACCGTCCTCATGGTCGGCGCTCTGTCCTCGTGTCTCTCAACCGAGGCGTCGATCGATTTCAGTGGCGACCGGACGCAACTGAGTCTTGTCTACACGATCCCGCGCTCCGTCTGGGATCTCGGTGTGTTCGACGAGGGGAGCCCCGAACGGGCGATCCCGGTCTCCGAACGCGACGCCCGCGAAACCGCAGGCCTCTACGATGATGTTGAACTCGTTCGCTACGCCCTTCGTCGCAACGACGACGCGGTGACGATCGAGACGATCTACCGCGTCGGATCCGACGACAGCCTGGCGGCGCTCTGGGGCACCATCGGATCGGGACATCTGGTCATAGACCGTGAGCGCGGCACGATTACCGTGCCGATCGGAGCCGGTATCGGGTCGGTAGACGGCGATCAGCGCCAGCTCATCGCCGATACCTTTCGCGACCAGACCTTCTCGCTGGAGCTTCGGGCTCCCGCAAGCATCCAGGGAGAACCACCGCAGCGGCCGTCCGGGACGGTGATCGACGGTGGCTCCACCTCGGTCTTTCATTGGGAGGTTCCCATGGCCGATCTGATGCTGGCGGAAGAGCCGAGTGAGGTGCGGGCACGCTGGGAGGTTCGGTAATGCGTGGTCGCGGGGTTCAGGACTTCGAAAACCGCATGAAGCAGCTCTTCGACCGGGTCGACGGCGAACTGGAGGATCGGTGGGGAAACGAGTACCCCCTCCATCCGGCGCGAACACCGCGGGGTCGGTCCGGAAACCCGGAAAGCGACGGCCTGTTCAACGTCGGAGCCACTTTCTCGGCCGGCTACGGGAGCGAGCACGGCAAGGGATACGTGATCGAAATGCGCATGGTCACTCTCGATCACGTGGACCGGCAGACGCGCGAGGAGGTCAGGGCGTACACCGCCCGGCGGGTGTCCGAGCTCCTTCCGGAATACTTCCCCGACCGACACCTCGAGGTCGTTCACGACGGAAATCTGTTCAAAATCACGGGGGACTTGTCGCTCTGAATCGCCGTGGCCGGCCTTGCAGCTGCCGTGCCATGACGATAGTATTAGTCCCAAACAGCGATGCACACAAAGGACCGCACATGGAAACCCAACTTCAGGACATAATCGATAAGATCCACGACGAAGGTGTGAAAGGCGCCGAGGAACGCGCCCGTCAGATCGTTGAATCCGCCGAAAAACAGGCGCGCGAAACGGTGGACAAGGCCAAAACCGAGGCGCAGTCGATCGTGAAGCAGGCCGAGCAGGAAGCCCAGAAGCACCGGGCCGCCGGCGACGCCGCTCTCAAGCAGTCGTCCCGCGATCTGCTGCTGGCTGTCCGCACCCGGCTGACGGAGCTGTTCGACTCGGTTCAGCGCGAACAGGTCGGTGAGGCGCTCTCCGCGGACCGCATGGGTTCCATCATCGCGGGACTGATTCAGTCCTGGAGCACCTCCAGCGACGACCGCTTCGAAGTGCTGGTGAGCGAAAAGGACCGCGATGCCGTGGAGACATCCCTGCGCTCCGCTCTGTCCGACAAACTCAAGAACGGCGTCGATCTCCGGCCCGTCCGTGGCGTAAACGCGGGCTTCCGGGTCGGGACGAAGGACGGAGCCGCGTACTATGATTTCACCGACGAAACGCTGGCGGAACTGCTGGCTGCCTATCTGAACCCCCGTCTCGCCGAGATCATGAAAAACGCGGCGCAGGAGTAGGGGAGTATCGCGGTGAGGCAGTACTACTACACCGTATCGTCGCTCCCGGCGCTCAAGTTCGAGGAAGAGCCCGCCTTTTCGGTCGAGGATTTTCTCGAGGCCTGCGCCGTTGAACTCACGGCCGAGGACTACGACTACGTCACCTCGGCAACGATCAGGCTCGAGGGTGACACCGCGTCGGTCCCCGGCGTTGCCACCGGCGATCCCGCCGGAACGCTCGGCGAATGGATCCGTATACTCCGGGAGTTCCAGCAGCAGGCTGCGGTGATCCGCGCCCAGAATCTCGGCTGGGAAACGGACCGCCTCCCGCGTCCGGACATGCGGGACGCGTCGATCCCCGAGCGCCTGCGACAGATACTCAACGAGGAAAACCCGCTGAAACGGGAGCAGGGGATCCTGCGGTGGCTCTGGAGTACCGCGGAATCCCTCGGCATCGGTCACCACTTCGACCGGGAAACCCTGGCCCTATATCATCTCAAACTGCAGATTGCCCTTCGTCGGGTTCGCATTTCCGACAGTGACGCCGGAAATGAGGAGTTCGAGCGGCAGTATTCGCAGGTTGCAGAGCCACTGATGGAGATTGCTACATGACAACAGGAAACGTGGTTGCCATTAACGGAAACATGGTGAGTGTGTCCGTCAAGGGCGACGTATCGATGAACGAAGTCGGCTATATCAAGGTCGAGGACAAGCGACTGAAGGCGGAGGTCATCCGCGTCCGCGCCGACCAGGCGGAGCTGCAGGTGTTCGAGGACACGAAAGGAGTCTCCGTCGGCGACGAGGTTGAGTTCACCGCCGAACTCCTGGCCGTCGAGCTGGGCCCCGGGCTCCTGTCGACCGTCTGCGACGGTCTGCAGAATCCGCTGCCGGAGCTGGCCGAACAGGCCGGGTTTTTCCTGCAGCGCGGCCTGTATCTCAAGGCGCTGGACCGCTCCCGGAAATGGACATTCACGCCAAGTGTCGCCGAAGGTGACACCCTCGCCGCAGGCGACGAGGTAGGATCGGTCCCCGAAGGAATATTCCGACACCGGATCATGGTTCCCTTCGGCTGGCGCGGAAGCTTCACGGTCACGTCGATTAAGGCGGAAGGTGATTACACGATCGACGAGACGGTCGCCGAAGTCACCGATGAGGACGGCAACACCCGGAGCATCACGATGGTGTTCGAGTGGCCGGTCAAGCGGGCGATCGACGCCTACGCCGAGCGGCAGCGCCCGGAAGAGCCGATGGTCACCAAGGTTCGCATCATCGATACCTTTCTCCCCGTCGCCCGTGGCGGTACCTACTGTATTCCCGGCCCCTTTGGAGCCGGCAAGACGGTCCTGCAACAGATCACCAGCCGCAACGCCGATGTCGACATCGTCATCATCGCCGCCTGCGGTGAGCGCGCCGGTGAGGTTGTCGAAACGCTGCGGGAGTTCCCGGAGCTGATCGACCCGAAAACCGGCAAGTCGCTCATGGAGCGCACGGTCATCATCTGCAACACCAGTTCGATGCCCGTCGCCGCCCGTGAGGCGTCGGTGTACACCGCCGTGACGATCGCCGAGTACTACCGCCAGATGGGCCTCAACGTGCTGCTCCTGGCGGACTCCACCAGTCGGTGGGCGCAGGCGATGCGCGAAATGAGCGGCCGTCTCGAGGAGATCCCCGGTGAGGAAGCGTTCCCGGCGTACCTGGAGTCGGTTATCGCCGCGTTCTACGAGCGCGCCGGCGTCGTCCGTCTCAGGAACGGCGAGACCGGTTCGGTCACCATCGGCGGAACCGTCAGTCCCGCCGGCGGAAACTTCGAGGAACCGGTGACCCAGGCAACCCTGAAGGTCGTGGGTGCGTTCCACGGCCTCTCCCGCGCCCGCTCAGACGCCCGCAAGTACCCCTCGATCGATCCCATGGACAGCTGGAGCAAATACCCCAGTCTCGTGGACCTGCAGATGGTCGAATACGCCCGCGACATTCTGGAGAAGGGCGATGAGGTCGGCCAGATGATGAAGGTCGTCGGTGAGGAAGGAACGGCCCTGGCGGACTACATCCTCTTCCAGAAGGGAGAGTTCCTCGACGCCGTGTATCTTCAGCAGAACGCCTTTGACCCCGTCGACGCCGCCGTGGGAGTCGATCGCCAGCGCCACGTGTTCGACATCCTGTTCCGAATTCTGGGCAGCAAGCTCCGGATCGACAGCAAGGAGAAGGCGCGGACGTTCTTCTACAACCTCCGTCAGAAGTTCATCGACTATAACGGCGCCGAGTGGGAATCGGACGACTTCAACTCGCTGGAGTCGGAGATCGTCAAGATGCTGGAGGACGTGTCCGACGGCCTCGAGCCCAACGCTGAACAGGCCTACAACAAGCGAGGAAGCAATGCGTAAGGTATACAGCCGAATCGATTCGATCGTCGGAAACGTGATCAACGTGAACGCCGAGGGCGTGCGCTACGGCGAGCTTGCCGTGGTGTCCAGCCGCTACGGCGACAGCCTTGCGGAAGTCATCCGCATGCGCGGCAATGAGGTGAGCCTGCAGGTCTACAACGGCGGCCGCGGGATCTCCACCGGTGACGAGGTTCGCTTCACCGGTCATCCCATGCAGGTCTCGTTTTCCGACAACCTCCTGGGACGGATCTTCGACGGATCCGGCCAACCGCGCGACAACGGTCCGCAACTCACGGACAACCTCATCGAGATCGGCGGGCCCTCGGTCAATCCCGCCAAGCGCATCATTCCGCGCAACATGATTCGGACCGGTATCCCGATGATCGATCTGTTCAACACGCTGGTGGAAAGCCAGAAACTGCCGATCTTCAGCGTCAGCGGTGAGCCCTACAACCCGCTCCTGGCGCGCATCGCGATGCAGGCCGAGGTCGACGTCATCATTCTGGGTGGAATCGGTCTCAAACACGACGACTACCTGTACTTCAAGGATACGCTGGAGAACGGCGGCGCCCTCAGCCGGACGATCATGTTCGTCCACACCGCGAGCGACCCCGTTGTCGAGGCCCTGCTGGTTCCGGACATCAGTCTCGCGGTCTCCGAGAAGTTCGCCCTCGAGGGCAAGCGGGTCCTCGTCCTTCTGACGGACATGACGAACTTCGCCGACGCCATGAAAGAGATCGCGATTACCCAGGAGCAGGTTCCGTCGAACCGCGGGTACCCGGGAGACCTCTACAGCCAGCTCGCCTCGCGCTACGAAAAGGCGGTCGACTTCGAGGGCGCCGGGTCGATTACGATCCTCGGCGTCACGACCATGCCGGGTGACGACGTGACCCACCCGGTGCCGGACAACACCGGGTACATCACCGAAGGGCAGTACTACCTGCGCAACGGTCGCATCGAGCCGTTTGGATCGCTTTCGCGCCTGAAGCAGCAGGTCAACGACAAGACCCGCAACGACCACCGCGCGGTGATGGACGGCATGATCAAGCTCTATGCCGCGTACAAGGAAAGCCAGGAGAAGAAGTCAATGGGGTTCCGCATGAGCGAATGGGACGACAAGCTGCTCAAGTACGGAACGCTCTTTGAACGCCAGATGATGGACCTCTCCGTGAACATTCCGCTGGAAGAGGCGCTGGACCGCGGGTGGCAGATCATGGCCGAGTGCTTCGAGCCCCAGGAAACGGGTCTCAAATCGGAGCTGATCAGTTCGTTCTGGCCCAAGGAGAAGGCGGAGGAGGCGTCGGCCTGATGGTCAAGCTCACCAAGAACGAGCTCAAGAAGCAGAAGGACGCCCTCAAGCGGTTCCAGCGCTACCTGCCGACACTGCAGTTGAAGAAGCAGCAGCTGCAGATGGTAATCCGGCAGGTGGAGCAGGAACACCAGAACCTGGTGCACGAGAAGGAGCGGCTGCGTCGTGACCTCATGCAGTGGATCGGGGTGTTTAACGACGGGATCGACCTCACGCCGTACGTGGAGATCGAACGGCTTCGAACCTCCACCGGCAACATCGCAGGTATCGACATCCCGGTCTTCGAGGAGCTCCGATTTGCCGATACCCGCTGGGACCTCGTGGGCATGCCCCCGTGGGTCGATGGCGGGGTCGAGGCGTTGCGGTCGGTCCTGCGTCTCGACGCGCAGCTCAAGGTCCTCAAGGAACAGCTGCGGCTTCTCGGTGACGAACTGCGGGTGACAACGCAGCGGGTCAACCTGTTCGAGAAGGTCAAGATTCCGGAGACCAAGGAAAACATCCGCATGATCCGGATCTACCTGGGCGACCAGCAGACTGCCGCCGTCGTTCGCGGCAAGATCGCCAAGCGCAACCTGACAAAGGCATCGTAATGATAGTTCCGATGAAGAAAGTGTCCGTCGTGACACTCAAGACACTGCAGCAGGATACGTTGAACGCCCTCCGTGACCTCGGCGTCCTGCACGTGTTTGCCGATCGTGTGGAAACCGACCGTGGCGAGCACCTGCGGGAACAGAGTTCGGCGATCGAGCGAGCCCTGGCGACCATTCCGCCCCTGGAGGGCGAATCTGCGGCCGACAGCCCCGTGCACGGCGGTCCGGCGATCGATCAGGCGCTGCAGATCGCGGAGCAGAGCCAGCATCTCACCGATGAACAGTCGCAGCTCCAGGACGAGGCGGACCGACTGACTCGCGACATCGAGCGCTTTGAACCGTGGGGCGGCATCGACCCGCAGGCGCTACAGGAGCTGAGCGACGCCGATGTCGACGTGGCGCTCTACGAGGTTCTCCCCGATCAGGCCGAGACCCTCATCGAGGCGCTGCCGCAGGCGATCGTGGTGGATCGCACGAAATCCCTGGTCCGTGTGGTCGGTGTCGCCGCAGCGTCCGCCGAACTCCCGACAACGCCGGAACCGATGACGGTGCCGGCGCAGTCCATGGCGGAGATGCGCCGGCGTGTCGATGAGATCCGCACCCGCCGCAGTGAGATCGATTCCGAGCTCGCCACGCTCTCGCCCCAGCGCCCGGTGCTGCTGGCGGCGCAGGGGGAACTCGCGTCGGTCTTCGAGTTCGTCCGCGTTCAGGCGACGATGGATTCCGAAAAAGAGCTCACCTGGATCACCGGGTTTCTGCCCCACCATCTCGTGGACGAGGTGCGGGAGGCCGGCCGTCGCAACGGATGGGGCATCGTCATTCGCGATCCTGATCCCGACGAGCAGGTTCCCACGCAGATCCGCAACCCGAAACCGGTTCGGATCGTACAGCCGGTGTTCGATCTCCTCGGCACGGTCCCCGGCTACCGGGAGATCGATATTTCGCTGCCGTTCCTTCTGTTTTTCATCGTGTTCTTCGCGATGATCATCGGTGACGGCGGCTACGGGAGCGTGCTGTTCCTCGGCACCGTCGCAGCGATGCTCCGCGGACGAGCCAGGGGCAAACGCGCCGGCGTCGGGAGCATCCTGATGCTGGTGTTGAGTCTGGCGACCGTCGTGTGGGGAGCGGTGACCGGCAACTGGTTCGGGTACGAGCCGTTCTCAAGGCTTCCGGTGCTCCGGGATCTCGTGATCCCGGCGATCGCGGCAAACAACGACGCGAGCACGCAGACGATTCAGTACATGACGTTCGTGATCGGGACGATCCATCTCGCACTGGCGCACCTGTGGAATTTCGTCCGCGGGCTCCGGCAACGCCCGTTCCTCGCTGCGTTCGAACAGCTCGGGTGGCTCATGATGGTTCTCGGGCTTTACTACCTCGTTCTGGAACTCGTACTCGGGTCGGTGTCGATGTCGATCGTCCCACGCCCCTCGTGGTGGCTGAACATCGTGATCGTCGGATTCGCCTTTGTGATCGTCTTCGGCCAGCAGCAGGAAGGGCAGAACTTCTTCGTTGGCGTCGGCAAAGGCGTGGCGAACCTGATTACCACGGCCCTCGACGGTATCAGCGCGTTCTCCGACATCATTTCCTACATCCGGCTGTTTGCCGTCGGGCTGGCCACACTGGCGATCGCGAATGCGTTCAACAGCATGGCAGCGGGAATATCGGACTCTTTGGGCGGTGTTCCCGGTGCGGTTATCGCCGCACTGATCCTCTTCCTCGGGCACACGCTCAACCTGGCGATGGGAGCGCTGTCGGTGATCGTCCACGGCGTTCGTCTGAACATGCTGGAGTTTTCCCAGCATCTTGGTATGGAATGGACCGGGGTGGAGTACGCCCCGTTCAAAACGCGTTCATAATGCGAACTATTGATAAGGAGATGTAGCGCATGAATATCGGACTTCTCGGAGTTGGTTCGGCAATTGCGTTTGCGGCAATGGGTTCCGCCCTCGGGTCCGGAACGGCGGGTATGGCGGCGGTTGGCGCCTGGAAAAAGGCGTTCGTCCAGAACAAGCCGGCGCCCTTTCTGCTGGTGGCCTTCGTCGGTGCCCCGCTGACCCAGACGATCTACGGCCTGATCCTGATGAACGCCCTGGCGGCATCGGCGACCAGCAACCCGGACAACGCCTGGCTCTACATCGGAGCGGGGCTCTTCGGCGGTATGGCCATGGGCATGTCGGCGTGGTTCCAGGGGAAGGCTGGGGCGGTTGCCTCGGATGCCCTGGCGGAAACCGGCAAGGGTTTCGGTAACTATCTGCTGGTCCTCGGTCTCGTCGAGACCGTCGCCCTGTTCGTGATGGTATTCCTTCTGGGAGTTGTGGGAGGCTGAGCCTCCCGGACACTCCCGGTCGACGGCCGGTCACCCGCCGTGGGGGCCGGCCGTTTTGAATTCAGTCAACTCCCGGCGTTCATCGCTCGATATACGAAGTATGCGAACCCGAACCGCTGCGGCGTCGGTCCTCGGCCTGCTCATCCTCTTTTGCCTGCCCGCGGTCGCTCGTGCCCAATCCGCCGACGCCGACGGCGACGCCGACGGCGACGACACCCCTGCATGGGTCTACTACGAACGGGCCGAGGAAGCCTCACGGTTCGACAGTCCGGAGCGCGACTACGCCGAGGCGCTGCGCCTGTATTCGCAGGCACTCACCGTACAACCGGTGTACCCGGAAGCCTACGTCGGCATGGCGCGGGTCTATCGTGCCGAGGGCGACACGACCCTGGCGGAACGCTACTACCGAACCGCCCTGGACCAGGCGGACGCCCTCCAGATCCCGGACGAGGAGTACGCCCTGCAACTCGAACTCGCCGAGATGCTGGAACAGGTGGGACGCGACCGCGAGTTTCGCAACGCCCTGCAGCGCGTCATCAACCACGACCCAGTCTTCGCCGGCGAGGGGAACAACGGGCAGCGCCGTGCGATGCGCGAACGCCTCTACGAGAGCGGCCTCAACCGCGTGCTGGTTCTCTACCGTCTCGACTTTCCCCAGGCGCTGCAGGCGCATCGCGAGTACGCCGACTACCTGCTGCAACAGGATTCGGCCGAACAGACCGACCTGGCCGTGGAACACCTGCTCTTCAGCGTGGTCGAGATCGCCGGACGCGCCGTCGACGCAATCATCGACCGCGAGTTCGACTACCAGTTCACGTCCGTCTCCGACATGCTGCTGACGGCGCAGCGCTATCCGGAGGTCCAGCGCTACCTTGAGGAGATGGATTTTCTCGGGCTTGTTCTGCGCCTGGCGCAGGCCCTGGACGAGGCAACCCCCGACGGTGCCGCCCAGGCGGCCGCAGGAATCCGCCACGAGGTGCAGGCGACGTTGTCACTTCAGCGATAATGGCGTAGTTTCTGTTCGCACCATGAACAGAATCTTCGTCAAAGGCGCCCGCGAACATAATCTCAGAAACATCGACGTGGAACTCCCCCGGGACCGCTTTATCGTGGTATCCGGCATGAGCGGCTCCGGCAAATCGTCGCTCGCATTCGACACGATCTTTGCAGAAGGACAGCGCCGCTACGTGGAGTCACTGTCCGCCTACGCCCGCCAGTTTCTCGGCCGCATGGACAAACCGGATGTGGACTACATCGAGGGGCTGTCACCGGCGATCTCGATCGAACAGAAAACCACCAACCGCAACCCCCGTTCCACGGTGGGCACCGTGACCGAGATCTGGGACTACTATCGGCTGCTGTTTGCACGCATCGGCGTGCCCCATGACCCGGCGACCGGCAAACGGATCGAAAAGCAGACCGTGGACGAGATCATTGAGCGCGTCCTGGCGTACCCCGACGGGGCGAAAATGATGGTGTTATCCCCGGTTGTTCGCGGCCGCAAGGGGATCCACCAGCGTGTCCTCGACGACGCCCGCAAAGCGGGATTCGTCCGCGTCCGGGTCGACGGCGAGATCATGTCGCTGGACGAGGACATCCAGCTCGAAAAGAACCGCAAACACTCGATCGAGATCGTGGTCGACCGCGTCCGCGTCAGCGGCGATGCCCGCAAGCGCATCGTTGAGGCGATCGAAACGGCCCTGGAAACCGCCGGTGGAACGGTGCTGATCCTGGTGCAACGCGACGACGGCTCCTTCGACGAACAGTCATTCTCCCAGCACTACGCGTACCCCGACAGCACCGTCACCTTTCCGGAACTGGAACCACGTCTATTTTCGTTCAACAGCCCCTTTGGCGCCTGCGAGGCGTGTTCCGGCCTCGGCGTAACCAAGGAGTTCGACCCGGACCTCATCATGCCGGACCGGAGCCTCTCCTTCGACGAGCACGGCATTCGCCCGTACAATCCCGGCGCGCGGTGGTACCGAACGCGCTTTGAAGCCCTGGCGGAACAACTCGACTTCCGTCTGGACCAGCCGCTTGAGACGATCCCCGACTACGTCATGAACCAGATCCTCTACGGCAGCACGGAACGCGTCCACTTCGTGTATGAGAAGCCCGACGGCGGCGGCCGGGTCGAGTACCACCGCCAGTTTCCGGGCGTTATCCCGGACCTGGAACGCCGGTACCGCGAAACCGCCTCCAGCCAGATGCGCGAGTGGTTTGAGTCTTTCATGACCGAGCACGTGTGCCACGCCTGCCGCGGCAAGCGCCTGCGCCCCGAGTCGTTGGCGGTCCTGGTCGGCGGGGCGAGCATCCACGACATCGCGGCGATGTCGGTGACCGACGCACTGGCGTTCTTCGATCAGCTGAAGATGACGGAGAACGAGGGACAGATCTCGGCGGAGATCCTCAAGGAAATCCGCTCACGCCTCGGGTTCATGCAGAGCGTCGGCCTGGACTACCTGACCCTCAACCGCTCCGCCGCCACGCTCTCCGGCGGCGAAGCGCAACGAATCCGGCTGGCGACGCAGATCGGTTCGCAGCTGGTCGGCGTGCTCTACGTCCTCGACGAGCCGACGATCGGACTCCATCAACGGGACAATGAGCGCCTGCTCTCGACGCTGCTCCATCTGCGCGACCTGGGGAACACCCTGCTGGTGGTAGAACACGACGAACAGACCCTGCTCTCGGCGGATCACATCGTCGATCTGGGACCGGGCGCCGGCGTTCACGGGGGAGCGATCGTTGCCCAGGGAACGCCCGACGAGATCATTGCCGATCCCGACAGCGTGACCGGCCCGTGGCTCTCCGGAAAGAAAGCGGTACCGATCCCGGAATCCCGCCGGAACGGCAACGGTGAGGTCCTGCGTGTGGTCGGTGCCCGTGAACACAACCTCAAAGAGATCACAGCGGAGTTCCGGATCGGCGCGATGAACGTGATCACCGGCGTTTCCGGATCCGGCAAGAGTACCCTCCTGTCCGACGTTCTGTACCCGGCGCTGAGCAACCGCGTGAGCCGCGGCAAGGGTCACATAAAGGAAGCCGATTTCGATGCCCTGGAAGGGCACGAACACATCGACAAGATCATCAATATCGACCAGAGCCCGATCGGGCGCACACCGCGTTCCAACCCCGCCACCTACGTCGGGCTCTTCACGCCGATTCGTGAGCTGTTCGCCGGCCTCCCGGAGGCCAAGGCGCGCGGCTACAAACCCGGACGCTTCTCCTTCAACGTCAAGGGCGGCCGCTGCGAGAACTGCCAGGGCGCCGGTACGATCAAGATCGAAATGCACTTCCTGCCCGACGTCTACGTCACCTGTGACGTCTGCCACGGCCAGCGGTTCACCCGCGAGACGCTGGACATTCGCTACAAGGGGAAAAACATCCACGAGGTCCTGGAGATGTCGGTAGAAGAGGCGCAGGAGTTCTTTTCCGCGATTCCGCAGATCAAGCGCCGACTGGACACACTCAGTGACGTTGGCCTCGATTACATCCGTCTGGGACAGAGTGCCCTGACGCTCTCGGGAGGCGAGGCCCAGCGCGTGAAGCTCTCCCTGGAGTTGAGCAAACGCAGCACGGGGAAAACCCTTTATATCCTCGACGAACCCACAACCGGTCTGCACTTCGCCGATGTCCACAAGCTGATGGAGGTGGTGCAGCTCCTCGTGGATCGGGGAAACACCGTAATCCTGATCGAGCACAACCTCGACGTGATTCTACAATCCGATCACATCATCGACCTGGGCCCCGAGGGCGGCGACCGGGGCGGAGAAGTGGTGGCAACCGGCTCTCCCGAAGCCGTGGCGGAGAATCCCGCGTCCCACACGGGGCGCTTTATCGCAGAGACGCTCGCACGGCGCGGGGTGGCGGCGCGGTAGGACGCGCGCGTCGCGGCGACGGGATTCCATCGCGTCGGCGGGTCGTGCATACTTGGCACCATGCGCCGCCGGCGATTCCTGCTCACCATCGCGATTCCCTTCATCGGCCTCGTCCCGCCGGCGACGCAGGAGCAACCACAGGAATCGCAGGCCCAGGAGCCGACGTCACTCTTTGAATCAACGATCCTGGACGACCTGGACACCGCCGATCTCACCGAGCTTCTGGACTGGGCGCGGTCTCTCGGCGTCAGCACCCGCGGTGACCGGCGCGCCGTCGAGGACCGGATCCTCCAACACTACGGCCTCACACGAAGCGACCTCGAGGATGCCGGAGGCGACGCTCCCGCCGGGGGTGCGACACCGCCACCGGACGGTACCTCGATACTGCGAATCGAGCAGGCGCGGGGCAGCGAGTTCTTCACGCTGGAGGAAACCGACGAGGAGTACCTTCGCCTCACCGGCGGCGTACAGCTTACGCTCAGCGAAGGGGACACCGTTCACCGGATCGAAGCGCGTGAGATCGTCCTCAATCTCAGCGAAAACTCCCTGACCGCCTCCGGCGGCGTGCGCTATACCACCGAACGCCCGGACGGCACGGAGGAGTTTCGCGGCGACACGATCGTGTTTCAGATCGACACGTGGGAGGGCGTGTTCATTCACGGCATCACCGAGACCCGGACCGGGGCCGATGCCTCGGACGTCGAGTTCTCCGTCACCGGTGAACGCATTACCCGGTCGCCGGAAGAGATCATCGTGGTCGACGGCGGAACGATCACCTCCTCCAGGGCGGACCCGCCGAACTACCGCATCCGGGCACAGCGAATCTGGATCCTCGCACCGGGAGAGTGGGGGCTCCGGAACGCCGTTCTCTACGTCGGACGGGTTCCAACGTTCTATCTGCCGGTCTTCTTCCTTCCCGGAGATCGCCTGTTCTTTCACCCTGCGGTGGGGACCCGGACGCGGGATGGCACGTTTATTCAAACGACAACCTATTTCATCGGCCAGAGCGAGGAACAGGACCCGCCGATCTCGATCATGCGCCTGGCGCAGACGCCGGACGCAGCAAACCGCGAGATTCAGGGGCTCTTTCTCCGTATTCCCGACACGCCTCCGGAGCCGGACCCGGCCGGGTGGAGTCTGAAGCTCATGCTGGACGCGTACACGACGCTGGGCGCCTACGCCGGTGTGGCGGCGACGATGCCCGACCTTTCGATTGTGGAGCGACTCGACTGGCGTATTGGCCTCGGCGCCAGCCGAACGGTGTTTCTCCGCAACGGGACCTATACGCCGTGGTACGTCACCGACGACGGATCGGCGGCGCAGCACTGGAACAGCGGTTGGTTCTTCGGAACCCCCACGCCCTTCCGTTACGAGACGGAGCTCGGCTCCACGATGCGCCTGCGGTCCTTCTCGCTCTCCCTTGACGCCTTGCTGCTCTCTGATCCCGAGTTCCGCCGGGATTTCGGGACCCGCAGCGAGGCAATGGACTGGGGCTTCCTTCTGAACACGGATGGCGAGCAGACCACCGACTCCGCTTCCACGGTCGCATCCACCACCTGGGAAGCGGCAGCCACATGGTCGCCAGAGCTTCCGTCGGGGCTGGCGCCGTGGTTGACCACGTTTCAGGTTCCGTCCCTGCGCGCACGGGTCGACTGGCGCACCCGGGATTCCGGCACGCTCTCACCGCCGCTCACCCGCAGCGATGTCGACGGGGACCCCGAGTCATCCTTCTTCTACCCCGAATCACTCGTGGCACCGGACCTCGCCCTCCGGATCGCGGGGACCCTGTATGAGTATCCCCGTGGCGCAGGCGGAGAACGCGAAGGTGACGGGGCGACCGATGGCGACGGAGAGTCGGACCTTCGACCACCGTGGGACCAGCCGGACCGACAGGACGAGCCGGACACCGATCAGTATCGTCTGCCTGAGCCCGCACCCGACCTGCCCGGCATCCCCACCGGCGATCGTGCGACGTTTCGCGTGCGCTATTCGCTGCAGCCCAGTCTGCGGTACGACCGGTTTACCGACAACGAGGACTGGACCGACGGGGCGGACGTCGGGCTCCGGTGGCGCTACAGCACGGTGCAGACGCGAACGCGGGGAGAGCTGGCCGCCACCGCCGGCGACCGCGACGGCTATCTCAATGCGGGGACGACCCTGTCGTGGGAGCACCGGTTTCAGGATGTCACCGGAGCGGGAGGCCTCGATCCGACAGAGGCGGAGCAGCTCCGCACCGACGCGTACGACTATCGGTCCACCACGCTCAACCAGCGAAGCTCCCTGACCGCATACCCCCTCCGCGATATCTCCCCCCTGGACGCCTCGTCCCTGAACTACACGCTGAACTCGATCGTCTACGCCCGGGAGTTCGATACCGTCGCCGCCGATGGCTCGCCCCGATTCACCCGTCGCTGGGTGGGCTGGCGCCACGATGATATCTCCGCACACCGTACCGAAGCGCGCTTCGTGTGGCACCTGTGGAATGCGGATCAGCGGTTCACGGCGGCCTCTGATCTGCCACCGCGCGATCGGACGTACGAGGGCGACCTCTCACTGCGGACCGGTCCTCTCACCAGCGAACTCGCCGGCGGATACCGGGAGACCGATGACGGCGTGTGGGAGCCGGACACACTCACGCAGACCCACGGCGTCTCGCTCGTCGACGGGAATCTCGCCGCCACCCAGCGCCTGGAATACGACCTGGACGCAGTGAGTCTGCTGCTTGCGCGGTCGACAGTGTCGGTCTGGAATCTCGACGCCAGCCTCACCGGACGGCGCACCGGCGGATACCGGTTCGTCCCCGGCAGCGGATGGGAGTCATTCGACGACGAGGCGTTTCGCTGGACCTCCCTCAACGTCGGCCTCACCATCGACCAGTCCGTTGTGGCGTGGAAGCGGCGCGTGAACCTGCAGCTCAACGGAGAGGTATCACTGGATGTGGACCTCCAGCGCTACACGAACACCTCGCTTCTTCTGGACTACGGGTTTACCCTCGATATCTACCGCTTTCTGAACGTCGAGTTCACCGCCAGGACGCGCAACAATCTGATGTACCAATACGTCGGGAGCCTTGCCGACGAGGTGGGGCGCCCACGCCGAAGTTTTTTGGTCGATCTGGTCAACAGCCTGAGCGTCTTTGACCGCACGCGGCGGGAAGACTCGTTTTTCAAGCTCGAGGCGCTCGATATCACCGCGATCCACGACCTGGAAGACTGGGAACTGCGCTTCACGTACACCGGCCGGCCGGAACTCGACAGGACGGTGCAACCGGTGACGTACCGCTGGCGCAGTGTATTCTCCATCCTTCTGAGATGGCGGTCCATTTCCGAGCTGCAACGGTCGATCGAAGTCGACGACGGTGAGGTGAGCTTCACCAACTGAATCTCCACTTGACCACGCCGGAACCGTCTCTCTATACTGCCGGAAAGGAGTGTAATGTCAGATAGCACAGCGCTGGTTCTGTCAGACGGTGACACGCTGCAGCAGATCTGCGGCGTAAACGATCAGAATCTCCGGATTCTGGAAGAACTCTTCCACGCCCCGGTCCTGGTTCGCGGGAACGAACTGTACCTTGATAGCGACAACCTCCAGCAGCAGCAATTGTTTGTCCTACTGATGACGGAGCTCGAGCAGCACCATATGCATGGTCAGGCGCCGAGCAGGGGACTCATACGTGCACTCCACCAGGATCTCACCGTTGAGGACGGCCGTACCGCCGACGATCTTCGGCGCCGGTCGATCCAGATTCCGGCGTCGGGAGCCAAGGTGTTCCCCCGAAGCGCGCGACAGGCGCGCATGTTCGACGCCCTCGACTCCGAGACGCTCAATTTTTTTGTCGGTCCCGCCGGCACCGGCAAGACATTCCTTGCGGTGGCTCACGCCCTCCGCGAGGTTTTGGCCAAACGCAAGCGCAAACTGGTCCTCACCCGGCCGGTGGTGGAGGCGGGCGAGAGCCTCGGGTACCTTCCCGGCGACCTTAGCCAGAAAATCAGTCCGTACCTCCGACCGCTGTACGATGCCATTGAGGCTTTGGTTCCCTATGAGATCATCCGGCGCCTCGAAGAGCAAAACGTTATTGAGATCGCGCCGTTGGCGTACATGCGCGGGCGCAGTCTCCGCGACAGCTACGTGATTCTCGACGAGGCGCAGAACACAACGCGGGAGCAGATGAAGATGTTCCTGACCCGGCTCGGCGAGAACAGCAAGGCGGTCGTGACCGGCGACATTACCCAGGTTGACCTTCCGCGACGCGCAGCGTCGGGACTGGTCCACGCCCTGCGGGTACTCCAGGACGTCGAGGATATTTCAATATCGTACCTCAACCACGAGGATGTCGTGCGAAGTGCCCTCGTGCAGCGCATCATCCAGGCCTACGATGACCACCGAGAGTAGTTCCAACCGCATAGACGTCCGCAGCGAAAACCTCGAACCTCCATCATGGATGGGCGGCTTTCCGAGCTACGTGCACGCCGTGCTCGGGGAGCTGTCCGTAACCAACTGGGAGGTCTCGTTTCTGCTTACGGACGACGACACGATGGCCGCACTCAACCTGCAGTTCCGCGACAAGGAGGGACCGACCGATGTCCTGTCCTTCGCGGCGTTCGACGGCATCGATGCGCCATCACCGCAGGAGACCGGCGAACCGGTCCCGGCCGGCGACATCGTCATTGACGTTCCCCTTGTGGTGCGCCAGGCGGCGGAGTGGGGGGTTGATGCAGAGGAAGAGCTGCGCCGCGTCACGGTTCACGGCATACTGCACCTCGCCGGTCACGATCACCGGACAAACGACTTTCAGGAAGAACCGATGCTCCGTCTCCAGGAACGGATTCTCGAGACGGTAAAGGAGAGGATCTATTGAAAACCCAGGGGTTCTTGCAGCGGCTCTTCAGCGGCTCGGCACCCGCCGACCGCGGCCACTACAACGGGCTCAACGCCGAGACGCGCAAGATGATCGAGGGTATCAACGGCCTCGCGGAGACCAGTGTCAAGGAAGTGATGGTTCCGCGTATCGACTCGGTGTTCCTCAGTGTCGACATGAGCGGCCAGGAGCTCGTCGGCCGAATTTCCGAAACCGGGCATTCCCGGTTTCCGGTGTACAAGGATACGATGGACAACGTCGTCGGGATGCTGTACGCCAAGGATCTTCTGCAGTTTCTGACCAACGGCGAGGAGATCGCCATCGAGCGTATTCTCCGAAAGGCGTTCTTCGTCCCGGAGAGCAAGCGACTCGACGGTCTTCTTCGCGAGATGAAACGCCGCCGCGTGCACATCGCCGTTGCGGTGGATGAGTACGGCGGGGTGTCGGGACTCGTGTGCATGGAGGACATCATCGAGGAGATCGTGGGCGACATTCAGGACGAGTTCGACAACGAACGCGAGGACATCCTCGAGATCGGCGAACACGCCTATCTCTGTGACGCCCGGATCAACATCGAGGATCTCCAGGAACGGATCCAGACGAGCCTTCCGGACGAGGACTACGACACCCTCGGGGGCTTCGTGTTCGACCTCTTCGGCAAGATCCCGGTGAAGTTCGAGAAGGCGAGCTATCGCAATCTCGACTTCATCGTTCAGGAGATGGACGGCCACAAGATCCGCAGCGTCAAGGTCGTGGTGCGTCCCGGGGACGACCCCACCCGCGAGGAGACCTGACGGTGGTACGGGGCGTGTCACGGCTCGTCGCGGTGATCCTGCTCGCGGTATTGCCCGGCGCATCCGGCGGCGCCGCTCACGCCCAGGAATCGATCCGTCCACAGCAGCTGCTCCACCAGGCCTCCACCGACCTTCAGATCGCGATCGAGCGATACGACAGCAACGCGATCGCAGCGGCCGCCGACTCGATACGCCGCGTGATCGAAGCCAACCCGCAGTTCGGGGAGGCGTGGGTACGCCTGGGCGAGGCGCTCCTGTGGCTGGGCGACTACGCCCGCGCCGGGGATGCGTTCCAACGGGCGTCGGCTCTTCGCTACCGCGCCGTCGACCTTCCGCTGCTGCAGGCCCGCCTCGCCGTCCTGCAGGGTGACCTCGCCGCGGCAGGACAGATCTACGACGGAATCCTCGCCGCCACTCCGTACAACGAGGAGGCGCGCGTCGGTCGCGCCGTCCTGAATCTCTCCGCCGGAACCACCGACGCGGCGGTCCGGACCCTCCAAGAGTTGAGCCGCCGTTTCCCGGAAAACCGCCAGCTTCTTGCGGCGCTCACCCGGATCACGTACGACCGCGGCGATCTGGACCAGTTCGAACGCTACCTCCAACTCGCGCTCCAGTACCACGGTGACGCCGCGTCGATTCAACTCCTCGCGGCTGACTACGCGATACGCCAGGGGGACTTCGAACGCGCCACCTTTCACGCCCGCAACGCCACCAGCCTGGCCCCCGATCTCGCCGATGCGTGGCTCATCCTCGCCCGGGCGGCGATCGGCGCCGGAGAACCGGACCGGGCGCTGGCGCACTACGAGGAACTGATTCGGATCGATCCGACCGACCACCGGGCGTGGTACGCCCGCGGCGAGCTGCTCGCCGGCAACGGCAGTCTGGACGACGCGCGCCGCAGCTGGAACCGTGCGCTGGAGATTCGCCCCGACTTCGAGCTGGCGCGTATCGCGCTCGAAAACACCGTTATCGACGAACTGCCGCTGGACGATTCGCGCCGTGCGGAACTCGCCGCCGCGTACCGCGAGAGTGGACGCCAGCTTCAGGCGCGATATCTGAGCCGACAGGCGGAACGCCACTACCGTCGCGGGCTGCAACTCAACCCGTTCGACGGTGTGCTTCGCGCGCGGATCGCGGAACTCTATCTGCAGCAGGGGATGAACGCGCGATATCTCGAGGAACTGACGGTTATCCGCGATCGCGGCCTCACCGGTACCGCCGCCGGACTCCTTACGGACCAGCAACTGCAGGATCGTATCGACGTATACACGGCGGCGCTTCGCGACAGCGTCGCGGTCTCCTGGAGCGTCGACCAGTTTACGGCGCCCCGCCCGCGTACCGCCGTTGCGGTGGTCGTCCGGCAGAGCGCAGGCGAGGTCCTCCCCGGCGCGGACCGCCACGTCGCCCGCTATGTGGGCAGTCTCCTGCAGAGCTCTCAGAACGTCGATGTGACCGCAACCGCGGCATCGGCCCAGCCCGGGTCCCGCCTCGTGGGCGCCTACCGGCGCCAGGGAGCCGATCTGCTCGCCCTGATCGACTACGCCGGCGGTGACCGCAGCGTCGACGCCCGTCTGCGGGTGATCCGAACCGCCACCGCCGAAACGGTAACCGACGTCACCGTCCGCCGCAGTGGCAATGGACGGGTCGACGCTGTCGCCTCCACCCTCGCGGCGGCAATCGAAGCGCAGGTGGTGCCCCGCGGCACCGTGCTGCAGCGTAACTTCGAACGGGTACTGATCTCGCTCGGCGCCGTCGATGGACTCCAGCCGGACGACAGCGTGGCATTTACCGCCCAGCCTGCGGGGACCGACCTTGGCACCGGCACGATCGCGGCCGTCGATGATCTCGTGGCGGAGGCGGTATATCGTCCCGACGGCCCGGATAACCTGACCACCGGGGACATGGCCGTAGCGGTGCCGCCGCAGGACCAGAACTCGCAGGACGCTCAGGCTTCCGGAGCCGACGCCGGGCAGAACAACGGAACGGTGCCCCTGGCTGTAACGGAGAACGCCGGCGGCGTTGAACAAACGTCACAGCTCCGTGAAACAGTGCAGCAGCTGTTCCAGATCCGCTGATTGACACGCGATTTCTCATTGTCTATAGTCTCGATACCACCCCGAAGTCTATTTCAGGAGGCTATAGTATGAAGATTGCAATCAACGGTTTCGGCCGCATCGGGCGGAACGTGTTCAAAATTGCGCTGGAGAAGGGCGTCGACGTGGTCGCCATCAACGACCTCACGGATACCAAGACGCTCGCCCATCTGCTCAAGTACGATTCCACCCAGGGGAAGTTCGAGGGCACCGTCGATTTTGACGACGAGAATCTGATCGTCAACGGCAAGAAGTACAAGGTGTGCTCCGAGCGGAACCCGGCCGACATCCCGTGGGGTGCGGCTCCGGACGTCGTGATCGAGTCCACCGGTATCTTCCGCTCCCGCGAAGGCGGCAAGGGCGGCTACGGCGATCACCTCAAGAACGCCAAGTTCCCCGCCAAAAAGGTCATTCTTACCGTTCCTGCCAAGGACAAGATCGACAACATGATCGTCCTGGGCGTAAACGACGACCAGATCAAGGACAGCGACACCTGTGTGTCCAATGCCAGCTGCACCACGAACTGTCTCGCGCCGGTCGCCAAGGTCCTGAACGACGAGTTCGGTATCGAGAGCGGTTTCATGACCACGGTTCACAGCTACACCAACGACCAGAACACCCTTGACGGCCCCCACAGCGACCTGCGTCGCGCCCGGAGCGCCGCCGTCTCCATCATCCCGACCACGACCGGTGCCGCCCGCGCGGTGGGCAAGGTGCTTCCGGACCTCAACGGCAAGCTCGACGGCGTGGCGATGCGCGTGCCGACCCCGACCGGGTCGATCGTCGACCTCGTTGCGAACCTCAAGAAGGACGTGACGGTCGAGCAGGTCAACGCGGCGATGAAGAAGGCCGCCGCCGGTCCGATGAAGGGCATCCTCGAGTACACCGAGGACCCGATCGTGTCCGTCGACATCATTCACAACACCCACAGCAGCATCTTCGACGCCCAGAGCACGATGGTCATGGGCAAGATGGTGAAGATCTTCTCCTGGTACGACAACGAGTGGGGCTACAGCAATCGCGTTGTGGACCTCGCCAAGAAACTCGTCTGAGTTTCCGTTTCCAGGAACGGCCCGACGTGTCCCCCGGGATGCGTCCGGGCCGTTTTCGTGTCCGGCCATTCCACTACCGTACGGAGGAGAACCATGGCTCTTCGAACGCTGAAAACCACTGACATTACCGGGAAGCGAGTCCTGATGCGGGCGGATTTCAATGTCCCCCTGAAGGATGGCGCCATCACCGATGACACGCGGATTCGCGCCGCGCTGAAGTCGATCCAGTATATCCTGGACCAGGGCGCCTCTCTGGTGCTCATGAGCCACCTCGGTCGTCCCAAGGGCGAGAAGAAGCCCGAGTTCAGCCTGAAGCCCGTCGCGGACCGGCTTTCTGAACTCCTGGACGCCGACGTCACGATGGCCGCCGATGTGGTCGGCGACGCCGTCGAGGCACAGGCGCGGGCACTGAAGCCGGGGCAGGTTCTTCTGCTCGAAAACGTGCGGTACTACAAAGAAGAGACGGACAATGACCCCGGTTTTGCGAAGAAGCTCGCCGCTCTCGGTGACGTCTTCGTGAACGACGCCTTCGGCACGGCACACCGCGCCCACGCGTCGACCGAGGGCGTCACGAAGTTCCTACCTTCCTGCGCCGGTTTCCTGATCGAAAAGGAGATCTCCTTTTTCCAGCCGGTCCTGGACAACCCGGAGAAGCCGATGGTTGCGGTCATTGGCGGCGCGAAGGTCTCCTCCAAGATCGCCGTTCTCGAGAGTCTCCTTCCCAACTGTGCGAGCTTTATCATCGGTGGTGGCATGGCCTACACCTTCCTCAAGGCACAGGGAGTCGAAGTCGGCACGAGTCTCGTGGAAGAGGAGTACCTCGACACGGCGCGACAGTTCCTGGCGGCGGCCGGAAAACGCGGTACGGAGGTGATCCTGCCGCTCGACCACGTGGTGGCCGCGGACTTTGCCGCCGAGGCCACGCCGGAACCGGTGGACTCCCGAGAGATCCCCGCCGACCGCATGGCGCTCGACATCGGGCCCAAAACGATCGACGCCGCCAGGAAGGCGATCGCCTCGGCCAGAACGATCGTCTGGAACGGCCCCCTCGGCGTGTTTGAGTTTGACAATTTCGCCGCCGGAACCAAAGCGGTCGCAGAGGCGATCGCTGCGTCCGACGGCATGACCGTCGTCGGCGGCGGAGACTCGGTTGCCGCCGCAAACAAGTTCGGTCTTGCCGACCGCCTGGACCACGTCTCCACCGGCGGTGGTGCGTCCCTGGAGTTCCTCGAGGGCAAAGCGCTCCCGGGGATCGTGGCCCTGCAGGACTGACCGTCCAACAAGGAGAAAACCATGCGAACACCGTTTATCGCCGGAAACTGGAAGATGCACAAAACCCGCGCCGAGGCGCGGGACCTCGCCGCGGCGCTGAAAGAACAGCTCTCCGGAGTCTCTCACCGCCTCCTCGTGGCGCCGACATTTACAAGCATCGAGACGGTTGCGACCGTTCTCGAGGGAAGCAACATCCTGGTCGGTGCACAGAACATGGCCGCCGCCCGCAGCGGCGCTCATACCGGCGAAATCTCCCCCGACATGCTCAAGGACGTCGGCGCCCAGGTCGTGATTCTCGGGCATTCCGAACGGCGCCACGTGTATGGTGAAACCGATGAACTCATCAACACCAAGGTGCAGCTGGCGCTCGAGGAGGGCCTGGAGGTGATCCTGTGCATCGGCGAGACGCTCGACGAGCGCGAAGCCGGCCAGGTTGACCAGGTAAACCGCAGGCAGCTCACTGGAGGCCTTGCCGGTGTCGACGCCGGAGCCATGGGTCGGATTACGATCGCCTACGAGCCGGTGTGGGCGATCGGTACCGGAAAGACGGCCACCCCCGAGGATGCCGACACCACCCATGCGGCGGTACGCAGCATCATGGCCGATCTCTACGACCAGTCGGTGGCCGACGCCGTTGTCATTCAGTACGGTGGATCGGTAAAACTGGACAACGTTGCGGGCCTGATGGCCAAGCCGAATATTGACGGAGCACTCGTAGGTGGTGCATCCTTGAAGGCCGACACGTTCGTGCCGATTGCACAATTCGATTCGTGAGGAATACATGGGTTTTCTTGGAATTCTGTTGATGGTCATTTTCGTGATCAGTTCCCTGCTGCTCGTCCTGGTGGTAATGGTCCAGGACGAGGGCGGTGACGGTCTCGGTGGTATTTTCGGCGGGGGTGGTGCGTCCCAGGTTGGCAACCGGAGTGGGAACATTCTGACGCGCATCACGAGCGTTCTCGCCGCTGTGTTTCTTATCAGCTCCTTTGGTCTTGCGTGGCTCAACCGCACCCCGGATACCGGGAATGTCGAAGCCGCGGCCCGGCGACTCGAGCAGCAGAACGGCGGTGCCGTCGAATGGTGGAACTCCGATGCCGCCGCCACGGATACTGCCACTCCCTCCGGTGACGCCGGGGCGATGCAGGACTCCAGCGGGCAGTAACACGCCATGCGTGTAGCCGTGCTGTTTTTCGGAGGCGGAAAACGCGAGCGAACCGCTGAGATCGCTCGTGGTCTTGCCACCGGTATCGAGAAGGCGGGCCACCAGGTTGACGTCATCGACGGCGACCGCGACGTGAACGCGAAACTCACGATGTACGAGTATATCGCCGTGGGTACATCGCTGGTGTCGCTCTTCCGTGGTCGCATCGACGGCAGGATATCGGAGTATCTCGGGAGTTCCGGGATCATCGGCGGCAAGAAGAGTTTCGCCTTCGTCGTCAGCGCGCCGTTCGGAAGTCAGCGCGGTCTCCGCAGGCTCATGTCGGCGATGGAAGCCGAGGGGCTCTTCATCCGCTACTCCGACATACTGCGGTCACGGGAGGAGGCGGAGGTTCTCGCGAGCCGCCTCAAGCTCCAGCCTTGAACACGCACTACGACATTCTCGGGGTCGATGTCGACGCGACGCCGGAGGAAATCAAGGACGCATATCGCCGTCAGGTCAAGGCGGTACACCCGGACCTGAACAACGGTGACCCCCAGAGTGTCGAGCGCATGAAAGCGCTGGTCACGGCGTGGGAGATTCTCCGCGACCCTATACAGCGGGAGGAGTACGACCGCGTTCACGGGGTCCCGTCCGAGCCGATTTCCGACTTCGACTACGCGGAGTTTCTGCGTTCACGTCGCGACGACCGGGAGTCCCAGGCGAAGCTCGTGTTCTACGACCTCCTCCACGACAACCCGGAGGAGGCGCTCCAGGTCTACGATTCGCTCGTCGCTGCCGGTGATTTCGAACTCTCGAAATACCTGGGCCGCGAAGACTTTATGGACTGCGCGTTCCTTCTGGCGGAGGAATACGAGGACCGCGAAGAGTTTGACCGCGCCTTTCTCCTTCTTTCGGCGATCGTACGGTTCGAGCAGCAGCGCCCCTATTTTCGGCATTTTATGCAGGACGTCCACGAGCGGTTGCGGACCGTCGTCTGTTTCAAGATGCCGGAGTATTCACCGCCCGCTCACGTCCTCGATTGCCTCAACGAGATGATCAACTGGGACCTGCCGCGGAAAGAAACGGCGTTCTGCTACAAGAAGGCCGCGGAGATGCACCTCGCCATGGGGAACCGACGCGCCGCGTTCCGGGCGCTGCAACGCGGGCTCTCCCTCGACCAGCGACTCGCGGGGGTAAAGAAACTGCAACAGGAACTCGGATATTTTGAAACCGCATGATAGGGTTAGCTTTATGAAACGTAGATCCATCCTCGCTGCGGCCGCCCTCGCGCTTTTCGCGACCACGGCGTCGGCCCAGGTGCTCGACCGGCCGGTCGCAATCGTGCGCCTCACGGAAACGGTGAATATCGGCCAGCGCGAACTCCGCCAGCAGGTCGACCTCCTTGAACAGCAGATGGGCCGGCAGCTGACCCAGGATCAGCGCCGCGAGGTCCTCGAAGCGCAGATCGGCGACGTTCTGCTGAACCAGGCCGCCGCCCGGGCCAACATTCGCGTGAGCCAGGACGAGATTCAGCAGGCGATCGACACGCAGCGTCAGTCGCTGGGCCAGCCCGTCTCGGACGCGCAGTTTCGCCAGATGGTGCAGCAGCAAATGGGAATGAGCTGGGATCAGTACGTGGAAGAGGTGACCAACCGCCTCATCCAGGAACAGTTCATCCTCCAGGAGGCCCAGGGGCAGTTCAACTCCATCGACGAGCCCACGAACCGCGAAATCCGACAGGTGTACGAGGAGAACGCGCAACAGTTCACCAATCCCGCCATGGTGCGGTTCGACCACCTGTTCTTCGATCTGCGCAACCGCAGCGGCGAGGAGGAGCAGTCGACGCGGCAGCTGGCCGCCTCCATGGCCCGCCGCCTGCAGCGCGGCACCGCCGACTTTCAGCAACTGCTGCGGGAGTCTCTCGATGACGCGCGCTACGCCGGTGGTGATTTCGGCTACATCATCCGTGGTGACCAGCAGGCAATTCAGCGGCTGGGGCAGAGTTTCGTGAATCAGGTATTTGAACTGGACGAGGGCGATGTCTCCGGCGTAATCGAAAGCAACGTGGGACTCCACATCGTTCGGATCACCGACCGTCGGAGTCCCCGGCTCCTCCAGCTCGACGACCCGCTCCTGCCGGGCGAAAGCACCACGGTGCGCCAGCAGATCCGGGCGTACATTCTGAACCAGCGCCAGCAGCAGGTGTTTCAGGACGCCGTGCAGTCCGTTCTCGCCCGCCTCAAGGAGGAAGCCGAGATCACACGCTACCCCGAAAACCTCGACTGGTGAGCCGACGGTGATTTCCCGACGGAAAGGGCGGCGTCTCGCCGTCCAGGCGCTCTACAGCCGGGACGTGGGAAACATCCCCGTCAATACGATCCTGACGTTTCCCTGGTACGACCGGGCTGACGATGAGGACCTTTCGTTTCCGCGGTTGCTGGTGCAGGGCGTGATCCAGGAGCAGACCGCCGTCGACGCCCTCATATCTGAACAACTCGAGCACTGGGACATCGACCGCCTGGCGCGGGTCGACCTCGCGATTCTTCGCATGGGGGTCTACGCCCTCCGTTTCCAGCCCGACATACCAAGCCAGGTCACGATCGACGAGGCGGTCGAGCTCGCCAAGGAACTCTCCACGGACGAAGCGTTCCGCTTCGTTAACGGCGTCCTCGACGGCGTCCGAAAGCGTCTCCAGGAGGAATAGGTGAGGGAAGGGCGACGCGGGATCATCCTGTTCGCGATTGCCGTGGCGGTCGCCATCGCCACGGTGCTCGTGATCTCCGTCTCCCTCGGCGCCATCCGCGACTCGGTCCGCTTTTCCACCGCCATGCGCCGTATCGACCGTGGCGACGTCACACCGGAATCGCTGCTCGATGCCGCACAGTACGCCCGCGGGCGTGGTGACTGGGAGCAGCTGCTGCACACCGCCTGGACAACCGAGTCCGCCTGGCGCTGGTCCGCCGTCCGCGACCTTTCAATCCTCGCCGCCGACCATTTCCCGCGCGACGACCGCTGGCGCTTCGCGGCGGCCCTCGCATCGATCCGCCTCGGCGACCGGGACGCGGCACGTGACGTCCTGCCGCTCGACGGCGATCGCGACACCGTCGGCGACCTCGAGCAATCCCTGCTGCTTCTCGCAACGATCGATCGCACCGACCCGGAGGGGACCCGCAGTCGGCTGGCAGACCTGGCCGCCGCCCCCACGGGCTACCCGATCCTGCGTGCAGTTGGCACCGCCGAGACGCGACCCGCACCCGATACGCTTCGCACCGCCTGGGAGCGGACCGGCGTGTCCGCCTACGCGGTGAACGCCGCCCTCGAAGCCGCCGCCATCGGCGATCGGGCCGCCGCAGAGGGTCTTGTCTCCGCCGTGCGTACCGCCGACGCCATGCCGTCGGCGCAGGACGAAACGGCTCCGCTCTATCTTGCCGCCTGGCTCGGAGATCTCGACTGGCTGTTTCAGCAGTTGCGGGCGCTCCAGGGGACCCGGGCGGTGGACCCCGCGGTCCTGCTGATTCAGGCTGATGGGCTCGTACGGCAGGGCCAGCTCGACGAGGCTCGCCGATTCTACCGTGAGCTGCAAACGGTCGCCCCGACCTTCGATCCGCTGGCGTTCCTGAACGACGCGGCGATCACCGACCGGCTCGGAGACGGAGACCCGGTTTCGATTCTGAGGGCGGGGCTTCACGCTCATCCCGATGCCGACGTGATCCGCGGAGACCTCGCGGGGCTGCTGATCGCACGCGACCAGCGTCTTGACGCCGCCCGCATCATCGCCCCCTCGCTTGTCCTGCCGGATGACGGCCCCCAGCGATACCGGGACTGGCTGCTCACCAGGGCGGTCCTGGGCGCCCGACGGCCGCTCCCGCGGCTGGAGAGCGACCTCTGGCAGTATCTGAACGACCACCCCGATGCGGACATCGTGGCAGGCTATCTGGCACGATTCCTGTCTCTGCGCAACGATATGGACGGAATGCGCCGGCTCGCCACGCGTTACGCGCCGGAGGACGCTGAATGGTCGGCGACGCTCCACCTGAGAATTGCGGTATCCGACGGCGATCCCGGCGCCGCCGAATCGATCCTCGCGTCGTATCCCGATGATTCGTGGACGGCACGCTTTAACCGCGTGGTGTTCGCCCTGCGGTTTCTTCCTGAACCGGAGGCAACCGGCGCGGTCGAGGATTTCTCCACCTGGCTGGACCGCGGTCCCGCGCTCGATGCGGACTCATACGGACAGGCGCGGATCCACCTCTGGCTCGCCCGCGCCGAGCTCGAGCGGCTCTTCGGCGATCGGGAGGCGGCACTGCAGTACGTGGATCGCGCGGAACGGCTGAACCCCGACGATGCGGCGATCGACGCCTACCGTGGTCTCCTTGCCGCACCCCAGTGAACGTGCTACGATTCCGCAATGATACGAATCAAGACGGCCAAGCAGATCGCCGGCATCCGCGAATCGTGTCATCTTCTTGCAGACGTGCTCGATACCCTCGAGCAACAGATCCAGCCGGGCATCACCACGGCGGACCTCGACCGTACGGCGCGCGCGGAAATCGCCGCCCTCGGCGGGCGTCCGGCGTTTCTCGGATATCAGGGTTTTCCCGGCGCGCTGTGCACCTCCGTCAATGAAGAGGTGATTCACGGCATCCCCGGTGAACGGGTCCTGCACGAAGGCGACGTCGTGAGCATCGACTGTGGCATCGAATACAACGGCTATTTCAGCGACTCGGCGATTACCGTGCCGGTTGGTACGGTTTCGGACGAGGTTCGGGCGCTTCTGGATGTTACCCGCCGGAGCCTGGAGGAGGGGATCGGCGCCGCCGTCGCAGGCAACCGGGTCAACGACGTCTCCCGGGCGGTGTATCGCGTGGTGAGTGAGCACAACTACGGCGTCGTGCGCCCGTACTGCGGCCATGGCGTCGGTCTGGAGCTCCACGAAGATCCCCAGATTCCCAACTATGTCGGACGTGGACCGAATCCACGTCTCAAACCCGGCATGGTCGTGGCGATTGAGCCAATGGTCAATCTCGGCGGGGACGGCGTCGATGTCCTCGACGACGAATGGACCGTCGTCACCGAGGACCGCCGCGTCTCTGCCCATTTCGAACACACCGTGGCGATCTTCCGGGATCATACCGAAGTCCTGACACGACGCCGCAGCGAGACGCCCCACGCGGCGGCGGAGGTATCCGTTTCATGAAGAAACTGTTCGTAGTCAACCTCGTCCTCATCGGGCTGATTCTGGGATTCGTCCTCTCGGTCACCCTGTTTTCCTGTTCCACCCGCGTGGAGCCCGCCGCCGGTGTCTCCGCACAGGATCGCGAGGCCACAACCGGCCGCGCCGACCTTCAGTCTCTCCAGCGGAGCTTCCGCGAGATCTCGGCAGCCGCACTTCCCAGTGTTGTCCGGATCGACGTCGAGGAGGTTCGACGCCAGAACGTCCCGGAGGGCAACGACGCACCGTGGTTTGATTTCTTTTTCGGAGAGCCCGACAGTCAGGCCCCCGACGGCGGCAGCCGGGAGTTCCGAACGCAGGGTCTCGGTTCCGGTGTCATCGTCCGACGCGACGGCACGATGTACTACGTCCTGACGAACGATCACGTCATCGGCAACGCCGACCAGATCACGATCACGCTCGACAGCGGCGACGAATACCCCGCCGACGTCGTCGGTGAGGACACCCGCAAGGATCTCGCCCTGGTGTCGTTCGAAAGTCGCCAGGAAATACCCGTCGCCGTTCTCGGTGATTCGGATCAACTCCGGGTGGGGGACTGGGTCCTCGCGATCGGAAGCCCGTACGGCTTCCAGTCCACGGTGACCGCCGGCATCGTGAGCGCTCTCGGCCGCCGTGGCGGTCCCGCCGGCAACATCAGCGATTTCATCCAGACGGATGCCGCCATCAACCGCGGAAACAGCGGCGGTGCCCTCGTAAATCTCGACGGCGAGGTCGTCGGGATCAATACCTGGATCACCTCCCAGACGGGAGGGAGCGTCGGTCTCGGCTTCTCGATTCCGATCAACAACGTCGTTCGGTCCATCGACGACTTTATCGAAACAGGGGCTGTCCGCTACGGGTGGCTCGGTGTCAGCATCCGAAGCGTGCCGGAAGAGGTCGTTGACTCGCTGGATCTTCCCGACCGCCGCGGTGCCCTCGTACACCACGTGTTCATCGACTCCCCGGCGGAGTCCGGCGGTCTTCTGCCGGGCGACTTTGTCCGTGTCATTAACGGCGTCAGGGTGGACGACTCCGATGCGCTGGTCCTCGAGGTCGGAGAACTGCCGGTCGACGAGATCGCGACGTTCGAGCTCATCCGCTACGGTCGCGAGATGACGGTAGAGGTGCGAATCGGGGAGCGGGAGTCGGAATCGGCAATCGCCAATCTGAACACCCGCCTGTGGCCGGGATTTTCCGTGTTTCCGCTCACGCCCGAACTGCGACAGGACGGCGGACTCGAAGACACCGTGCAGGGAGTGGTGGTGAGTACCGTCGAAAACCGCACGCCCGGCGCGGCAGCCGGATTCCGTGTGGGAGACGTCATCACCGCCGTCGATGGGAAGGACGTTGCCAGTCTGGTGGATTTCTACCAACATCTGAACGATGCTGGAAGGGATGTTGAGATTTCCGTCCTCCGCGACGGTACAAATGAGGTTCTGCGACTACAACCATGAGCATGAAAGAGTTCATTCCCTACGACGAAATCCGCAACAACGCGATCGAGATGGCGAATCGCATCTATCAGGAGGGGTTTATTCCCGACGTAATCTACGTCAGTCTCCGCGGTGGTGCGTATCTCGGGAACGTGATCAGCGAGTTTTTCAAGTTTGTCCGCCGCGGTCAGCGCCCGGTGTTCTACGCCGCCGTCGTCGCGAGATCCTACACCGACATCCACCAGCGTGACCGCGTCAGCGTGGACGGTTGGACCTACAGCCCGGAACACCTGCGAAGCGGTGACCGGGTTCTCCTGATCGACGATATCTTCGACACGGGCCGCACGGTCAACCACCTGGTGGAGATCATCCTGGCGAAGGGCATCCCCCGCAACGACATCAGAGTGGCGGTCCACGACTACAAAATTCGGCGGTACGTGGACGAACGCCTCCCGATCCAGCCGGACTACTACTGTCGCAAGCACGACATCACGTCGCCGGCGGACGACCAGTGGATTCACTACCTCAGCCACGAACTCGTCGGGCTGGAACCCGACGAAATCGACCAGCAGTTCACCAGCGATACGGTGAAAGAGATTCTTCACGGACTCCCATGATCCCCCGCCGGTCGTGCGCACTCTGTATCGGGCTCCTGTGGGTACTCGCGACGACCGGCGTCTGGGCGCAGGAATCGGGATTCCCGGTTTCGCCCGCACAGGGGCGCTACCCCGACGCTGTGACGGTTCGACCGGCGGACGACACACCGGTTCGATATCGGTTTCTTCACGGAGACACTCCCCGGACTCAGTTTTTCCTCCCGCTTGACGACGGCCTCCACCTCGACGCACCGCCCCACACAACGGCTACGTACCGTCTCGAGTTTCGTACGGACGATCCCGACGACCGGGGCCACGTAGTGACCTTCGTCGTCGACCGTCTGGCGCCGGACCAGCCGCGTTTCGAGCCGATTCCGGGCCTGCACACGAGTCCGATTACGATCCGTCCCCTGCCTGACACGATGGAAGCCGGGGACACGATGTACTACCGCGTTCTGGACCAACCGGAGGCGACGTTCCGCGCGCTCCCTCCGGAGGGCGTCGTGCTCCCCGGAGAGGCGGGCGGGATCCGGGACTACCGCGTCGCCGCCTATCTGGTCGACGCCGTCGGCAACCGCAGCGGAGTTCGGACCGTTCGATACCGGGTGGACCGCAGTATCGAGGTGCCGGTCCCGGGGCGCATCATCCTGAGCCCGGCGCCGGGCACGTATGCCAACCGCCAGGTAGTCCTCGTTGATACCCGCGGCCTCCGCGACGTGAGCGCCACGCTCACCACAGGCGAAGCCAACGATGCCGATGCCGGTGGCGGTGGCGGTGGTGGGCATTCCACAACGATTGACCTTTCCCGTCCACTGCTGGTACCCGGTGCGGGGCGGTTCAGCCTCGAGGTCAGTGGTACCCGTGTGCTGGGCGGAGAGGCGGTTCAGCGACGCGTCACGTGGGAGCAGGCGGACGGAGACACCCGGCTGCCGGAACAGGGCATCCACCACGAGGCGGTTGCCCTGTCGCCGCCGGCCCGCGCGCTTCGTGTCACCTTCGACGATCGACCGGTCACGACGGGCGATCCGATCTGGCTGGAAACCGCCACCCTGCGGCCCGTCCCAGACGAGTACCGTGCAGTGGTGTTGCGGTTTCAGGGATCCGATGGCGGTTCCGCGGACCGCGAGTGGCGGGTGGCCTATCTGATGGATGGACGGCGTGCGCCGCCGGTGGAACTGGAACGTGTCGGAGACGACCGCGCCGCGCTGTTCGCCAGCTCCGGTGTCGATATCGAGTGGAGCCCCGCTGCTGAGGATCCGGCATGGCAGCCCGTCTCCGGGACGGTCGTCTCCCTGGAGAGTCTGCGACGCGGCGGTGACCGGATTGCAGCGCGATCCCGCTTTCCCGGGGGCATCTGGACCCGGACACTTCTGACCGTTCCGGCACCAGCCCCGGTGCCCGCCGCCGCGCCGACTCTGTCTGTCACCGGCGCGGAGGTGACTCTGGAGACACGTCCCGGCACAAATCGGATCGTCGACGCGCTGTCGGGTGAGGAGCTCCTGGAAGCACGGGGGCAGGATACGCCCGTTCGGTGGCGCGTTCCCTACGGCTTCGTCGCCGAGATTCGCGCCGACGCGGGTACGCAGACCGGAAACGCCCGCACGGTGGACAACGCACCGCCGGCGCCTCCGGAGATACGGGTTGCCGGCGACCGCCTGATCCTGTCGGGGTCGGGACAGCTGTTCTACCGCCTCGACGGCGCCCCCGATCAGGCGTACACCGCGCCCGTTGAACTCCCCGGAGTCGCCGGCGCCGAACGCTCGTACCGAATCGAAGCGTACCGCATCTCCAACGGGGAGGTGAGTCCTCCCGTCGTCCGCTCCCACGTGGTCGATCGCCGGCGTCCCGTGGTCGCGACGCCGCCGGACGGGCTCCTCTCCAACAGCGCGCGCACCACACTTCACCTCGACAATCCCTACGACGACATGGTGTTCCACTACGAAGTCTCGGCCACCGAGCGACCGCTGATACCCAGAATCGACAGCGCCGCAACGGACGGTGACATCGTGCTGGATACCCCCGACGGGGTCGTGCGCGAGTACCGGATAAGTGTTCGGGCCCGGTTCCTCGGACGGGACGACTGGTCGCCGGTGGAGCGTTTCACCGTCACCGTGGACAGGGTTGCTCCGGATGCGCCGGCACTGGACGCGACCGCCATCGCAAACGGTGTCGTTGCGTTCTCCGATCCGCGGGACGCCACGACCGAGATTTGGTACCGCATCGGCCTCAACGGTGTATACCGACGCTACCTTGCCCCCGTGACCGTGCCGGCGGCAATGCACGCGCAACCGGTGGTCGTCGACGCCTACACGCGTGACGCCGCCGGCAACCGTACACCGCTGTCGCCGTCGGTCACCCTCCCGGCGGCGGATGGACCGCCGGTGCCACCGGAGATCGTGGTGAACGGCCGCCCCTTCAACGCTCCATCCATAACCGTGCCCCGGGAACCGTTGGTTGGCATCCGGGCGGGGGGCGATGACGAGATCATGTGGCGCGAGCGCCGCCCCGGCGACAACTCACCGCCCGATTTCGCGCCGTACACCGCCGACCGAACGCTGGATTCCGGGTCCCACGTGGTTGAAGCGTATCGCCGGACCGCTGACGGGGCACGCAGTGATCTGACCCGCCTGGAGATCACCTTCGATCCGACGACACCGGCTGCGCCGGACTCTCCGTTCGTGACCTACCATGCCGACGGACGGAGCGGTGTCGCCACGTGGTCCGGCGCCGGCGCCGACTCCCTTTTTGTATCCATTGACACCGGCACCGGGGAGGCCCAGTCGTTTCTCCCGCGGCAGGGTACACTCGACTGGCAGATCCCGCCGGACCGTGATCGCGTCGTCGTCAGCTATTTTTTCGTTGACGCGGCCGGCACGCGGAGCGAGACGGGCGTCCAGGTTATTCGCGCGCGCGATACCCGCGCGACCCCGGTCATCTCCGGCGCCGCGGACGGTGCCGTCTACCGGCAGGGTCGCCGGGTTACCCTCTCGGGTCCCGGCGAGATTCGCTTCACTCTCACGACCGACGGCACGCCACCACCCCCGGTTCATGCGCTCTCCCGACCGTACGAGGAGCCCCTGAACCTTGGTGCGGCGGTGGGAGAGCAACGCTCGTACCGACTTCAGGCGCGCGCGTTCGATGGAGATCGACCGATCTCACCGCCGGTCGAGATTTCCTTTCTCGTGGATCGCAATCCTCCGCCGGTGCCCACGATCGCCGGTGTGCGCCCCGGCGGGTACTACGCGACCGGCCAGGTGGCGTCGATTGAAGCCACCAGCGGGTCGCGGGTAATGTACCGCCTCCTGGCACCGGGAAGCGGGGATTCGCCGTTTGTCGAATACACCGGTCAGGGAATCGTCCTCGCCGACCGGCCTTCAGAGCCTGTCACATACCGGATTGAGGCGTACGCCGTCGACGCCGCCGGCAACCGCAGCCAGCAGCTCGCACGATGGGAGATAACGGTCGACGCCACCTCACTGCACGTGGACGCCACCGCCGCCGCCGGTGGTGACGGCTCCCGAAACGCGCCGTTCCGGTCATTGGAGGACGCACTCCGCACTGTCGCGTCCTCTCCCCGGCGGACGGTGTTTCTCGCCGACGGTCGCTACCGGGTTGCGGCCACCACATGGAACGCCGCCGTCTCCGCCGGCGGGGACCTGTCCATTCTCGGCGGCCACGACGGTGGAACCTGGGGCTCGTCGGGACGCCCCACGGCGCTGACCGTCGCCGGCACCGACGAGATCCCGCTGGCACCGGGCATGACGCTCAGACAGATTCGGGTCAATCAGCCCCTTTCACTGACAACCCGCGACGATAGTCCCACGGTACTGCTTCGGGATGTATTCAGCGACGTGTCCCGCGGTGATGCCGTGACTGTCAACGGCGGCAGCCTCGTTCTCAGGAGTTCATCGATCGTCGGCGCGATTTCGGCCCGCAACGGGGCGCACCTTCAGGTGGAGCAGAGCACGATCGGTGCGGTTTCGCTCCAGGGCGCCCGCACGTCGATCACCAGGACGGGACTCACCGCGCTGCACGCGGTGGACGGATCCGAGGCGATCCTTCGGGCTGTTCGCGTCGAGGGCAACGGGACCACGGGCCTTGGTGGCCTGCTTTCTATCGACGGCGGCGGGCTCACCGTCGAGGAATCACTGGTCTCCGACACCGGTGAGGACGTTCTCCTGATCCGTGGTCGCGACAGCGACGTACGCGTTGTGAGAAGCATCCTCACGGCACACGCGGAACGTTCGGCGCTCGGCCTCCGCGTCCGCGGCGGCGGCCTGTCGATCGATGACTCCGCCCTGCACCTGAACGGGGGCGACTACGCCTACGGCCTCACGGTCCGGGACGCTGATTCCACCCTCGAGGGTGCCACGATAGCCGCCTCCGCCGGCGCCGAATCTGTCGGAATTGTTGCCGGCAACAGTGGCATTTCACTTCGCTCGTCGGTGGTCTGGCTGGGAAGCCCTGCCGGCGGCGCGACGACGGGTGTCAGTGCCGGAGGCGCCAATCCTCAACTGCTCGAGCTCACCGACTCTCTGTTTCTCGCCGGCGACGCCACCGGCAGTGCCGTGGCACTACGGCTGGCACCCGCGTTCAGCGGCCGGTTCAACGGGAACGGGTTCGCCGGCTGGCGAACGGGCATCCTGACCGGGACAACCGATGCCTCTGCCTGGGGATCCCAGAGTCGGGTAGATAGTGCCGAGGATCTCAACGAACTGGGTGACGGATTCGGAAACGTGGGGACGGCGCAAATCCCGGGGAACCCGCCGCCGGAGGATACCACCCTTCCGGAAGCGGGGACGGTTCCCGCCGCCGTTACCGCCGTCCGGACGGCGGCACAGGCGCTGTTCGAAACTCCATAGACAGAGACATGCACCCGGCGGTGGGTACGCAGGCCGCGAGCGACGCCTACGGTACCGCTATTCCCACTGCCAGGTGGTGGTACCCGTGGTCGGATATACCGTCCGCCACAGGCCCTTGCCGTTTGTCAGTGCAAACAGGGTGTTATCGGAAAAGTACTCAAAGAAAGTAATCGCACTCACGGCGAGTTCGCTGCCGCTATAGCTGTCACCGATGTCATTCGTGAAACTGAAACTGTAGGGTGATCCCGCCGTGGCGGTGGCTTCGTAGTAGCCTCGCCTGGTGGTACCGAAATCGGTTTCGCTCCTGGTTCCCACGACAAACATGCCGCGGTGTGCCACCCAGGCGATGTCCGACAGTGAGCGGTCGGAGAGTGACCCGTCCGCCTCGGTCCAGGTGCTGCCACCGTCGGTGGACACCGAAACCGTTCCATCCAGGGTTACGATCGCGAACGCGTCGTTTCCGGTTCCGCTCAGTCCCGAGGGGAACGCACCGACACCCTTGGCGTTCGTCACGCTCGCGGAGATATCCGTCAGTGATGATGCCGCCGTGATGTCGGTGGTCCGCGCGATCAGCGTACCGCGCCCGACAACCACCAGATTCGTGCCATCGTAGGCGGCGTCCCGCAGACTGTCGGAGAAACCTCCGAGGACGACGGGCACCGCGGGTCCCGCTGCGATACTCCACAGTTCGCGCTGTTTGTCGGCGGCGTCGCTTGCGTCCGGGTTGCGACTTACGGACATGAACATGCGATCACCGGCACCCACCAGCCCGGTGACCTGGTAGCCGTCCGATGCCTGCCAGACGGAGGTATCCGCGACCTCGTTCCAGGCGACGCCGGTTCCGGATGCCTGCAGGGAGTACAGGTGGTACTCCGCGGCGGCGGAATCGAAAAACACGGCGTAGACTTCCTCCACGACCGTGTCGGCGGAGCTATCGGAGTTGATGCCGGCAAGCTGCACCGCGGCGAGTCCCGACGGGCCACCGACCTCCGACCACGAACTGGACGCGGTCTCGCGGGTGAAAACCTTCGTACCGGCAAGGACCACGTAGCGGTCCGAACCGCCGATCGCGGTGCGCACGAGGGCGCTCACAGTGGTGTTGTCAACGAGATTGCTGGTGTCTGTCTTTTCTTCCACTTCGATGGTGGCAAAGATTCCCTGAGTCCCGCGGGTACAGCCGGCAAGACTCGCGATGGCGAGTCCCGCCACCGCCACGATGCGGAAGAGGGTGTCGTTCCTGCGTACGTGCACGTTGGCCTCCTAGAACCGGTACAGAACGGAAAAGGTCGATGCGAGAAAGTTGCCGAAGCGCGTGTCCTCCGACGGAGGCTCCGGCCCTGAGTAGATCTGCGGAACCCACCAGTACCGAAGGTCAAGACCGAACGCCCATTCCGTGTTGTAGTTCCAGTAGAAACCCGCGCCGGGAATCACGATCGGATCAACCTTGAAATTGTCGCGGAATCGGCTGAAGTTCATCCCCGCCGACAGCGTCAGCGGGAACTCGAATGGATAGGACCGCAGAAAATAGCTGACACGTGCCGCCAGCGGAATCATGAACAGCGTGTTGCGGTTCGGTGTGAACGCGAACATGCCGCCGAACTCACCACCCACCGCCAGGTTGTTGCTCAGAAATGAACTCCACATGAGGTGGCCGGTTCCGCCAAGCGTCAGATTGGCGTCCTGAAGACCGTCGGACCCGCCGGTGTAGAAGAGGGGGAACAGCATGCCGAGATTGAGCGACAACAGTTGGTCACCCAGTCCGTACGTCGGTACGAATTCATCACCCGGCTGCGCCGGGGTCGCCGGTTCCTCCTGCTGTTGCGCCACGACAGGCGCCGCGACGAGGGCCGCCGCTGCGAGCAGGACAGTCCACCGGGGCACGAAACGTTGTTTGGGGATCAGTGTGAACAATGAAGAGCTCTCCTTGCGGGCGCAATACTATCACGCGCCCCATGCACTGACAACACGCCCGCCTTCGCGCTACACTGCCCGCAACCATGGCACACACGCTCATTGACGGAAAACAGATCGCCGCAGAGGTCCAGGGGGAGCTCTCGGGACGCATCGACAGACTGGTGGAAACGGGGCACCGTCCCGGGCTTGCGGTGGTACTGGTGGGCGAGAATCCCGCCAGTATCTCGTACGTGACCGCAAAGGAACGGGACTGCGAGAAGGTGGGCATCGCCAGCTTCGACCACAGACTCCCAGTGGAAACCTCCCAGGAGGCGCTGCTGGATCTGGTCGCCCGACTGAACGCCGACGATGCCGTCGACGGGATCCTCGTACAGCTTCCGCTTCCGGAGCAGATCGACAGCGATCTGGTCCTTCAGTCAATCGATCCAGTCAAGGACGTCGACGGCTTCCACCCGCTCTCACTGGGGCGGATGCTCACCGGTCTTCCGACCCTGCTCCCGTGCACACCCCACGGGGTGGTTCAGATGCTGGTCCGAAGCGGTCACGATCCCGCCGGAAAACACGTGGTGGTCCTGGGGCGCAGCAATATCGTCGGCAAGCCACTGGCAAACCTGCTCGCGCTGAAGCAGCCAGGCGGCAACGCGACCGTGACGGTGTGCCACTCCCGGACACCGGATATCGCCGCCGTCACCCGGCAGGCCGACATCCTGATCGCCGCGATCGGCAAACCGGAGTTTGTCACCGCCGATATGGTCAAGGACGGCGTCGTGGTGATCGACGTCGGTGTCAACCGTGTCGATGACGCCACCCGGAAACGCGGCTATCGACTCGTTGGAGATGTTGATTTCGAGGGCGTGAAAGAGCGGGCGTCGGCGATTACGCCCGTGCCCGGCGGCGTGGGCCCGATGACCCGCACGATGCTCCTGTTCAATACGGTCGTGGCCGCCGAACGGCGTCGGGGGATCGAATGAACCTCAACCGTGTACGAACCGTCCGTTCGTTGGTCCCGGTCCGCCGTGCCCTGGTCAGCGTCGCCGACAAGGCGGGGATCGACGAGCTTGTCCGGGGACTGTGGTCGCTCAACCGGGAGCTGGAAATCTACTCAACCGGAGGAACGTTCCGGCGCATCGCCGAAATCGCTGCAGAGATGGGCACCGCAGACCGGCTGATCTCCATCAGCGACTACACCGGCCAACCGGAAATGCAGGGCGGGCTGGTCAAGACGCTGGACTACCGGATCTATCTTGGACTCCTGAGCGAGGAGTTCAACACCGACCATCAACGCGATCTGGAACGAACCGGCTCGATTCCCTTCGACCTCACCGTATGCAACTTCTATCCGTTCGAAGAAACGGCGGCGACCGAGACCGCGTCGGTCGAGGACCTCAGAACCCACATCGACATCGGCGGTCCCACAATGCTGCGGGCATCTGCGAAGAATTTTCTCCGCGTGGCCGCGGTATGCACCCCCGATGCCTACGAGTCACTGCTCCAGGAGCTGCGCGCCAACGACGGCGCGACAACCCTCCCGTGGCGCGCCGATCGCGCCGCCGAGGCGTTTCGCTATACGGCACACTACGAGGCCGCGATCGCCGGCGCGCTGGGCAGCCACATTCGAAGCACGGATCTCACCACAACCTACGAGGAGGGTGCGCAATGAGCCGTTCGATGTACCGAACGATCCTCGGCGAGGACTTCCCCGAGGAGATGGAGGTCTCCTTCGGCGCCGGCAACGGTCGTCAGACGCTGGTGTACCGCAAGGTGCGATGGGAGATCGCCGGCGAAGCGCGCGGTCTTCGCTACGGAGAGAACCCGGATCAGCCGGCGGCGCTGTACCGCCTCGAGAACGGGAACCTCGTCCTCGGCGACGTGGAACAGATCGCCCCCGGTCGTGGTCTGGTCACCGCGGCGGACCTGCTCCAGAGCGGGAAACACCCCGGCAAGATCAACATCACCGACATCGACGCCGCCCTCGGCATTCTGCGGTGGTTTGCCGATCGGCCGGCGGCCGTGGTGGTCAAACACAACAACCCGAGCGGTGTTGCCGTTGGTTCGTCCCTCGCGGACGCCTACGAACGTGCGCTCCTCGCGGACCGAATCGCCGCGTTCGGCGGAACAATCGCCGTAAATGGTCAGATCGACCGGGAGCTCGCCGAGCGCATCACCGCGTATTACGCGGAGGTGGTCGTAGCACCGGCGTTCACCGCCGGCGCCCTCGAGACGTTCGCGGGGCGCAAAAACCTGCGGGTCTTCCGCATCGGTGCGATGGACGCGCTCCAGGAGTACACGGCAACGCGTTTTGTTGATTTCACGAGTCTGACGGATGGGGGCATCGTCGCGCAGTGGTCGTTCCAGCCGCGCACGCTCTCCGATGACGATCTGGTTGCGGCGCGAACCGAGCACCGCGGCACAATCCACGAGGTGACGCGAGCCCCGTCCGCAGCGGAACGCGCCGACATGCGGTTCGGGTGGTTTGTGGAAAGCGGCGTGACGAGCAACTCGGTAATCTACGTGAAGAACGGATGCACCGTAGCGATCGGCACCGGCGAACAGGACCGCGTGGGCGTGGCGCGGATCGCCCGCGACAAGGCGTACTGGAAAACCGCCGACCGGCTCGCCTTCACCGAAACCGGTCGCGGCATCGAGGAAATAACCGATACCGACGAGCGGGAGCATTTTCTGTCCGTGGCCCGGGAGACCAACGGCGGCCTCAAGGGAGCCACCATGATCTCCGACGCGTTCTTTCCGTTTCGTGACGGCGCGGAGGTCGGGCTCAGCGAAGGAGTCTCGGCGATTCTGCAGCCGGGTGGGGCGATGCGCGACTACGATGTGATCGACGCGGTCAACGAGTACGGTGCAACGATGGCGTTTACCGGGCAGCGAAGCTTCCGGCATTGAGGGCGATGACCGCACCCCCCGCACACGACGATTGTGATACATTGAAGAGAAGAGGAGCGTGCCATGCCGTGGAAACTCGTGTTCTATCTCATCCTGCTCGGGATCATTCTCGCCTTCGTGGGGCTGAATCTCGGCAACACCACCGACATCTCCTTCGGATTCGTGTCGTTCCAGGACGTCCCGGTCTTCATGAGTCTGTTCGTGGCGTTTTTCGTGGGCGTCGCCGTGACGCTGCCGATCGCGATTCAGTCCTCGTCGCGCAAGACGCGGCAGAAATCCGAACGCACACTCAGCCGACGGGAGAAGCGCGATCGCAAACGCGAGGAGAAGGCCGCGAAGGCGGAGGCCAAAGCGAACAAGCGGTCCCGCGGAGGTTCAGACACACCACCACGCATCGACCACGAATGAGAGGGACGCCGATGCCCTCCTTGCGCCGTGCGATCCACTTCCTCGTGCCCGCATTCCTCCTTGTGTCCGCGGCGCTCTTTGTACCCGTCGCGGTCGCCCAGGACGCGCGCCAGGAGAACCCTGTAATCGGGACGTACGCACAGGCCACCGACTGGCTCGACGCCAATCGCTCCAGCCCCCAGCTTCCAACGGTCCTGGAAACCGCGATTCAGACCGCTCCGACGATGAAGGCGGTCGACGAGCTCGTCACCGAGTACCTTCCGCTGGTTCAGTCGCCGTCGGACCGCGCTCAGATCCTGTACCGCGTCGGACTGATTCAGGAACTGGCCAACCGATACAGCCAGGCGCGCCTGGCCTACGCCCGGGCGCTGGAAGCAAATCCGCACCTCTGGGACGCATCACTTCGCCGCGCGGCGCTCTCAATAGAGGAGGGTGACCTGTCGGAGGCAATTCTCATTCTCACCCGCGTGGTCAACCAGGCGCCGACGCGCTCGCTCCAGCGCCGCGCCGCCGCCCTCCGGATCCGGGCGCATCTCGTCGGCGGTGATGTCCGCCTGGCGTACACACAGGCGCAGGCGCTGGCGGGGTACGCCGCCGACGCGGATGCACCGTCGGCGGATCTGGTGGACCCGGAGGTCCTGCTCCTGCTCTACGAGGCCGCACTGGCCCTCGACGACGCCGACGTGGCCGCGTGGAGTCGCACCGCACTGGAGGAACGCGGGGATTCGCTGCCGGAGACGCACCTCCTGGCCCAGGCCGACGATGACGAGATCCAGTTCTACCCGAGTCCGTCGCGAATCCTCGGTGGCATCGCCCTCGAGGGTCGACCGACCGTCTCGGTACGGACCGAGTCCGATGGACGCTCAGCATCGACGCCGGAACAACAGGACACCGCGGCGCAGGATTCGACGACCGCCGAACCCACGGTTCGCGGCATCCAGACGGGCAGCTTTCGTGATCCCGAAAACGCTCGCTACATGGCGGAAGATATCCGGTCACTGGGATTCGAGGCCACGGTGGTCACCGCGGCGGTAGGCGAGGACACGTACTACCGAGTCCTGGTGCCGCTGGCGTCGGGCGCACAACCGGCCGACGCGCAGCGCACGATCGTTGAACTGAAGGAACGCGGAGTGGAAGGTTTCCTGGTGTTCAACGAGCCGGAGACGTCGGAGTAGGGCCTCCGCGGGCTCCGCAGAGCCCTACTGGGCGTCGGCAGCCTGGTCCGGCTGCAGCTCCTCAACCTGCTCCAGGATTAGCGACAGGCCCCCCGTCCGGCGGATACCGTCAACGGTGATCTCGATCGGCTGCAGCGTCAGCCGCCGCAGAATGCGGTCGGTGGCGGTCTGCTCAGAGTAGTCCACGGCGTACCGAACGCTGAAGCTGCCATCTTCACGCTGATTGGCGGTTCGCGGCACCAGATCGTAGTCGGTGACCTTCAACTCCAGGATCGGTTCATCGAGCAGAATCAGATTGTATCCGCCGCTCCAGTCGAAATCCCGCGTCCGGAAGCGGAACCGGGGCCGGTCGAAGAGTAGCTCCACGTCGTTTTCGTTTGTGTACACACCGGACAGCTCGAACGAGGGCCGTCCGATCGCAAGCCGCCGCACCACACCCGCCTGAATCGCCGGTGTCATCCGCTGATACCTGCCGTCCCAGTATTCGGCGCCCTCGACGGATACCGAAATGGTGTCGAGGCCCTCGACCGTCACCGACAGCTGCCGCCGCACGGTGCCCAGAACGTCGTTTCGCAGGTTCATCCAGAGGCCCGGACCGCCGGCGTAGAGCGTCTTGTATGAGTTGAGCCACTCGTACCGCTCCTGCGTGTCGCCCTGATACAGCACCACTTCGCGACGATCGGGATCAAAGAACGCCAGCTCCACGGCGCCACCGATGTCTTCGCCGGTTGCCCGAAACCACGGCCCGCCGAGGAACCCCTCCACGGCGTCGGCATCGGCGTTGTAGAGCTCCCGCAGCTGCTCCTCCTGCACCTGCACCGCCGGGATCGGTACCGTCCGCGTGGCGGTGTAGTGACCTTCCGCCGCCCGCCATACCCAGTCGGTCACGATCAGGTCCAGGGGCGTCTCGGTTTCGTTGTTCCGCCGGTACACCTGAATCGGAAAACTCACACCGTTGCTCTGCAGGGTGCGATAGGCGTCGGAGCGGGGGCGATCGTCGATCTCGATGCTGCCGTCGGCGGCGGCGGCGAATATCTCGCGGTACGAGAGCTCGGTGCCGGTGTCCGTGGCGAGCTGCCGCCGGAACACGTTCATCGTCTGGTGGCCTTCGTTGTCGGTGCCCACCGCGACGATTTCGTCCTGGTGGTCCCCGATGAGGTCACTGGTGTACACGGCGAAGGTACGGACGTTGGTGGCCCGGGTAACACCTTCCCACGTGACGCGGTACGTGGATCTCAGGGTATCGAAATCGGTGACCAGAAGCCGTACGCGATCCTCCGGGTCGTCGGGGCGCTTCACGACCACGATCTGCTCTTCCGGCTCGTCGATATCCAGGTTGGCGTCGAGCGCCGAGATGAACAGGATTCCTTCATCGAGCTCCACACGGGGACTCGTTTCGTCCTCCTCGCCCTGGATCGACATACCGGCGCTCTCCTGACGGGCGAGAACGATACCATCCCCGGCCTCCGGTACGATCTCGCGGCCGCGCGTCTGGGTCGCCTCCTCAACGGGGTGTGAACACGACAGGATGAGACTGCCCGCGATCGCCGCGACCACGGCGACGCCCACGCTTCTTCGCATGACGCGGAGTATGACACGCCCACCGACCGGGAGCCAAGAGGTGCGATGTGCGGCGAAGGCGACCCTCCCGGGGCCGATGACACGCCACCGGCGTATACGGCATAATGGTATATGGACGCCTTAATTCCAGAGACACTCAGTTATGATGACGTACTCCTGCAACCCGGCTACGCGGATTTTCTCCCCGGAGAGACGGACGTGGCGGTGCAGCTCGCCCCCGGCGTACGGCTGAACGTACCGATCCTCTCGGCGGCGATGGATACCGTGACCGAAGAGGATCTCGCGATCGCCCTCGCCCTGGAGGGTGGCGTCGGGATCATCCATCGGAACATGCCACCGGACGAACAGGCCCGCCAGGTGCGCCGCGTGAAGCGGCACCTGAACTGGATCATCGAGAACCCGGTTACCGTCGGGCCCGACCAGACGATCGGCGATGTACGGGCTCTGGTGGAACAGCACGGGATCTCCGGGCTCCCCGTGATCGACGACGGGAAACTCGTCGGAATCATCACCAGCCGGGATCTGCGCTTCGCCCCCGACAACGACCGTCGCGTTCGCGACGTCATGACCCCGGACCCGGTAGCTGAGGTCGGGACCCCATCGCTGGAAAGCGCCCAGGCCAAGTTCAACGAACACAAGATCGAGAAACTCCCGGTCGTCGACGAACACGGACACCTGACCGGCCTCGTGACGGTAAAGGACATGGAAAAGCACAACCGCTTTCCCCACGCCGCCACCGACGACGCCGGGAGGCTCCTGGTGGGCGCCGCCGTGGCGCCGACGGACGTTGAGCGACGACTGGGGCCGTTGATGGATGCCCGGGTCGACCTGGTGGTCGTCGACACCGCCCACGGCGACTCGGGAAACGTCATGCGGACGATCGAAACGATCAAACAGCGCGCGCCACACCTCCCGGTGATCGGCGGGAACGTCGCCACCGCCGACGGCGCCCGTCGACTCATAGACGCCGGTGCCGACATCGTCAAGGTCGGCGTGGGCCCGGGATCGATCTGTACCACGCGAATCGTCGCAGGCGTCGGGGTGCCGCAGCTTTCGGCGGTCATGGCGGCGGTCGACGTTGCCCGCGAACGCGGCATCCCGGTGATCGCCGACGGCGGCATCAAGTTTTCGGGCGATATCACCAAGGCTCTGGCGGCCGGCGCCCATGCGATCATGGTGGGAAGCCTGTTCGCGGGCCTCAAGGAAGCTCCGGGACGCGAGTTCCTGTTCGAGGGGCGCATTTTCAAATCGTACCGCGGAATGGGATCGGTCAGCGCCATGAAAAAGGGCGGCGCCGACCGCTACAACGTCGCCGAAGGTGAGGAACCGGTCCCCGAAGGTGTTGAGGGTCGAGTGCCGTACAAGGGCGAACTGCGCCCCTACCTGCACCAGCTGGTTACCGGACTGCGCAAGGGCATGGGGTACTGCGGGTGCCGCACCCTCGATGAATTGCGGTCATACCGCAACTTCATTAAGATATCGCCGGCGGGCCTGTCGGAAAGCCACGTCCACGACGTCGCGATGGTGCAGCAACCCGCAAACTACTCGCGGAGCTGATATTTTGAATGTAGTAGTCATCGGAGCCCAGTGGGGCGATGAGGGGAAAGGCAAGATCGTTGATTTTCTCTCGTCCCAAGCCGACACGATCGTCCGGTTCTCCGGCGGGGCCAACGCCGGCCACACGATCGTCCACGACGGAAACACCTATAAACTGCACCTCGTACCATCGGGGATTATCTACCCCGACACCACCGTGGTTTTGGGAAGCGGGATGGTTATCGATCCGGAGGCGCTGTTCCACGAACTCGAGGAACTGGAGCGGCTCGGCATCAGCTGGGACGGGCGGGTCCTCATTTCGGACCGCGGCCATCTGGTCCTTCCCAGCCACAAGGCCGAGGACGTGGAACGGGACGCTCGCCGTCGCCATCCGATCGGCACGACCGGTCGCGGTATCGGTATCGCCTACGCCCACAAGGCGCTTCGGGATGGTGTTCGCCTCGCCGATCTGGACTGGACTGCGCAGCTCGAGGAACACGACGAAGCCGACCGGGCCCTGATCGAGCGGTATCGTGATCGGCTCGCCGCGATGACGATCGATATCGCCGCATACATGCACACCGACGGGAACGGCGCCTCCGGAAGCAGGGTACTCCTCGAAGGTGCCCAGGGCGCGCTGCTGGACATCGACCTGGGAACGTACCCGTACGTCTCGAGCGGAAGCTCCTCCGCCGCCGGGGCGGCCTCGGGATCGGGTCTCGGCCCGCGGGAACTCGACCACGTCGTCGGGGTTTTCAAGGCCTACACCACCCGCGTCGGAAACGGTCCGTTTCCCTCGGAGCTCGACCCGGACCACGAAGGCGACCTCGAGACCTACATTCGGGAGACGGGGAGAGAGTACGGGGTGACCACCGGACGCCCGCGGAGGGTGGGGTACCTCGACCTGGTGGCGCTGAAATACACCTGCCAGACCAACGGCATCGACAATCTGGCACTCACGCACCTCGACGTCCTCGACGACCTGGACGAGATTCGCGTCTGCATCGCCTATGAGACCGACGCCGATACGCTGGACTACTTTCCGGCGTCGATCCCGGTTCTGGAGCGCGCCCGACCGGTCACGCGACGCTTCCCGGGATGGAAGACACCGATCGGAGAGATCGCGACGTTTGACGACCTCCCGGAGGCGGCACGATCGTATGTCGAGTTTATCGAGCAGTACGTGGGCGTCCACGTGGGAATCGTTTCCGTCGGCTACGAGCGGCGTCAGACGATCGTCCGGACCGATCCGTGGGGACCAACAGTATGACGATCGACCGAATCGTCATTCTTGATTTCGGCAGCCAGACGACCCACCTGATCGGCCGCCGCATCCGCGAACGCGGCGTGTTCGCGGAGATCGTACCGGGAACCACGCCGGTGCGCGATTGGTTCGACGAGACCGTCAAAGGGGTCATCCTGTCCGGTTCTCCATACTCGGTGCACGACGCACACGCCCCGGTCCCCGACGAGGACGTCTACGGCCTCGATGTCCCGGTCCTCGGGATCTGCTACGGCCTGCAGATCACCACGCACCTTAACGGTGGCGAGGTCAGCCGGTCCGAGACACGCGAGTACGGCCCCGCGCCGGTACAGGTGATGACTCGGGATCCGCTCCTCGAGGGCGTCGGTGAGCGCTTCCTCTCGTGGATGAGCCACGGTGACGCGATCCGCCGGCTGCCGCGAGAGGGGCGGGAGGTCGCCGGCACCACCCACGGCGTTCCGGCGGTGGTCTCGATCCCGTCACTGCGGTTCACCGGCATCCAGTTTCACCCCGAGGTGAGCCACACAGAACACGGCGGCATGATCCTCGACAACTTCGCCACCGGCGTCTGCGGTGCCCGGCGACAGTGGTCGGTCGCAGACTATCGCCTCAGGCTCGAGGAGCAGATCCGACGGCAGGCGGCGGACCGTCCGGTACTACTGCTGATTTCGGGCGGCGTGGACTCCTCGGTGGTGGCGGCCCTTCTGCTGAGCGCGCTGGATCCCGACCAGGTCCACCTGATGTACATCGACACCGGCCTCATGCGCAAAAACGAGTCCGACGAGATCGGGACGGCGCTGAAGTCTTTGGGCGCCACTCACCTGTATCTGGTGGACGCCTCCCGGGATTTTCTCTCACGGCTCGAAGGCGTCTCCGATCCCGAGGAGAAGCGCAGAATCATCGGCGACGCGTTCATCGATGTCCAGGAACGGGAGATCGAACGGCACGTTCCGGGTGACTATTTCCTGGCACAGGGAACGCTGTACACCGATCTCGTGGAAAGTGGCCACGGCGTCGGCAGCCACGGCGCCACGATCAAGAGCCACCACAACGTCTCGAGCCCCCTGGTGAAGGCCAAGCGCGACGCCGGTCTGATTCTGGAACCACTGGCGGAGCTCTACAAGGACGAAGTCCGCGAACTCGGCCGGATTCTCGGACTCCCCGAATCCGTGGTCGGGCGTCACCCGTTCCCGGGTCCCGGCCTGGCCGTACGTATTCTGGGAGCGGTGACCCGCGAGCGATGCGACATCCTCCGGGAGGCGGACGCGATCTATATCCAGGCGTTGCGGGACAGCGGTCTGTATGGGGAAATCTGGCAGGCGTTCGCCGTGCTCCTTCCGATCCAGTCGGTCGGCGTCGCCGGCGACAGCCGCGCCTACGGCGATGTCGTGGCGCTCCGGGCGGTGGTGTCCCGCGACGGGATGACCGCCGATGTCTACGAGTTCCAGCCGAGTTTCCTTCGCAATGTCGCCGCCGCCATCACCAACCGGGTTCCGCAGGTCGGTCGGGTGGTCTACGACTACTCGGGAAAACCGCCCGCGACGATCGAGTGGGAGTAGGCGCCAACACAGCGAACGCCGTGCTGCAATCGGCTGTATACAGAAGCGTGTTGCGCGAGGGGCGTGTCACGGGGAGTCCCTAAGTTCACGCGGCACACCCGGCGAGGGCACGCGAAGATCCTCACACGACGCACCCGGCGAGGACACCTGACGCTCCTCATGCGGCGTGCGATCAGCGAGGGCATCTGAAGCCCCTGACGGGCCGCGCCCACCTCACGCAGCACACTCAGCTCGTGCGGCCTCCGTGGCACGGGCGAGATCGTGGTGCGCATAGCGGGGCATCGTCACCGTCGTGCCCTTCTGTCCGGCGATCCACCTGATCGGTGGGGTGAGAATCTCACCCCGCCAGGCGCGCTCGAGGCTCTCCGGCACCGTCCCCGCCCGGGCGTCGATTCTCCGCTGAAAGAACTCGCGGTTGAGCCGCCGCATCGCCCGCGCTCCCGCTTCGTCCAGTCCTCCCCGCGCGGAGTGCACA
>CAJWEZ010000009.1 GCA_913030605.1 uncultured Spirochaeta sp.
TGTCGTCAGCTCGTGTCGTGAGATGTTGGGTTAAGTCCCGCAACGAGCGCAACCCTTGTCCTTAGTTGCCAGCCTTAAGTTGGGCACTCTAAGGAGACTGCCGGTGACAAACCGGAGGAAGGTGGGGACGACGTCAAGTCATCATGGCCCTTATATCCTGGGCTACACACGTGCTACAATGGCCGGTACAAAGCGCAGCGAAACCGCGAGGTAGAGCGAATCGCAAAAAACCGGTCTCAGTTCGGATTGGAGTCTGAAACCCGACTCCATGAAGGTGGAATCGCTAGTAATCGCATATCAGAATGATGCGGTGAATACGTTCCCGGGCCTTGTACACACCGCCCGTCACACCACCCGAGTCGGGGGTACCCGAAGTCGCTTGTCTAACCATTACGGAGGACGGCGCCGAAGGTACGCCTGGTAAGGGGGGTGAAGTCGTAACAAGGTAGCCGTACTGGAAAGTGCGGCTGGATCACCTCCTTTCTACGAGAAAGGTCACATCGGCCACGAGGCTACCCCACTGGGAGTCGGTCGATGGATCGCCACTTCGGTGGTGATCACCGATGCTATGCATCATGGGTCGTTGACCCGGGCAGGGCGGCGCAAGCCGATCAACCCTGCCACCCCGCTTCTTCCTGCGTCCTTCCCTTTTTTTCATTGGGCCTGTAGCTCAGTCGGTTAGAGCACTTCTCTGATAAGGAAGGGGTCACTAGTTCGAGTCTAGTCAGGCCCAGATCGCGATGCGTAAAAAGCGTCGCGTTTTTTAACCGCATGATCTTTTACATTACGAGAGTTGGGAAGAAAGACGCAGAGCGAATCTGCGGGCGTTGCCGCGAAGCGGTGATGAACGCGGAGAAAAGCAGAAAGGCGTTTGCGACCTGGATGCACTGAGGTGTATCGGGGAAGCGAACAGCAAGCAAGAGTTCATGGCTTGCACGACGGGTCATCTTGAGGGATGGGGCGGAGTGGGAGTCAGCAACTTGAGCGTCGTGAGAGACTCATATGGTCAAGTGAAGAAGAGTCTATGGTGGATGCCTTGGAGCCACCTGGCGAAGAAGGCCGTGGTAAGCTGCGAAAAGCATCGGGGAGGAGCACACATCCTACGATCCGGTGATTGCCGAATGGGGTAACCCGGCTGGCGTTATGGCCAGTCATCTGTATCTGAACACATAGGATATGGAAGCTAGACCCGGGGAACTGAACCATCTCAGTACCCGGAGGAGTAGAAATCAACCGAGATTCCCGGAGTAGCGGCGAGCGAAACGGGAGAAGCCCAAACCATCTTTGATGGGGTTGTAGGGCGCATCATTGTGAAGTCAGAAATCGTATTGGTAGTGGAATGCTACTGGGAAGGGCAACCAAAGAAGGTGACAGTCCTGTACACGAAACTGATACGACTTCCGGTGCGTACCTGAGTAGGACGGCACACGTGAAACGCTGTCTGAATCTGGGGGGACCACCCTCCAAGGCTAAATACGTGGTGGCTACCGATAGTGAAACAGTACCGTGAGGGAAAGGTGAAAAGGACCCCGGTGAGGGGAGTGAAATAGAACCTGAAACCATAGACTTACAAGCGGTCAGAGCCTTCTTTTAGAGGGTGATGGCGTGCCTTTTGTAGAATGGGCCTGCGAGTTACCGTACGAAGCAAGGTTAAGGTATGGGAGTACCGAAGCCGGAGGGAAACCGAGTCTGAATAGGGCGAATAGTTTCGTGCGGTAGACCCGAAGCCGGGTGATCTATCCATGGTCAGGATGAAGCTGGGGTAAAACTCAGTGGAGGACCGAACCCTAGTCTGTTAAAAAAGGCAGGGATGAACTGTGGATCGGAGTGAAAGGCTAATCAAACCCGGAGATAGCTGGTTTTCGCCGAAATAGCTTTAGGGCTAGCGTCTATGGAGTCTTGCGGAGGTAGAGCACTGGTTGGACTAGGGCCCTTCACCGGGTACCAAACCCAGATAAACTCCGAATGCCGCAAGATGCTCATAGGCAGTCAGACTACGGGTGACAAGATTCGTGGTCAAAAGGGAAACAGCCCAGACCGTCAGCTAAGGTCCCAAAACATAGCTCAGTGGAAAAGGAAGTGTAGTGGCAAAGACAGCCAGGAGGTTGGCTTAGAAGCAGCCATCCCTCGAACGAGTGCGTAATAGCTCACTGGTCGAGTCACTATGCGCCGACAATGTAACGGGGCTAAGCTATGTACCGAAGCTACGGATTGTGTAGCAATACACAGTGGTAGGCGAACATTCCGGAGGCCGACGAAGGTATCTCGTGAGGGGTGCTGGAGGTAACGGAAGTGAGGATGCAGGCATGAGTAACGAAAAGAGGGGTGAGAGTCCCCTCCGCCGAAAACCGAAGGGTTCCTGGGTAAAGGTCGTCTTCCCAGGGTTAGTCGGCCCCTAAGCCGAGGCCGAAAGGCGTAGGCGATGGGAAACGGGTTCATATTCCCGTACCTCTGTATGAGTTCGAGTGGGGTGACGCATGAGGCAAAGTCCGGCCGGGCGACGGTAGTCCCGGTATAAGCAGCGAGCTTGTGAGGATGGTAGGCAAATCCGCCATCTGAGGTGAGCTGTGACGTCGAGCGGAGCTACGGCAAAGCGAAGCGGGTGGAGTCACGGTGACGAGAAAGAACCTCTCAGGTAGATCATACAGAGACCGTACCGCAAACCAACACAGGTCGGTAGGATGAGTATTCTCAGGCGCGCGGGAGAACTCGCGTTAAGGAACTCGGCAAAATACATACGTAACTTCGGGATAAGTATGGCCTCTGAAGGACAGCAATGTTTGGAGGAGGTTGCAGAGAAGAGGCTCAGGCGACTGTTTACCAAAAACACAGGTCTGTGCGAATCAGTAATGAGACGTATACGGACTGACACCTGCCCGGTGCCGGAAGGTTAAGAGGAGTGGTTAGCGTATGCGAAGCTACGAATTGAAGCCCCGGTAAACGGCGGCCGTAACTATAACGGTCCTAAGGTAGCGAAATTCCTTGTCGGGTAAGTTCCGACCCGCACGAATGGTGTAACGATCTGAGCGCTGTCTCAACGCGAGACCCGGTGAAATTGAAGTATCGGTGAAGATGCCGATTACCCGTGGTTAGACGGAAAGACCCCGTGAACCTTTACTGCAGCTTGGCACTGAAACTTGGTCAGTCATGTGTAGGATAGGAGGGAGACTTGGAAGCCTGTACGCCAGTATGGGTGGAGTCGCTGGTGAAATACCTCCCTTGGCTGATTAGGTTTCTCACACCGACCCCTGAAGCGGGGCGGTGGACAGTGTCAGGTGGGCGGTTTGACTGGGGCGGTCGCCTCCTAAAGAGTAACGGAGGCGCGCGAAGGTTTCCTTGCGCTGGGTGGAAATCAGCGTGTATGTGCAAAGGCATAAGGGAGCTTGACTGCGAGACAAACAAGTCGAGCAGGTGCGAAAGCAGGTCTTAGTGATCTGGCGGTGGCGAGTGGAAGCGCCGTCACTTAACGGACAAAAGGTACTCCGGGGATAACAGGCTGATCCTGCCCAAGAGTTCATATCGACGGCAGGGTTTGGCACCTCGATGTCGGCTCATCGCATCCTGGGGCTGGAGCAGGTCCCAAGGGTATGGCTGTTCGCCATTTAAAGCGGTACGTGAGCTGGGTTCAGAACGTCGCGAGACAGTTCGGTCCCTATCTGCCACGGGCGTTGGATGGTTGAGAGGATCTGCCTTTAGTACGAGAGGACCGAGGTGGACGAACCTCTGGTGTACCAGTTATCGTGCCAACGGTAAGTGCTGGGTAGCCAAGTTCGGACGGGATAACCGCTGAAAGCATCTAAGTGGGAAGCCCACCTCAAGATGAACCATCCCTTCTCCCTTGAGGAGACTAAAGAGACCAGACAGATGATCTGGTTGATAGGCTGGAGGTCTACGCATGGTAACATGTTCAGCCGACCAGTACTAATTTCTCGTGAGGCTTGACCATATGGGTCATCTCAGGACGCTCAAGATTGTATCGCAACGCTGCGGATTTCCGCAGCGCCTGCACTGTCGTCTTTCTTCCAACTTATATACGTAATTTTTTACGTCTGGTGATCACAGCGAAGGGGTCCCACCCGTTCCCATTCCGAACACGGAAGTTAAGCCCTTCAGCGCCGATGGTACTGCCGCATGGTGGGAGAGTAGGTCGTCGCCAGACGTTTTTTTTGTATCCGGAGGGCGCCGCAGGTGCCCGCAGGATACAAATACCAGGGTTGACGACGACCGTGCCAGCGGTGTACCGGAGGACCGGAGGGCCGAGGAACACCGCGAAGTCCGAACGAAGTGAGGAGTCGTCGCCAGACGTTTTTTTGTCGGCGTGAAAACGCAGCAATAAAAAACGTCTGGCTTGCCTCGAGCGTGGACCGCAGGAGCGATAGCGACGAGGACCACGCGTGACCCGAACCGAAGGTGAGGGAGACGTTTTTTTATGCCCAAATGACTTCCGGTCATTTGGGCATAAAATATTCTCAGGAGGCGACGACCGAAGGCGAGGTGCGTACCGCAGTCGCGATAGCGGCGAGGAACGCACCGTCGGCGAAGCGCGCAAGCGCGAAGCTCGTCGCCAGACTCCAGCCGCGTATCGCAGCGTATCCAGAAACGCGGCGACAAACCTCGAGGGCGTACCGGAGCGACGTGGTCGCGAGGAACGATCCCGAAAGGCGGGGCCGAGGAACGCATCGCCTGGATCGCGGTACAGCCTGTCAACGCCCACGGCGCTATGGTAGTATGACCATCCTGATCAGGTGGGACGCATGGGAATACGCCGACTGACCGTCCAGTTTCTGCTTATCGTGTTTGCGCTGCTCGCTGCGGTGACCGCCGTGTCGACGGTGACGCTTCTGGTTCAGTTGCGGTCGATCGTCGATGATGTGGGTCGTCGCTATGCGGTTGAGCGTGCCGAGGCGGCGGCATCGCGAATCACTGGGCCGTTGCAGAGAGAAGCAGCCCTGGCCGGAAAGCTCGCGGGATCGCCTGTGGTGGTCCGGTGGATGCGGGACGAACAGAACGACGAGTATCGACGACTGGCGTTTGAGGAGCTGGCAAGCTACCAGAGAGCGTTCGTTGATGCCAACTACTTCGTTGCCGTGGACGCGAGCAAAACCTACTACAACCAACCGGCGGACGGTCCGCTTGTGGTCACTCATCTCAGCCGGGAGAATGCGGGTGATGCGTGGTACTATGCAACGCTGGCCGCTGGTGCAGAACTCTCTTTTAACCTGGACTACAATCCCACACTCGATCGCAGCATGGTATGGATCAACTGTCTGGTGCAGGGCCCGGACGGACCGATAGGTGTCGCTGGTACCGGACTGGAGATCACCGATCTGATCTCGCGGATCGTTACCGCTGGGGGTGAGGAAACCCGCGCCATGCTGGTTGATCTGAGCGGCGCCATCATTGCCGACCAGGACGTCACGGTCATGGAACGGAACGCGCGGGCGGGGGCCGGATCGCGGAAGATAACGGTCTACGACCGCGCGGACAGCGGCGATGATAGAAGAGCGCTTCAGAGACTGAGGGATGACGCCGTGGCAGGACTGTCGGCGGTGGATGTTGTGGATCTGGACGGTCACAGCAGTCTTGTCGCCATGACCGCCGTTCGCGAGATCGATGCCCTTCTGGTGGCATCGGTGAATACGGATTCGTTTATTTCTCTCTCGGACTTCGGTGGGCTCTTCCTGTTGCTTGTCGTGTCGGTTCTTGTGGCGGTGGCGATTCTGGCGATCATCATGGAGCGGCTGGTTCTCCGGCCTCTGGAGATCGTGACGGAGTCGGCGAGGGAGATCGCGCGTGGCAACTACGAACTCACGGTTCCCGAGATCGGCAAACACGAAATGGGCCGGCTTGCGGGCGCCTTCAATCGGATGGCGGCGGAGATAAGCCGGCACACGTCGAATCTCGAGGGACTTGTCGCCGAACGAACACAGGCGCTGACCGAGGCCAACAACAAGGTGACCGAAAGCATACGCTACGCGCGCCTGATCCAGGACGGCGTCATGCCAACGGAGGCGATCCTCGCAGACCGGCTGGGCGACTTCGCCCTGTTCCACCGACAGCGCGATATTGTGGGGGGCGACCTCCTGTTTCTGCGGGACGTTTCTGCCCCCGACGGCACGTCCTCCGATCCGTCCGCGGCCTTCTTTCTTGCGGTGATAGACTGCGAAGGACACGGTGTCTCCGGAGCACTGATGACGATGATGGTGGATTCACTATTGCGACAGATAACAGCCCGGGCGGGACGGCAGACGCCGGCGGCCATTCTGAACGAACTGGAACACGCGCTTGCCGACACGCTCATCGGGCACGGCGAGGGCGCGGGCGGCGTGAGCGGTCTCGATATCGGGCTCTGTCTCTGTTCGCCGGCGGACGGGCGACTGGTGTACTCCGGTGCGGCGATGCCCCTGTTCGTCCGGGAACCGGACGGGTCGGTCAAAACGGTGAACGGGCGCAAACGGGCCATGCGGAGCGCTCACCGGCACCGGCCGGCGCCGTTCGAAAACCAGGACATGCACACTGCGGGCCGGCGCTTCTTTCTGATTACCGACGGGTTCGAGGATCAGGCCGGTGGGCCCGAGGGGCGGGCATTCGGCACATCCCGACTCAAGGCGTTGCTTGCCGACGGAACGCCTCACTGGCAGTCTGTTTTCGACGAGTACAGAGGCGAGGAGCCACAACGCGACGACGTGCTGGCACTCGCGTTCACGCTACACGAAAAGGATGGTGATGATGGCTGAGTTTGACCTGTATTCCCTGCGAAACACCTTCGAGGAGCAGGGTGTCATGATCTGTTTCAACGGGCCGTTCTCGCACAGTGTTATCGAAGAGCTGGGGGAAGCGGTCAGACGATACCTGAAGAGCGCTGATGCACCCAAGAGCAGGGTAACGGACGTGTTCTCGGTGTTTGTTGAACAGGCACAAAACCTGAAGAATTACACCGCGCGTGAGGATTCGCTCGGGCCGAACGGGACGCTCGTGATCGCCCGGGAACACGACCGGTACCTTGTGAGTTCCGGCAATCTTGTCGAGAGAGAAGACGCGGAGCGCCTTCGGAGCCGGCTTGACGACATCGCGGAACTGGATCGGGACGGGCTCAAGCAGCTGTACAAAAAGCGTCTCCGGGAACCCGTCGAGGAAGGCGCCGGCGCCGGCATCGGGTTCGTCACCATGGCACGCAAATCCCCGGAGCCGCTGAAGTACTCGCTTCGGGATATGCCTGACGGCACCTGTTTTTTCACCGTCAGCGTGGTTGTGTAATCGCGGCAAAAAGTACGAATGGGACAACAGATGGACAAGATTGAAATTGAGCCGACCAAGTCATCGCCGTTCGTGAGATTTGATCCCGACGATGGTGTCATGGAGATCGGCGGCGAGTCGTATCCCGAGAACTCCCATGAGTTTTTCGCGCCCCTGATGGCGTGGATCGCCGAGTTCCTCGACTCCAAGCCCGGGAGTGCCGTATTGCGGGTGACGCTCACGTACATGAACACGAGCAGCACCAAATACATGATCGATATCCTTGACCGGCTTGAGGCGGCCCACGGGGCGGGTACGCCCGTCCGGGTTGAGTGGTACTGTGACGCCGACAACGAACGCACGATGGGGACCGTCGAGGAGCTGCAGGAAGACTTTGCGATGCCCTTCGACGTGATTCCGCAGGAGTTCTAGGATGGCATCCGGAAAGCGAACCAGGAAGGCATCGACGGAGAGACTCTTTGACGTCACCGACGATCCCGTTGTGGCGTGGGCGGACTCGGTGGCCGCCGACGAGACCCGCCATGCCGAGAAGACGTACGAGGACTTTCTGCGGCTCAGGAAACACTACGCAACGTTGCTGCGGCGCTTTGAGCAGGTGACGCGGTTGAGCGACAGCATCCAGGAGGATCTCAAGCTGTTGACCGATTCGCTCTACGAGGCGGCGAGAAAGGACCCGCTCACCGGGCTCTCGAACCGTCGTGAAATGCTCGAATCGCTCGCCACACAGATCCGTCGGGCCGAGCGGCACAACGAGGTGTTCTCCGTGGTCCTCGCCGACATCGACCATTTCAAGGCTGTGAACGATCAGCATGGTCATGAGGCAGGTGATATCGTCCTCATTCATGTGGCACATCAGCTGGAACAGAGTGTTCGGGAAGAGGACATCTGCGCGCGCTGGGGCGGCGAGGAGTTCCTGATCTGTCTGCCGCACGTCGCACTCGCCGGCGCTACGTCGGTTGCCGAAAAGCTTCGACAGCGAATCGACACCAGAGAACTCTCCGTGTCCGGCTCCGGCATTCACGTTACCGCCAGCCTTGGCGTTGCCACCTATCAACCGGGCGACGAAATCGACACCCTCGTACGTATCGCCGATGGCGCGATGTTTGAGGCAAAACGACGTGGCCGAAACCAGGTCTACGTAATGGACGGGAGATAGTCCCCCGTACCACGCCACGTCGCGGGTCCCCTGCGGCGTCGGGGCGCGATTCATGGCGTTCCCGCCGACCTTTTGCTATACTTCGGAACCGTGAACGATACCTCCGTGTCCACCGGCCGTGGTGTACGCGAGTCCGAGCGGCTCGCGGAGCTCCACGCATACCGAATCCTCAGAACCCCGCGGGAGCGTGAGTTTGATGATGTTGTCGAACTCGCCGCACATATCGCGGAGGCCCCGGTGTCGTTCATCGGGTTTGTTGATGGTGTCAACGAGTGGTTCAAGGCGTCGGTGGGCCTCGAGATCGAAGAGGTCCCCCGTGAGCGTACGTACTGTCAGTTCGTCGTGGGAAGCGGCCGTCCGGTCGTCATTCCCGATACCCGGGCGACCGGCGCGCCGATGCCGGAGACGGGTATCCCTGCGCTGCCCGGCGACGGTCGGGACCGGGAGATACGTTTCTACGTGGGAGTCCCGATCGTCGTTGACTCCCGGCAGGTTCTGGGGACGCTGTGCGTCGTTGACTATGAGCCACGGGCCTCGGTGGCGCCGGAGCTGGTCAGCATGCTCGAGCGGCTCTCGCGACAGGTCAGCGGCCGCCTGGAACTGCGGCGGGCGAACGCGCTCCTGTTTGAGGAGCGCGACACGTTCTCGGTACTGTTCGAGGCGGCTCCCGCGCCGTTGCTCCTCGTACGGGACGGTGTGATCGTTCGGGCAAACCACGCGTTTGCGGCAATGGTCACCGACGGCGACGCATCGTCGCTCGAATCACGGGACCTGTCGGCATTTATCGAGGACGTCCCGGACACCACCGATTCCGCCACAGAATCTACAGTCCGCAATGAGTTCGGACAGACGATACCCGTCCTGGTCTTTCACACGCGGCTCACGACAGGGCGCCGCGTGTACAATCTGTTCGCCGTGGCCGACATCAGCGACCGCAAGGAAAAGGAACGTGTGCTGGAGGAGCAGCGACTGAAAGCGGAGAACGCAAACCGGATCAAGGACACGTTCCTGTCGCTGGTTTCGCACGATCTCAAGTCACCGCTCTCCGGCATTTTCACCATGCTCGATCTCCTCGATCGTGCCGGCGATTCCTTTTCGGCGGACGAGCTGCGGGACACGATTCGCGAAATGCGCAGTTCGGCGGCGGTGCTGGTCGAGATGATCAATCAGCTCCTGAACATCCATCGTCTGCAGAGTGGTCGTGTGGAACTGAACCTCGAGCCGGTGAACGTTCGGTCCGCCGTGGACCAGGTCTGCCTCACGCTGCGCGTTCAGATCGAGGCCAAGGAGGTCGATCTGGAGATTGACGTTGCGTCGGATCTGCATCTGGTCGCGGACGGGGGACTCGTCCGGGAAGCGGTGTTCAATCTCGTGAGCAACGCCGTCAAGTTCGCGCCGACCGGTGGCGTGATACGGATCGTGGCGCGAGGTCGGTCGATCGCCGTGGAGGATACCGGACCCGGCGTACCGGTGGAGGATCGCCCCGACCTGTTCAGGCACGAGGTGAAAACGAGCCGACCGGGATCGCACGGGGAGCGTGGAACCGGACTCGGCTTGCCTCTGGTGGCAGACATCATGCGCGCCCACGGCGGGACAGTGTCTCTGGACGAGGAGTACACGAGCGGTGCGCGATTTGTGCTGGAGTTTCCGCCCTCGGCGACGAGCCTGCATCCGTAAATCGACATTCCGAGACCAACCCTAAAAAAAACGCCCCCGGACCCTGAGGTCCGGGGGCGTTGCTGTATCCGGGGAGAGTCTCAGTCCTCGTCCGCCAGTTTCTGGAGATCATCGAAGCGGCGCTTGTTGTCCTCGCGGGCAAGCTGCTGCAGCCGTTCGGCTTCCTCCGGTTTGGCGAGCTCGAGCGCCCGGTAGCGGATTTCCGCACCGGTGTAGACCTTGAAGTCCACCGTCTGCTCCGGCGTCTCCCAGGTAAAGGGATTCTGCCCGACCAGGCTGTTCGCCGGGTTGTACCGGTACAGCGGCCAGTAGCCGGAGAGCGACGCGTTCTTGGACTGCTTGACCGACAGTTTCATGTCGTATCCGTGGGCGATACAGGGGCTGTAGGCCATCACGATCGACGGTCCGTCGTACGCCTCTGCCTCGGTGATCGCGCGAAGTACCTGTTCCCGATCCTGTGCCATGTTGACGCTGGCCACGTACACGTGTCCGTAGGTGGTCATCATGAGACCGAGGTTCTTCTTGCCGGTTTTCTTTCCGTCGGCGGCGAACTTGGCGATCGCACCACGCGGCGTGGCTTTCGACGACTGACCGCCGGTGTTGGAGTACACTTCGGTGTCGAGCACGAGAACGTTGACGTTCTTCTGCTGCGCCATCACGTGGTCCAGACCGCCGTAGCCGATGTCGTAGGCCCATCCGTCACCACCGAAGATCCACACGGACTTGTCGACGAAATAGTCTCCCAGCTCCATGATCTTGGCGATAATCGGCTTGGTCTCCGTTGTGGCGTTCTTGAGCGCCGCCGGCAGGAGTTCGCGGGTCTTTTCGGCCGCGTCCTTGGCGTCGCGTCCCACGCTCTTCCAGAGATCGAGGTTCTTCTTCAGCGCCGCCGTGAGCTCACCGGAGGTTCCCTTTTCGAGAAGCTCCTCGACGCGGGCCTTCAGCTGGCCGCGGTTGCTGTCCACCGCGAGGCGCATTCCGAAGCCGTACTCGGCGTTGTCCTCGAAGAGGCTGTTCGCCCAGACGGGGCCGTAGCCCTTGCTGTTGGTCGTGTAGGGAACCGCGGGGAACGTGCCGCCATAGATCGAGGAACAGCCGGTGGCGTTGGCGATCATCATCCGGTCTCCGTAGAGCTGGGTGATGAGGTGGACATAGGGAACCTCTCCGCAGCCCATGCAGCTTCCGGGATACTCGAAGTACGCTTCGTCCCACTGCACGTCCAGGTTGGCGACGAGGTCGCTCTTGGATGCCCACTTGGTGATGACCGGACCGGGTCGGCCGCCCTGCTCGATGCGCTTGGTGCCGCTGGGAATGCGGCCATCCACCGGCATCTCGCTGACCTTGATGTCGTCGCCCTTCATGCGCCAGATCGGATCAACGATCTTCTTCGCGAAGTCGCTGCCGTCCTCCGGCACAAGCTGGATGATGTCCGCCGAGGACTCTGCCTTCTTCGGTACCGGGACTTCCTTGACGGCGTCGGCGGCCATGTCGATCGCCTTCCAGTTCATCTCGACGATCTCGCGACCCTTCTTCATGAACTGCTTTTCGACATACTTCTTGACCAGTTCGATCGCCTTGTCGGGATCGATGACCTTGGCGAGTTTGAAGAACGCCACCTGCATGACGGTGTTGATCCGGTTTCCGAGGCCGGCTTCCTTGGCGATCTTGAACCCGTCCACCGCGAAGACCTTCACGTTCTTCTTGAGGATCGTATCCTGCATCTCCTTGGTGAAGATGTTGAACACGTTCTCCGGCGCCTCGGAGGTGTTGATCAGGAAGGTTCCGCCATCGGCGATGCCCTCGAGAATGTCAAACCGGCCGATGTACTGCGGGCGGTGCAGGGCGATGAAATCGCTGGTGGTGAGCAGGTACTCGGACTGGATCTTGTTGTCGCCGAAGCGGAGATGGCTGACGGTGAATCCGCCGGACTTGTTGGAGTCGTAGCTGAAGTACGCCTGAACGTACTTGTCGGTCTCGGCGCCGATGATCTTGATCGAGTTCTTGTTGGCGCTGACCGTTCCGTCGGATCCGTAGCCCCAGAACTTGCACCGCACGATGCCGTCCTGCTCGACGTCGATCACGTCCTTGACCGGGATGCTCTTCTTGCTCACGTCGTCGGTGATGCCGACCGTGAAATCATGGAACCCGTCGGCGTTGGCGTGGTCGAACACGGCCTTGACCATCGCCGGCGTGAACTCCTTGCTGGAGAGGCCGTAACGGCCACCGATGATCCGAATGTCGCTGCCGGCAAACGTCTGAACGATGTCGAGGTACAGCGGCTCGCCGGGTGCGCCGGGTTCCTTGGTTCGGTCGAGAACGGCCAGGCGCTTGACGCTCTTCGGAAGCGCCGCCTTGAGGTCCTCGGCGGACCACGGGCGGTAGAGCCGCACCTTGATCAGGCCGACCTTCTCACCCTGCTTGACCAGATGCGCGACGGTCTCTTCGGCGGTGTCCATTCCGCTGCCCATACCGACGATCACGGTTTCCGCGTCCTCGGCGCCGACGTACTCGTAGAGGTCGTAGCTGCGGCCGGTCTTCTTCTCCAGCATCTTCATGTACTTCTTCACGATGGCGGGTGTGGCCTCGTAGAAGTTGTTGACCGTCTCGCGGCCCTGGAAGTACACATCGGGGTTCTGGGCGCCGACTTTCACCATCGGAGCTTCCGGTCGGAGACCGATCTTGCGGAACTCCTCGACGTACTTCATGTCGAGCATGCTGCGCAGCGTCTCGTAGTCCAGTTCCTCGATCTTCTGGATGGAGTGACTGGTGCGGAACCCGTCAAAGAAGTGCACGAACGGAATGCGCGACTCCATTGACGCGAGGTGCGCCACCGCCGCCATGTCCTGCGCCTCCTGGACGTTATTGCTCGCAAGCAGTGCAAAGCCCGTCTGCCGCACGCCCATAACGTCGGAGTGATCGCCGAAAATCGAAAGCGACTGCGCCGCGATCGAGCGCGCCGACACGTGGAATACGGTCGGGAGGAGCTCTCCGGCGATCTTGTACATATTGGGAATCATCAGCAGGAGACCCTGACTGGCCGTATAGGTCGTCGTCAGAGCGCCCGCGGTGAGCGAACCGTGGACGGCACCCGCCGCACCGGCTTCACTCTGCATCTCGATGATCTCCAGGGGCTGGCCGAAGAGATTCTTCTTCCCCTGGGCGGCCCACGCATCGGCGTGCTCGCCCATCGGTGAACTCGGAGTTATCGGGAAGATCGCCGCGACTTCACTGAAGGCGTAGGCGATCCGCGATGCCGCTTCGTTCCCGTCGAGGGTGATAAAGTTTTTTGGCATAACACGTTCCTTTGTTGCCAGGTTTTTCACCCGCCGGCCTTCGTATCACGGGGCGAGGCGGATGAGCTGTTCGGGAGATTTGTTACCCCAACTATAGACCGATTTTTCTGATGATGCAAGCGCACAGCAAACCGCGACGGCAGTTGTTGCACCGCATTTCACGATAATGTGAAAAACCTAACAAGATTACTAATGAATATTCCGGCGCGGCCCCGGCTGCGCCCCGGCGCCGGTATCACCCGCTCAGGCGACCCGCCGGAGGGCGACTGACCGGGACCGCCGCTACTCGTACAGGAGGCGCTGATAATCAAGCGTTGCGAAGGATCGCAGCACGTGGTCGTCGGTGGTGGGGCCCGTCTGCGCCGGTTCCGTTCCCGTCGAAACGGGGGCCGTCAGGATGCGATCGACCGCTGCGGCGAACGACGAGAGCCCGAACCGATCCTCCACGCCCTCGTGAACCGCCGCCGGAGGTTGCCCGAGTGCTCCTTCGATCAGCCGGAACACGTCCTCGTTCAGCACCCGAACGGCACGGAGGAACCCGGTGTCCGCCCGCATGTCCTTCAGATATGTGAACTGCATGTGCGGCAGGAGAAACGAAAAGTCGATCGCGTCCGCCTCAACCATGTCGTTCACGCGGCGGTGAAGGTCGTGGATCGTTTCCTCCGGCAGGTGTGCCGCCAGGCGGTCAATCCGTTCCGCGTAGCGGAACCTCAGCAGCGCCTGGGGACCGGAGAGCGACGGACTGCTGTTGGGAACGACGATGCTGCGGTAGAACGCATGGGGCCAGTCCCGGAACAAAGGCTCCACATCGCTCAGGACGTCCAGGTGTCGCGCGACAAGGCCCTTTCCGAGCAGGAGGGGGGAAATGAACTGAAACCCGAAGCCTTCCTGCACCGAACTCGAGATGATCGCATCGGCGGCGTGCTGCACGTCCAAAAAGCGCAGACCCGCCTCCTCGATCCCCGTGCCGATGCCCCACAGGCCGCCGATCGTCCCGTCGACGAAGGCGTGCTGTACCATCTGGGAGTACTGTTTCTCCGCCTGGGAGACTCCGGGGAGGGTCACCACCAGCGACGCGGGTTCCGACAGTGCCATCGCCACAAGCCCCGCCTCGAACACGTTCTTGCGTCTGATCGTGCGCACCGGGTAGAGGAGCATTCGATGGGACGGGTCGAAGCGTGGATAGTCCCGGCCGAAATGGTCCGCCAGAATCCGGCGTGTTTCCGCCGGATCCCGGGCAGCGGCGCGCTCGGAACCCGGTTGCCCGGTGTCGCCGTTCGCGGTGCGTACCGGGTTGGGAAGGTAGTCAACCGCGGGGACGCCGGCGTCGACCAGGATGTTCCGGTCGCGCGAGTTGATCGTTGCGTACCGCACGTTCGGGAGTACCGGGTACAGGGTGGTTGCGCCCGACTGGTGGAGAAACCGCAGGTTGCTGTACCGACCGCATTCCGGAAAATCGTGGATGTGAAACACCATGCGCTGTTCCGGGTGATTCTCCGCGATCCGGAACAGCGCCCGTGTGAAGGCCGGGTTTTTTCCGAGGTGGTGGTTGTGGATCCACCACACGGAGTCCGGATCTCCGAACCGCTCGTACAGAGTGCGGGCAATCCTGCCGGTGAGTTCGTCGGCGCCGGCGCGAACGGCGGCGGCGGACGCCTGGCCGATCGGGCCGTCGGATTCCGGAGAACCGGCAGTCGCAGGCGCCAGATCGGCGACGCGCTGGCGGGAGGTGTAGCCGATTTCGGGAACGACCTCCACCGGCAATCGACCACGCAGCGTTTCCGCGTTTTCTCCGCTTCCGGTGACCACCTGAACTGCATCAACGGTGGTACTGAAGCGGTCGAGCGCCTCGGCCATCTGTTCGATGACGCCGGTGACGCCGCCGGGCAGGAGATGGTAGTGAAAGATGACGAGCCGCATACGGTCTCCTTTTCGCGGTCCACGAATTGCGGGAACGCCCCGACTGGCATATTCTTCCGGGTATGGACGCTGTTGTAAAGCAACTGGTCGACGCGGTCTACCCCGACGAGGCGGGACTTGCCGGTCGCGTGATGGAACTCGTGGAGAAGTATCGTCCGGCAGTGGCGGAGCACCGCGAGCGGTTTTCCTCGCCCGCCGAGGACTTTCCGCTGTCGTCAGACGACGCCGTGCTGATCACCTACGGTGATACCTTCCGCGGAACCGACGGGGCGCCGCTGGAATACCTGTACCGCTTTCTGGATGAGCGCTGCGAGGACACGATAACCGGCGTACACGTGCTTCCGTTTTCGCCGTACTCCTCCGACGACGGGTTTTCGGTGATCGACTACCGCGAGGTTGACCCGGCTCTCGGTTCCTGGGAGCACATCGAGCAGATCGCGGGCGAGTTTCGCCTCATGGCGGACCTGGTTCTCAACCACTGCTCGGCCCAGGGGCCCTGGTTTCAGCGATTCCTCGCCGACGAGGAGCCGTACACCGGGTATTTCATCGTGGCCGACCCGGACGACGACTACAGCATGGTGGTACGGCCCCGCGCGCTCCCGCTGCTCACTCCGTTTGAAACCGCCCACGGACAGGAACATGTGTGGACGACGTTCAGCGCCGACCAGGTCGATCTGAACTGGGCTAACCCTGCGGTACTGCTGGAGATGCTCGACGTGTTTCTCGGATACCTCGCCCGGGGAGCACAGATCGTGCGTCTGGACGCGATCGCCTACCTGTGGAAAGAAGCGGGGCACAGCTGCCTTCACCATCCCAACACCCACAGAATGGTGAAGCTGTTCCGAAGGGTGATGGAGCTGGTGGACCCCGCGGCGATTCTCATTACGGAAACCAACGTGCCCCACGCCGAAAACGTGTCGTACTTCGGCTCCGGCGATGAAGCACACATGGTGTACAACTTCTCGTTGCCGCCACTCCTGCTTGACGCTGTGACCCGGGGAGACGCGCGGCACCTTCGGGAGTGGGCCGGGTCGCTAAAAGACCCCGGACCGGGCATGACCTTTTTCAACTTCTGCGCGAGCCACGACGGCATCGGTCTTACGCCGACGCACGGGATCCTCTCAGACGAGGAGCGCGAGGCGCTCATCGCGACCGTGACCGAGCGGGGCGGGCGGATCTCCTACAAGGCCACCACCGACGGCCAGATTCCGTACGAGCTGAACATCAACTACCTGTCCGCGACGACCAATGCGGCGCTCCCGGAGCCGCAGCGGGCGGAGCAGTTTCTGGCGACGCAGGCGGTGATGCTGAGCTTTGCCGGTGTCCCCGGTATCTACGTCCACAGCCTGATCGGGTCGGAAAACTGGGTCGAGGGGGTGGAACGGACCGGTGCGAACCGGACGATCAACCGCGAAAAGCTCGAGTTCGCGGACCTGGAGCGCGAACTCGACGACGACTCCACGCTGCGTTCGATGGTGTTTTCCGGGTACCGGCAGCTGCTGCGGGCGCGGGCCGGCGAGCCGGCGTTTCACCCGCGGAGTCCCCAGCGTGTGGTGGCCGCCGACGACCGACTCTTCGTCGTCGCCCGGGGTCCGTACACCGAGGCGGATCGGGAAGGCACGGTCCTCGCGATTCACAACCTGGCGGCGGAGGCGGTTCTCTTCACCGACCGCCGCGACCGTTACCCGTGGTCCGAGGACCGCGTCACGCGGGACCTCGTAACCGGAGATCTGGTGATCCCGACCTGGGAGGGTGAGCTGTTCTCACTGGAACTCGAACCGTACGAGGTATTGTGGCTGAAGTTCTGAGGACCTCGGCGGTCGGGTGTATCGCGGTGCTGTGGTTGATCGTCGCCGCCGCCGTTCCTCCGGCGGCGCAGACACCCGGTGGCGATTCCGCGACGCCGCTTCCGCCGGACGCGATCGATCCGCCGGCGTGGCCACGTTCGACGACGATCTATCCGTCCCCGGATCCGTTCACGCTCAACGGGTACGATGCGTCTCAGGCGATTGCCGTGATCCGGCGGGCGGGACTTCTGATCCGTCGCACGGGATCGGAGCGCGAGATTGTGGCGGTGGACTCGGTGGCGGCGGTTCGCGCCGGGACGATCGACAGCTATCCGCCGGCGCACCGGGAACGGTGGAACCTGCTGCTCAACGGTGAGCCGCTGGACTGGGACCATCTGTATATCGAATACGGCGGCGAACTCCTGAACCTGCGCCTGCTGTTCACCTACCGCAACCAGCGACCGGTGCCGGACGTCCCGTACCGGTTGCCGTAGTCTCCGGCCTCGCCGCGTGGTTCAGAGCGTATCCGGTTCCTCCACGCCGTAGAATCCACGGGCGATGTACCACAGGCGTTTTTCGAGGTTCCGGTACGAGAAATACTTGAGCGCGAGCTGGTAGTTGGCTTCCACCATCTCCTCAACCAGATCGGGACTGTCGATAACCTCCTGCGTCTGACGGACCGTCTCCGCAGACACGAAGTCGTCCATTTCGACCACCCGAAAGCCGAGCGGTTTGATGTCGTGGGAGTAGATCGTGTAGTTGTTCACGACGATCGGTTTCCGGAAGTAGACCGCCTCGAGGAACGCGTTGCCGAAGCCCTCGAAGATCGACGGGTAGGTAACGAGGTCCGCGTGGGGGTACACGTCCTGAAGGCTGTAGACCTTTCTCCCGTCGGCGGTTGTTCCCCGTGAATCCGCGATCACCTGGTCCACAAACACGGCGCGGATACCGAGCATGGCGGCGTACTCCTTGACCCGTGTCTGGTACTCGTACCCCTCGTCGCCGGAGGCGTGGGAAATGACCAGTACCGCCTTGCGGTCGAGGCGCGCGACGAGCTCTATGGCGTGTTCGATCCCCTTGCGCTGCACGACCCGCGTCGGCTGCAGCACGAACAGTTCGTCGTCCGCGATGCCGAGGACCTGCCGGACATCGGCGTTGTACTCGTCGATTCCCGGCGCGGGGGTCTCAAAGTCCATGACGTTGGGGATGAGCGTGGAGCTGATGCCCGTCCGCAGGGCGAGCTGGTTCTGCCCGGAGGAGTTGATGACCACGTGATGAATGTGGGGCAGGTGCGGTGGAAAACAGCTATTGAGGTAGTCCCAGACGCAGTTTACGAGGAACCGCTTTCGCTCCCAGAAAAAGTCGTGGTGGTGGGCGATCGTGTTGATCCCGGTTTCGGCGATGAACTCCGTCAGCGCCATGCCGAGGGGGACGTTGAGCGGAATGGTGACCGCGTTCTCCGGTACCAGGATATCGATGGAGTACTTTTCGACGAACTCGTAGAGCGCGCCCTTGATCTGCTCCCGGTGTTCGTGGAGCGTCCGTGTGAGTTCCGGCGGGCGCACGCTCTGGGAGAAACACTGTCGATACGTCTCCCGGACCTCCGGCTCCTGAAAGTGAAAGTACGGTGCAACCATACTCACCTCATCCGGCGTGTCGAGCTCTCCACCCAGGTAGTAACAGTTGCAGTTGTTCCGCGTAAAGATCTCAGCCCACTTCTTGGTCTCCAGGGAGACCCCGTCCGTTCCGGCGATGCGGAAGGAGACGAACCCGACGTTTTTCTTCATGGCAGAATTGTAGGTCGCCGGCGCCGAAGCTGCAACTGAGAATGGCCCACGAGCCGTGGGCGGGTCAGACGCTGTGGCTGAGCCGTTCCATCGCCTCGGTGGCGGGGGCTCTCAGGAAGATGTCGGTGATCGTTTCGGTGTAGGCGGTTCGCGCGGGGTTGATCTCGATGATCGTGGCACCGTTCTGCCGCGCGATATGGGGCAGTTGCGCCGCCGGGTACACCTCACCGGTGGTGCCGATAATCAGAAGGACGTCGGCGGTCCGGGCGGCGTGTTCCGCCCGCCGTGCGGCCTCCCGCGGTATGCCCTCACCGAAAAACACGAAGTCCGGTTTGAGCAGCGCCCCGTGGTCCGAGAGTGGCGGAATCGTCGCGATGCGATCCGGCGTCGCTTCCACCCGCGTCCCGGTTTCCGTGGAAATGAGCATTCTGCTGTTCCCGTGGTATTCGATCGGCTCGCGGTTACCCGCCCGAAAGTGGAGATCGTCGATATTCTGCGTGATGAGCGCCTTGAGGAGCCCGATCTGTTCCCAGTACGCGAGGATCTTGTGGGCGATGTTCGGTTCCGCGCGACCGAAGTTCTCGTAGAAGATCTCGCGGATGACGCGCCACGACTCTTCCGGGTTTCGCAGGAAGTAGCCGATTTCCAGGATGTTGGGGTCGTAGCGGTCCCACAGTCCCCCATCGCCACGGAACGCCGGAATTCCGCTCTCCACCGAGATTCCGGCGCCGGTGAACGCCACCAGGTAGTCCGCGCCGTTGATCACGTCGGCGGCGTAGTGGAATTCGTCGCTCACTTGACCAGCTGCGAGATCTCTTTGAACTCCGGGGTACCGCTCTCGCGGGTGAGCTCGAAGAGCACGGACTCCACGGACGTGATCCGCCCCCCCTCGCGCTCGATGCGGCGCGCTGCGATCTCGGTATCCCGCTGAACCCGACTGGAGGTCGCGTCGAGCACGACTACGGGTGTGTATCCGGCCTCCAGCAGGTCGAGGGTGGTCTGCAGAACGCACACGTGGGTTTCGATTCCGGCGAGCAGCACCGTCGGGCGTCCGATCTCCTCAATCCGCGCACGGTACGCGCGCTCGTCCCAGCAGCTGAACGCGGATTTGATGATCGGCTCGAACTCGTCGCCCATCGCGTCGCGAATCGGTTCCAGCGTCCGGCCAAGGCCCTTCGGGTACTGTTCCGTGACCACCATCGGCACCGAGAGCACCGAGAGTCCCTGAATGAGTACCCGGGTCCGGTTGAGTTGTCGGTCGCCGTTGTGCATGTGCGGATGCAGGCGTTCCTGCACATCCACGATCGTGGCTACTGTATTGTCACGGGTCAGTCTCATGCTGCTATTATGGCGGAATGCGCCAGGTTTTTGAACTGCCCGCGTTTGTACATCGCCCCATCGACCTTGGCCCGCTGACCCTTCCGTTCTCCCTCTGGGAGCTGACGACGGAGTTCGTGCTGCCGTCGATCGGCGCAACGGTCGCGGTGCTTGTGGTGTTTCTGCTCCTCCGGCGCCTGCTGCGTCGCCTCGAGATCGGAGAGGAGTCCCGGGAACGGTTCCGCCGCTGGCTGCGGCGTGGGGCCCGGCTGCTGTGGCTGCTGGTGATCGTTGCCCTCGGCTCGCGGTTGCTGGGCGCTGAGCTGGTGCGGTGGGCCGGCACGGTCCTGAGAATCCTCAATCAGCCGTTCTTCACCTCCGGCAATACCGAAATCTCGGCGGTCACGCTGATTCTCGTGATTCCGGTGTTCTACTTCGCCGGCTGGCTCTCCCGGGCAACCCGGCGCATGCTGGAACACGGGCTGGTCCGGCGGTTTAACCTCGATCCCGCGCGATCGTTCTCGCTGTTGAACGTGACCCGCTTTGCCGTCATGGGTATCGCGGTGATCGTGGGGCTGAGCGTGATCGGTATCAACCTGTCATCGCTGGCGGTCCTCTTCGGCGTCCTTGGTATTGGTGTCGGTTTTGGCCTGCAGGCCGCAGTTGGCGACATGTTTGCAGGGTTGATCATCATCTTTGCGCGACCCATCAAGGAGGGCGACCGGGTCCTCGTGGACGACATCGAGGGCACGGTTCATCAGATCAAGCTCCTGCACACCGTGGTGAACACGATCACCCACGAAACGATCATCATTCCGAACTCCAAGATCACCGGGAACTCGATGCACAACTACTCCTACGACGATGTGCGCATCATTCTGTGCAATACCGTGCAGGTGAGTTACGGAAGCGATCTGGATCGGGTCGGGGAGGTGCTGCTGGAAGTGGCGCGCCGGAACCCGTGGGCGGTCGCCGGTATGAAACACCGGTATCAGGTGTGGTCCTTCGACGACTCCGGGATCACCGTACGGCTCTGCACGTGGATCCGGGACGCATCCGAGCGAATTCCGGCACTGAGTTGGACGAATCTTGAGATCTGGCGGGCGTTCCGGGACAACGGGATCGAAATCCCGTTTCCGCAGATGGATCTGCACGTCAAACAGGTACCCCCGGTATCGAACACCGGGGGAGACGACGCGTCAGGCTGAGATTTCGTTCCCCGCCAGCAGTCGCTGGACTTTGTCGTGGTTCTTGTCGAGGATACTGCGCAGCGTGATGCTGGCGAAGTAGTTGATGATGTGGTCCGACGCCTCCTGCCACACGGAGTAGACCAGGCAGCGGTCCATCCGCTCGCAGGGGTCTACGCCATCGGTCTCGGTACACGCGGTGCACGGCGTGAGGTCCAGACCTTCATCAACCGCCACAAAGATATCCTTGACCGTGATATCTTCCGGCTCCTTTTCCAGCATGAACCCTCCGCCGGGGCCACGTACCGAACCGATGATGCCGGCCTTTTTCAGCTTGAAGAATATCTGTTCGAGAAACTCCGGGGAGATATTTTCCTCGGCGGCGATCAGTTTGATTGGGCGTGGTTTTCCCTGGAAGGACGCGGCGAGATTGGTCATCGCTCGCAGGGCATAGCGACCTTTCGTGGTAATTCTCATGGTACCTTACAGTATAGATTAGAGTATAGAAATGCTCAAGATTGAGGAGTTGGCCCCCATGGACGTAATGATTCGTGAACTGATCGGCGTCGACGGTGAGGAACGGGCCGTGACCGACCAGCGGTTCGACTCCCTCTCCGCCGCCGCCGTGGCCGAGCCCGCGGATGCCGCGTATCTCGTCGCCCGGACCTGGAACGGAGGGAAGGTCCTGGAGCTCGACGCTCATTTCGACCGCCTGGAGCGCTCCGCAGCGACGCTGGGAGTGCCGGTTCGCGTGCCGCGACGCCGGGTCCGCGATGTGCTGGCGGAGATGCGGCGGACGTTTCCCGGTACACCGGAGGTGCGCTTCCGGGTGACGGCGGTGGGGGCGGCTGCGGGAGATGAGCCGCGGTTCCGCCTCTCCATGGAGGTCGCCCGCGAGCTCCCCGCCGACCTGCGTGAACACGGCGCGGTGTGCGCCCTCGCCGTGGGGACGGTCCGGGTCGATGCGTCGGTGAAAAGCACGGCGTGGATGCAGCAGCGTGCCATGCTCCCCTCGAACGGCGGCGACGCCTACGAGACGCTCCTCGTTCGTACCGACGGCGCGATTCTCGAGGGTGCGAGTTCCAACGTGTACGCAATCCTCGGTGATACGCTGCACACCGCCGGGTCCGGTGTTCTGGAGGGCATAGCCCGCGGCATCGTGCTGACGGTGGCGGAACGACTGGCGCCGGACCTTACCGTCTCGTTGGAACCGCCGACACTGGAGGATCTCGCCGCAGGACGCGTGAGGGAGGCCTTTCTGACCTCGGCAACCCGCGGGGTGGTGCCGATCCGCCGCATCGGGAACACGGGCGTTCCCGTCCCCGGCATCTGGACCGCCCGTATCGCCGACGAGTACGGGCGGTGGCTGCGGGCGCATCTGGAGCCGCTTGCCGATTGAGCCCACCCGCCGTATCCTCGAACAGGTGAGCTGCTACGTATGCGACATCGTGTCGCGGTTTGCCCCGGGGACGCGGGCAACGATGTATTTCAACACCTTCTTCGGCTACCTGGTGACGCAGGTGGCCTCGGTTCTGGAAGGCTACGGGTATACCGTAAACCGCGACCGGATGATGGTTTCGGTCGCCACCGACGATGTACCCTCCGTGATCCAGACGCTCTACCTGGATGACCGGTTCTCCGCGGATGAGAAACGGAACATCAACGTTCTGGTCCTGCGGGACGGCGAGACGCCGGACATGGACACGATGCAGTACATGAAGCCGCTGCAGCAGTGGTTTCAGCTGGTGAACGCCACCGATCTGATCAACGTCATCGAGGCCAACGAGGTGATGGTGCAGTTTCAGCCGATCGTCTCGATTGGCGATCGGTCGGTGTACGGGTACGAGTGTCTCTCCCGCGGTATCGCACAGGACGGCTCGATCATCCCTCCCGTGGATCTGTTCCAGCAGGCCCGGGACCTGAACCTGCTCTTTAATCTGGATCGGGTGGTTCGCGAGAATGCGCTCAGGACTGCCGACCGGTTCGACATTCCGGGGTATGTGTTCATCAACTTTCTCCCCAACGCGATCTACGATCCGGAATACTGTCTGCGGACGACGATGGCGGCGGCCGACGAGGTCGGCCTGGCCCGCGAACGCATCGTGTTCGAGATCGTCGAGTCGGAGTCGTTCGAGGACATCGAGCACCTCAAGCGTATCCTGCATTACTACCAGTCCCGTGGCGTACGCACGGCTCTCGACGATGTGGGGAGCGGGTACTCTTCGCTCAACACGCTGGCGACGCTGCGGCCGGACATCATGAAGCTGGACATGCATCTGATCAGTGGCATCGACCACGACGCGCTGAAGCAGTCGATCTTCTCCGGACTGCAGCGGATCGCGTCCGACAACGGTATCGTCCTTCTCGCCGAAGGCGTTGAGACGCGGGAGGAACTCGAGTTTCTGCGGCAGCGCGAGGTGGACCTGGTGCAGGGGTACTACTTCTCCCGGCCCCTGGACCGCCCGGAGTACGCACTTCCCGCGGATATCTGACGCCGGGACTGCACCGTCCGGCACCCCGCTATCGAGGCTCGGCCGAATCCAGCACCGCCAGGAGCTCCGCGAGCATCATCGCCGTCGCACCCCACACCACAAGATCCTCGGCGAGGAAGCTCGGCGCCGAAAGGTGGAAGCCGCGGGCCGATACCGGGCGCTCTGCGAGCGAGGTCCGACAGCGGGTTACGGACCCCCGCACAATCTCGGCGACCTCGTGCGGATGAGGCTGCAGATCCCGCCAGGGAATCCGGTCCGGGTCGGCCGGTGCGAGCCAGCCAACCACCGGGGTGATGAGAAAATCACTCACGTCGATGAACAGGGGAGAAAGGCGCCCGAGAATCGTCAGGCGATCCACGGGGTACGCGATTTCCTCCCGTGCCTCCCGCAGCGCAGTATCCTCCGCCCCCCGGTCATGGGACTCGGTGGCACCCCCGGGCAGGGAAATCTGCCTCGCGTGGGGGCCGCCATCGTCGGTTCGTTCGATGAGCGGGAACTCGAGGTCGCCGTCGCGCGGCGTGAGGGCGATCAGGACGGCGCCGGCGCGCGTACTCGGCGATACCGGCCTGAGCGGCCGTCGCGGCCGTCCCCGGGGCAACAGTGGGTCGCGGGCACGGTCACCGGGGAGCGGTGCGCTGAGGGCCGCACGGATGCGGTCGGGGCCGATCATTCCGGCGCGCCACCGGAGGGATCCACCGTGGAGAGGGTCACGTGAACTACGCCTCCCTCACCCGTCGTCGGAATCGACACCGATCCGTGGAACTGTTCGGCGAACGCCTGAACCATGGACAGCCCGAAACCGGAAGTCGTGGCTCCTGCGGTCGTGGAGATCCCGGGGCCGCTGTCGGTAACGGTGATCGCCAGTGTCGTGTGCGAGTGCCGCGAAAGACGTACGCTGATCTGCGGTGCACGTCCCGGTTCGTGACCGTACTTCACCGCGTTCACCACCAGTTCGTTGATGATGATGCCGACGGGCGCGGCGAGTTTTCGATCCACGGCGACGTCCTCGATCGCTGCGGTTATGTCGAGGTCCGCGTACTGCTGGAGAAAACCGTCCAGGATCGGCTTGATGCGCACCGTTGAGAAATCCTCGGCGCGGTAGAGTTCGTCGTAGAGGTGCGACATGACTCTGACACGGCTGTCGGCCTCGGAGAGCGCGGAGCGCACGGCGTCGTCGCCACTCTCCTCCCGCCGGAGCGCCAGGAGCGAGCTCACCATCGCCAGGTCGTTCTTGATCCGATGATGCACTTCCCTGAGCAGCAGTTGTCGCCCCTCCAGCGCCCGTCGGAGTTCTGCGGTGCGCTCCTCGACCTCCGAGGACAGCCGGTCCGCCGCCGCGCGGGTCCGGTCGTTCACGATGCGCATCGCCGCCAGGATCACCAGGAACAGGGCCCCGGCGACCGCGAGGACCGCGAGTCCCATGATCGTGATGAAGCGTCGGGTTCCGTGAAACAGTTCGTCGCGGGGGCGGGACACCACCAGGCGCCAGTGGGAGCTGACGGCATACGTATACGCGACGGCGCCGCCCTGATCCTCGTCGGGGGCCACACCGGCGGTGGCAAAGGGTTCGCCGTCCTCGAGCAGCTCCACGCGCGTGTTCGGGAAGAGGTGGGCGGCATCCACAAGCCGTTCCTGCAGCGACCGGATCGACATGCCCACGAGGTCGAAGCCGGCGAGCCCGAACCCCGGATGACGGATCGGGACGATCACCACGAATCCGGTCCCGTCGCCGGCGCAGGTGGTACAGGCGGCGATCGTGGGTGCCTGGGTGTTGAACGATAGCGTTTCGGGAAGCGCGATCGACGGACCCACCGCCGCCACAACGCGGCGGTCCGGGGTGACCCGGGTGACGGCGACGATCTCGTCGGCGGCGTCCGCGGCGTCGGCGAGTTTCGGTGCCGTAAACGCCCTGGTATCGGCGATCGATCGATCGCCGCGCAGATACGCCACCAGCTCCTCGCGGATGCGTGTGCGGCTCGGAATCTGGGAGGCGATCTGCGTGGCCTGCTCCAGGTACCCGGCCACGTCGTGGTAGATGAGCTGGGATTCGATCGCAAACCGGGAGCGGTCCTGCTCCAGCATCGTGGACCGGATCGGGACGAGGAGCGCGAAGAGAATGATCGCCGCTATGCCCGCGGTCGAGGCGCCGGCGACGGAGAACAGTATCGTCTGGTTGTGCTGGCGCCCGATCCAGGCGGGTTCGTCGTGGGGTCTGGCCACATATCCAGTGTTACCCACCGGCGCCGGTCATGCAAGTCGCCGGACGAGCACCCGCGCTTCCCACGGCGCCAGGTCCGCCAGAGGGCTCCGTTGCCCGGGCTCGTCCGCGTTCGCCGCAACACCCGATTCGTCGGCGCCGTCGGGCGACTCCTCCAGGTTCGCCGCGAGATCCGCCGTTGTGAGGAGGACCTGCCAGTCCGTCGCGCGGGAGATCTGCGTGCGCCCGTCCGGCGGCACCGGAGCACCGGTGCCCGACAGGTTCGCGATCACCAGCGCCTCGCTGTCGTGTGCGCCGCGCAGATACCCGAGAACGGGCCCGTCGGCGGCGAGGGGGGCGAACTCCCCGCTGCGGAGCGGTTCGCTGGTGCGACGCGCTCTGAGAAGGCGACGGTAGAACGCAAGCACCGATCGGTCCGCGGGAGCCGACTCCTGCGCCGCCACGTTCCACCTGGCGGCATCCGGGTGGACGGGATACCAGGGGTGCGCGTCGCCGTCGCCGTCGCCATCGCCGGAGGCGTCCGGCATGAAGCCACCGTGGGGACCTCCGTCCCAGTGCATGGGAGTGCGGGCGTTGTCCCGGGCGTTGTCCCGTACGCGCCGGAGTGCTTCATCGGGAGCCACCCCCTGACGATCGACGAGGTCCCGGTACGCGTTGCTGCTCTCGACATCCACGAGCTGCTCCGGTGAGTCGATCTCCAGGTTCGCCATGCCGATCTCGTCGCCCTGGTAGATGATCGGCGTACCGCGCTGCAGGTAGAAGTAGGTCGCCAGAGCCGCGGCGCTGCGCACGCGGTACGCAACCGGATCGCCGTACCGCGACACGATGCGGGGCTGGTCGTGGTTGCCCATATAGAGGCTTGGCCAGGAGGTGCCGGCGAGAAGGCGCTGGTGCGCGGCAACCACCGATGCGAGCGCGTCGGGCCGCCACCGGACGGGATCCCAGCGCCCTCCGGGGCCGTGGTCCAGCATCACGTGTTCGAAGAGCAGGACCATGTCCAGCGCCCGCGACTCGCGCGCGGTGTAGCGTCGTGCGTCGTCCGGGGCGATATGGGGCGTTTCGCCGACCAGCACCACCTCGCCGTCGGGATCGATCCGGGACCGGAACTCCTGCAGGTATGTCAGCACCCGATCACTGTCGATGATCCGCCCCATGGAACCGGCGGGATCGCCGGCGTCGGCGTCGATTGAGGGGAGCCCGTCGACCTTGGAAATAAAGTTGATCACGTCCATGCGGAACCCGTCCACGCCGCGGGCTCGCCAGAACCGGGCAACGTCGGCGACCTCGTTTCGCACCTGCGGATTCTCCCAGTTGAGGTCCGGTTGTTCCGGTGCGAACAGATGGAGGTAGTACTGTCCGCGAATCGGCGACCAGGTCCACGTGGGACCGGAGAAAAAACTGGTCCAGTTGTTGGGCACACCACCGTCCGGGGCGGGATCCCGCCAGATATAGTAGTCGCCGTACGGCCCGTCCGGGTTGTGTTCCGATTCCACGAACCAGCGGTGCCGGTTGCTGCTGTGGTTGAACACCAGATCCAGCAGAACGCGGATACCGTTTCGGTGCGCGGTCTCGATCAGGACATCCATGTCTTCGAGCGTTCCAAAAATGGGATCGATATCGCGGTAGTCGCTGATGTCGTACCCGTTGTCCACCTGCGGCGACCGAAAAACCGGACCCATCCAGATCGCGCCGACTCCGAGGGAGCTGAGGTAGGGAATACGACGGGTGATCCCGGGAAGGTCTCCGATGCCGTCGCCGTTGCTGTCCTGAAAACTACGGGGATATATGTGGTAGATCGCGGTATCCGTCCACCAGGGCCTGTCATTCATCGGCGCATCGTAGCTTGGCGTTCCGGCCGGTGACAACTATCTTGGAGACGCTATGCATACAATTCGAATCATCATCGGGTCCACACGACCGGAACGCGTGGGGCCCGCGGTTGCTCAGTGGATAGAGGAGATCGCCCGGCCCCTCGTGGAGGCTGCCGGTGACATACAGCTGGAGGTCACCGACCTGAAAGAACTGGGACTTCCGTTCCTGGACGAACCGAGTCCACCGGTGTTCGGGCGGTATACGCAGCCCCATACGCTGGCGTGGGCGGATACCGTGGCGGCGACCGACGGATTCATCTTTGTCGCGCCGGAGTACAACCATTCCTACTCCGCGGTCCTGAAGAACGCGATCGACTTCCTCAACCGGGAGTGGCATCACAAACCGGTTGCGTTTGTGGCCTACGGTGGCCACGCCGGCGGCACGCGGGCGACCGAACACCTTCGGAGCGTGGTGGGGGAGCTGCGAATGTACGATCTCAGCGAGATGGTACTGATTCCCCACTACTGGGAGTATCTGAACGCCGACGGCGGGTTCGGACCTCCCGACGCGCAGCGCCAGGCCGCGGAGGCGCTCGTTGCGCAGATCATCCACTGGACCCGGGTGATGCGTCGCGGGCGGGAGGAGCTGGCGCGGGCGCCGCAATGACGCGATTCCGCCCCTCGGACTTGGCCCGGTAGAGGGCCACGTCGGCGCGCCGGACCAGGTCCGGCGCGGAATCCCCGCGGTCCGGCACCCCCGCAGCCACACCGAAGCTCGTCGTGACCACCTCCGCGACGGTGGACGCCCCGTGGGGAATCGCCAGCGTTTCGATCTCCCGGCGCAGGGTCTCGGCGATGCCGGTGGCGGTGTCGACGTCCGTATCGGGCAGCAGGAGCATAAACTCCTCTCCACCGTAGCGGGCGACCACATCGGTGCGGCGCCGGGCTCCACCGGCGAGGACCGCGGCGATCCGGCGCAGGCAGTCGTCTCCACTGAGATGGCCGTGAAAGTCGTTGTAGGCCTTGAAATGATCGATGTCCGCGAGGATCACCGCCACCGACTGAGCCGTTCGGATCGCGCGGTGCCACTCGCGTCCGAGCGCTTCGTCCAGGTACCGTCGATTGGCGATGCCGGTGAGACCGTCGGTCCGCGACACCTGCTCCAGACGCCGGTTGGCGTCGGCGAGGGCGCGGGTCCGTTCGTCAATCCGGTCCTCCAGCGTCTGGTTGAGCGTCTGAACGGTGGAGGCGAGGCCCCGGATATCGTCGTACGCGGACCGAAATCGCCACGCCAGGAAGTACGCCTGCAACAGCAGAAACACGACGATTCCGACCGAGACGAGCTCCGGTGTCTGAATCCAACCGATCTCCCGGAGGTAGTCGTTGAGTCCCGCCGCCAGAACCATGAGGCTGCCGACCACAATGACGACCGTCCCGTGCGGTGAAGGAAACACGTTCCCGCGGGCTACGAGGACCAGCACGTACGCCGCCAGCGCCAGGAGTGCAATCAGCCCGTATTCCAGCACCCAGTCGTAGACCACGATCGGCATGAACGCCACCAGGGCAAGCAGGGCGATCGCCAGACCCCGCGCCAGTCGCCCGGTGCGCTCAAGGGTGTTGTACGGTGACAGGGCGTCCAGGTACATCACGATGAGGGGCGGAAGCAGGAACGCAGGCGCGTAGCCCAGCTTCATCATCAGCTCCGGTGGAATGTCAGGCCAGAACATGACGAGGAGGCGTTCCCGGATAATGCCGAGGCGGAGCGCCGTCAGCGCGGCGATGGCAGCAAAAAAGGCAAAGGCGCGGTCTCGCCGGTTGAGGAAGAACACGAGGAGATGGTACGCCGCGAGAAACAGCAGGCTCCCGGACAGGATCGCGTCGCGCAGCATCCTGCGGTGGGTGAACTGTCGGATCTGCGCCTCGCTGCCGAGATAGACACGGTTGAGCCGCATGCGCCGGTGGTGGTGGTTGGCGACTTCGATTTCCAGGAGGGTGCTGCCACCGGCGGTAAAGAACACGATGACCGGCCGGTACTGCGCTCTGTACGGCTCGCCGACCGATCCGCTGCCGCCGATCGCTTCTCCGTTGAGAAACACACGGTTTGCGGAGGCCATGTACGGCAGCTTCAGGCCGTAGAGACGAGGCGCGGACGGCAGCTGCACCGTCGCCACCAGGGTGCCGACTCCGCGGGAGCGACCCGGCGGAAGCGAGACCGGGAGCTCCAGCGTCGTTCCGGGCCCCTGCGGTGGAGCGCCGCCGAGCATGGCGCCGGGAAACCACAGCCACTGTCCGTCCAGGGCAACCGGCGCACTGGACTCAAAATCGATGTCGGTAAGATCGACTCCGCCGGCGACCAGTGGCACGGGGACCGGTTCGTCGGCCCCCGCAGCGGGGACCAGGACTCCCGCCACCGAGGCGAGTGCGAGCAGGAGAAACCGGAACGGTGGGTGTCGTGGCGGGGGCTTCATACGGTGGTTTCAGTATGCGCGCTTTGTGCCTCGAATGCGAGCGAACGCTATCCCATCGCCGTCAGAAGCACGCTGACCGTTACGGCCGATATCACGGTGGAGATCAGGGTGGCGGTGGCGACCGGCGCTACGGCGGCGTCGTAGCGCCGGGCAAACACCGAGGCGTTGATTCCCGTGGGGAGGGCTGCGGTAACCACGGCCACACCCGCCCACGGCGCCGGGAGGTGGAACACGGGGACCGCAAGCGCCCACACCGCTGCGGGGTGGACGAACATCTTGATCACGATCGCGGTTCCCGCGGCGCGCCACTGGCCCGCCACACGAAACTCCCGGAGCGAGGCGCCGGTAACGAAGAGCGCCGCCGGGATCGCCGACGACCGAATGAGACCCATCGTGTCACGCACGGGACCGGGTATCGGAAGTGCCGTTACATTCGCCGCGAACCCGAGGACGAGCCCCACCACGATCGGGTTGGTGATCATGCCACGGAGCGTGCGCAGGCCGACGGTCCCCGGTGATACCCGCCTGCCGGTTCCGGATCCGCCGGACTGGCCACCACCGGATTCCGCCACCACCGTGGTGAGCGAGAACATGACCGCCGAGTGAATCGAGATGATCGACATGAGCGGCACCAGCGCCCGATCCCCCCAGGCAGCGGTGATCACCGGCAGACCGATGAGGACAGTGTTGGAGTAGCCCGCGGACATGCCGAACACCGCCCGCTCCGGTCGGGTGTATCCGAAGGACCGGCGCCCGATCGCCGCGGCCAGACCGTACAGTCCGATCGCGGGCACGTAGTACGCCAGCAGAAACGACCAGCGAAACGTGGTCGGGAGCGCGACGGTGGACATCGAGTCGAACAGCATCACCGGCAGGGCTACCGAGAACACGTACCGTGCCAGACCCGCGATATCTCCCGGACGGAAGACGCCGGCCGCGGTCACCGCGTAGCCGACTACCGCCACCGCGATCACCGGCAGCACGACACCAAGAACATCCATGACCGGATAGTGACCCACCCGCGGGGAGGATGCAAGCCAGCGACGTCGTTCGGGACCGGGAGGACGGGGCCACCGCCACCTCCCGGAGAGCCGCGTGGGGCTATTCGAGCGCGTACCGGTACTGGAGCGCCACGCGGTAGACGTCCCAGTATCCTCCCACCGTTTCCCGGCGCTGGACGCCGGCGTTGAAGATCGTGGTGTCGGTCGCGAGGCGGTCGCGACGGAGTTGTGGCAGGATCGTGAGGCTGTGACGACCGGCGGGTCCGAATGCAAGGTTGGCGACCAGTCCGATCCGGTCAGTGCGAAAGGCGGGGTCAAAATCGGCGGGCGCCGAATCCCGTGCCCGATCAACGGCGGCCCCGACGAGTCGTTCGCCCTCATACAGTATCCCGACGGTGGCGACGGGGCCCCGCGGCGGCTGGTATCCCAGGAACGCGGTGGTCCGATACTCCCAGCCGTTGTAGTTGGTGCCGTCGTCTGCCTCGAACGCCCACGGCGTGCGGTTCGACGCCCCGGTGAGGTGCTGAAGCGTCCACTGCGGCGAGACGACGGCGACAATGTGGTTCCATTCGCCGGGGACAACCGCCGCCAGGTCGAACTGGACCGTTGCCCCCGCGACTCCGCGCAGGACGAGGCCCTCGAAGGAGGCGGGATCCACCTCGCCGCTGTTCAGATCGACCGTTCCGAGGCCGTCGAAGAGGCGCACGTTCCACCCGGTTCCCACCAGGACGGCGCCGGTGAACTGCAGAACCGCCACCGGCGTCAGGGTCACTCTGAGCTCCTGGGTGGCGGAAATCGGGCTGACGCCGGTGGTTGCCCGCAGCAGGATGCTGTTGTCTTTTGCCAGAGCCCCCTCGCTCCACCGAAGCGCCGGCCAGCGCCACGACTGCGCGAAGTACCCTTTTGCCTCCACGTTTCCCCAGGTGGTGCCAAGTACGCGCTGGCCGTCGGCTGTCCCGCCGTCCGGTTCGCGGGGGGTGTAGGTGACCGGGGCAAAGCCGCCGGGGGAGACGCCGTACCCCTGCCGATCGCCGGGGTAGTACGCGAAATCGAAGCCCACGGAGCGGGTCGTCTCCGCCGCGGCGGTACCGGAGGGCGAACAGAGCGCGATCGACAGGACGGTGAGAAGGGCGGCGGCCACCGGGAACGATGTCCGGCGGCGGGCGTCGCGGTGGCGGGGGGAGGGAGTACGCATGGGGGGATGATACGCGTCCGACGGCGAAGAGGCCAGCGCCCTGGTGGCGCGAACCGAGATGGTGCTGCTGGCTGTATATAGAAGCGTGTTGCATCCCGCCACGCAATTCGTGGCACAGACGGCACTTCTCACGCGCCCGGGGCGCGGGATGGTGGAAATGTCCGCCGAGGTGGACGTTAATCAGCGGATTCGCGATCACGGTCATGTCCGCGGCAACCATGAGCGGGATCAGTTTTCGATGGAGATAATAGGGATCGACCATGGCGGTGGAGGTGATGTGCGAGGCGGTCACGCGCCCCTGCATCCCGGTGGCCCGCGTCAGCTCGGTGAGAACCTCTACGTGACGCGAGGAGGGGTCGTCGCTCTCATCGCAGTGCACATCCACGAGCAGCCCACGGTCGGCGGCGACTCTGACCAGGTGCTCCAGGCTGCGCCACCCGAGTTCCGTTGTCCGTTCGTTGTGCGGAATGCCGCCAACGACGTCGACTCCCGCATCGAGTGCCCGGTCGACGAGGTCCAGTGTCCCGGGCGAACCGTACAATCCATCCTGGGGAAACGCGACCAGCTGGATGTCGATGCGGTCGCGCCACGCCTCGCGCAGGGCGACCAACGCCTCCACCCCACGGTGCTGCGGCTCGGTTACGTCCACGTGTGACCGGATCGCCTGGATTCCCTGGGCAAAGGCGCGTTCGCAGTACCGGTTGGCGCGGTCGTAGACATCCTCCACCGAGAGCCGCGTGCTCTTGTAGACGCCCCAGTTGTCGATTCCTTCGCGAAGTGTTCCGGACCGATTGGGGATCCGGGTGAGCACCGAATCGAGGTGGAAATGGGCATCTACAAAGGGGGGCGCAACCAACCTGCCGCCGGCGTCGATGTGGTGTTCCGCCTCCGGAACCGGTGGCGTGGCGGTGCCGGCCTCCACGTCCCGGCGTTCGGCGATTCTGCCATCCTGAACGATAAACGTCGACACGAGGTCCGTTCCCGGCGTACGGGCGTTGGTGATCGTGAGCTGAACCATGTGGAGTCCCCCTTTTCTCGAATAGAGTACCCGCGCGGACCACCCCGCGCAATAGCATACGAATGAGTCATTGATGCGAACAAAAACAACATCAATGTTGTTCCAGCATATTGACACTACGGAAATGTAGCGCCAATACTCAGCAGCGGAAATCCAAGGAGGAATCCATGAAACGAGTTGTAGTGGTGGTGTTGGTACTGGTCGTTGCGGGGTTTGCGTTCGCCGGCGGTGGACAGGAGGCCGACGACGGTGCATTTCGTGTGGCGGGTATCTACCAGACGGCGATCGAGGAACCGTGGGACGGGGTGATCCATCAGGCGCTGCTGCGCGCGGAGGAGGAACTCGATATCCAGTACGAGTTCACCGAACAGATCGCTGCGGCGGATTTTGAGAAGGTGGTGCGGGAATACGCGGACCGCGGCTTCGATCTGATCATCGGTGATGCTTTTCTCGCGGGCGAGGAACCGTCGCGACGGGTGGCGGCGGACTATCCCGACATCGCCTTCGCCTTCGGCTCCGAATTCGGCCCCGCGGAACCGAATTACTCAGTCTTCGACAACTGGATTCACGAGCCGGCGTATCTCAGCGGTGTCATTGCCGGACACCTCACGGAGACCGACACCCTCGGCGTCGTGGCGGCGATTCCGATCAACGAGGTCAATCGTCTGGTGAACGCCTTCAAGGCGGGCGCGCTGAGCGTCAATCCCGACATCGAGATGAAGGTCGCCTACATCGGCGGGTGGTTCGATCCCCCTGCGGCGCGGGAAGCGGCCCAGGCCCAGATCGAGGCGGGGGCGGACCTCATCTATGCCGAGCGTTTCGGCGTGTTCGAGGCCGCCAGGGAGAACGGTGTTCTGGCGTTCGGGAATATGAGCGATCAGAACGAACTGGCGCCCGACACGGTCGTTACCGGCCCGGTCTGGGACATGTACCCGACCGTCGAGTACCTGATCGGTCAGGTTCGGGCAGGTGCGTACGTCGCGCAGGACCTCAAGGACTGGTCAATGATGGCGAAGGGCGGAGCGCGCCTCGCGCCCTTTCACGGATTCGAAGATCGACTCCCGGCCGATGTGGTTCAGCAGGTGAACGACCTGACCGCGAGCATCACCGCGGGAACGTTTCGCGTGCCGATCATCGAGGAAGAACCGGTATCGGACTGATTCGTCGACCAGACGGCGGACGTGACGGACCGGGGTCCCGGCGGATTCCGGTCTTCACGCACTGATCGGGGCGGCGCGGGACGGCCGCCCCATTTCGTGTCCGGGAGGGACGTGGACGATGGACGTACACTCCACGACGGGAAACACGCCGGCCGTCGCCATGCACGGGGTGACCAAGCGATTTCTCGACAACGTGGCCAACGACAGTATCGATTTTTCGGTCGGGGTGGGCGAGATCTGCGCGCTCCTTGGAGAAAACGGGGCCGGGAAGACCACCCTCATGAACATCCTGTTCGGGTACTACGGCGCCGATGAGGGCACGATTGAAGTGTACGGGGAGCCGCGGACGTTCACGTCGCCCCGCGAAGCGATCGCCGCCGGGATCGGGATGGTCCACCAGCACTTCGCGCTGGTACCCACGCACACGGTGCTGGAGAACGTCGTCGTTGGCACCGGGAAGGGGCTGTTTCTCGACCGCGCCGGGGCACGATCGAGACTGGAGGCGTTGAAGGAGCGTTTTCGGTTGAGCGTACCGAGCGATGCTCCGGTGTGGCAGCTGTCGATCGGTGAGCAGCAGAAGGTCGAAATCCTCAAGGCCCTCTACCGGGACAGTCGTATCCTGATCATGGATGAACCCACCGCGGTGCTCTCGCCGTCCGAGACCCCGCAGCTGTTCCGGACCCTTCGCACGCTCACTTCGGGGGGACGTTCGGTGATTTTCATTTCCCACAAGCTCCACGAGGTCATGGAGATCGCCGACCGCGTCGTCGTGCTCCGGAACGGTCAAAAGGTGCACGAGAGGTCCACGTCGGACACGACCGTGCAGGACCTCTCCCGAATGATGGTGGGGCACGAGGTCCGGTCGAACCGAACAGAACCGTGGCACACCGGCGGCGCCACGGTCTGCCGTATCGATGGTCTATCGGTCGAGGACGACAAGGAACTCCCGGCGGTGGATGATCTCGTGCTCGAGTTGAGGGAAGGGGAAATCCTCGGCCTTGCCGGGGTGTCCGGAAACGGTCAGACCGAGCTCTGCGACGCCCTGTTCGGCATGCGCCTCCCGTCCGCCGGTGCCGTGCGCGTCGTGGACCGGCACGGGACGGTTCGCGTGCTGGAGCCCGGGCGTCCGTACGCGGCCGTGGCGGCGGGCATGGCGCGCATTCCGGAGGACCGTATGCACACCGGCCTCATGACGTCGCTGACCGTGGAACAGAATCTCGTGCTTGAAAGCCACGCTGCGCCGCCGTGGAACCGCCACGGGCTTCTCGATTGGGCCGGTATCGGCACGCACGCCGAAGAGCTGATCGGCGCGTACAACATAAGGACGCAGTCGCGACGCGAGCGTGCCGGCAGTCTGTCCGGTGGCAACCTCCAGAAAGTGATTCTCGCCCGCGAACTCTCGACCAATCCTCGTCTGATCGTGGCCTCGCAGCCGACCCGGGGGCTGGATGTCGGCGCCATGGAATCGATCCACGCGCGCCTGCGGGAGGAACGGGCGCGCGGTGCCGCGATCCTGCTGATATCGGACGATCTCGACGAGATTCTTCAGCTGAGCGACCGCGTTGCGGTGATGTACGAGGGGCGGATCATGGGAGAGCAGACCGGAGGCGGGATCGACCGTGAACAGATCGGACTGTGGATGAGTGGGGTGGTCCAATGAGAACTGTGCTGGTGAAACGGGGACCGATCCCGTCCTGGAGCCGCGCCGTGACGCCGCTCGGCGCGATCGCGGTCACACTGCTGCTGTCGGCCGTGCCGATTCTGATCGCAGGTGCACCGCTGTTCCGGAGCTACGGCGCGCTCTTCTACGGAGCCCTGGGAACCCGCTTCAACGTGTTGGAGACGCTGGTGAAATCGAGCCCGCTCATCCTTACGGGCCTGGCGGTGGCGTTCGCGTTTCGTGCGAAGTTCTGGAACATCGGCGCCGAGGGGCAGCTGCTTGCGGGTGCGATCGTTGCGACGTGGATCGGCGTCACCTTCGGGTCGCTGCCGCGATTCGTCATGCTCCCGCTGGTGATGGTGGGTGGGTTTTTTGCCGGCGGGCTCTGGGCTGTCATCCCGGCGGTTCTCAAGACGCGACTGAACGTTGATGACGTCGTGTCCACGCTGCTGCTGAACTTCGTGATGATTCACATCATGGGAGCGCTGCTGTTCGGCGTACTGCAGAAGGAAGGCGCCGGATGGCCGATCTCGGAAGAGATATTCGACTCCGCCAAGTATCCGTTTCTGCTCGCCCGAAGTCGTTTTCACCTCGGCATTCCACTCGCGTTTCTGCTGGTGTTCGCGGTCTGGTTCGTGAACGAACGCACCGTATTCGGGTATCGATCGCTTGCCGTGGGGACCAACCTCCATGCGGCGCGGTTTGCCGGGATCCCCACGACACGGGTGATCGTCATGACCGCCGTGATTTCCGGGGGGCTCGCGGGACTTGCCGGTGTGGGAGAGGTTGCAGCGATCCAGTTTCACCTTCTTGCTGACATATCACCAGGGTACGGCTACACAGGAATCGTGATCGCCATGCTCGGCGCGCTTCATCCGTTGGGTGTGCTGCTCGCGTCGCTGTTTTTCAGCGTGATCAATGTGGGAGCCCAGACGATGAGTCGCATGACGGGAGTGCCCAGCTACATCTCCGGAGTGATTGAGGGACTGTCGCTCATCGTGATGCTGGTTGCACTTCTCCTCAACGAGTACCGACTCAAGGTGGTGGCGTCATGATGGCCGAGATTCTGTCCGTTTCCTTCCTTGCCGGGTTGCTTGCGGCGACTTTGCGCATGGCGACCCCGATCGTTCTGGCGATGCTTGGCGAAATCATTACCGAGCGCGCCGGTGTACTCAACCTGGGGATCGAAGGCACGATGCTGTTCGGTGCCATGACCGGCTTTCTCGTGACGATGTCAACTGGAAGCGCATGGCTCGGTGTGCTCGCGGCGGCCGGAGTCGGGATGCTGCTCGCGCTCCTCATGGCGTTCCTGGTTGTGTTCCTTGGCCTGAGCCAGCACGTCTCGGGGCTGGGAATCACACTGTTCGCCACCGGGTTGTCGATGTTCGTGTATCGGCTGCACTTCGGGTCTCCGACCGTTCCTCCGACGGTGACCCCGATGACCAAAGTGGCGATTCCTCTCCTCTCGAGGATTCCGATTATCGGGCCGGGCCTTTTCAACCAGTACGTGCTGACGTACGCGGCGATGATTCTCATTCCGGCGGTCTGGGTGCTCATGTACCGCACGCGAATCGGACTGACGGTTCGCACGGTCGGCGAAAACCCGATGGCCGCCGATACCGTGGGGGGCAACGTGAATCTCGTGCGCACGCTCGCGCTGGTGGCGGGAGGTGCCCTCATGGGCATCGGCGGGAGTTTTCTCACCCTTGCTCATCAGAACATGTTTCTGCGGGACGTGATCGGAGGCCGGGGGTGGGTCGCTGTTGCCATGGTCATTTTCGGTAACTGGAACCCCGGCCGCGGAACGATCGGCGCGCTGATGTTCGGACTGCTGGACGGGCTTCAGTTGCGGCTGCAGGGGTGGGGGCTTCCGATCCCCTTCGACGTGTTCCTGATGGTGCCGTACGTCCTGACGATCTTCGCCCTGGTCAGCGTGTCCCGCAGGGCCGCGGCGCCCGCGGCGCTCCTGAAGCCGTACCGGCGGGAGGTCCGAGGGTAAGCCGGACCGCTGCGTCGCAAAAATACCCCGGACCCGATTCGAACGGGTGACCTACGGCTTAGGAGGCCGTTGCTCTATCCTGCTGAGCTACCGGGGCGGGTGTGACCGTAACCGTAGTGGATGGAGGGGGGCCGGTCAATCCCTCGACCCGTTCTCGGGGCCCGCGTCCTCCAGGACCGTCGTCGGCGGTGTCTGTGGCGCCCGCCGTTCGGATTGCGCGCCCGGCGAGTCGAATTCGCGGCGCGCTGGTGTTACATTCAGGAACAGCAATACTGCCTCAGGAGGATTTCAATGCGAAGAACAACCATTATTGCCCTGGTCGTGGCCCTGGCGGTCGCGGTACCGGCGTTTTCCCAGATCCCCGATTTCTCCACCTACAAAGACGGGTTTCAGTCGTTCACCGACGATTTCGCCGGTTCCCTGCCGATGAACTCCACGATCGGCCTCAACTGGTCCGACGCCTACGTGGGCCAGCTGCTGCCGATCCCGAGCTTCGGCGTCGGGGTTACCACTGGTGTCACCACGATCCCGGGAAGCGTCTTCACCGACCTGTTGGACAAACTGAACGTGGACGCCACCAAGGGCGCCCTTGAGTCGATCGGCGGGGCGGGGCTCCCGGTGCCGGGCTACGCCTTTGACGCTCGCGTCGGCGGTCTGATTCTGCCGTTCGACGTCGGCCTCAAGTTCGGCACCCTGCCGGGGCTGTCGATCGGTGACGTGGACGTGGAGTACCAGAACGTCGGGTTCGACGTCCGCTACGCGGTACTGGACGGCGGTCTGCTGCCCAAGGTATCCGTAGGCGTGGGCTACAACCACCTGACCGGGCGCATCGCGACGCCCCTCGGCATCGGCGACCAGACGATCAGCGAGACGATCGGTGGTCAGACGGCGTCCGCCACGATCACCGACCCTGAGCTCGCCTTCGACTGGACCGCCAACGTCGTCGACTTCCGCGTGCAGGCGAGCAAGAGCTTCCTGATCGTAGAGCCGCACATCGGACTCGGCGCAACCGTCGGCAACGCCGAGACCAACGCCGGCCTCGAGTCCTCCGTGGAAAACGTGACGATCGCCGGGAGTCCCGCGAGCGCCGCCGATCTTGCCAGTCTGACCGGTCTCGACGTCTCCAACACCGGCATCGCGGTGAACAGCACGGCGAACCCCTTCACGCTTCGTGCCTTTGGCGGCGCGTCCGTGAATCTGACCGTGTTTCGCCTGGATCTGGGCGTGATGTACAACATCACCTCCGGCGCCCTGGGCGGGACGTTCGGCGCGCGCTTTCAGATCTGATCTCAGTGATCTGATCCCGGTTTCGCTCACCCGGGCCGGCCGGCGATCCCGCCGGTCAGCCCCGCGGTGCGATCGCACCGTAGGAACCGAGCGTGATCACGGCGTCGTCGTGCCGATCGAAGCGCTCGGTTTGACCGTCGGCGCCGGTGATCGCACCGGTCACCACGGCGGGGATCTCGAGGTCCACGCCGTGGCAGCGCCACCGGCTTCCCCACACGGGGAAGTCGGTCCCGCCGTAGGGCACCGCGCGTGCCTGTTCCCCGGACCGCACAAACCGCAGCGTTCCCTGCCGCACCGGACCACGGTCGGCCACCAGCGTTCCGGTCACGCCGTCGCCGTCGGCATCGCCCCGGACGACAAGCTGGTCCGGTTCCACCCGGATCGTCGTGCTCTCGGGATAGCGGTCCGCCATGAAGGCGGCGCCGTTCTCGTCGTGTACGTACACCACCACGGGACGATCGGTGGTTTCGGTGACCACAATCCACACATCGAAGGACCCGTGGGTTGTGGTATGGATCCGCGCGATCTCATGGCGCCCGGGGATGTGGGCAAAGGGGCTGTAGAACTCAACGGTATCGTTCATGAGGGGTCTCCTTCCGTCATGGGAAAGCCATCGGCGGGTCGGTACGCCACCGTCACCGTGTCCCCCACGGAGCGTCTCCGCGGATCCATGACGATGAGCCGCCCCGCCGTGCTGCGGCACGCGTAGCGGTGCGTACTGCCGAGGTACTGGTGCATTTCGATCTCCGCGTCGAGGTACACGATGCCCTCATCGCCGCCGTCTCCTTCGCCTGCAATCCAGAGCTGTTCGGGCCGCAACAGGAGCTGCGTGCCGTCCCCGGTCACGAAGTTGGCGTCTCCCACAAACTCGGCGACGAAGCGATCGCGCGGCTGGCGGTACAGTTCCTCGACGCCGGCGTACTGCACGACCTGACCCGCCTGCAGCACGGCGACGCGGTCCGAGATCGCCAGCGCCTCCTGGCGACTGTGGGTGACAAACACCACCGTAATGCCGAGGCGCTTCTGCAGGCGTACGATCTCGTCGCGCAGGTCGCGGCGCAGCACTTCGTCGATCGATGAGAACGGCTCGTCCAGCAGCAACAGCACGGGACGCGTTGCCAGAGCGCGCGCGATCGCCACGCGCTGGCGCTCGCCACCGGAGAGGGTCGCGACGTTCCGGTCCTGGTATCCGGGCAGCTCAACGAGATCCAGCAGTTCGGCCACCGTGGCGCGAACCTCCGCCGCCGGGCGGCGCCGGATCCGGAGCCCGTAGCCGACGTTGTCCCCCACCGACATGTGCGGGAACAGGGTGTAGTCCTGGAACACGTAGCCGATCTGTCGGTCCGCCGGCGACAGGTGGGTGACATCGCGGCCGTTTATGAGGATCTGCCCCTCCTGCGGTTGCTCAAACCCCGCAATCAGACGCAGGGTGGTAGTCTTCCCGCTGCCGCTGGGGCCGAGAATCGACACCAGTTCCCCCTCGGCGATCGAAAAGTCGACGGCGAGTTCAAATTCGGGATACCTGGTCCGAACTGAGCGGAATTCGATCATGGCGTGTCCTTTCCGGGGAGTGAGGTACGATCGATGACCAGAAACAGGACGAGGCAGAACGCGATGTAGAGGACCGCCAGGGCCAGTGCCAGATCGAAACTGCGGAATCCGATGAGGCGGTAGATCGCCACCGGGAAGGTTGCGACGCGTCCGCGGCCGACGGTCATCGCCACGGTGAGGTCGGCAAAGGGGAGTGCCAGGGCATATGCGTAGGCGTTCAGGAACGTGCGCCGCAAAAGCGGCAGTTCGATATCCATGAGAATCCTGCGGCGGCCGGCGCCCAGGATCTCGGCGGCGTTCACGATTCGCTCACTGAGCTCCTCGACGCCGGTCCGGACGATACGGAACACCAGGGGAAAGGCAACGAAGAACTGCCCGAGGACGATCAGGATCACCGGTGGAAGCACGTCCTGCCACAGGAGCCGGAGCCCCAGTCCTACCGTCACCAGCGAAACGCCCATGGGAATCTGGAGCGCGCCGTCGATCCAGGTTGACCGGCTCCCGCGGAGTCGAAGCGCCGTCAGTCCCGCCACAGCAAAGGTGAGCGTCCCCGACGCTGTCGCCAGACCGATGCTGCGCAGGACCACGCCGGGTACCGAACTCCGTAGAATACTGTGGACGTTCCGTTCGGCGGCACCGGGAACGAGAAGCTGTCGGAAGTTCTCCAGTCCCAGGGCTCCCGAACTGCCGGTAAAGGCGCGTACCACCATCGTCGTGAGGGGTCCCAGCACGAACACCAGCATGGTGACGGTGTACAGCACCAACAGCGCCCGGGGCAGCGGGCGCGCGCTGCGCAACGGCGGCAGGGACTGCCCGGTATCGACGGCACCGGCGCGGGCGCGATGGAGCGACCCGGTGGAAACAAGGATGAAGAGGCCGGAAAACGCCATCTGCAGCAGCGCGAAGACCGATGCCGCCGGAAGGTCGAGATTGATGAACATTTCGCGGTATATCGCCACCTCGAAGGTCGAGAATCGCACGCCACCGAACACCAGCACGACACCGAAGCTCAGAAAGCAGTAGATAAACACCAGAATGAAGCTCGAGAGAATACTGGGGATCAGCAGCGGGAGGGTAACCCGGAAGAACACGCCGGGCCCCCGGTCTCCGAGAATTTCGGCGCTCTCGCGGTACCGTCGGTCGATGCCGGACCACGCGGTGGAGATGATCCGGATCGCCAGGGAGAAATTGTAGAAGACGTGCGCCAGCACGATGCCGCGGAAGTTGTAGACGAGGTTGAAATCGGTCCCGAGCAGGCGGTTGATCAGACCGTTCTTGCCGTAAAACCCGATCATGGCAACCACGACGATGATCGTCGGGAGCACAAACGGCAGGAGCGAGAGCGAGTAGATGATCCGTCGTCCCGGGAAGGTGTAGTGCGCCATCAGGTAGGCACCGGGAAGGGCAACGGCGACGGCGAGGGCCGCCGACAGCGAGGCCTGTCCCACGGTGAACGTGATCACCGAGCGTGTACGCGGTGCGGTGACGATCGAGGTCAGGGCGGACCAGAATGCGTCCAGACCGCCGGCCCCGACGGCGTCGTGGCCGGCGGCGCGGATGAACACGGTGGCGACGGGCGCCACCATGAAGAGGAGAAAAAAACCGGCGAGTCCCACGAGAAGGACCCGCCCGTCGGCGCCGCCGGAGGCGGCGCGCACCGGCGCATGATGGTTCATTGCATCAACGCTTCCCAGTCGGACAGCCAGCGCTCAAAATTGGAATCGACCCGGTCGGTATCGAGGAACACGGACTCGCTCGGCCGGTCCAGCTGCGTGAACGCGTCCGGCAGCTCCACGTCTTCCCGCACGGGATACATAAACTGACCCAGTGCGATCTCCTGCTGGAACTCCGGAGACAGAACGAAGTCGACCACCCGCCGGGCGTTCTCCGCGTTGGGGGCATCCGCCAGGATTCCCATGACCTCGATCTGCGCGTAGCCGCTCCCGTCCAGGATCAGGTTTTGGTACCGCGTGGTGTCCTCGTAGGCGATGTGGTAGGCCGGGCTCGTCTCGTACGAGAGCACGATCGGCGCCTCTCCCTGCGTGTACAGGCCGTAGCCCTCGGACCATCCCGCGGTGATTGTCAGGATGTTCGGCTTGAGCTGCTCCCAGTAGTCCAGGTAGCCGTCCTCGCCGAACTGCGCGATCGTCAGGAGCAGAAAGTTGCGTCCCGGCGATGAGGTGGCCGGATTCATGAGCACGATCGATTCCCGCAGCGACGGATCCAGCAGCTCCTGCCAGGTCGTCGGTGGGTCCGGCAGCGCCTCGCTGTCGTAGTTGAGAACGACGTTGCCGTAGTCGAACGGAATCAGGTGACCGGAGGGGTCCAGACGGAGATTCTCCGGGACCGCGTCGAGTGCCGCCGGCCGATAGGTCTGAAACAGCTCCGCCTCAAGGGCTTTCCCGACGTAGGTGTTGTCGAGGCCGATCGCAAGGTCGGCGACGCCGTCGCCGCGGGTGAGGGCGAGCTCGTTGTACAGCCCGCCGGTGTCCTGAAACCGCTCCATGGTGGCGGTGACGCCGTACTCGTTCGCCATGTGGTCGACGATGAGCGTTTCGAGACTCTCGGGAAACGCGTCGTAGGTGTAGATGACGACGCCGTCACCGTCCGGCGACGACTCGGACTGGCCCGCGGCTCCCGCGACACCCACGGCGATCGTCACGATCAACGCAGCAAACAGGATCCGCCGCAGGGGACGAACAGAATCGATTACAGACATACAAACCTCCCGGAATACGTGTGTTTTCCGAGGCGGTTACGATGGAGACTGAGGAGCGACCGCCACGCGGTCACGGCAGGTTCCCTCCGCCGGCATTATCCGGATCAGGTCTGCGGGTGTGATCTCAGCCTTTCGTAACGAAAAGCACCCCGATGCCGATAACCTACCGCCGTGCTCTTCTCTCCGTCAAGACCCCGCGCCGCGGGAGCCGACCGTGCGCTCCGGAGGAGTCGGCTCCCATCCGACGATGTGGTCCACCACGGCGTCGGGTACCGCCATGGAGGCGTTCGCGGTGAGGTCAACCGCCGCCATGACCGTGGTACTGGTGGCCGCGGTCCGCGCGGTTCCGTCCTCACCGGAGGCGGTGATCAGGTGGTGGAGGGTAATGCTGCGACCGCCGATTCGGGCGCAGCGGGTATGGACCGTCACCGTCTCGAAGGCGTGAACCTGGGAGCGGTAGTCGATGGCGGCGTGCACGACCATAACCCCCTCGTCCTCGGAGGTGTGGTGTCGGAAGCCCGCAGCATCGATGAGGTACCGCACCCGGGCATCCTCGATCCAGGTGAGGAACGCCTTGTTGTTCACGTGGCGGTAGGTGTCCAGGTCGTCGTAGCGCACACCGTACTCCTGCCGGTGGCGGTAGGTGGCGGCATCGGTGGAGACATCTGAGTGGTTCATTGGGCGTTCTTCCTTTCGGTCACTTGCGCGGTCCCGACGCCGCGCAGAGAATACGGGCATGGTTCGACTGATAATTACCGGCGGCACCTTCGACAAGCACTACGATCGCGTCCGTGGAGAACTCACCTTTCAGCAGACCCACCTTCCGGAAATACTCGACACGGTCGGGTGCACCGTCCCCGTTTCGCTTGAGATCAACCAGCTGATCGACAGCCTCGACATGGGAGACGACGATCGTGAGCGGATCGTGGAATCCTGCCGCGCGGCGACGGAGGAGCACATCGTCATCACCCACGGCACCGACACGATGACGGTCACCGCCGACCGCCTGCGGGCGGCGGCGCAGCGCGACGCCGCCCTCGGTGCCAGAACGATCGTACTAACCGGGGCGATGGTTCCGTTCACGATCAGCGGCTCCGACGCGCTCTTCAATCTCGGAGGCTCCCTGGTTGCGGTGCAGCTGTTGCCGCCGGGAGTGTACGTGGTCATGCACGGCCGCGTGTTCCCCGCCGGAGGCGTGCGCAAAGATACTGCCGCAGGGAAGTTCGTGGAAAGCGCTTGACGGTGGCGATTCGTTGATGTACTGTAACGGTGTACTACATATGTGGTACACCAGTACAGCAACGAAGGAGCTGACATGTTGAACATGAACGGCGTGCGCTTCGCCTATACGCGGCGGCGCGCGCTCTTTGAATCACTCGATTTTTCGGTCAACCCCGGCGGGATTGTCGGGTTGCTCGGGAAGAACGGCGCCGGAAAGACGACGCTTCTCAAGCTGGGGACCGGTCTCCTGTTCCCCGCGGCCGGAACCGCGACACTGTTCGACCGGCAGGCGTTCCGGCGTGATCCGGCGGTGCTGTCGCGGATCGCGTACGTTCCGGAGCAGTTCGATGTGCCCTCGATCCGACTCCGCGAGTACGTGGATGCCCTGGCGGGCTACTATCCGCGCTTCGACGGCGGACAGATGGAGCGGTACCTCCAGCGTTTCGAGGTCATCGGCAACGGCAAGCTGTCGGAACTCTCCTACGGTCAGCAGAAGAAAGTCCTGGTCTCTTTCGCCCTGGCAACCGGCGCGGAACTCGTAGTCCTGGACGAGCCGACCAACGGGCTCGACATTCCCTCAAAGCAGGTGTTTCGGCAACTCGCAGCGGAGGCCGCCGGCGACGAGCGGGCGTTCATCATCTCGACCCACCAGGTCCGGGACGTGGAGAACCTCATCGATCCGATCGTGGTCCTCGACGGTGGCTGCGTCGTTTTTCAGTCGGACATGGCGTCGATTCAGTCGGGCGTGGCGATGCGGCGATTCGAGTCGGAACTCGCCGCGGAACGCGCCGGCGCCCTGGCGATGCAGACGCAGTTGGGCAGTTCGGTGGCCCTCGTTCCGGCCGGTTCCGGGGACGGTGAGGCGCTGGGAAGCGAGATCGATCTGGAGCTGCTGTTCCAGGCCGCCGTGGGACGACCCGAGGATCTCACCCGACTGTGCGGAGGTGTGGCATGATGAGGTTTCTGCATTCCATCAGACATGAACTGACGATCCAGTACCGGAACATCCTGATCGCATCGGGCGCGGTTGCCGGGTCAATGATGCTGCTCGGTCTCCTCTCCTGGCTCGGGGGTGTATCACCGATCAACCTGTGGGACGGGTACCAGCTCGCGATGCTGGTGATCGGCGTCCTGATTTCCAGCGGTCAGTTCGGCGAGCTCCGTTCGCCGGGGCACCGTATCGCCTACCTCCTGCGACCGTCCACGGTGTGGGAAAAGGTCGGGGCCAAGATCGCGGTGTCCACCCTGTTTGTGTGGCTCGCGGTGACCGTCTCGTTCGTGCTGACCTCGCTGTTTTCCGCGCTGCTCTACATGATCGTCGCCGGTGGTGCCGGGGCGGGCAAGGCGTTTGTGGCGGCCTTTGCCGGCGGAGACTGGATGCGCATGTCGCTGGTGACGCTGCGGGTGTACCTGCCGCTGAACGCGGTCTTCCTGTTCGGTTCGGTGTACTTTCGGAAACATCCCGTGGGGCGCACCCTCCTGTCGCTGGTGGGGTGGATCGCCAGCTACGTCGTCATCGGCGCCGTGGCGGTTCGATTGATTTTCGGTCGCTACATCGAAGGTTCGTATCCCGGAGCCGGGTCGGCGCGGGCGCTGGGCTTCCATTTCGGGCCCGGAGAGTCCTTCTCCGTCAGCAGCGAGATGTGGCACCAGATCGCTCCGTTCTACCTGCAGCGCCCGGACATCATGGAACCGATCGTCACAACGGCCGTGGTTCTGGGGTTCTGGCTCCTGGCGGTGCTCCGGCTGCGCGAAACGGAGGCGTGAGATGCGGTTTGAACAGGGCCGGTCGATCTACGAACAGATCGTCGAGTACATCGAAAACCGGGTCCTTACCGGCGCGTGGCAGCCCGACGACCGGGTGCCCTCGGTTCGCGAACTCGCCGTGGATCTGGGCGTGAACCCCAACACCGTGCAGCGCAGCTACAGCCTGCTGCAGGACGAGGGGGCGATTTACAACCAGCGCGGGGTGGGGTACTTCGTCTCCTCCGACGCCCCGGAACGGACACGATCCGCCCGGCGTCGGCAGTTTGAGACCGAGACGCTCCCGCGGCTGTTCGAGACGATGGAGATGGTCGGCTACTCGATCGCCGACCTCGAGCATGCCTGGACGGCATGGCAGAAAGGACGGACCTCATGAAGAAATATACGAACACGATCCTGATCGGCGTCTACGGACTGGGTGTTGCGCTCATGCTGGTGACGCTGGTGATCGTGCGCTTCCGGCTGGACCGGCTTGTCGAACTGACGGTGTAGGATGCGGTCGAATCGTCGCCTCGGCGCCGGTGCCTCCGTGCTCATGCTGGCGCTTGTGCCGGTGCTGATGATGGCGTCGGGGGCCCCCGCGTACGGACAGTCTGCCACCGGCGCACCGGCGGCGGCGCTCCGGGGGCTCGTGCCCCGGGTGCGCCTGTTCTGCAGTCCCTGTTTCGATGACTACGCCCAGGAGTTGTGGGTTCGATCGATCGGCTGGCCCGGCGACACCCCGGAGCGCACCTGGACCCGCAGCCGCGGGGCGATGTGGGTCGTCGAACCGCCGACGGGGGAGGCTGCGCCCCGCGTCCTGATCAACGGAAGCGCCTTCGATCCGACGATTGTCTACGTGTTCACCGACGGCGAGTGGGTCAACCTGGCGGTGCTCCTCGGGCTTCCGCCGCACCGGGCGCTGCCCACGCTGCCCGGCTACATCCGGGTGGAGGCGGCACCGATCCGTGGAGATCCAACCGGCGACTGGGGGCGCTGAGCCTCATACGACACGGTTGCGTCGCTCCCCACGCCGCCACGCCGCCAGGTTTTCGGCCACTTCGTTCACCAGCCGTTGCCGCGCCTCCACCGCGCTCCACGCGCTGTGGGGAGTGATAATCAGGTTCAGGTCGCCGGCGGCGGCGCGGGCCGGCAGGGTTGATGACCGCGGCGGTTCCTCCTCGAGCACGTCAAGCCCGGCACCGGCGATCGTGCCGGCCTCCAGGGCCGCCACCAGGGCGGTTTCGTCCACGATCCCGCCGCGGGCGGTGTTCACCAGCAGCGCCGAGCGCTTCATGCGCCGCAGTTCGTCCGCCCCGAACAGCCCCCGCGTGGTATCCGCCAGCGGCACATGGATGCTCACCACGTCGCTTTCTTCAAGGAGTGTTTCGAACCCGACCACGCGGTGCGGCGGTGCCTCCACCGGTCGCCGGTTCCACACCAGTACGCGCATGCCGAACCCTTCCGCGATGCGCGCCATGGCACGCGCCGTGGCTCCCCAGCCCACGATCCCCAGCGTCTTCCCCGCCAGTTCCAGCGTCGGGTATCGCAGCAGGGTGAAGCTGGACGCCGCCGCCCAGTCTCCGGTTTCAACGTCGCGGGCGTAGCGGTGTACCCGCCCGGCAAGGTCCAGGATAAGGGCGAACGCGTGCTGTGGCACCGCGAAACGCGCGTACCCCGGGACGTTGGTGACCGCCACCTCCCGGCTCCGGGCGGCGTCCAGGTCCACGTTGTTGACGCCGGTGGCGATTACCGCCACGTGACGGATCCGCGGCATGCGGTCCAGGGCGTCGGCGCCGATGTGGACCTTGTTGACGACGATCGCCTCCGCGTCGCCGGCGTGAGAGGCCAGCTGGTCGAGGTCCGCCCCGTCCGTGGTGTCCGTCGACCGAAAGGTGCCCAGCGCGCCGAGGGGCGAAAAATCCACGTCTCCCATGTCCAGGGTGCCGCGGTCCAGAAATACGATTCGGAACGGTGATTGTGCGCTCATCGGTTCTGCTCCTCGATCAGTCGCGCAAGGAGAAACGCCATCTCCATGCTCTGCGTGTAGTTGAGACGTGGATCGCACCAGCTCTCGTAGTTGCGTTCCAGGTCGGCCTCTCCGAGGGGGACGCTTCCGCCGGTACACTCGGTCACGTCGTCGCCGGTGAGTTCGAAATGAACTCCCTGCACCCGGGACCCCTCGCTCCGGTGGATGGCGAAACTGCGCTCCAGTTCCTCCAGGACCGCCTCGAAGCGGCGTGTCTTGCGCCCGGAACTGGTTGATTCGGTGTTTCCGTGCATCGGGTCCACCGACCATACCACCGGGTGCCCGGTACCGCGCACCGCCCGGATCAGCGGCGGCAGGCGGTCGGCTGTCCGTGACCGTCCCATGCGCGTAATGAGGGTGATACGGCCGGGACGGTGGTCCGGGTCCAGGATGTCCAGGAGCGTTCTCAGGTCGTCGGGGTCACGGTCCGGTGGGACCTTGATGCCGATCGGGTTGGCGATCGATCGCAGATACGCCACGTGGGCGCCGTCGGGGTCGCTGGTCCGGGCGCCCAGCCACACGGTGTGTGCCGCGAGGTTGTACAGCCCGTCGCCGGCGTCGCCGGGCGCACCGGGAGAGGCGTTCCGCGTCAGCGCGTCCTCCCACGGCAGATGGAGCGCCTCGTGGCTGGTGAAGAAGCGAATGTTGCCCAGCGTCTGCTCGTCCACACCACCGAAGCTCTCCATGAAGTGAATCGCATCCAGAATGCGGTCGACCATGCGGCGGTACTCGTTCCAGCGCCGCGTGGTGCGCATTGAATCGAGGTCCCACGCGTGCGGGTGGTGCAGGTCAGCGAAGCCGCCGGCGATCATCGCCCGGATGTAGTTGAGCGTGCTGGCGGCGTGGAAATACCCGTCGAGAAGGCGATGCGGGTTCGGCCGCCGCGCCGCCGCGATATCCGGTAGCCCGGCGCCGCCGTCGCCGGGGTCGAAGGCGTGAACGGGATCGCCGCGATAGGTCATGACCTCGGTACCGTCGATCGTCTCGGTGTCGGCCGACCGCGGTTTGAAGTACTGCCCGGCGATCCGTCCGATTCGGACAACGGGCGTCCGGGCGGCGTAGGTGAGAACAACGCTCATCTGCAGCAGGATCTTGAGGCGATCGGCGATCCGTCCGGGGCGGCAGTCGGCGAATCGCTCCACGCAGTCACCGCCGTGGAGTACGAACGCCCGACCTTCGGCTGCGGCGACGAGGGATGTGGTGAGTTCGTCAACCTCACCGGGAAACACCAGTGGTGGAAGGGCGCGGAGCCGCCCGACCACGCGGTCGAGATCGTCGGAATTGTCGTAGGTGATCTGATGCTGCGCGGGCAGGTCCCGCCAGGAACCGGTGGTCATGCGAGCGATTCTATACCGTGTGCGCGGCCCGTGTTGACCCGGGGACCGAGTTGACCCTGGGATCGAGTTGCCCCTCGGCCCCTTGCCCGACAGCGCGGCTTGCCATAGCCTGTACGCATGGAACAGCTCCCTCTCGACGAATCCACCTGGACCGGTGGGCTCAAGCCCGCCGACTACTTCCAGTCCCTGGCCAACTACAAGCATCTGGTGCTCAGTCTGTACCGCGACGCATCGGTGGCGGACGAGGAGCGTGAGCGGGTCGCGGCTGCCCTTCCTGCCCCGGTCGATGACCTGCGGCTGGTTGTGCTCACCGAGGACTGGTGCGGCGACAGCGCCACGACGTTGCCGTACATCGCCCGCCTCGGTGAAGCGCTGGGAGTGGATATGCGGGTGTTTCGTCAAAGCCGGAACGCGCTGCTCAAGCAGTGGTACGTCGACCACGGCACCGATCACATTCCCGTGGTGTCCGTGGTCCGCGGGACCGACGACGGGTGGCAGGAGGTCCTGCGATGGGTCGAGCGACCGGCGTCGGCGCAGGGGCGCGTCGAGGAGTGGATCGGGGCGCAACCGCGGTTCACCGAACTGCGCGCCCGAAAGGATGAGGACCCGGCGGCGGCGAAGGAGTATTTCGGGCTCTACGCCCGCCTCCTGCGCGAGATGGCGTCCTGGTACCGCAACGGCCTGTGGACCGAGATCGCCGATGAGTTTTCCGAAGGCCTTGTGAAGAACAGACGGTAGGACGGACACCGGCGCTCCGCGGCGATCTCCCGTTTCGGATCGACCACCGGCGGAGCTGCGGTTCGGCGGCGGTCGTTACTCGTTGACCCGCTCGACGTACTCGCCGGACTCGGTGTTGATGCGGATCTTGTCGCCGGCCTTGATGAAAATCGGCACCTGGACGGATACGCCGGTTTCCACGACCACCGTTTTGGACGCGCCGGTCACCGTATCGCCTTTGACCGCGTCGGGCGCGTCGGTGACTTCCACCACGATCTTCATGGGGATGATGACGTCGATCGGCTCGGCCTCCCACATGATGACGCGGTACTGTTCACCCTCCATGAGATAGCCGCCCTTGTCGGAGAGGACCGCGGCGGAAATCTCGAACTGGTCGTAGGTTTCGACGTCCATGAAGTGGAACGCCTCATCGGAGTAGAGGTACTGCGCGTCGCGGTCGTAGACGTTCGCCTCCTCCACGTTGTCGCTGGTCTTGATCGTCTCCTTGAGGACCGATCCGTTCTTTGCATTTTTGAGCTTGCAGCGTGTAAACGCGGCCCCTTTTCCGGGGTTGACGAACTCGCGCTCCGCCACAAGATACGGGTCCCCCTTAAACAGGATATACATGCCCTTTTCGATTGCTCCGCCTTTTATCATGACTCTGGTGTTCCTTTCGTGTCGTCGGTTTTGGAGGCCGTATCATACCGAAAATCGGGACGGAAGGCGATAACCTCGTCGATATCCCGGCTTCCGAGCACGGCCATGACCAGGCGGTCGACACCCATCGCCACACCGGAGCAGCGCGGCAGTCGCGGCCGGCGCAGATAGTCCGGCGGTACGTCGTGGACGCGGTGCCCCACCTCCGTTTTTCCCGCCACCTCTCTGTGGAAAAACGCGGCGATGCGGTCCGGGTCGGTTTCCTCACCGAAGCAGTTGGCGACCTCAACGCCGCCCAGGTAGAGCTCCCACCGGTCGGCCCACACCGTCCCCGGCAGGCGTCGCGCCAGCGTTGGTACCGCGGCTGGGTAGCGCGTGAGGTAGACGGGGCGGTCGGCGGGGAGCTCCGGTTCCACCCAGGTCAGAAAGACGCGCTGAAACAGGTCTTCCCAGGTGTCGCCCTCTCCCGTGTGGGTCCCCAGACCGGCCCGGGTGATCTCGGCGATCATCCGGGACCGGTCGCCGGTGCCGTCGGCGTTCAGGGTCGCCTCGAGATCGATACCGCACCACCGCAGCCACGCGTCGGCCATGCTGATTCGCGTGGCGGGGCCGGGAATCCCCAGTTCCGCCAGGAGATCCTCGGTGATCGCGATCGAGTCATCGCCGTCGGCGTCGACGGTGTAGTACTCGAGCATCGTGAACTCTACCGCGTGGTGCGGACCGTCCACCTCGCCGTTGCGGAAACTGCGGGCAATTTCATAGAGGCTGCCGCTTCCGGCGGCCAGGAGCTGCTTGAGGTACACCTCCGGCGACGGGAGCAACCACAGCGGCCGTCGCTGCGCGCCCGTTTCGGGGTCCGGTCCACGCCGCCGCGTTTCGAAGAGCTCGATGTGCGATTCCGGAATCGGTGTCGGGCACAGGCGCGGTGTTTCGACGGCGAGGTAGTCGCGCCGGTCGAAGAACGCACGAATGCGGCGAACGACCTCCGCCCGGCGGCGGAGCCTGTGGATGTGATCCGAATGCAGGGCGTCCATCTCCCCACCGTACACGATGGGTGGTGGAACGGAAAACACCATCACGCTATGCTGGACCTATGATCGACGCCGAAAGTGAGTATCCGTACGACGACGATGACAACACCGCCTGGGAAGCCCGGTTCGGGCGTCCGTATGTGGACGACGACTATACCGGCAAGGAACTGGACGAGGCGGCGCTGCAGCGCATGGAGCGCGAGTTTCACGGAGCCGACGGCGGCGCTCGCACTCCGTTCGGCGACCTCGAACAACTGGACGATGGAGAGACACCGCATGACTGACACCCCCGGAACACCGACGGACCCGACGATCACCGCCCCCGACCGCCGCGGGTCGGGAGCCTTCAAATGGGACCTTGCAGGCGCCGACGAGATTCCGATGTGGGTCGCCGACATGGACTTTGCCGTTGCACCGGCGATCACCGCGGCGCTCCGGCGGCGCGTGGATCATCCGGTGTTCGGCTACACCGGCGTCCCGGACTCGTACCTCGACGCGGTGGTGGAGTGGGAACGAACGCGCAACGACTGGCCACTGTCTCGGGAGCAGCTGGTTGTGGTGCCCAGCGTGATGCCGGCGCTGGCGGCGGCGGTTGCGGAGCTGACGCGTCCCGGCGACCGGGTGGCAACGTTCTCGCCGGTGTATTTCCCTTTCTTCGACGTGGTGGAGCAGCAGGAGCGCGTGCTCGTACAGGTGCCCCTCGCCGAACGCACCGCCGCGGATGGCGGGGTGCAGTACGCGATCGACGCCGACGCCCTCGCCGCGGGACTGCGGGGCGCCTCGTTGCTGCTGTTCTGCTCACCCCACAACCCCGGCGGTCGCGTGTGGTCCGCCGATGAACTCGCGACGGTGTGCGAGGTCGCCAGGCGGGAGGGGGTGTCGGTGGTATCCGACGAGATCCATTCGGATCTGGTGTTTCCCGGCGAACGCTTCGTTCCCTGGCTCACCACCGGCGGTGCCACCGATCGGGACATGGCGCTCATCGCGCCGAGCAAGACGTTCAATATCCCCGGGCTCCCCACGGCGACGGCGATCGTTCCCGACCCCGCCTGGCGGGATGCGTACCGCCGCGCCCTGGCCGCACGCATGCTCAAACTGCCGAACCTGCTGGCGATCACGGCGGCGGAGGCCGCCTACCGCGGCGCCGGAGACTGGCTCGATGCTGTCCGGCGCCGGATTCATGAGCACTACCTCCTCCTCCGGGAGCTCCTTGCCGACGAACCGGGCGTCCGTGTTCACACGATGGAGGGGACCTTCATCGCCTGGATCGACTTTCGCGGACGGTGGGAGCGGGTCGACGTCGCCGCGGGACGCGATGAGGCGAGCCTGTCTCGGCGCTTCGGGACGCTCGCGCGGCGTCACGGGGTATGGCTCTCCGACGGGCGCCAGTTCGGTCCCGAGGGAGAGGGCTTCATGCGCATGAACCTGGCCACCTCCCGGGAGAACGTGGAGGAGGGCATCCGCCGCCTGCGCCGCGCCCTCGCGGAGTTTGCGCCGCAATGAGTGCCCCGACGGCGGCTCCGGTGGATATCGCCGTCGTCACGGCGCTTCCGGAGGAGTCTGCAGCGCTCCGGGCGGCGATCGCGGCGGAGCCGGTGACGGTGTCGTGGGTTGCCGGAGGCGAGACGCGCGTGTATCGCGGCGCCACCGCTGCAGGACTGCAGGTGGCGGTCGTGGCGACCGGTGCCGGAAAGGTCGCCGCCACCGAGGGCATGTTCGTCCTCCTGACCCATTTTCATCCCGCCATCGTCTTCGCCACCGGTATCGCCGGAGCCGTGTCCGAGGAGGTTTCCCCCGGCGACCTGGTCCTCGCGACGCGTACCGCCAGCTACGACGTCGACGCCACCGCCCTCGGCATCCCGCTGGGGACGCTCCGGCGCGGGGCCTCCACCATCGACGAGATCCCGGAACCCGGCCGCTTCGGCGCCGTCGTACCGTGGCTGGAGCGGGCGGCGGAGTCGGCGGCGGCGGAGCTGCCGGGAACCCCCGCGATTCACCGGGGGCTCATCGCCAGCGGTGATACGCTGCTCACCCGGCGGACGCTGGCGGCGCTTCCGGCGGACTGGCGCGACCTGATATCCGACGCGGTCGCCGTGGACATGGAGAGCGCCGTGTGGGCGCGATGTGCCCGGAGGGCGGCGGTACCGCTGATTCTCTACCGGCTCGTGTCGGATCACGTGACCCGGGGCGAGCAGGTCGGGTTCGTCCGGGCGTGCGAGGAGACCGGTGTAATCGCCACCGCCGCGGTCAACGCTTGCCGCCGGGCCCCGGATGGTGCGATTGTTAGCGAATGACATCGATTCGTCCCCAGTATCTCCTGCGGAGCGCCCTCCTGGGTGTTGCGCTTTTTCTGTCCCTGGTCGCCCCCGTTGCGGCCCAGGATCTCCTTCCCGGATTCGGCGACGCCCGTGACCCGGATGTGCTCGCCACCATGCTGGATCGGCAGCCGGAGGCGTTCCGGCTGATCGACGTACGCACCGCCGGGGAGTTTGCCGCCGGGCACATCCCGGGGGCCGAGAATATCGACTACCGTGTGATCGGCACGGAGCTGTCCGCTGCGGATCGCGACCAGCCGATCGTTGTGTACTGTCGCAGCGGAAACCGCAGCGGTCAGGCGGCGCGTACACTGCGCTCGCTCGGATTCACCGCCGTTGCGGACTTCGGTGCCGTCGGTCGCTGGAACGGTCCGCTGGTGGAGGGATCGCGATGAACGTTCATCCTTCCTACGAGCTGATCGAAACACGGGAGGTCCCCGATTACCACGGTACGGGGTATCTGTTCCGGCACCGACAGAGCGGCGCCCAGGTGTTCCATCTGGCCAACGACGACCGGGAGAACATGTTCGCGTTTTCCTTCGCCACCTACCCGGAGGACTCCACCGGAGTCGCCCACATTCTGGAACACACCGTGCTCAGCGGGTCCGAACGGTTTCCGGTGAAGGATCCCTTCCTCCAGTTGCTGAAGGGGTCGGTAAACACGTTCCTGAACGCCATGACCTACCCCGACAAAACGGTCTATCCCGCCGCGAGCCCCGTGGCGCAGGACCTGTTCAACATGATGCTGGTCTACGGCGATGCGGTGTTCTTCCCGCTCCTCAAGCCCGAGCTGTTCCGTCAGGAGGGGCATCGGCTGCAGTTCGATGACGACGGCACCCTGATCCGTACCGGTATCGTCTACAACGAGATGAAGGGGACCTATTCCAGCCACGACTCGGTGGTGGGCGAGACGTGCTTTCAGTCGCTGTTTCCGGATACGATCTACGGGTTCGACTCCGGCGGCGACCCGGCGGTGATTCCGCACCTGACCTACGACCAGTTCACGGAGTTCCACCGTCGCCACTACCACCCGGGAAACGCGCGTATCATGCTGTACGGCAATATCCCGACGGAGGAGTACCTGCAGTTTCTCGACGAGCGCTTTCTCTCACGCTTTGAGGCGCAGGATCCGATTCCGATGCCGCCGCGACAGCCGCGGTGGGACTCGCCGCGCCGCACCGAGGCGACGTATCCGCTGGACGGCGTCTCGGACCTCGCCGAGCGCTCGTCGGTGACGCTCAACTGGCTGCTCTTTCCCGTGACCGACGCCCGGGCGGTGGTCGACGCCGCCGTCCTTTCGGAGATCCTTCTGGGACACAGTGGGTCGCCCCTGGCGCGGGCACTGCTGGAGTCCGGACTCGGGCAGGACCTCTCGCCGGTCCTGGGCCTGGAAACCGACCTGCACGAGGCGGTCTTCTCCGTCGGCCTCAGGGGAACGGACCCCGACCACGAGGCGGCGATCAGCGAGCTGATCCTGAAGACGCTCGGGGAACTCGCGGATTCCGGGCTCCCGGCCGATACCGTGGAAGGCGCGCTGCGGCGGGTGGAGTTCAGCAATCGCGAGATCAAGGGCGGTCCCAACGGCATGCGGGCGATGCGTCGGGTGCTTCGCGGCTGGATGTACGGCGGAGCCCCCTGGGAGGGACTGAACTTCGAGCAGCACGTGGAGGCGCTGCGGCGCGATCTGACCGCCGACCCCCGGCATTTCGAGAAGATGATCCGCACGCTGCTGCTGGACAACACGCACCGCTCGACGGTGGTTGTCCGGCCCGACACGGAACAGTCCGCCCGGGAGGCGCAGGAGCTTGCCGACGAACTTGCGACGCTGCAGGACGGGCTGTCGGATGTGGAGCGCGACCGCATCAAAGAGGAGGGACGTGCCCTGGAACGGATGCAGGAGACGCCCGACGACCCCGCGGCGCTTGCCGCGATTCCGTTCCTGGCCCTCGAGGATATTCCCCGCGAGATCCAGCGCGTCGATCACGAGCGCGTCCCCCTCGACTCGGGCGGCGAGCTGTTTCTACACCGCGAGTTCACCAACGGCATCCTGTACCTGGATGTGGCCTTCGATTTCGGGACGCTCACGCCACGGCAGGAGCTACTGCTCAATCTGATGGGGGCCGCCTTCACCGAGGTTGGGCTCCCGGGAGTCCCGCACTACCGCCTCAACGATGAGATCAACATGAAGACCGGCGGCATCACCGCCTTTGTGAGCAACCAGACCCGCATGGGTGACCGGTCCCGCATTCGGCGGATGCTGATCCTGCGTATGCGCGTGCTGGACCGAACGTGGCGGGAAGGCGCCGAGCTCTTCGCGCGGATCGTGCGGGAGCTGGATTTCTCGGATACGACGCGACTGGAACAGCTCGTGGACGAACTGGTTCAGGAGATGCAGAGCGCGGTCATTCCCTCCGGGCACTACTTCTCCGGCCTCCGCGCCGGTGCCGAACTCCATGACCTCATTGCGCTGGAAGAGCGCATGAACGGGATCAGTCAGCTCGACGCACTGCGGGAGTTCGCGGCCAGCCCCGAGACACTGGGCACCGAGCTTCGTGACCTGTTCGTGACACTGATCGACCCCGCCCGCGCCCAGGTGAACCTCACCGGCAGCGGTGACACCCTGGCCGAAGTCCGCCCGTGGCTCTCCGAGCTTTTCACAGTGTTGCGGGGACGGCACCAACCGGCGGCCGGGATGATCGACGGCGACGGAACCGGTGTGTCGATCGTTCCCCGAAGCAGCTGGCCGGTCCGTGAGTTCCTCATGGCCTCGGCGAGTGTGTCCTACGTGGCTGTGGCCGTACCGGGCGTTGGATTCGAGGACCGCCTGGCACCGGCACAGGATCTGCTGGCCCACGTCCTCCGTACCGGTCCGCTGTGGGAGAAGATCCGGATGCAGGGCGGAGCATACGGCGCCTTCGCCTCCAGTCGGACCCCGGAGGGGTTGTTCACCTTCGGCAGCTACCGCGATCCGCACACCGTGCGCACGCTCACCGCCTACTTCGATTCGCTCCGCGAGCTCTCGGAGCACCCGATGGATGCCGCCCAGCTCGACCTGGCCAAAGTGAGCGTCCTCGGACGGGAACTCAAGCCGCTGACACCGCGAGACGCGGCGTTCACCAACTTCCGCCGGCAGCTCCACGATATCGACGATCGGTTGCGGCAGGAGACGCGTGACCGTCTCCGGGACGTGGACGCGGCGACGGTGCAGGACGCCGCGACCCGTCTCGGTGAGCAGTTCTCTCTCGGCCGGGTCGTGATCCTCGGCGGAAGCGGCGGCCTGGAGGAGTGGCGGTCGGGATCGGACAACGGCGACCGCATACCGGTGCACAACACCGGCGTGTGACGCGGCGGCCTGTCGTCGACTTCACGCCGCACGCGGGGCCGCGGTATACTTGCAGGCTATGGGAGCGTGGATGTAATGGCGACGCTGGCTGGCGTTCTCGCGGCGGTGGTCTTTCTTTTCTCGTACGCGGTCGCCGGGCTGGGGTTTTTCCCGGCGCTGGCGATCTCCGGGGGCGTGTACCTGGGGCTGGCGGTGACCGCGGTGCTCCGCGACCGACGCCGGGCCCGGCAATCGAACACCGAGGGAACGCTGGAATCCACGCTCCGCGCCGGGGCCCGGAAGCTGGCGACACTGAAGCGCGCCGCCGACGGAATCGCCGAACAACGCGTTCGCGCCCAGGCCTACGGGGTCTGTGACGCCGTCGCCCGCATGCTCAGTGATGTTCGGGATGATCCCGGCGATCTTGGGCCTGCGCGCAAGTTTTTCGGGTACTACCTGGACGCCACCATTCGCGTCGTGGAGCGGTACCACTCGCTCTCACGACGTCGGGACGACGCGGAGGCCGTCCGGGAGGCGCTGACGCGGGCGGAACAGAGCCTCGAAACGATCAGACGGGCGTACGACGCGCAGCTTGCCCACCTTCTGGAGAACGATGTGATGAATCTCGATGTGGAAATCGACGTCCTGGAAAAGACGATCAGGATGGAAGGGCTGGGGTCGACGTGAACAGTCCGGTGCGTTCGGGACTCGTCGGCCTGGTCATCTTTCTCGGTGTTGTTGCCCTCGGCGGGGGGTACGAGTTTCTCTTTACCCGGGACGGGGCGCTCTTCGCGGGGCCGTCGGAGATGGTGCGCGTGGAGGGCTACGTGGGAAGCGAGAAGGCGGGGTTCTTGGCGGACCCGGAGGTGCAGGCCCTCCTCGCCGATCGCTACGGGATCGAGGTCGTCACGCGTCGCGTGGGGACGTTCGAGATGCTTGACCTCCCCGCGGAGAGCGTCGACTTCATGTGGCCCGCCAGCGAACTGCCGCTTGACCGTCTCCGCGACGCCGTGGGGCGCCCGCTGGAGTCTCAGGTGGTGTTCAGTTCTCCGGTGGTCCTGTACTCCTGGGTGCCCGTGGTGGACCAGCTGGAGCGTCGCGGGCTGGTAACGTGGGACCAGGGGGCTTACCACGCCGAGCTGGCCGTTCTGCTTCGGCTCATCGCCGACGAGACCACCTGGAGCGATCTGGGCGTGAACGGGGTATTCGGTCGCGTGACGATCACCAGCACCGATCCGCGGGCGTCCAACTCCGGCGCGATGTTCGCGGTGCTCGTCGCCAACACCCTCAACGACGCCGTCCTCACGGAATCGGAGGTTCCGGCAGTTCTGCCGGAGGTTCGACAGGTGTTTCAGGTTCAGGGACAGATGGAGCATTCTACCGGTACGCTCTTCGAGCGGGTGCTGCAGCAGGGCATGGCGCAGTATCCCCTCGTTGTCGGCTACGAGAATCTCTATCGCGAGCTGGATGCAAGCAGCTCGAGCCTGTGGGACGGAGTCCGTGACGATCTGGTCATGATCTATCCGTCGCCGACGGTCTGGAGCAGCCACCCGATCGTGGCGCTCACCGAACGCGGACGACGGCTGATGACGGCGCTCGAGGACGAGGACCTTCTGGCGCTGGCCTGGGAGCGCCACGGCTTCCGGTCCCGGGTTGATGCATCCGGTGCGATTTCTCCGGTGACGCAGATCCCGCGGCCACCGGTGGTGTTCGAACTGCTTGACGGCCTGAGCGGGGCCGACGGAGGTGATCGATGAGTGAACCTGGACGCGAAGAGACGGCCGGGACCAGCCTGGTGACGGTTGATACCCTTTCGGAAGAGGCGCGGGGCGAGGCGCTCCGAATCGCCGGTGAGATCGATCTCACCGACACGCAGGCTGTGCTGCAGTTCGGTGTGGGGGCCCAGACGCGCCTGTCGGAGTTTGCCGACACGGTGCTGCGGGAGGTGCGGTCGAAGGATTCCGGCCACGTCGGCGAGATCCTCGGCGGACTCATGTCGACGATCAAGGACGTGGACGTCGCCGCGGTATCCGGCGGCGGCGTGATGGACCGCATGTTCGGTGGTCTCAAGCGCCGGATCGAGCGCTTCATCCGCCGGTACGAGACCCTTTCGACCCAGATCGAACGCATCGTGGGCGAACTGGACGACGCGCGGATGCAGCTGCTGAAGGATGTGGCGCTTCTGGATACCCTGCACCAGCGCAACCAGGAATACCTCGGTGAACTGGACGTGTATATCGCCGCCGGTCGCCTCAAGGTGCAGGAGGCGCGGCAGCAGATGCTGCCGGAGCTGCAGCGGCGGGCCGATGAGTCCGGTGATGCCGCCGATGCGCAGCGGCTGCAGGATTTCAACCAGCTGGTGAACCGTTTCGAGAAGAAGCTCCACGACATGGAGCTCTCGCGGATGGTCGCCCTGCAGAACGCTCCGCAGATTCGCCTGATCCAGGGAACCGACCAGACGCTGGTGGAAAAGATACAGAGTTCGATACTGAACACGATACCGCTGTGGAAGAACCAGGTGGTGATCGCGATCAGTCTGTACCGACAGCAGCAGGGGCTTCAGGCGCAGCGGGAGGTCAATCGCACGACCAACGAGCTGCTGAAGCGCAACGCGGAGATGCTCAAATCCGGCACCACCGGCGTCGCGCGGGAAAACGAGCGCGGAATGGTGGACATCGAAACGCTCCGGAAGGTAAACGAGGACCTGATCGGAACGATCGATGAGACGCTCAGAATCCAGCAGGAGGGACGTCGGAAGCGCGCCGCCGTGGAAACCGAGCTCGCGACGATGGAGCAGGACCTCAAGACGCGCCTGAAGCAGATTACCGCCGACGAATGAACTCCCTGTCTCCCCGACACATCGCCGAGCTGCTGCGTGCCATCTCCTCGGATCGCTACGAAGAGCTCCCGGTCCCGCCCGATGACGGCGGCGAACGGGAGCTGATACAGGCCCTCAACCGGATCCATCGGGATCGGCAGGAGCACCTGCGGGGGGCCGAGGCGCGCAACCGCCTGATCATCGATTCGACCCCCGTGGCGATCTGCATCACCAACGCAGACGGTCTGTACGAGTACGTGAATCCCCGCTACCGGCAGCTCACCGGCTACAGCGCCGAGGAGCTGCTGGGGCGCTCGTTTCTGACGGTCGTTCCCCCGGCGGAGCAGGCGAATCTCAAGCACCTTCACGACGAGTTCATGGGTCAGCGATACGAACTCGCGGGACAGTGGGAGATCGTGACGCGATCCGGACGGACCGTTCCCATTCTGGCGAGTGCCGCCTATATCGTCGACGGTGATGGCCGCCCCAAGAAGATCACCTTCGTCGTCGATATCTCGGAAATCCGGGATACACAGGCGCGTCTGGAAGCCGAGATCGAGGAACGCCGACGGCTGGAGCAGATGCGGGAGGAGGTGGAACGCGTGATGCGCCACGACCTGCGCAACCCGATCGACGGAATCCGGACCGCGGCGGATTACCTGCTCCAGGAGGACCTGGATGATCGCTCCGCGGAGTTTGTGCGGCTGATGTACGACGCCGCCGCACGGGCGCGCACGCGGATCGACAACTCGCTCGCGTATACCCGGATGCAGCGCGGCGAATACGAGATCCGCCGCGAGCGGGTGAACGGCGTTCAGCTCGTCCGTGATGCCCTCGCCAGCGTTGAGGAAACCCGTGCGGCGTTCCGGGTTGAGGTCGTCCCGTGGTATCGCGACCGGCCGCTCTCGGAGGTCTTCGACGTGGAGATATGGGGTGAAAACGGCTTTCTGACCGACGCCGTGACCAACCTGGTGCGCAACGCGATCGAAGCGAGCGGCGAGGGGGACACGATCTCCGTGGTCGTCGACGACACGCTGACGATGCCCGACGGGAAACCGGCGGTGACCGTTTCGGTGCTGAATCCGGCGGACGTTCCCGCCGAGATCCGGGACACCCTCTTCGATGCCTACGTCACCCATGGAAAGTCGGGCGGCACCGGACTCGGAACCTACACCGCCCGTCTGGTCGCCACCGCCCACGGTGGCGACATCGTGGTGGACACGGGGCAGGGAACCGGTACCACCATGCGTCTCATCGTGCCGCGGGGTCGCCCGGGGGAGATCGCCTCATGAAATCGCGTATCACCGCAGCATCCACGGTGCTGCTGACCGGCGCGTCCGCGGGCCTCGGACGTCACATGGCCCGGGTGCTGGGTGCGATCGGCTGCTCGCTGCTCCTCGTGGCACGCCGCAGGGAGGTGCTGGAGGACCTGGCGGCGGAGATCGGCCCGCAGGCGATTCCGGTGCCGCTGGATCTGTCGCAGCCGGCGGTGGCCGACCGTCTCCTTGCCGCCCTCGGCGACGCGGGCGTGGATCCCCACCGCGTCGACGTGCTGATCAACAACGCCGGGGTTGGAAGCTTCGGTCCTTTCGTTGAGACCGACCCGGGCCGTCTTGCGGTCATGCAGCGCATCAATCTGCGTGTTCCCATGGAACTCACGCGGACGTTCGCGCCGATGATGGTTGAGCGGGGGAGTGGCACGATCGCCAACGTGGCATCGGTGGCGGCGTTTTCGCCGGGCCCTCTGATGACGGAATACTACGCAGACAAGGCGTGGCTCCTCTCCTTCGGTGTCTCCCTGGATGCCGAACTGCGACCCCACGGCGTGCACGTGGTGACCGTGTGCCCGGGTCCGTTCGCCAGCGATTTCCACGGTGCCTCCGGTATGCACGTGGCCGGCATGGGGCGCATGCCCGCCGCCACCGCCGTCGCCCGCAGCGCGGTTCGCGCGATCGTCAGAGGGCGTCTGGTCGCACCGGTCGGGGCCGGGGCGCAGGTGTGGCGAGTACTGGGACCGCGTCTGCCGCTGCGGCTGAGCCGCCGCCTCATGCACGCACTGCAGCGTCGCCGCCTCCCGCCCTCATCTTGATGGCGGTGGGTACAACCGTTACAATGCAGGCAATTCCCTCGGAAGGAGTGTATTCCAAATGGCTAAGATGAAACTGAAACCCGGTGTGATTACCGGAAATGCCCTTCAGGACGTGTTCGCATACTGCAAAGAGGTCGGATGCGCGCTGCCCGCCGTCAACGTTATCGGCTCCAGCAGCATTAACGCCGCCCTGCAGGCCGCCCGCGAGGCGTCGAGCCCGATCATGATCCAGTTTTCCAACGGCGGCGGTGTGTTCAACGCCGGCAAGTACCTGGACAACACCAACCAGCGCGCCGCGATCGCGGGCTCCGTGGCCGGGGCGCTGCATGTATGGAAGATGGCGGAGGTGTACGGCGTGCCGGTGATTCTGCACACCGACCACTGCGCCCGCAAGCTGCTGCCCTGGATCGACGGACTGATCGAGGAGGGCCGGCAGTACTACAAGCAGCACGGTGTGCCGCTGTTCAGCTCGCACATGATCGACCTCTCGGAAGAGGAACTGGACGACAACATCAAGACGAGTGCCGAGTACCTCGAACAGCTGGCAAAGCTGGACATGACCCTCGAGCTGGAACTCGGGGTCACCGGCGGCGAAGAGGACGGCGTGGACAACACCCAGGTGGACAACGCCAAGCTCTACACCCAGCCCGAGGACGTCCTCAAGGCGTACGACGCGCTCAAACCGATCGGTAAGTTCACCGTGGCCGCGTCCTTCGGGAACACCCATGGCGTGTACAAGCCCGGGAACGTCAAGCTGCGGCCGGAGATTCTCAAGCATTCGCAGGACATGGTCCGGAAGGAGCGCGGTCTCAGCGAGGAGAAGCCGCTGGACCTGGTCTTCCACGGCGGATCCGGTTCCGAGCTCGCCAAGATCCACGAGGCGTTGCAGTACGGCGTGGTGAAGATGAACATCGACACCGACACCCAGTGGGCGTTTACGCGACCGGTACGCGAGTACATGGACGCGAACCACGACTACCTTATGGCTCAGATCGGCAATCCCGAAGGCGAGGACAAGCCGAACAAGAAGAAGATCGACCCGCGGCAGTGGCTTGTTGCCGGTGAAAAGGGCATGACCGCCCGGCTGGTCGAGGCCTTCGACAACCTGAAGTCCAAGGACCAGTTTGACCTGGGACTCTGATCCCGATGCATTGAATCACCCGGGGGCGCGTCGGACGGCGCGCCCCCGCGCTTCCTCCCCCCGGGGAGACCGGCACCGGCGCTGGTATCTCCTCGACAATCTTGCCCGCCTGTTCCCATCCATCATGTCTCCGCGGTTTCCGACGCTGTTCCGGGTCTCTGCTCACCTGACGGAGGCGGTCAGGATCGGCCCGCTCACCGCAGCCCTGCAGGACACATGGGCGCGCTATCCGTTGTTCCGGGTACGGCTGCGTCGGGGCGTGTTCTGGCACTATCTCGAGGAGTGCGCGCCTGCGCCGCCGGAACCCGACGACGGGATCCCGTGCACCGACTTTCCGCGCTTTTCCCGACGAACGCCGTTGGTTCGGGTCTTTGTGCGGGGACGCAGGATCGCCGTGGAGGCGTCCCATGCCCTGACCGACGGAACGGGGGTCCTGGAGTTCCTGCGGACGCTCCTGGTGGCGTATGCGCTGCGGGGCGGTGTGCCGGCGGCGGACGCCGAGGACCTGCGGCGGGCGGCGCGGGAACTGGGGATCGGCATTCCCGGCGATCCGCCCGACGAGAGCCAGGGTGAATACGCCAGCCGAAAGTACTACGAACGGCGACTGCCGGAGCCGCGGGAGTTCGCGCCTGCCTGGCACGCCGGCGGTCCCCGGATGCGCCCGGGAGAATACCGCGTTACGACCCTGCGGTATCCCACGGCCGACCTGAAACAGATCGCCGGGTCGCTGGGCGTCAGTGTTACCGATCTCGCACTGGCGGTGTTTGTCGACGTCCTGCAGCGGCGATACCATGCGGCGCCGCCACGGCGACGGCATCGACGTCCGATCAGGATCCTGATTCCCGTGAACATGCGTCCGCACACCGGATCGCGGACGATGCGCAACTTCTTCGTGTACGTGATGGTCGAACTGGATCAACGCCTCGGCGTCTACTCCCTGGAGGAGATCGCCGGCTCCGTTCACCACCAGCTGCGGGCGGAACTTGATCCCCGGAGTCTGCGCCGCCAGATCAGCCGGAACGTCCGGGCGGAACGAAACGTGCTCATCCGCGTGATTCCGATCGCCCTGAAGGACGTGATCCTTCGAACCGTGCATCGGGTCCAGGGCGAATCGGTGAACACCGCCAGCCTGTCCAATCTCGGCCGGGTTCAGCTGCCGGCATCGGTGGCGGCACACGTCGCCGCCCTCGATTTCGTTCCCCCCGCCTCGCCGGTCACCGGTATCAATATGACGCTGGTGTCGATCGGCGGGGTCTCGAGCATCACGTTCGGCAGTACCCGCCGGAATCACGACATCGAACGGGAGGTCGCCACCGCGTTCCATCGGCTTGGCGCCGACGGCGATCTCAGAACGAACTGGCGACGGACCACGGGGGTGGCATGATGTACTGTTCGCACTGCGGAGTCCGACTGGAACCGGCGATGACCGAATGCCCGCTCTGTGGCGGCCGGGCGCAGGAGTCGGAGGAACCGACGCTGTCGGAGTATCACATTCTGGAGCCGGTACCGGTGGAGCCGGTTCTGCGACGTATCGTGCGGCGCAGCCTCGCGTCGATCGCCGCCACGGCGGTGGTGATCCTGCTCATTGTGGATGTCGGAACCGGTGAAGGACTTTCGTGGGCTCCCCTGGCGATCGTCCCGGTGGTTGCCGGTGCCATGGTGCTGATGATCCCCTTCGCCGTACGGCGCTGGTGGCCCGGATTCTCGGGGGCGATGGTTACGGTTCTCGCGATGCTTGCGGCACTTGATGGCCTTGGGAACGCAGCGCTGGAGTGGTTTGTTCCGGTGGCGCTACCGATTACCGTGGCCACGGGGCTTGTCGTCGCCACCGAACGGGCGATCCTTCGCCGCGTTGCCGGGGCGATCAAGGGGGCGGCGCTCCTCGCCGGAGCGGGGCTGCTGACCGCGGTTGTCGACGCCTCAGTACAGCGCTACCTCACCGGTTCCGCGTCCCTGACGTGGTCGCTGGTGATTCTGGTGTCCACCCTGCCCACGGCGGGCCTCCTGGTGGTGCTGCAGCGGAGTGTGCTGCGCTACATCGACCTTCGCCGGCGATTCCACGTGTAGGACGCGGCGACCGCGCCTCGTCGGCTGGTGCGATCTGCCTGCCCCCGATCGAATCATCCCATGTGAAAGCACACCGAACCCGGCGGCAGCGTGCCGTCGAGGTCCGCCGCAACGCGCGCTGCGACCTCCGCGTCGGGGCACACCAGATAGAACGCACCACCGCCACCGGCACCGCTCAGTTTGCCCGCCAGCGCTCCCGCCCGCACGCCCCGGTCGATGATCCCGTCGGTCAGGGGCGTGGAGACACCGAGGTCACGGAGCAGGTGGTGTGCATCGGCGACCAGCGGGGCCAGGCCGGCGGCGTGGTTCCGCTCCGCCGCCAGCTCGCCGATCGCGGCGTCGGCGAGCGCTCCAAGCCGGTCGAAAATGGGGCGGACGGTGGACGGCTCGGTGGAGAGGCGGGACCGCACCCCGGCGACCAGATCGCGCGTCGACCGTTCCCGGGGGATTGCGCCGACCACCAGCGCCGGCAGGTCCGCGGACAACGCGGCGCTCTCGGGAAGAGCCCCCGGCGTGCTGAAGCGAAACGTGCGCACGCCGCCGAGACTGGACAGGCCGGTGTCTATCCCGCTCGGCGTACCGTGAAAGAACGCCTCCAGCCGATGCGCGCGGCGCCAGACCGCGCTGCGGTCGTGTCCCGAGACCTGCGGATCGGGAAGGGACCATTCGGCGATCGCGGTGCACAGCGCCGCGCTGGAGCCGAACCCGCTGGAAATCGGGAGGTCGGAGTCGACGGTGATCGCTCCGCCCGCCGGTGACACGGGCCCGTCGTCGGCGGGGCTGCCGAGGGTGTCGGCGACGAACGCGGCGAAGGCGGACAGTCCCGCGGCGACGTCACCGCCGGCGGGGCGCGCGAGCCGGATCGAGATCCCGTCTGCGGGGGTCACGGAGATGCGCAGGCCGCGGTCCAGCGATACGCCCACGGCGGGGTACCCGAACACCGCGGCGTGCTCCCCGAAGAGGAGAAGCTTCCCCGGCGCAAACCCGGAGTAGGGGGAGCGGCCGTTCAACGCGAGCTCTCCTGGCGCAGCCCATCGGTGCTGAACGGGAGCGCAGCAGCCTGTCGGGGCACCGGTCGTCGGGGTGCCGGAACCGCCAGTATGAGCGCCCGCTCGTTTCCCGCACCGCTGGTCTTGGCAACCCACCCGTCGTCGGCGTGGGGTACACACAGGTCGAGTCGCGCCGGTACACCGATCGCCGCCCCGATCTCCTCACTCAGGTCCCGGGCGGCGGAGACGGCGCCGAAGACGCCGTTCCACGAGTCCGCCTCCTCCAGCGCCGACACGCAGGCGTTGTTCCGCGCAACAAAGCGCCGACGATCGTCACTGTGCGTCGGCAGATAGCGGTCAAAGCGGGCCACGGCACCTGAGCTCGCGACGGCGGCTCTCCCGTGCCAGCCGTACAGGGAGAGGTTCTCGCTGCGCCAGCACGCGGCAAACGCGCTGGGACGCCACACCGGGTCGGGTCCGCCCCGGAAGTGCACCACTCCGCCCAGGGCGCTGGTGGCGACATCGTAGCCGCTGCCACGACCGTTGTGGGCGCGTCGGTGCGCGCGGATCGCCACGGACACCACCTCGTCGAGATCAGCCAGCGGGTCACGGCCGGAGAGTCGGAACAGGGCGGCGGTGAGCAGGAGCGTGGCGACCGCGCTGGATCCCAACCCGAGTTTCTGCCCCGTGGCGGCGTCAAAGAACGTCGCAGTATCGATCTCGATGCGCGCCGCCGGCGGCGCAACCGGCGAGCATTCGGCGAACACGCTGTCGACGATCGGATGGCCGTCGCCGGGAGAGAATCGTTCGGCGCCGGCGGCGGTCACGGCGACGACCTCGAGGTCGCCGGAGGCAGGATGCACGCGGCAGTGCGCGCGGGGCGCCACGGCCATTGCAAGACCCTGTCCCCCGGGGTGGGTTATCGCGTATTCCCCGGCAACCAGGAGGTTCGCCGGGGCAGACCAGTGCCAGCTCGTTTCCATCGTGGAGAGAATGTAACAAAAGCGGGGCGCGGTGGGCTATGTGTGGTTCATACGGTCGGACCCGCCGGCGCGTTTCCCCGTATCGCGTTCACGGGGTTCATGTCCCGGCACGAGGCAAGCATCACCACCGACCGTGGAGATCACCGGTGATGTCGCGCACCACGGGGAAACCTCCCGCGCAACGGCGTCGGCGTCGTCCGCGGTGGTGAGGATCTTCACCTGGGGACCGGCATCCATCGTCTCCCACGCCGCGGTCCCGCGGCGGCGGAGCTCGGCAAGCCGCTGAAGCACCTCGATCGTCTGCGGTCTCCAATAGAGAATCGGCGGCGCCGCCCCGAGCATCGTGGCAAACATGCGCATCGTGCTTTCCCGCATCACCGTTCCCAGGCGCTCCAGGTCACGGGCATCCAGCGCCGCCTCCGCCCGTTGGAAGAGCGCCGGGGCGTCGGCAACCCAGGCGTCGTAGAAGGGCGAGGAGTCCCGGGTAAGGTTCATCGCATCCCGCGAGGAGACCGGTTTCGGGCCTCCGTGGACCGGAGCGACGACGATACGCAGTTCCGGCCACCAGCGTTCGTCATGGAGCTGCCGCGCCGCTGTGGCACCGGCGTCCCACGCGGTGAATCCGCCGAAAACGCTGCGGGAGGCCGAACCGGACCCCTGTCTCGCCAGTGCCGAGAGCGCGTGGCGGTCGGTGGTGTCACCACCGGCGGCGGCGACCGTCGCAAGAGCCAGGGCCGCGAATCCGCTCGCGGAACTGGCGAGGCCGGCGGCGGTGGGGAAGGAGTTCCGGGAACTGACCGCAAATCGCGTATCACAGCGGACCGTCTCCCGGACGCGGTCAAAGAACGGCGCGATCCGACCGGGAGGTTGAGGACGGCCGTCGATCTCCAGGGAATCCTCGTCCGCGGGACGGCACACCGTATCCGTGGAAAGGGCATCGAGGGTGACCGCGAGGCTGCTCGTGGCGGGGATATTGGTACCGCCGGGGCGCTTGCCCCAGTACTTCACCAGTGCAAGGGACGGATGCGCCCGGGCATGGACGGCGCCGGTGGAGTCCGGATCAGCCGTCGGCACGGAGGGCATGCAGGAGTTCCTGCGCCGTCTGGATGTTGAACGTCCCGTTGTCCCAGACACGGCGGGCCAGTTCCTGCAGTTCCTCGTCCCGGGCACCGGCCTTCCACGCCAGACGGCGGGCGTGCTGGCGCATGTGACCCTTCTGGATCCCCTCACTGACCAGCGCCATGAGTGCTGCGAGGTTCTGGGCGAGCCCCAGAGATACCGCGACACGGCTCAGTCGATCGGCGGAGGGTTCCACGTCGCCGTCGAGGAACAGCACCTTCAGGGCAAAACTGGTGACCGGGTGAAAGCCCACGGCGCCGCCGACGGTGCCGACCGCGAGCGGAATCTCCAGGGAGCCCACCAGGTGATCGCCGTCGACGCGGTACTCGGTCAGGGCACGGTAGCGGCCGTCGCTGGCGGCGTGGGCGTGGGCCGCGGCCTCGATCGCCCGCGTGTCGTTCCCGGTGGCCAGCGCCAGCGAGGTAATGCCGTTCATGACACCTTTGTTGTGCGTCACCGCCCGCAGGGGATCGGTGTCGGCGAACTCATTCGCCCGGACGATGCGCTGCGCCATCGTTTCCCCGTCGTAGGGGCCGCGGCTCAGCCGGTCCACGGGGATCGCGAAACTGCTGCGCGCGCGGCGGCGAGGTGCGGCGTTGGTGAGAATCGCCATGAGCACGGTCCCTCCGGTCAGGCGTTCCAGCGGTGCCCGCAGCGCCTCGGCGGCGGTGTTGATGATGTTTGCGCCCATGGCGTCGCGGGTGTCCACGTGGAGGTAGACCACCAGCAGTCCGCTCTCCGGGTTCACCGATACGTCGATGCCGCGATATCCGCCGCCACGCCGGGTCATTGGACCGAGAATCTCCACCAGCTCGGCGTGGAGATCGCGTTCCGCCTCCCGGATCCGGGCGTCGGCACCGGGCTGGTATCCGTCGATCGCGACCTGGGCGGTCATCACCTGGCCGGTGGTGCTGGTGTGGAAGCCGCCGCCGCGGGATACCAGACGGCCGGCGTAGGTGGCGGCGGCTACCACCGAGGGTTCCTCTACCGCCATGGGAATGTTGTAGACCCGATTGTCGATGCGGATGCCACTGGCGATGCCCAGCGGGACCGGCATGACCCCGACGGCGGACTCGACCATGACGTCCGCCAGGTCCAGGAGGTCCTCGCTGGCGAGGGAACTGAACCGCTCATCGTCCGACAGGTCAAGGATTTCCGCGAGGACATCCCGTTTGCGTCGCGCGCTCAGTTTCCGGAAGTTGTGGGGAAGCTCGATCGCCTCGTCGTTCAGGGAAAACGCTGTATCAGCCATGCTACCTCGTTTCGTCTCCAGTATCCCACGCCGCGGCCAGCGCCGACGCGTCGGCCCGCAACCGGGAATCGACCCACAGCGGCGCGCGGCGCAGTCCGGCAACCGAGCTGCACCCGGTCAGGGCCATCGCAGTTCCGATAACATACTTCAGCCGGCGACCGAAATCCACCGCCCGCGCCACGCCTCCGGTCTTCAGCGACCGTACAAACGGCAGCGCCATGCCCGCCGCTTCGGCACCAAGCGCCAGGGCACGGACCACGTCCATGCCGGTTCGCAACCCGCCCGAGGCCAGGACGCCCGGCGTGTCGCGGCCGACTGCCGCCAGAAGCAGGCCCGTCGGCAGGCCCCAGTCGTCGAACTCAGTCGCCGCGGCGGCGATCACCGGATCCTCCTGGCGGTACGCCTCAACGCGGACCCAGTTGGTTCCGCCGGCGCCGGCGACGTTCACGTACGCGGCACCGGCGTCCCTCAGGAGACGGACCTCGCGGGGGTTGATCCCGAACCCCGTTTCCTTGACCAGGACCGGCACGGGGCAGCGGTCGATGAAGCGACGGAGCGCGTCCAGAACACCGGAGAAGTCGCGGTCGCCACCGGGCTGAAAAAGTTCCTGTCCCGGGTTGAGATGGACCGCGATGCCGTCGACCTCGAGGCGGCGAACCATTTCGAACACCGGCTCGTGGGGTGTGTCCGGAAGCTGCACCGCGCCGATGTTCGCAAAAACCGGTACGTCGGGGGCGTAGCGTTTCAGGAGGAAGTCGTCCAGTACCTCCGGCTTGCGGAACAGGATCCGGATCGACCCCATACCCACCGGGATGCCGAGTTCCTGGGCAACGGTGGCGAGATCCTTGTTTGTCTGGTACCCCGCCTCGCTTCCGCCGGTCATGGACGAAATGAACACCGGCATCGCGACGCGGTGCCCCAGGAATTCGATGGAGGTGTCCACCGTCGCGGTATCGAGTTCCGGGAGCGCGTGGTGGACCAGGTGCACCTCGGACAATCGGGTCCCGGCGGTTTCAACCGTGTAGCTGTCGCCGTCGAGGCAGATTTCGAGATGCTGCGCCTTCCGGCGACTCATTTCCGAGGCGCTGTGTCCACTCATTCTGCCCGGTAGTCGTAGATACGATAGCCGTCGTCCCGGACTTCCTTGAGGAAGTAGAGGCCGGGATCGACATCCTCACCGTCGGTGACCGGTCCGTGGTCGAGGGAGTAGGTTTCCCGTTCCACGAACCGCGCGTAGCGGTCGAACTCCGCCTCGGTGGCGGCGTCCAGTACGCGTTGCAGGTCCCATCCGGCGAGCACTCGCGGAGCTCCCTCCGCCACCCGGGCGGAGAGAACGGTCATCGTGTTGCCGGAGCCGTAGGAGGCGATCAGCACCTTTTTGCCGACAATCGCGTCACCCTCGGCGCGGTACCGGTTCCACAGCAGGAACATGAGGGACATGTACGCCGAGCCGGAGTAGATATTCCCCACGTGGCGGGACGCTTCGATGCCGTCGGAGAAATGGTGCGCATCCATGAACTCGCCGGCTGCGGCCGGGTCCAGTTCGAGGTGGCGTTCGATCAGTCTCGTCAGGCCGGTGATCGCCATCCGGTAGAACGGTACGTGCACCACGAACAGGTCGTGGGCCTCCAGCGCTTCCCGCGGCGAGACTCCCCGGCGATCGGCATGGTCGATGAACGCCGCGTTCAGGGCGTCGTTGTAGCAGTCCACCGAGTAGCGTCCCTTCACCCGCGCCGTCACCGACGCCAGCGGACGGAAGAAGTCGTCCTCATCCGCCGAGGCGAATCCCACGGTGTGGGTGTCGAGTTCCAGCAATTGTGGATCGCGTTCGATCCGCAGCGCCACAGCTCCGGCGCCCTGGGTGATTTCGGCGGTGGAGGGAGTCTGGTACCGGGCGATGTCGGAGTTCACCACAAGCCCCGACTCGCCGGGGCGACCGGTCGCCTGCAGCATCCCGGCGACGCTCATCATGGCGATCGTACCGCCGGCGCAGGCGTGTTGCACCTGAAACGTCGACAGCGTCCGCGGAAGGGGCACACCGGAGCGCTGCAGGGCGCCCTGGGCATAGGCTGCGATCGGTTTGGACATGTCCACGGAGGTTTCGGTTCCCACGGCGAGGTATCGCACGCCCCTGGCAACCGCTTCGTCCGCGAGCAGGGGACGCGCGGCCTGCGCCGCGAGCGTGACTGAGTCCTGCCACGGCGCCGGGAACCGGATCGAGATCTGGTTGGTGGACTCGATCGCACGCCGCAGCCGTCGTTCGAACGACGGGTCTTCCTCCGCCCGCACGCGCAGAATATCGGACAGGTCGATCTTCCACCGGGGGACGTAGAGACTCATGTCGCTAATGCCAACCGTCGTTTCATTCATCAGAAGTCCTCTCCTCAAATGCTGCGCAAATATACGGCCGGGGGGCCGAGGCAGACAACGGCGCAGCGCCCTCCAGCTTAACCTACCATCCGGTCGGTTGAAAGTACGCTGACGGCGCCGGAAGGGTCAAAGGTTTCCGATCGCCGCGAGAAGAGCCGCGCCGTAGGCCGGCAGATCGGGTGGCCGGCGGCTGGACACGAGCGTTCCGTCGGTGACCACCGCTTCGTCCACCCAGGTGGCTCCGGCGTTCACCATGTCGTCGCGAATTCCCGGCGTACTGGTGACCGTTCTGCCGGCGAGTATCCCGGCCGAGATCAGAACCCATCCGGCGTGGCAGATCTCTCCAATCACCTTCCCGTCGCGGTCCATCGCCCGTACCAGTTCCAGAACATCCGGAAACCGCCGGAGCTTGTCCGGCGCCCATCCGCCGGGCACCAGCAGAACCTGGTAGTCCGCGGCGCGAACCTCGCCCCACGCGTGGGTGCTCTCGGCGGGGACGCCGTACTTGCCGTGGTACACCCTCCCGACCGATTCGCCGACGACGTCGACCGTGTGGCCGGCCTCCCGGAGGCGAAGGGTGGGGTACCAGAACTCCAGGTCCTCGAAATCATCATGGATCAGGCTTGCAACTCGCATACGTTCTTCCTTTCCATTGCAGGTGTTGTTCCTGTGTTGAATATGGTGACGCCCCGGGGGCATCGTCACGTCTCCGTGGTGCATCGCAACGTCGCCGGCGCGGTGTTGTCGCGTGGCGCCGGTATCATCGTCCCGTGTTGTCTCTCGGTCCTGAATTTGTCACTATACACCCCCCATGGAGTACGCAGTCCTCGTATCCGGCGGTGTGGACAGTGCCGTGGCACTTCACACCCTGGCATCCCGCGCCGACGGCCCGGTCCGGGCATACTACCTCAAGATCTGGCTCGAGGACGAACTCTCGTTTCTGGGAGAATGTCCCTGGGAGGAGGATCTGCGCTACGCCCGCGAGGTGTGTGCCGCCGCCGGCGTCCCGCTGGAGGTCGTTCCGCTGCAGGACGAGTACTACGACCGGGTCGTGAGCTACACCCTCGACGAGCTGCGTGCGGGCCACACCCCGTCGCCGGACATCTTCTGCAATCAGCGCGTCAAGTTCGGGGCCTTCTACGACGCCATCGGCGGCGGCGCCGACCGCATCGCAAGCGGGCACTACGCCCGCGTTCTGCGCGATCCCGGCGTCGGGGTGCGCCTGGCGATGGCACCGGACCCCGTGAAGGATCAGACCTACTTCCTGTCGCACCTGTCGCAGGAGCAGCTCCGGCGGGCGGAGTTTCCGATCGGGGAGATGACCAAGGCCCAGGTGCGCGCGCGGGCGGCGGAACTCAGGCTGAGCAACAGAAACCGTCCCGACAGCCAGGGAATCTGCTTTCTCGGACGGATCCGGTACACCGACTTTGTACGGGCCTACCTGGGAGACCGACCCGGGCCGATCGTCGAGGCCGATACCGGCCGCGAGCTGGGTTCGCACCGCGGTGCCTGGTTCTACACGATCGGCCAGCGTCAGGGCCTGGGGCTTGGGAACGGGCCATGGTACGTGGTGCGCCGGGACATCGACGCCAACGTGATCGAGGTATCCCACGCCGCCACGGTCGCCGAACGTGCCCGCGACCGCTTCGTGGTCGGCCGCGTGCACTGGATCGGGGACCCGCCCGGTGCCGCCGGCGCCACCTCGGCGGAGGGGCTGACGCTCAAGCTCCGTCACGGGCCGGAGCGCACGCCGTGCACCATCGCCGCCGGCGGAGCCGCGGACCTCGCCACGGCGGAGACGCTCGAGGTCCGGATGGCGCGGCCCGACCGGGGCGTTGCGCCGGGACAGTTCGCCGTGTTCTACCAGGACGATATCTGCCTGGGTGCCGGTACGATCCTGGACCGGGAGGTGGGGGCATGAGTACGCGAACGACCGGCCTGGAAGCGCCGGTGGCGGCTGCATCGACCGCGGTGGGGTACACGTCTTCCGGTGTTCCCTGCGTGAGTGTGGCTCCCATGATGGACTATACCGACCGTCACTACCGGTACCTCTTTCGTGCCATCAGCCGGAGGACGCTGCTGTACACGGAGATGGTCACCAGTGCCGCGATCGTCCACGGGGACCGCGATCGCCTGCTGGCGTTTGACCCCGTGGAACGCCCCCTCTCGCTGCAGCTCGGAGGCGATGACCCGGAGGAGATCGCCCGGGCGATCGAAATCGCCGAGGCATACGGCTACGACGAGTTCAACCTCAACGTAGGCTGCCCGAGTGACCGCGTCCAGAACGGAAACTTCGGTGCCTGCCTGATGGCGACTCCCGAGCACGTGGCGCGGATCACCACGGCAATGCAGCAGGCGACCTCCAAACCGGTGACGGTCAAACACCGCATCGGCATCGACGGTCGGGAGTCCTACGGGGAGATGCTGGAGTTTGTCGATACCGTCGCCGCCACCGGTATCCGGCGGTTCACGGTCCACGCACGGATTGCGATCCTCGCAGGCCTGGACCCCAAGCAGAACCGGAACATCCCGCCCCTGCGCTACGACGACGTCTACCGCCTCAAGCGGGAGCGACCGGAGCTCGAGATCGAAATCAACGGTCACATCGCGTCGATTCCGGAGATCGCCGAGCACAGGCGCGCCGTCGATGCCGTCATGGTCGGGCGTGCCGCCTACGAGGACGTGTGGATGTTTTCCGGCGTCGATCACACGTTCTTCGGGGACCCGTTGCCGGACATCGACCGGGAGCGCGTGGTACGCGCCATGTACGGCTATCTCGATCGCCTGGAGGCGGACGGCCAGCCGCCGCGGCGACTGATCAACCACATGCTCGGGCTCTTCGCGGGACGTCCCGGGGCACGGAAGTGGAAGCAGGCGCTCAGCGGGCGCCTGCCGGACCTTTCCGGTCGTGATCTGCTCGAGCGTGCCTTGGCCCGTGTGCCGGAGGAAACGCGCCGCGAGGGTCCCCGTCTCTGAGCCGAGTCGCCGAACCACAAACTTGAGCGCGGCCCGGTTCGGGGGTATACTGGTGGCTCGCATGGTTTCGTCGGGCCCGTCGAACCAGATTCATTTCATATGAGGTTGTTCAATTGAAGGTTCGCTCACAGATAAATCTGCTGGTCGTTGTTCTCGTCGTCGCGTTTCTTCTCGCCGTCGGAGGACTCATCTACTCCAACGCGGTCGTGCGCGCGATGAACGACCTGGAACTCCAGGCGAACATCGCCCTCCGGGATGTGTACCGCCTCACGGATGCCAACAAGGAACTCCTTGTCAGCGAACAGACGCTGGACCGGCTCATCGGCGACTGGCAGGACGCGCTCGACGCCTTCGACGCGCAGGTTGTACGCCTCGTGGAGCACCCCGGCGTCCGCTACACGTCGGAGGAACTCCGCCTGTCGATCGAGCGCACCAGCGCCGTCTGGGGGCTCTCCCGTTCGCGCCTCGACGAGGCCGCGTCTGGGCTCCAGTGGCTCCTGGATAACGATTCGGTGCCCACGTTTCGGAAAAAGGGCCTCATCAACTTCGAGAATTGGCTCATCGACGAGGGGGGCTACACCCAGGTCACGTTTGCGGTCACCCAGCTCCGCACCGATCTGCGTTCCTTCGGGTTGTCGGCGCGGGACCTGGTGGTGGGCAACCTCGAGCAGGTGGCGCTGTCGGTGAGCCGACAGTCCACGCGCCTGGCGCAGCGCAGCACCCTGATCGTTGCGGTCCTCGGCGGTGTTTCGGTCCTGGCGGCGGTGGCGTTCGCGCTCCTGTTCAGTCGACGCCTGACGCGACGGGTTCGGACCGTGGAAACCACCATGGCGCAGGTGGCGGAACGTGACCTGTCGGTACGCGCCGGTATCTCCGGGAACGACGAGATCGCGGACCTTGGCCACTTTCTCGACAACACGCTGGATGCCCTCTGTGACTTTATGGAGTCCGTGAAGGACGCGGTGGACAAAGCCGATGCCCTCAAGGACGGTCTCGCATCGGGGACCTCGGAGAGCGCGTCGGCCCTCAACCAGATCAGCCACAATATCGATGGTCTGGCCAAGGAGTTCGAACGCCTGAGCACCAACGTGGACCAGACGTGGAACGCCACCAACGACATCAACGCGCGGATCAAGTCGCTGTCGGAGAACATCGGAACACAGAAAACGGTGATCGAGGAAAGCGCGAGTTCGGTCACCGCCATGAACGACTCGATCAGGGACGTGAATCAGCTCTCCCGCGACCGCCGCAAAACCGCCGAGTCCCTCGTTCAGATCATTCTGGAGGGTGGCGAACAGATCCAGTCCACCAACGACACGATCGACTCCGTGACGGCGGAGATCGACGATATCCTGGAAATCATCGAGATCATCAACGCCGTGGCGGAACAGACCAACCTGCTGTCCATGAACGCGGCGATCGAGAGCGCCCACGCCGGCGAGGCGGGCAAGGGTTTCGCCGTGGTTGCCGAGGAGATCCGAAAGCTCGCCGAGAGCACCAGCGAGAACGCCGCCCAGATTGACCGGCTGCTCAAATCGATCACCGGCAAGATGCGCGCCGCCCGCGAGGCGAGCCAGGCGAGCGCCTCCACCTTCGAGACCGTCAGCAGCGACGTGGAGCTGTTCCGCACGGCGATGACCGAAATCACCGAGAACATGGACAACCTGGCGCGGGGCAGCGAGGCGGTGGTGGAGACCACGCGGCAGATTTCCGACATCACCGGTTCGGTGCGCGAAGCGGCCACGGAGATCGCCGGCAGCAGTGAACAGATCAACGGAGCGATGGAACAGGCCGGTTCCATGTCGTTTGTCATGACCAACGGCATGCAGGAGATCGACCACGGCGCCAAGGAGATCCTCACCTCGCTGACCGACATCTCGCGACTATCCGACGAGAGCCGCGAGCGGATGCAGATCCTTTCGGAGCTCGTGCAGACGTTCAAGGTACCGGAGAAGGGTGAGGAGACCGGAGAGGGCGCGGAGCCTTCCGAGGCTGAATCAGAGGTCGAAACCGACGCCGGGACCGGTGCCCCATCGACCCGGTTCGCGATCGGCGGCGACGGGAATGGTGATGCCGACGGCGACACCGGCGTCCGCCTGGCAGAGGAGTAGGACCAGCGCCATGGCGTCGATTTTCCGTCGGACACCGGAGGGCCCCGCCCGCGACGCGTTCTGGAAGCGTCTGGAAGCAGAGCTGGGTGCCCCGATCCGGGCCTACGCCCTCGGGCAGTACCTGCAGGGGCGGGACGAACCCGGTCCGCTGTGGGGACTGCTGTACCTCACCGATGAGGTGCTGTACTTCCGGCATTTTGCCCAGGTCAACTGGTTTTCGGCGTTTCTCTCCGGTGGCGACGAGGAGGACCCTGAGGAGGCACGACGAAGCCGTCCGGGGCAGGAACGCAACGTCGTGCTGGAGGTGCGGCTGACCACTGTGGCACGTGTGGTACCGCCGGAACGGCGCCGCGGGCTGTCGCGTTTGCTGCGGGGGGATGACCGCGTGTATCGACTGGAGTCTGTCTATCCCACGGTATCCGACTTTGCGTTTTCGCTTGAATCGCGGGGAGAGGTGTTTACCCGGGAGCTGCAGGCGGCGCTTGACCGCCTGCAGGCCGGATGAGGCGGTTCGCCGCCCCTCAGAACGTCCGGAACTCGTGCTCCGTGCGGTGGTTGTACACCGCCCCAGGGCGCAGCTCGATGGACGGAAACTCCGGACGGTTGGGGCTGTCCGGATAGTACTGACACTCCATGCACAGCGCCTCCTGCCCGGTCAGCGTCGAGCCGTCCCGGCCCGTCTGTCCCGGCAGGAAGTTCCCACTGTAAAACTGAACCGCGGGATAGGTCGTGCGCACGATCATCTCCCGACCCGTTGCGGCGCAGCGCGCCCGGCCCGCCTCCAGCAGTCGCGAGGTGTCGCCGGCGTCCCACCCCTTGATCACCCATGAATGATCGAAGCCGTTGGCACCGGTCTTGAGCACGTCTTCGAAATCCCGCCGCACCGGCTTGTAGGTACGAAAGTCGAAGGGCGAGTCGTCCACCGCCGGCGTCTTCCCCGTGGGAATCGCGTCGGTCACCTCGACATACGCGTCGGCGTTCAGCTGGACTTCGTGGTCCATGATCGTCGGCTCGCCGAGGTTCCAGTAGGTGTGATCGGTGAGGTTGACGACCGTGGTCTTGTCGGTGGTCGCTTCAAACTCCAGTACGAGGCGCATATCGTCGGTCACGCCCACGGAGCGGCGCACAGCGAGGTTGCCGGGATAGCCTTCCTCCCCGTCGGGACTTGTGCGGCGGAAGTGAACGAACACGCCATCGTCCCGTTCCTCGGTCTCCGCCTCGTATACAAAACGGTCAAACCCGCGCTCGCCGCCGTGGAGGTGGACGCCGCCGTTGTTGTTGACCACGTCGTAGCGTGTCCCGGCGAGGGTGAATCCCCCGTCGGAAATCCGGTTTGCGACACGGCCCACGAAGGCGCCGTAGTACGGGTGGCGCGCCAGGAGCGGTTCGATGCTGTCGTGCCCCAGGGTCACTTCACCGCGTGTCCCGTTCCGGTCGGGAGCCTGCACGCTGGTGATGATCGCGCCGTAGGAGGTCACCGACACCTGCAGACCACGTCCGTTGTCCAGGACAAACAGATCGACCGCCGTACCATCGGGCAGGCGGCCAAATCCCTTGCGGGAAATCTGCACAGCCATCGCCGATCAGACCGGCGGGCGGGCGACGTAGTCGTCGGCCTTGAGCAGCATTTTGACGTACTGGGCGCGGCGGTACGTCCACTTGTCCGGGGTCTTCTCGACGCTCAGCTTGCCGCGGAAATCGTCGAGGCTGCTGTATCCCTTGCGGTCCATCCACGCCTCGATATCCTTGAGCACCTGACCGATCACGTCGATCCGGTTGCGGTACAGCGTGCTGACCGCCTGAAACACGTCGGCGCCGGCGAGCAGCACCTCCACGGCGTCTTCACCGGTGTGGATGCCGTTGGATGCGCAGATCGACGACTTGACCTTGTCGTGCAGAAGCCCCGCGAAGCGCAGCGCCATGCGATGGTCGTTGGATGTGCTCAGGTTGAAGGGATACTGCCCGGTTTCCTTCTCGATGTTGAAACTGGGGTGAAACAGTCGGTTGAACAGGACGAACCCGTTCACGCCCACGGCGTCCATCTTGGTGATGATGTCCAGCGGGCTGGTGTAGAAGGGGCTCAGCTTCACGGAGATCGGAACCTTCACGGCACTCTTCACACGCTTCAGGGCGTCGATCTGTTCGTCTTCGATCTCCTGGGCGCTGCGGGTTCCGTCGATCGGGATCGCAAAAAAGTTGAGCTCGAGACCGTCAACACCGGTCTCCTCCATGCGAACGGCCCAGTCGGCCCACGTCTGGGGGGTGGTGCAGTTGAGGCTGCCGATGACCGGGATGGACACCGCTTCCTTGGTCTTGCGCACCCACATCAGGTGCTCTTCGGGACCGCCGTGCTCCACGTCCGGGAACAGGTCCTGGATCTCGGCGTCGAGGTTGTCGCTGATCGTCAGCTCCTCCTCCATGCGCATGTTCTGAAGCTGGATCTGTTCCTCGAAGAGGCTCTGGATGACCACGGCGGCGGCGCCGGCGTCCTCCATGCGTTTGATTGAGTCCATATGCGCCGTCATGCTGCACGCACCGACGACAAATGGGTTTTTCAGCGGAATACCCATGTAGCTGGATTGCAGATTAGCCATTCAAAAGCTCCTTATTCGATGTCTGGGCTGGTGATACTCGTATTGTAGTGCCACGCGTGGGTGGCGTCAACGAACGGGCTCAGCAGCGGCGCCGCGGGGCACGAAATTTGACCACCGTCGACTCCGTATGTAGCTTAACGCCACCAGTAAGGAGAAGGCAGCATATGGATATTGTACGGTTCGGAAGCGACGACATCGAGAACGCTCTCGCGCAGATGGACAGTGAGAAACTCGACGATCTGGCGTTCGGCGCGATTCAGCTCGACCGCAACGGGACCATCCTGAACTACAACGCCGCCGAGGGCGAGATTACGGGACGGGATCCCGAAGAGGTGAAGGGCAAAAACTTCTTTACCGAGGTGGCCCCCTGCACAAACACCGACGAGTTCGCCGGAAAGTTCCGCGAGGGCGTGGCGTCGGACAACCTCAACAGCCTGTTCGAGTACGTCTTTGACTACGAGATGAAGCCGACCAAGGTGCAGGTCCATATGAAAAAGGCCCTCACCGGCGACAGCTACTGGGTCTTCGTCAAGCGCCTGACCAGAGGGTAGCGCCCGATACCATGAGCCAGCGGCATCTGTCCCTGACCCCGGACGACGTGTTCCGGATCGTCAGGGACATTTTTGTTGATGAACTCGCCCGCAGTCGCCCCGGATCCTTCGACGCCGGCACCGCCGGTGCGTGGACCCCGGAGACCGGTGTGCGCGACGACGGAATCGGTCTGGACTCGCTGGAGCGATTCACCCTCGCCGGCCGGCTGAACGAGACGTTCGGACTGTACCGCAGCGGAGTGGAGGACAACCTGCTCCGGGCGCGTACCCTTGGTGACACCGTGGACGTTGTCTGTGCCGGTCTCGACCACGTGGACGACACGCTGAGCTTTTACTCCGGCGGCACGACCGGTGCCGCCCGGGTGATCGCTCACGAGGCCGCGGACCTCAACGCCGAAGTCGCCGAGCTCACCGCGCTCTTTCCGGGGCGCAGTCGCGTGGTGGTCACCGTGCCCGTGCACCACATCTACGGATTTCTCTTCGGGGTGCTGCTGCCACGGGCGCTGGGAGTACCGGTGGTGGACGCACAGTACAGTCTGCTCACCGGGCAGCGCCGGCCGCGGAACGGCGACCTCGTGGTGTCGATCCCGTTCATCTGGGAGCGGCTGTTGCCGCAAACCGCGCGGTGGGGCGAATACGTTGCCGGCAGCTCGTCGACGGCGCCGCTCCCGGTGGATTTGGCCCGCGAACTCACGCCCCGACTGACCTCCCTGGTGGAGGTCTACGGTTCCAGCGAAACCGGAGGCGTCGGGTGGCGCGATCACGTGACCGGGGCGGGGGAGCCGTTTCGGCTCATGCAGCGCTGGGATCGCCGTGGAGAGACCGCTGTGGTCCGACCCCGGGGCGGTGCAGACAGCGCGCCGGTGGAGCTGCCGGACCGCATCAGGTGGCTCGACGATCGGCACTTTGTTCCGGAGGGGCGTCGCGACGCCGTGGTGCAGGTCGGTGGAATCAACGTGGATCTCGACGAACTGCGGAGCCGTGTCCTGTCCCTCGTCCCCGAGGCGCGGGATTGTGCGCTGCGGCTGGGATCCGAGGGGCGTCTGCGCCTCTTTCTCGCCGCTCCGGACCCCGGGGGCCTCGATCGCGAGGCGATCGGGGATCGGCTTCGCCGGGCGCTGCCCGCTGTAGCCCTGCCGCGGTCGATATCGGTCGGCGCCGGGATTCCCAGGACACCCACCGGAAAGCTCGGCGACTGGTAGAATTGCCGCTTCTCGGTTTATCCTGAAACCATGGATCGCGAATTCGCACGTCTTCTTGACCGGCTGCCGGAGTTTCAGGCGGGGGCCCGCGAACTCAGCGAGATACTTCTCACCAATCTGGTGATGATCTCCGAGATACCCGCCCCCACCTTCGGCGAACACCGTCGGATGCAGTTTCTCCTGGACCGATTCAACGAGTACGAACTGCAGAACTGCTCCACCGACGAGGCCGGAAACGCTCTGGGAATCCTGCCGGGCCGCTCCGGCGAACAGAACATCCTGGTGGTCGGGCACATGGATACGGTGTTCCCGGAAAAGGTTGACCACACCGTCTCCATCGAACCGGGGGCCGTGACAGGCGCCGGCATCGGTGATGACAGCCTGGGGCTGGCGGCGCTGGTGACACTGCCACAAATGCTCTCCCATCTGGGTATCGAGCTCAATGCGAACCTGATCTTCATGGGGAGCGCCCGGAGCCTGGGGCGCGGCGACATCGAGGGCATTCGGTTTTTTCTCGACAACCGGAACGTTCCCATCTCCTCCGGCATCTGTGTGGAGGGCGTCAAACTGGGCCGCCTGAGCTACGCGTCGATCGGCATGCTTCGCGGAGAGATCCACTACCGCGTCCCGGAGGAGTACGACTGGACGCGCTTTGGCGCCGGCGGCGCGATCGTGAACATGAACGACGTGATCAACCGCATCCTGGAGATCCCGCTCCCGCGGCGGCCGCGCACCTCGATCGTCCTCAACAGTGTGGAAGCGGGAGCCTCCTTCAACACCATTCCCCGGCAGGCGACGCTGCAGTTCGAGATTCGCAGCGAGTCCGGGGAGCTCGTCAACCGCCTGGGCGATCAGATCAGCGACATCTGCGCCGAGACGAGTTCCCAGACCGGCGCGGAGGTGGAATTCAACGTCCTGGCGCGGCGGCAGCCCGGCGGGATCGGATTCTCGCACCCCCTGGCGGCCCACGCCCGGTCGATCATCAAGGCGCTGGGCGTGAATCCGCGTATCTCACCAAGCACCTCGGAGCTCTCGGCGTTCATTGACCAGAAGATTCCGGCGGTGACGATCGGGCTGACGCAGGGAGAGCACCACAACGAGGTCAACGAGCGGCTCGATATCGAGCCGGTCTATCTGGGAATCGCGCAGCTTGTGGGGCTGCTCGTGGCGATCGACGAGGGGTATGCCGATGGATCTGAACGCCTGGCTTAAGTCCAACACCTTTCACCACACCGCCTTTCGGGATCTGCGGGAGCTGGTGGAGGCCAAGGAGCGTGCGGGACTAACCATTTCGCTGTGCATTCCCACGCTGAACGAGGAAAAGACGATCGGCAAGGAAGTGGTGATCTTCCGCAGCGAGCTGATGCAGCGCTATCCGCTCATCGACGAGATCGCGATCATCGACTCCGGGAGTACCGACAAGACGCTGGAGATCGCCGCCAACTTCGGCGCCGACACCTACCTGGCGAGTGACATCCTCCCGGATCTCGAACAGAAGCGCGGCAAGGGCGAAAACCTGTGGAAGGCGATCTACCAGCTCAAGGGCGACATCATCGTCTACATCGACGCCGACATCAAGAACATCCACCCGCGATTCGTCTACGGCCTTGTGGGGCCCCTGATCCAGCGCCCGGAGATCCAGTATGTGAAGGCGTTCTACGATCGTCCGCTGGCGTTCAGTCAGGGAATTCGGCCCAGCGGCGGCGGCCGGGTAACGGAAATTCTCATCCGGCCGCTGTTCTCGCTCTTCTTCCCGGAACTCACCGCGATCATTCAGCCGCTGTCGGGTGAGTATGCCGTGCGTCGGGAGGTTCTGGAGCGAATTCCGTTTCCGATCGGGTACGGCGTGGAAACCAGTCACCTGATCGACGTGTACACGCTCTACGACATGAACGCGTTTGCCCAGACCGACCTGGACCAGCGGGTCCACCGCAATCAGCCCACGCGCAGCCTCGGCAAGATGGCGTTCGGCATACTGCAGACGTTTCTGTCGCGGGCCGAGAAACTTGGTGTGATCGGAGAACTGCCGGACACGTCGACGATTCTCAGGCAGTTCCAGGTGCAGGATCAGACGTTCGAAACGGTGGAGTACTCGATCGTGGAGGAGGAGCGCCCGCCCATGGAGACGATCGAGGCGTATCAGCAATTGAGGAGACAGCATGAATCCCGTTGAGTTTGACGATGTCGCGTTTTCCTGGCCCGCCGGGGACGGGGAGGACTCAGAGCCCGTGTTCTCCGGTCTCTCTGTGGCGTTGCCGCCCGGTTTCGGGTTCCTGGTGGGCCCCAACGGTATCGGGAAGAGCACGTTCATGCTGCTGGCGGGCGCCAGGGTGTTCCCGCAGTCGGGGACGGTCAGGCTGCTGGGACAGGATGCGTCGCGGTTTGCAGACGCGCCGCTGGACCCGCAGCTGGAGATGGAACGGAACCTGCTTGCCTCCTTCGTATATCAGAACATGGAGTTTGAGACCGACGAGCCGATCGGTGCGGTGTTCGACATGGTTGCCGACGGTTCCCGTGATCCGCGGCAGGCCGCAGCGCAGCGTGACACCCTGGTGGCGGCGGCGGACCTGACGGCACGCCTCGACGGACGGATGCATGAGCTCAGCAAGGGCGAGATGCAGCGCGCGATCGTGGTCATGAGCCTGCTCTACGGATCGCCGGTGGTGTTCATGGACGAGCCCGTCTTCGCGGTGGAACCGGCGCGGGCGGAACGCCTCATGGCGGCGGTGAAGGCCCACTGCGCCGATACCGGGACCGCGGTCTTCGCCAGCGTCCACGACGTCGAGCTGGCGCGGCGCTACGCGGATGCCGTGGTGCTGTTCGACAGCGACGGGACGGTCAGCGCCGGCGAGCCGGACGAACTCCTCTCGCGGGAGCGGCTGGAGACGGCGTTCCGGGCGCCGTACGACACGCTCTACGAACGCCAGAACCTGTACCGTGACCTGCTTGTGCAGCGTTTCGGGAACCGAGGGGGAGACGGGGCCGGCTGACCGGCGACCGGTCCCGCCGGGGGGCACAAAAAAAGCCCGCCGGACGCGGCGGGCCTGAGTGTGGAGAATACCGGATTC
>CAJWEZ010000010.1 GCA_913030605.1 uncultured Spirochaeta sp.
TCAGTCGCGCGGGTCGCGGGTCAGGGCGTCGGAAAACTCGCGTTCTGCTCCGCCGCCCGGGTGTCCTCGCCGGTGTACCGATCGGTCGTGACCGCGTCACTCGATGGTGCGATCCGGTTTACCAGCACCGCGAGCACGTCCTCTCCGCCGATGTAGAACTCCCGGTACACCTTGCTGTCCTCGCGGTACCAGTGGAACGACAGCCGCACATCCACCGGGAGGACCCACCCTTCCCGGTTGGTATCGCTGTAGAACTGGTCGCGCTCGTACGTCTCCGCCACGTCGAGGCCGCCGTTGCCGTCGGCGACGAACACCGGAACGATCTGCTTCTCCCCGGACACAGGGGCGAGCTGCCCCGTGGAAAATGTGACCGTCGTGGTGAGGGTGAGCCAGTCGAGGGGCTTCACGTTGAACAGCGCGTTGAGTGTGTGGAAGCGGTGAAAACTCGGGTAGTACCACCGGCCCCGCGGATCACCGGCGTCACCGTCGCCGGCGTCGCCGGCGGTCGTATCCCCCGAGGGGTTCAAATACCGGGCGTAAATGAAGGAATACGCGAGCATTCCGTCGAACCAGCGACTCGTGCGCCGGTCGAGGAGCAGGTCAAATCCGCCGACGTGTCCGACGCCGTCGGTGAAGACCTGCGGCACCGATTCCAGCGAGCCGTCGTCCTGGAGCCGTTCCTCAAAGTTGAGGTAGAAGCGATCGTAGAGGTACTTGTAGTAGCCCTCGATCTTGAAGCGCCAGCCGCCGCTGAACCGCGCCTCCCATCCGAGGAGCGCCATCAGGTTCTTGGGCGCCGTGAGACGCCCCCCGTCGATCTCCAGATCCTCGTTGATGAGGGCCGCGTCAAACGGAACCTTCGTGAACACCCCGGCGCCTCCGGTGACGGTGAACTCCTCAACAGACCGCCAGGTTCGCGGTCCCGGCGGCGTCCAGTGCAGCAGCGCCCGCGGCCCCAGCGCCGGAACGGTGTTGACGGTGAACCCGTCTCCAAAGAGCACCGCGTGGTCCACGCGCAGCCCGAGGTCGGCGGTATAGAGATCGGGAACCAGGTCCCGCTCCACGTTGGCGTAGCCGAAGGTGATCAGACCGGTGTTGCGTGGGGCCGCCTGGTCGATCGTGAGGCGTCGGTTGGTAAAGGTCCCCGTGTCCGGATCCCGGTCCACCGTCCAGAACTCGAAGTCGGCAACGTACTCGTTGATTTGCACGAAGGAGCCCAGTCCCGCCTGCAGTACCGTCCGGTCGTCGAGCTGATAGTCCGCGTCCACCCGTCCCTGGATGTGGTGCAGCACGTTGGTGTTCAGGAATCCGTTGGGCTGGTCGATCGTGAACGACCCGCCGGGGGCCACGAAGGGCCGGTAGTCGGCGAACGCGGGGTTCGTCTGGACCTCCTGGATAAACGAGTCGGAGTAGAACCGGGTGCCCCGCTCGGTGAAGGCGCCGTCGACCGTGTTGCTGACCCATTCGTACCCGGCAACGCCGGACAGCAGGAGACGGTCTCCGACCAGCTGGTTGATACCGACCCCGGTCAGGGAGTCGGCGTTCCGCCAGCGAAAGTCAAACGTATTCCGAATTTCCACCGACTCGTCGATGTCCGGTTCGATCGCCGCAAGCCCGATGCCGTCCATCCCCACCATGGCGTTCACAAACCATTCGGTGGCGGGGTTCGGGCGGCTCACCCAGCGGAGGTATCCGGCGTAGATGTACGGCACGCGGGAGAACGTGACCCCCTGGTCCTCGAGGAACTGGCCGGTCATGGCAAAGACGAGGTCGTAGTTGGTGAGTCGGGCCCCGGCAAACAGCCCGGAGTGCGCACCCACCGGCGACCGGGCGTACCCCTCCAGCGTGCTGGTGGACTGCGCCACCTCCCAGCGGAGCCCCTCCATGGGGTCGATGCTGGATACCTCCATGAGTCCGCTGGTCGCCTGACCGTAGCGGACGGGAAAGATTCCGGCTGAGAGTTTGACCGAATCGACCACGTGGGGGTTGAAGACCGAGACACCACCTCCCCAGTGGTACGGATACTTCACCACCAGACCGTCCAGGACGTGGGTGAGTCCGTCGGGTTCGCCGCCCCGCACCGAAAGAAACGAGTTGAACCCGCCGGCGTAGCTCACCCCCGGGAGGAGCTTGACGGTGCTCATGACATCCTCAATCACACCGATCATCGCGCTCGACTTGATAAACTCCCGTTCCACGACCACGGACACGCCGGCGGTGTCGTCGGTGCGACCGATGCGGTCGGCGATGATCACGAGTTCTTCCGCCTCCAGGATTCCCAGAATGACCATCGGGATCTCGATCGTCGTATCGAACTCCGTGACCATCGTGCGAACGGGCTCGTAGCCCGGCAGATACAGGTCGAGCACCGCTCGGGGCGATGGGAAGCGAGCCTCGATGACTGCCCGGCCGTCGGCGTCGGTCGTCGCGGTGACCCCGCTGCCGGCCTCGACGATCTGCACCCCCTGGAGCGGGATCTCCAGGTCGCGATCGGAGACGGACACGACGATTCGGCCGGTCTCCCGGGTGGCGCCCGGGCGATCCTGCGCGGACAGCGGTGCCGGCGGGGCGGCAAGCATACTGAGGAGAAGAAGCGCGGCGGCACACAGCGCCTGAACTGAACTGTCCCGTCGGTTGTATCGAAGCGTTCGCATCACAGTGACTACCCCCTGTAACACTGCCGAACGCGCTCCGTGTTACCGCGAGTCCGAACGCGCCTACTCTGGCCGCACCGCCTGCATCGCCTCGATGAGCCGGTCCACAAGCCGGTTGATCGAGTCGTCGATCTGTTTCTCGTCCGGGTGCTCGGCGATCCAGGCGGCGCTCCGGCGCATGCCCTCGTGGAAGGGAATCGTTGCCTGGAACCCGGGGACGTAGCGCTTGATTTTGGCGTTGTCGAAGATCACGCTGTGCGCCTTGTCACCGACCAGCCCGGCGCCGACCTCCGGGTCGAAGCGTGCGATCACGTCGCTCGGGACGTGCACGATCTCGGGGGTCACGCCGAAGGCGGCACCGATCGCGATGTGCACCTCGTCCCAGGTGAGCTGTTCGTCGCTGGTGATATGGAACGTCTCGCCGATCGCCTGCGGGTGTCCCAGCAGCCCGTTGAACGCGCGGGCAAAATCGTCGGTGTGGGTCAGCGTCCAGAGCGAGGTTCCGTCGCCGTGGACGACCACCGGTCTGCCGTCGATCATGCGCTGCGGGTAGGTAAAATCCGCGGAACCGAAGCTGGTGGGAAACCACCCCGTGGAGTACGTGTGGCTCGGCCGAACGATCGTCATCGGAAACCCGGTTTCCGTGTACTCCTTCCACAGGAGCTGTTCGCAGGCGATCTTGTTCTGCGAGTACTCCCAGAACGGGTTGTACGCCGGCGTGCTCTCGGTGATGATCTGCTGCCGCACCGGCTTGTGGTACACACTCGCCGAACTGATGAAGATGAACTGGCCGGTGGAGTCGCGGAAGAGTTCGAGATCGGTCCGAATGTGCTCCGGTGTGAAGGCGATCCAGTCGACAACCACGTCGAACTGCATGCCCTTCAGGAGCTTCCGCGTCGCCTCACGGTCGCGGATATCGCCGGTCAGCGTATTGACGCCCTCCGGGGCGCGCCTGCCGCTGGACCCGCGGTTGAGATGATACAGCTCGATGCCGCGGGCGAGCGCGTCATGGGTGCAGGATGTCGAGATATTGCCGGTTCCACCGATAAACAGGACTTTCATTGGGCCTCCCGATCGCGATGATAGCACGGGATGGAGCGGAGCGCTTCGGGCGACCGGCGACGAATCCGAGAACCGCTCACTCCCACGTCTGGATCTCGATGATGTTGTCCTCGGGGTCCCTGGCGTACACCAGGTGAATTGCGCCCACCCCGTCAACGGTGCCGCGGACCGTCTCCCCGACGGTTGAGCCACCGTGTTCGATCACCGCCGCGAGACACGCGTCAACGTCGTCGACGGCGAAGGCGATGTGTCCGAACCCCAGCGTGTTGATCGATTTGTCGGGATGGGGAACGTGCTCGTCGTACTGGAATATCTCCAGCGTCGGGCCATCGTCACCGAAACCCGGAAGTATCAGGTGGATCCCCCGAATCGTGGCGGCCTCAAGCGCCGTGAGCCGGTCGAGCCAGGCACCGGACAAATCGCGCTCCGGCGGCTTCGGCCTGCACCCGAACACATCGATGTAGAAGGAAGCAAGGCGCCGCCAGTCACGGGCAACGATGTTGGTGTGGGAAAACGATACGTGCATGCGGTGTCCTTTCGCCGGAGGCCAGAACCGGTGGCCAGAACGGTAGTGGATACCGGGGGGATCGGGCAAGGAGGTTAGAGGAGACACCAAGGCGCCGACCGTCGCTGGCCCGGATCGAAGAGGCCCCCGGAAAAGACCGCACGGAACAAACGGTTCTCGAGTGTTGGTTGCTCAACCCACCTACGGATTGTTGACTTCGTAGACCAACGCGAACCGATCGCTGGTATTGCCGGCGGAGTCACTGGCGGTTACATACGCGGTGAACCGCCCAACATCGCTCGCTGACGGTGTGTAGGCGCTCGTGAGGTACAGCGTTGTCTCCTGCGTTTGTGACGCCAGGTTGAAGGTCGTGGGCGAACCGTTCTCCTACACGGTGACCGTGCTGGCGTCGAGGTCTGGATCGACCACCACAATGCCGAATCGATAGGACGTTCCGACGTCAAGAGCCGTGTGTTTGGTATACGTCGAATCACCGTCGACGACGAAGCCCGCATCCGTCACCCGCGGTGCCGTTCCGTTGTCTTCCTCGTCATCTTGAAACGGGTTCTGACACCCAGCGAGTACTACAACCGCGAGGAAAGCGATGGTAATTACAGTAATATTTCTTCCAAAATGTTTCATTACAGCCCCCTAAATGTGGATATTAATCCGCATATATCAACCAGTCAATCGGTATGTTACATAATCTTTATTTTATTTTTTTGGTCAAAAATATGGACACTGTGTAGGGCCCGATGACGTAAAGTTCAGATAGGCGCGCGATAAGCCGGAATGATGCCGGGAGCCTGCCGTTTCCCTTCGGACGCCGTTCTAGACCGCGTCCGGTTCGTTGAGTCAGTCGGAATTGACAACGGAGACGGCAGCGCCGATCTCAAGGGGACGTGGGTCTCCGTGAGCCCGGGAAGCACCTCCCCTTACCAGGATGTCACGGCCGGTTCGTACTCGACGTACAGCGTGCGGGAGGAGTAGACGCAGGTCCCTGCCGCCACACCCGGCGGGGACGGTCATTCTCGATACGGGGGTTCGCGGTGCCGGAACCGAGCTCTTGGGCCTTGGCTCTCAATCCTCGGCCGCGGCGCGGGCAGAATCTCCCCGCCGGCGCTTCACCCCGAAGCACCGGCCCCCCACACCCGTTCTTTCAGTCCCGCCACCTCCACCGTCCCGGCGATCGTGGTCCCGTCGGCGGGCGATATCTCGGACTGCGTCATGTGCTCGGTGGCGGAGGTGACAAACAGCGTCCGCATGTCGGGACCGCCGAAGGTGACACAGGAGGGTTGGGTCATGGGGACCGGCAGAACCTCTGCCAGCGTCCCGGCGGGGTCGTACCGATCGATGGCCGCCCCGCCCCACCGTGCGCTGAACACCGTGCCGTCGGTGGCAACGGCCATGCCGTCGGGCAGCCCCGGGCGCTCGCTCGTGTCGATGAACGGCTCCAGGTGACCGATGGTCCCGTCCGCCGCCGAGAACCTCGCGCGGTAGATCGTACGGGAGAGACTGTCGGTGAGGTACATGACGTCCGCCTCGGGGCTTAGGCCGATTCCGTTGGAAAGACGAACTCCGTCAGAGACGGTCGACACCGACGACACCGCTGGTGCCGCCGATTCTCCGCCGGCGGCCACTCTCGCGCCGCGGACGGCGAGAAACGCGCCGGTGGCGTCCGCCGGTTTCCACGCCATGACGCCCGCCACGAGTAGATCGGACGACGCCACGAAGGAATCGTTGAACCGGTAGACCGAGGGATCAAAGCCGGCGTCCGTCAGGAGATGCTCCGGAACGCCCGGTGCCGGGTCGCCGTTCAGCGTGCGGACCGAGTCCGCCGTCACCACCCACGGTTCGGTCCCGGGGGTCAGAATGATCCCGATCGCAAATCGCCCCGCGTCCCACGAGCGGATCGGCGCGGCGTCTCCATCGCGAAACGCGTATACCGTGTTCCCCCAGCCGTCGACCCACCAGAGCGTGCCGGTTCGGTGGTCCCAGGTGGGCGCCTCGCCGAGGGTACACTGGATGTCGGATATCGTTCGCCATTGGATGGTTGTATGTTTCACGTCGGGTATTGTATCCGGTCTCGCCGGATCGTACAGGAATTTGCGAACCGCAGGATGCCGCCGTATTCTTTGAGCGGGATCGCCCAGTGATACGACCGCGGATCGGGACCACAGCGTGTGTGATACTCTGTCTGACCGTTGCCCTGGTTCGCGCGCAGGACGATCCAACCCGGATCATCATGTTCTCTCCCACCACCGAAGGAAACACGTACTGGCCTCAGGTATACGCGATTCTGCGCGACGCGGCGGATGATCTCGGCGTGGAACTCCTCGTTCATGAGTTCGACGTGACCGACCGGTTCGCGCGGGAGGAGGAGGCCCTGGCGATCCTGCAGAGCACCACGGACATCGATGGCGCCATCTTTTCGGTGGCCGTGGGACAAGCCCCTCCTCTTGTTGCGGAGGCCGAACGCCGCGGGTTTCCCGTCATGATCAACGGTCCTCTGCACGACCGCGATGTCCGCGCGCTGGGCGGTGGACCGCGCACCCGGTTCTCGCAGTGGGTCGGGTATTTCTACCAGGACGAGGAGGAAAAGGGGTATCGGCTCGGCCAGATACTGCTCCACGCGGCGCGGGACGATCGAACCGAGGATTCGGGCGCGCCGATAGCGGTGGCCGGCATCGGCGGCGACCATACGTGGAGCGGCTCCGCGCTGCGGGCGAACGGACTGCGCCGGGCCGTCTCCGACGACGGAAACGCGCGGCTGATCCAGATCGTGCCGACGCAGTGGACGGAGCGCGAAGGAACCACGACCGCGGCGCGGCTGCTCGCCCGCTATCCGGAGATCGAGGTGCTCTGGGCCGCCAGCGATCAGCTCGCGATCGGCGCCGGTAGCGCGATCGCGTCCCGCCCCGGGGAGGCTGCGACGCGTCACGGTGTCGTCACGGGAGGGCTGGACATGTCTCCCCGCGGTTTGCGTGCGGTTCGCGATGGCGATCTCGTGGCAACCGCATCGAGCACGCTCTTCACCTTTGCCGAAGCCCTCGTCTATCTGTACGACTACATTCACGGCCACGACTTTGCTGATAACGTGGGATCGACGATCGAGACGTCGATCGAGGTCGCCACCCGGGAGACGGCGACGATGTATATCGAACTCTACGACCGTCACGCGGGGATCGACTTTCGGAGGTTTTCAAAGGCTTTTGACCCCGACCTTGACCGGTACGATTTCTCGCCTGCGGCCTACCGGCGCGCTCTGCACGCGTCGATGCCCAGTGAGTGACCGATGATCCGTGTTGCCGCGGGCAGACCGCGCTGGTGGCAGAGTATCGCATTTCGCCTATCGGTCGCCGTGGCGCTGGCGGGGGTGGCGATCACCGTACTCTCGGCGACGATCCAGATTCGCATCGACGCCCGATCGGGTCGTGACCGCCTCGAGGAAACGCTCGCCCGTTTCGACGAAACCTTCGTCCCGGCGATCAGTCGGAGTGTCTTTGACTTCGATCTGGTGCAGACCCGGATTCTGCTCCAGAGTATCACCATGGCTCCGGACGTGGTGGATGCACAGGTTGAGGAACGCCGGGGCACGGACTACGTTCTCCTGATTCAGGAGTCGGACGCCACCGCCGAACGGCCGAAGACCACCACGTTCCCCCTGGTCGTCACCGACGAGTCCGGGGAAGACCGGGTCATCGGGCGCCTGACGGTGACGGCCGACCTCGCGATGCTGCACCGCGCGGTTGTCGATCGCATCGTTCCAACCGCCGCAACCAGCGCCGCCGTCGTCGCGGGCGTCTCCCTGCTGATACTTGTCCTCGTCCAGACGATGGTGGTACGACACCTCCGGACCATCTCGCGGTTCGTGGATGCTCTCACGCTGCCGCAGCTTGACCGGCGCGAGCTGCGGCTCGGTCACCGCGTGCACGTCTTTGGCTCCCGGGACGAGCTCGACCGCATCGCAACCGTGATCAACGAGATGACGCGACGCCTCGACGCGGCGTACGGCGAGGTGGAAACGATGCGCAGTACGCTGGCATCGTCTCTGGACCAGAAGGAGACTCTGCTTCGTGAACTCTACCACCGCACGAAAAACAACATGCAGGTCGTGAGTTCGATGCTGGCGCTCCAGGCAGCCGAGTACCCCGATGACAGCTCGATCCGGGACCTTGTGTCTGCAACGCGGGACCGCATACACGCTATGGCACTGGTCCATCAGAAGCTCTATCAGGCGCAGGACCTGTCCCGGGTAGACATGTCCGAATACCTGACCTCACTGGTGGACCATATCGTCCATACCCGGAGCAACGCACGTCCACACGTGTCGGTCGCCTGCGACGTTGCCAGCTACGCCCTCGCCCTGGACATGGCGATGCCGTGCGGCATGATCGTGAACGAACTGGTAACCAACTCGTTCAAGCACGCGTTCCCCGGCGGTCGCCCCGGAGCGATCCGCGTCGAGTTCCGTCGGGAGGACGAGGAACGCTTTCGCCTTTCGGTGAGTGACAACGGTGTCGGTGCCGGTCCCGGCGTCGACCCCGCTTCGGCCACCTCGATGGGCCTCACGTCGGTCCGGTCTATCGGCACGGACCAGCTGGATGGAACGGTGTCGTTCCACCACACCGACGGCTTCGAATGCACGGTCGTGTTTCCGGAGCAGGCGCGGCATTGACGCAGTGGAGACCTCCGACACCGGACGCGGAGTTGGCGAAACCTGCGGCGCGCCTGTCAAAGGTTTCGAAAAAAACGGAATTCCAATTGTCATTCTTTAGTAAAATGGTAGTATAATTTCGATCGTGGCAGACGGGCAGCCGGCGGAGTACGGGTCCACCATCCGGGACGACGAACGACGCGAGATACTCGATCAGATCGATCTCATGACGGAGTCGCACAAACTCGAGGTGACCGACGATCTCTTCGTGGTCGAGGCCGGGAACAAGGGCGTCCTGTTCCCGATCCTGGTGAACGTGGGTGCGCTCGTGGCCATCCTGGCGTCGGTGTTTCTCCTGACCCGCATTTTCGGCCAGGATTCCGACGCGTTCCAGCAAAGCCGTCGCGTATACGCCTCCGTTGAAAACCAGCTCATCCGTCAGTTGCGCGAGGAGTCCAGAAACCAGCTCCAGAGCAAGGAATCGGAGATTCGCGATGTCCAGCAACGACTCCAGGCGGTGGCCGAGGAACGCAACTCGCTCCTGTCGTCCATGGAGGATCGGATTCGCGAGCGTGAGGCGGCCCTCCGCGATCAGTTGGCCCAGGAGCTGGCGACGGAACGCGATCGACTCCAGGGCCAGGGAATGGCAGGCACTCGTCTCGAGAACCAGCTGGCGTCGTTTGAACGGTCCCGCGCCGAGGAGGCGGATCGCACCCTCGCCGAGTTTCGATCGCAACTCGAGACGGAGCGGCAGCGGCTGGAGGAAGATCTCGCGCGGGCGCAACGGGAGTACAATAGCCGGCTCGACGAGCTCGCCACCGAGCGGGACCAGCTGGTCGCATCCTACCAGCAGCGGGAGACGGAGCTGCAGCAGCAACTCGCCATGCGTACACGGGCTCTCGAATCGGACCGTGATGCTGCCCAGACCGGACTCGCGCAGGCGCAGGCTCGCCTCAGCGAGTTGACCCGGAACCGCGAGGCGGAACGGCAGCTGCAGGCGCAGGTCACCGGCTATCTTTCGAGCATTCGCGACGCCGTGCAGCGTGGCGCCTATCCCGAGGCCAGGGCCACGATGGCGTCGTTTCGGTCCTTCGTGGATCCACCGGGGGGCACGCCGGTCACCTACTCCCGGCGCGAGATGGATCTGTTTTTGGTGAATACACTGGACCGCATGGTGGCCGAGACGATGGAACGGGCCGCAGCGGCGGACTCCATCTCCGCGGATCTGACCCAGTTGCAGACGCTTCGCTCGTTTCTGGCGGACGGGGCCCGGTTCCGGGACACCGAGAACCCCGAGGACGCCGTTGCGTCGTACTCCGCCGCATTCGCCAGTCTCCCGGGATTGGCCGCCGCCCACGACTATCTGGTGCAGCGCGAGGTGGACCGGGAACGTCTATCGGCGCAGGAGGTGATCGAGCCGCTGCGATCGCAAAACGAGCGCTTTGTCGATCAGATCGATACGTTGCAGTCGCAGAATGCGAACCTGACGGATCGGGTCGGCATACTGGGCAGGGAGGTGACTGACTCCCGGGGCCGCCTGGAAGCGCAGGACACCGCGATGTCCGCCCTTTCCGATCGGATCGCCACGATGACAACCCGCCTCGCCGCGGCGTCCGCCGGCCTCGACGAGGCCAACGCGCGCGCGCAGGAGCTGAACGCGGCTCGGGACCGACTGGCGGCGCAACTCGCCGCTGCCCGTTCGGAAATCACGTCGCTGCAACGGCGTTCGACTGCGCTGGATGATCTGGAACGTGCGTACCGGGAGTTCCGTTCGCAAGAGACGGCGGCACTCAACGCCGACGCCCTCGATGAGGACGCCGCTGCCTTGAGGGGCAAGTTCGCGCTTGATTCCTTCCTGGGGTCGACGGAGGTTCAGCGCTTTTTCCCCGGTGTTCTGGACAGAATCCACACCTACGATGGCGCCTTTGAGAACGCGGGATACCGGGCCGCGCTTCTGGACGTGAGCGATATCCTCGAGGAAATCTCCTTCGCGGCGGATCCGCCGCAGCAGGCCGCCTACATCGAACGTCAGATCGCCGAGAGCGCGGACGACCCGGAGCGACTGCGCCTCCTGTCCTCGCTCCAGCTGCTGCTGTCCGACCGCGCGCTGGGAACACCGTAAAACCAGCCCCCGACCGCGCGCCTGTCGCTATGCGTGCTGACGACGCCTAGTCAAACAGAAACCGGACGCCCAGGGCGGTGTTTCGCATGTCGACGGCCACCGTGTCCGTGACCAGGTAACCGGGAACGCGTCGTCCGGAATAGTAGCCCGCCGGAAACGAAACGGACAGAAAATCGTCCACCGAGTGAGGCACGTAGGCAAGCGGTTCGTACTCGGCGAAAAGGCGGACCCTTGGAAGCAGTGCGTACTCCAGACCGACGGCCCCACCGATTCCCCACGGGGCAACCGGATCGAGCGTCGCCGGTGCACCGTCGTGGCTGAGTCTCAGAAATGGTCCGAGCTCCGCGTACGGCCGCAGCGTTCGATCCGGCAGGCGAAAGAACATCCCGGCGCGCACGGTTGCCAGCGAAAGCGGGTTCGACTGCAACAGGTTAGGGGTCGTTCCGGAGGGGTCTTCATTCACCAGGTACAGCCCGGCGGTGTACGTCGTGATGCCGGTTCTGACATAGATGGTTGCCGGTCTCGGGAACCACGCCGCACGAATCCCGGGAAACTGAAACCCTGCGAGGCGGACGTCCACGGCCCACCGATTGTACGCCACCGGGTCCAGTTCAACCGTCACCGGGTCGTACTGGATGTAGACGCTTCGCTCGATCGGTAAATGGCCCGGTGTTTCGCCGCGAATCTCGAGTGCCGCCGGCGGATCGATCGCGGTTTCCACGACTCCGGTATCTCCGACCGGAATCGGATCGGCGGTGATACCGAACAGCACGGTGCCGGGTGGTGCCCTGACCACGAGCGAGACACGGTCTGCCGGCGGCGGTGTCCACTGGTCCCGCCTCTCGGTGAGCGGGAACCAGTACGCCTGTTCGATAAAGCGATACGGTACCGGCCTGTCCGGCGGCGAGAGAACGGTGTCGTCAGTCACGTTCCGAAGGATATCGTGGGACGAGGCGTGCAGCCTCACATCATCCATCGATCCGTCCGCGGTCACGGCGAGCCATCCGTCGGCGTCACGCTCCCGCGTCGCCGCGACGCGCGCCGGTTCATCGGGCGGTATGCCGAACGAGTCGTATTCGAGGATGATCAGGTTGGGATCCGACCGTTTGAGCACGGCAATTAACGACTCGTAGATCAGGCGGGCATCTACGGCGGAGAACGATGGCGATGGCTCAAAAAAGACGATCAGTCGGCGCCGCGGTCCGGAGTCCACGTCCCCGGCCTCACCGTACGCCTGAACCGCCGCCAGAGCCAGGACCGCAACGAGAATCCACCGCTTCATGAGCGCGCTACCACCATACCAACGGCGATCCGCGGCAGAACGCCGGCGGTCAACAGCCATCCACGGGAGTCGTAGCTCCCCGGGGTTCCCAGGGCATAGTGAAACCCCGCGCGCAGGAACAGCGTCCGACGTCCGGCGGACCACTCGATCGTGGGATCGGCGAGGGACAGATACCAGTCGGTGCGCGGTGCACCGTCGGCGCTGTGAATCCAGGTGCGGCTGAACCCACCGCCGGCCGAAAAGCTGACCCGTACGGGTGAGGTCACCGGAAAGAACATATAGCCACCCGCGGCAACCGAAAGATCTCCCCGAAGAGCCGCCCGATCCCCAAAGCGCTGCCGCAGTGCGGCATCCACCTCCACAAACGATGCATCGGGCACCAGATACGCCCGCGCCCCGGTGCCGGCGCCCGTAAAGCGGCCGAGATCGAGCCATGCCGTCACGGCATAGCGCGTGCTCCGGAGGAGCGGTGGAAGCGAGACGTCGTTCTCCACCGAATCCAGCGTGACGCGCACGTCCGCCGGATGGTAGCCGCGTTTTTCCACACGGACGGGTACCGTCGTCCCGACGGCGAGGGGCGAATACGGGGCGACAAGGGAGCCGTCGGTCACCGTGCCGATCGGCTGACCGGAAAACCGGATCGTGGCGCCTTCATCCGGCGAGCGAAACACGATCGATGCCACGCGGTCCACCCGGGGTGCATCGTCTCCATCCCCCGCCAGGAACGCCGTCAGGGGGGCCTCCATGCGAGCGATAGCGGCCCGCATCGCGTTGTAGAACGAGAGCCCCGGACGCTGACGCTCAAAGACCGACGCAACCACCGCTCCCTGGGATACGTCGTAGATTTTCATCTGGAAGTAGACGGAGCGGCCATCGAGCAGGGTGAAACCGACAAACGCCACATCGGCGCGGGCTTCCGCCGCCGCGGCGCGGATGCCGCCGGGAGACCAGTCACCACCTCGCCCGTCCCCGTCCGTGGATTCGCCGGGTGCGGTAACCAGCCGCAGCCCCAACGAGTCCGCGAGTTCCGCCACCGCCGCCCGAACGGTCTCCTCGAACGGTTCTCCGGATCGTTGGTCGGAGAGATCCTGGAAGCTCAGGACGGCCACCGGACCGGACACCTCACCGTCAACCGCATGCGCCCGGGCAAGAGCGGACGCAAGGATTCCGAGAGCCACGATCGCTGTGTGCCGGTTCACCGCTGCACCGTTCCTTCACCCACCCTATTTGGTGGTAATGACTTCCACGCCGTTCCAGTTCTCCGGAGGCGGGTTGGAGAGGTACCGCTCACACCGTTCCATCATCATCGAGGTTATCCGCTCCGGGCCGATACGGGATGCTACGTCCGAAAAGGTCTCGTATCCACGGCCAAAATCTCCGGCGAAATACTCTTCCATACCGCGGTTGTGAAGGTCCCACACCGCCCGCACCTCCGGCGAGAGTTCGACCGCCGGTGCGTAGATTCGCTCACCCTGGCTCCGTCCCTTGACGGCCACCATGTCGAGGAGACGGCAGTACACGTCATCGCGGACCTGATCGTACAGGCTGGCGGAGATGATGATCTCCTGTTGGTACCGTTTGGTCAGGCCCTCCAGGCGCGACGCCAGGTTTACCATGTCCCCAATGACGGTGTAGTCCATTTTTCGCTCGGTGCCGATGTTGCCGACGGTGACGGAACCATAGGAAATCCCGACACCGATTTTGAACTCCGGTTTCCCGAGCGTGACCTGTTGCCGATTGAACTCGTGTACCGACGTCGCCATTTCGATTCCGGCCAGCACCGCCTGCACCGGATCATCGGCGTGCTGAACCGGCGCGCCGAACAGCGCCATGATGGCGTCACCGATGTATTTGTCCACGACACCCTGCCGGTTCATGATGATATCCACCATCATGGAGAAATAGCGATTCAGGGACCCGACGAGGTCGTCGGGAGCCATCCGCTCCGAGATCGACGTGAAGCTTCGGATGTCGGAGAACAGGATCGCAAGTTCGCGATCCTCACCAACCAGCATCGATTCCGGGTTCTGAAAGAACCGGTCGATCAGCTCCTGGGGTACGTACTTCTGGAAGATGTTGCGGATCTTGGATTCTTTCTTCTGGGCGACGACGGCATCAAAGGCGTACTGTTTGATCGCGCTGTACGCCTTGTCCAGTTCGCCGACCATGATGTTAAACGTGTGCGACACCTGGCCGATCTCGTCGTCGTGTTCGACCGCCACTCGCGCGCTCAGGTCGTTGGATGAGATGATCTCCTTCATGGCGCCGGCCATGCGACTGAGCGGCTGCATCGTGTAGCGCACGAAAAAGAGAATCAACAGCAGCGAGAACAGGGTGCCGCCGATGATCAACACCACCGTCTGGATGGTGATGCGATTGAGGTAGGTGTAAAACGCCGTCCGGTCCTCGCTGACGATCACCAGCCACGAGAACGGGTCGAAGGTGAACCCCATGGCGATCCGCTCGTCATCCGCCACCCGAATCGTCTGGAGCGAACGGATCTCCTCGGACCCGACAAAGCGCCCCAGGGCGGTACGCTCGTCGTCACTCAGCCCAACCTCCCCGGTTGCCATCGCGACATCGAGGTTCTGGTCCAGCGCGAAAATCAGCTCCGTCTCGCTGCGAATCAGCCCCTCGGCGTACACCTCGATTCCCGCCTGCGTCGCTCTCTCCATGACCGGGTCCCCCGTGAGCCCGTTCTGGACCAGCAGGTCCCACTGACCGGTCATGTAGTTTTCGAGTTCCGATACCTTGAAATCCAGGAATTCCGTCGTAACGCGGTTGACCGCGTTGACCGCCACCAGGTACGACGAGACGCCGCCGATCACCAGCGTTGCAAGAAGGACCGGGAGGACGACAAACGCGACTTTGAGCCAGATTTTCACGGCAGGATCACCATCATCGTCGCCGTTCCGTTGGCGACGAAGGACAGAGCAGGCGTCTCGTCGGTCGCGGTGTATCCCAGATCCTGGCCGCCGGAACCGGCGTAGGTATTGCCGAGATCCACGTCGACGCTGGTGCCGGGGTTGATCCAGTTGTCGTAACGCAGCCCGTGAACGGAACCGTCGGCGTTGTAGGATACCAGCGAATACCGGTAGGTCGTTCCGTTGTCTTCCTTCAGCACCATCTTGGCCAGTCGATCCTGGTTGGTGTGAATGTAGATGATCGTGCCGACGGGGAGCCGGTTCTGTCCGCTGTTGTCCACCGGGGTCTGCGTCAGGTTGCCACCGTCGAACTCCGACTCGATCTGCGAAAACCCCACGTCAAAGAACGCGCCGGTCAGCGTGTAGGTGGCGCTGGACACGGCGGAGGCGGAGAACTCGCCCGGTTTGAGCGCGATCGCCCGGATCGTCATCGTTTCGAGCACCTGCACACTGGTAGAGTAGACCGGCGCCGCGTCGGTGGGATCGGAGCCGTCGGTGGTGTAGTGGATCGTTGCGTCCGGGGTCTCGGTGGTGAGTTCGACGGACTGCGCGACGGTGTATTCACCACCGGGCACGCTGAACGCAACCGACGCCGCCGGCGGCAGGTAGTTCTGGACCGCCACCGCCGAGTCCTGGTAGCCGGCCCGCACCGCCACCGCCTTCAGCGTGGTCGGGATCGAAAGCGTCAACGGCCCGGCGTACTCAGATGACTCACCCGTGGGCGTGGTCCCGTCCGTGGTGTAGTAGATGGTCGCACCGTTCGTCGCCGTACTCAAGGTGACCTGGACATTTGCGACCTGATCACCCCCGGTGACATTGACGCCGACGTCGCCCGCCACCAGCGTGTACGTCTCGCTCGTCGGGGTCGATGCAAGCATCTGCGACCCCACGGCGATCGCACGCACCGTCGTTCCCGTCTGAGACACGGTGAACGGTTCCGAATACTGCGTGGCCTCCTGGGTCGGTTCGGAGCCATCGGTTGTGTAGTAGATCGACGCCCCGTCTGTCGCGGTTTCCAGCAGCACGAGTACATCGTTGGCGAATGATCCCCCGGTAGGCGCTATCGTCACCGGCGCCGTCGGCTGATACTCGATGGCCCAGGTGCCGGATGCTTCTGAGCTCGTCGTTTTCCCCGGCGCGACCGCGATCGCGCGGATCGTCACGGAGGTGCCGTGGCCGGAGACGCTAACGGGTGTCTCATACCGGTACGAGGGAGAAACCTGCGGCTCGGTGCCGTCGGTGGTGAAATACACTGCTGCCCCCTCGTCGGGGGCGGATATCGTCACGGTCTGATCCGTCGCGAACGAACCCGGCTCCGGGCTGAACGTTGGGGGATTGGTCGCGTCGTAGTTGATCGTGTACGTTGCGGTGGCAACCTCGCTGTCCCGCATCCCGTCCCGGGTGGCGACGGCGGTAATCGTCATCGATGTCAGGTGTCCCGCCACGGGGATCGGTTCGACAAAAACCGTGGAGTTCTCGTCCGGAAGCGAACCATCGGTGGTGTAGCGGATCGTTGCCCCCGACGTCGTCGACGAAATCGAAACCGCCAGGTCGGCGTTGTAGGTGCCGGGGGAGACATCGAACGCCGGCGTCGCAACCTGCTCCGGGGCCGCCGGCGGATCCACCGGTGTCGGAGTCTCGGTGGGTGAATCGACAGGTACATTCAGCGCGTCCGGCGCGTACACAAACGGCTGGACACAGCCGCCGACGAACGCGACCAGCGTCAAGACGCCCAATGCGACAACGAGATTCCGAATAGTGCGTCCCACCCTCACGCGATGTATTGCTTCCCCCCACGGATGCACGTGACCCACATGAAGTGCCTGGTTGATTACAAAACAGGTCAGGAATGCAGCCTCAGCAATAGTACCTCACAATGTCTGGGGCGGCTATAGTTTTTTTCAAGAATGTGAATATTTCCTGGACTCCAGCTCACTTGCGTTTCCCACGTGTCTCCGTTAGGCTCCGAACCATGACGAGTGAAAATATCGGCCGCGGGCCGACAATTGAGGTCGCGGCATTCATCGACTCAATCCGGACAGCCCTGGAGGGCTACGCCACCTGGGCGCGCGAATCCGCTGCGGCGATTGCCGGGCATCTGCGAGGCGATGCGGGGCCCCATTACCCGGCGGTGGAACAGTTCTCGCGACTCCACCGCGGCGCCCACGCCCCCCGCCCGCTTGCCACGTTCATTCCCGCTGCATACGGCGGACGCGGCCAGATCACAGCCGAGTCACTCTCGGTGCTGGAGGAACTCTCGTACACATCCCTCCCGCTCTCGCTGATCGCCGGTATCAACGGTGCGCTCTTTCTGCAGCCGGTCTCCCGGTACGGAACGCCGGAGCTCCAGCAGCAGGTGTTTTCCCGGGTCCTGAACGACGGCGCCCTGGGTGGGCTCATGATCACCGAACCGGACTTCGGCTCCGACGCCCTCAACATGCAGACCTCCTTCGTTCCGGAGGGCGATGGGTTTCGGATTCGCGGCACCAAACACTGGGCGGGCCTGACAGGTCACGCGGATTTCTGGCTGCTGACGACCCGGGAACAGGCAGAGGACGGCCGTCTGGGACGCAACATCAACTTCTTTGTGTGGGACAAGTCCCGCGGTGGCATTGCGGTGGACGAGTATTTTCACAGCCTGGGTCTCGAGGAGATCCCCTACGGCAGGAACCGAATCGATACCCACGTCCCCGCTGGAAACAGGCTGCAGCCGCTGGCCAGCGGTGTGCGTATGCTGCTCGATGTCCTCCACCGCAGCCGCCTGCAGTTTCCCGGGATGGCGATGGGCTTCCTCCGTCGCATTCTCGACGAGGCCTGGGCTCATGTGCGCCGACGGCACGTCGGCGGACGCCCGCTCCACACCTACGATCAGGTCCAGGACCGCCTTGCGGAGATCGAATCGGCATACACCGCGTGTTCGGCGATGTGCGCCTACACCTCCCGTGAGGCGTCCATCGACCGGGACTGCTCCGGCATGGCGCTGCAGGCCAACGCGATCAAGACGGTGGTGACCGACATGATGCAGGAGGCGTCTCAGTCGCTTCTGCAGCTGGTCGGTGCAAAAGGCTATCGGCGCGACAGCTACGCCGGCCGCGCCACGGTGGACTGCCGGCCGTTCCAGATCTTCGAGGGCTCCAACGATATTCTCTACGAGCAGATCGCCGACGCCGTCCTCAAGGGGATGAAGCGCGCGAAGGCCTCGAGTCTCGCGTTGTACCTGAAGACGCAGGAGCTCACCACCCGGGTTGCCGACCGCGTCCGGCACGCGTTTGATGTCGCCCCCGGCACCGACCTGCCACAGCGCGACCGCGTTGAGCTGGGTCGCGCCCTGGGACGGGTGATCACCATGCAGATGGTGGAAGAGGCGCGCGACACCGGCTTTGACGGCGGACTGGTGGAAACCGCGATGGCCACGCTCTCACGGTCGATCTCCCGAACGATGGGCGGTGTGCAACTGACCGGTTCGTCCGGCGGACTGATCACCCCGGCGGAGGACTACCGCGCCGCGGGACACTGGCGGAGCATGGTGACGCCGGCGGGCTGACGCCGGCGGGCTGACACCGGCCGGCAAACGCCGCCCTTGACCGCGTGGTGCGATCGCCCGTGGCCGCGGGCGGCCTGTCCCCGCGCCCTTGACCACGCCGGCCGGTTGTGACACTTTTTTGTCACCATGACAACTTCGTGTACACAACCGGGGGCGCGGCGTGGATCCGCGTGATCTGATGACGCCGTCCTTTGCAGGACTCAACGGCGGTCTGTTTTCTTCGGTGCAGAAAGCCGATGTGGGGGACGGCGCCGGTCGCCTGATCGAGCGCGGCGTCGACATCATGGCCTGGGCGGATCCGTTCTTTCCCGATCCCTCGCTTCCCGCCTCCGTGGAACACGCGATGACGACGGCGCTCGCTGAGGGGACGCCCTCCCACTACTCCATGCCCGTGGGCCGTGCCGATCTGCGCCAGGCGCTGGCGCGGCGGCTCTCCCGCCGGATGGGTCGCGAGATCGACGCGGGGCGCAATATCCTGGTGACACCGGGCTCCGACGCCGGGCTGCTGTACGCGATGATGCCCTTCATCGGGCCCGGTGACGAGGTTCTGGTACCGGAGCCAACCTACCCCAACAACCTCCTCAACCCGGAGCTGCTCGGCGGCACCACCGTGTCGGTCCCGCTCTCGCCGGAAGACAACTACCAGCTCTCCATCCCGGAGCTGGAGACCCGAATCACCGACCGCAGCAAAATGGTGCTCCTGTGCCATCCGAACAACCCCACCACCACGGTCTACCGGCGTGAGACGCTGGAGGCGCTGGCGGAGGTCGTCATCCGGCACAACCTGGTCCTGGTCTGCGACCAGGCGTTTGAAGACCATGTCTACGACGACATCGAGTTCGTCTCCCCCGCCACCCTGGACGGAATGTGGGAGCGCACCGTGACGGTGGGATCGATCTCCAAGGGCTACGGCCTCAGCGGGCTGCGCATCGGTCACATCTGCACCTCGGACCACGTGATGGACGTGCTGTACGGTGCCGCGGTGAACGTGATCGGTGCCGCCTCCACGGCCTCGTCGATCGGAGCCACCGCGGCACTGGAGGACCCGGAGATTCTCCCGGAGATCCGACGGCGCCTGGACGCTCGGCGTCGCCTCATGGTGGAGATTCTGGGCTCCATTCCCGGTGTGCGCATGCAGGCGCCGGAATCGGGTATTCTGGCGTGGCTCGACGTCTCCGCCCTGGGAAGATCCGCCGAGATCGTGGATTACCTGCTCGCCGAAGCCAACGTTCTGGTGAACCCCGGTGATCAGTACGGCGCCCACGGCGAGGGCTGGATTCGCCTGGTGTTCGCCGTTTTCGCCGACGACCGTCGCGCCGAGGCGGCGTTTCTGCGGATCCGGGACGCCCTCTCGGCGCGCGCAGTACAGAAAGGACTGACCTGAGTGGACACCCCCATCATGCCGTTGCAGGCGCTGGCTCGCCTCCGCGACGAGATCCTCGCCGAGCGCCTGGACACGATCCTGCCGCGCCTCATGGAAGAGACCGACACCGATATGTGGATCGTCATCGGCGACGAGTATAACGAGGGTCCCACAGTTCCCTCGTTCCTGCCGTCGAGCTTTTTTCACGCCCGGCGTCGCGCGCTGTTCGTGTTTCTCCGCGACGGGCGTCGCTACATTGTCTCGCGGCCGGATTTCACGATCGGCCGCTTCTACGAACCGATTCTGCTGCGCCCCCCCGGGCTGGACATCGACGCGTTCTATGGAACCTTCGCCACCTCCTACGACCTGGAGACGATCCGCGCGCTCCCGGAGGAGGACGAGTGGCAGCGCCTGGAACGCCTGGTGCAGGAGATCGATCCCCGCACGATCGCGGTGGAGACATCCCCGGAAACCGCCTTCGCCGACGGGTTGAGCAAGTCCAACTTTGACCGTCTGTCGGCGGCTCTGGGTGACACGTACCGCGACCGTCTCGTCTCAAGCGCAGCGCTGACCGTTCGCTGGCTGGAGTCACGCACGGACCGCGAGATCGACCTCTTCCGGCAGGTGCTGGCAAAAACCCGCGAGATCATCGCCTGGCTGTACTCCCGCGAGGGTATCACCCCGGGGCGCACTACGCTCGGAGAGGCACGTTTCTCAATGATGGAACGGGGCTACCGCCTGGGTATGGTGCCGTGGTTTGACGCCACCGTCTGGGCGCGCCGGGCCGGAGCGGCGCATATCGACGATGACGACGAGGTAATCCGGCCCGGCGACGTCCTCCACTGCGATGTGGGCTTCTGCTACGGCGGCCTGTGTTCCGACGTTCAGGAGATGGCGTATATCGACAACCCCGACGACCCGCACAACGCGGAAACGATCGCCCGGCTGGAGGAGATTCACCGCACGGCGCTGCAGGTGATGGACGCCACAGCGGCGCAGTTTGCCGGGGGACGCACGGGAAACCAGGTCCTCGCCGACGCGCTGGCGGCTTCGCGGGAAGCAGGTGTTGCCCGTCCTATGGTGTACAGTCACCCCACGGGTCTCTTCGGCCACGGCCCGGGCCCTACGATCGGCCATTTCGGCAACCAGGAGTTCGTGGAGGGTTCCGGCGAAAACCGGATCCACGATCGCACGTGCTACGCCCTGGAGCTCAACGTCCGCGAGCCGGTCGCCACCTGGGACGACCTGACGATCATGTACGGGCAGGAGATCGACGTCGTGTTCCGCGACGGCGTGGTGGAGTATCCCGCCGGTCGGCAGGAGTCGCTCCACATCGTGCGGTAGTCCCCGCCGGCGGAGCCCCGCAGAAGGCCCCGGCGCGACCCCCTCACACCTTCCAGCAACTAACGACGCGACCGTCGTCCCTGGGTTCCAGCCGCGGCTGCTCCTCGTGACACCTGGTGTCCGCCATCGGGCACCGAGTCGCGAAGGGGCAGCCGGCGGGGGCGTTGAGGGGACTGGGGATCTCGCCGCGCAGAATTACCCGTTCCTGACGGTTGCGCGGATCGCCCTTGCTGATCGCTCCCAGCAGCGACCGCGTGTACGGGTGCATGGGCCGATCGAAGAGGTCGTTCACCGGGGCGATTTCCATGATCTGCCCCAGATACAGCACCATGACGCGGTCGCTCACGTGGCGGATCACCCGCAGGTCGTGGGAGATAAACAGGTAGGTGAGCGACAGCCGGCGTTTGAGGTCCGCGAGCAGGTTGATCACCTGCGCCTGCACCGACACGTCCAGGGCCGATACCACCTCGTCGCAGACCACGAACTTGGGGTTGAGGGCGATCCCGCGGGCGATCACCACGCGCTGTCGCTGACCGCCGCTGAACTCGTGGGGGTAGCGACGCAGCACGTCCCTCGTGAGCCCCACCATCTCCAGCAGATCCCCGGCCAGCGTTTCGCGCTCGCTCACCGCCATATCGGGACGGTAGTTCTCCAGCGGCTCGAGGATGATGTCGCGGATCGTCATCTTCGGGTTCATGGAACTGTAGGGATCCTGGAAGATGAACTGCATCTCCTCCCGGAGCGCCCGCAGCCGACGCCGATCATAGCCGACGATATCCTCTCCCTCGAAGGAGACGTCTCCCTCCGTGGGGTCCTCGAGGCGCAGCAGGATGCGACCCAGGGTACTTTTGCCGCACCCCGATTCCCCCACGACACCCAGCGTCTCGCCGCGGTACACCTCAAACGAGAGGCGGTCCACCGCCTTGAGCACCGCGGAAGCCGGACCAAAGAACGACTGCCGCACGCGGTAGTGCTTGCTGAGGTCTCGGGCAGCGAGCAGAACCTCGCCGCGCCCCACGGGTGCGTTGCCGGTTGCGTTGCCGGTTGATGCGTTCATTGCGACTCCTCACTGCGGTGGGGATCGAAGAGGTGGCAGCGCACATCCTGGCCGCCGACACGGTACACCGCCGGCGCCTCGGCGGTGCAGCGGGGGTGGGCGAAGGGACAGCGGTTGTGAAACCGGCAGCCCGACGGCCGGTTTGCGATCGACGGCACCACCCCGGGAATCGTCGGCAGATCGCCCTCGACCCCGGTAAGCGACGGCATCGCCCCCAGAAGCCCCTGCGTGTAGGGGTGCTTTGGCTGCTCGAAGACGTCGAGAACCGAGCCCCGTTCCACGATCTGCCCGGCGTACATCACGATCACGTCGTCGGCGATATCGGCCACCACGTTGAGATCGTGGGTGACAAACAGGATCGAGGTGCCGAACTCTCGCTTGAGCCGGTCCAGGAGGTCCAGGATCTGCGCCTCGATCGTCACGTCCAGGGCGGTGGTGGGCTCGTCGGCGATCATCACCTTGGGCTCCGAGACGAGGCCCATGGCGATCATCACGCGCTGTCGCATCCCGCCGCTCAGCTCGTGGGGGTACTGGCGGATGCGCTTCTCCGGTGAGGGAATTCCCACCTCCCTGAGCACCTCGATCGCCCGCTCGTAGGCCGCCTTCTTCGCGATCCCCTGGTGCTCCAGAAGCACCTCGGTGATCTGGTCTCCCACCGTGAGGATCGGGTTGAGGGCGGTCATGGGCTCCTGAAAGATCATGGAGATCTGCTGACCCAGAATGCGGTGCTGAATGTCGTTCGGTGGGAGATCCAGCAGGTTTTCGCCGTCCAGGACGATCTCCCCGGCGGTGATCCTCCCGTTCTCGGCGAGCAACTGCATGATCGCCAGGGAGGTCACGCTCTTGCCGCTCCCCGACTCGCCCACGATCGCCAAGGTTTTTCCCTGTTCCAGGCCGAACCCGACGTCCTCTATTGCCGAAAAGGTCCCGTCCTCGGTAGAAAACTCGACCGTGAGGCCGGACACCCGCAGTATTTCACTCACCGTGGTCACCCCCTTACTGTTTCGGGTCAAAGGCATCACGGAGCCCGTCACCGAGGAAGTAGATACCCAGAACCAACAACAGCGTCACCGTCCCCGGGGGAATCCATATCCAGGGCATCTCCCGCAACACCAGCGACCGCTGCGCGTCGATCAGCATGTTGCCCCAACTGGGAGTCGGCTGCTGCACCCCGACACCCAGAAAGCTCAGCGACGCCTCCATGAGGACCGCCTGCGCGGTCCCGATCGTGATCTGCACCATCACCGGTGCCAGAATGTTGGGAATGATGTGGCGCAGGATGATCTTTGTGGAGGTAGAGCCGACGCCGCGGGCGGCGGAGACGAAGTCCAGCTCCTTGATTCGCAGCACCTCTCCCCGTACCAGGCGGGCGGTGTTGGTCCATCGCACGAACCCGATGGCGAACACGACGATCCACACCGACGGCGTGAGGATCGTGGAGATCGAAATCAGCAGAAAGAGGACCGGAAAGGAGATCACCACGTCCACGATGCGCATGAGCACCCCGTCCACGATGCCGCCGAAGTAGCCCGCCACGAGACCGACGATCGTTCCGATCACGGTTGAGATCAGCACTGCGGAAAACGCCACCAGGATCGTGACGCGGGCGCCGTAGAGGATGCGCGTGAGCACGTCGCGGCCCAGGGCGTCGGTGCCCAGCAGGTGCGCCCCGCTCGGTGCTGCGTAGCGGCTGTAGGTGGTTCCGTCGGCGGAGAAGAAAAACTCAGACGGTCCGTAGGGCGTCAGGACCGGCGCGAACACGGCGATGAACACAAACGCCAGCGTAATGGCGGCTCCGATGATCGCCAGGCGGTTGCGCATGAACCGCCGATACGCCAGATCGTAGAAACTGTTCTTCTGGAATATCTGCATCACGCGCTCCTAGTGACGAATCCGGGGGTCGGCGACGGCGTACAGGATGTCCGCCGTCAGGTTTCCCATGAGCACCAGCGTGGCCGTGATCAGGTTGAGCGCCATCACGATGCCGTACTCGCGGTCCTGGATCGCCTGAATACCCAGGCTTCCCATACCGGGCCAGTTGAAGATGCTCTCGGTGATGTACGCCCCACTGAACAGGAACGGGATCGAAAGCCCGAAGATCGTGATCACCGGGATGAGCGCATTGCGAAACGCGTGCTTGTACACGATCGCCTTGTTGCGCAGCCCCTTGGCGCGGGCGGTGCGGATGTAGTCCTCCTTGAGGACGTCCACCATGTTGGAGCGGGTGAATCGGCTCACGGTGGCGATGTTGCTCAGCGACAGGACGATCGCCGGGAGCACCAGATGGTGGGCGATGTCCATAATCCGCGCGAACCCCACGTACCGGGCCCGGATGTTCACCATGCCGCCGGGCGGAAAGATCCCCAGCAGAATACTGAACAGGTAGATCATGAGGAGTCCGAAGAAGAACGACGGCACCGACACGCCGACGAGCGAGAAGATCGTGAGGCCGTAGTCGGTACGGGTGTTCTTCCGTACCGCACCCATAACACCGATCGGAACCCCCACCGCAAAACTCAGGATGAACGCGGAGAGGGTGAGAATGATCGTGTTGGGGAGCCGCTGGCCGATGAGCATGCGGATCGAGTGGTTTCCGGCGTAGGTGTAGCCGAGATTGCCGCGAACCACCTCCGAGAGCCACCGGGTGTACTGCACGTACCACGGATCGTTGAGCCCCAGGGCGCTTCGCGAGGCCTCCAGGTCCTCCATGCTGATCGTCGGGTTGACGAAGTTCGCCAGGGGATCGCCGGGGGCCAGCTTCATAATGGCGAACGACAGGACGGTGATGCCGAATATCACCGGGATCGACTGCACCAGCCGTTTGATCACGTATCTCGTCATCGCGGCACTCCTATCAGATCAGCACGAGGTTCCGCTGCGGTTCGCCCAGCAGTTCTGCGCCGTCATCGGTTACCAGATAGTTGTCCTCGGAGATGATCGCGGGGCCCTCCTCGTACAGAATCGTCGGTTCCACAGCGAACACCATTCCCGCTTCCACGGTTCCGAGGGAGTCCTTGCGGTATCCACCCCGGTCGGGTCCCAGCATCGTCCCGCCGTCGTGGACGTCGCGGCCGACCTGGTGCCCCACGGAGTGAAAGATGTTGGGGTAGCCGTGGTCCAGGACGTACTGCCGCGCCGCGTGGTCCACGTCACGTCCGATCGCACCCGGCTTCAGCACCTCCAGCGCCCGGTCGGTCGCCTCACGGACGGTGCGGAAGGCGGCCTCCATCGCATCGCTGGGGCCGGTCTCGCCGTCACGGAGGACGTAGGCGGTCCGGGCGATATCGGAACAGTATCCGCAGTAGTCCACGGAAAAATCCATGATCAGATAGTCGCCCTTCTCGATGACGCCGGGGCCCGGGGCGCGGTGGGCGATCTTGTGCTTCATGACGATCGGTGGCGTGAGCGACCGGGTGATACCGTTGACCACACCGCGCTTCCGCATCCCCTCGATAAAGAGCTCACCGACCTCGATCTCGGTCATGCCCACGCGGATGGCGGCAAACACTTCGTCGTAGATCTCCAGAGTGATAGCGATCGCCTTGCGGATGTACGCCACCTCCTCCGCGGTCTTGATGCTGCGCAACCGCTGCAGGAACTCGTCGCTGGGTACGAGTCGCCCGCTCAGCTCCGGTCCCAGCATCGTCAGCAGCGACCGGTACGTCCCGACCGTCATGCCGTCTGCAAGGTGGTTGGCGGCGGAGACGTTGACCGCGATCTGCGTTGGAGCGATAGCCCCGAGCAGGGTGCGCAGGCGCGCGGCCCGCTCGCTGTCGGCCCCCGTTTCTTCGCCGACCACAATCACCTGGTCAAAGAGCGCCGAGTCGTTCACCGCGTCGGCGTCCCGGGATTCCACGAGGGCCGTGGCGGCGCCACCGGTGATGAGGTAGACCGCGTCGCCGACGGTCTGTATACCGAACATCAGGGGAACACAGGGGTCTCCGGTGCCGCGATCCCGGATGAGCCACGCGTCGATGCCGCGTTCCGCCATGTATCGTCGTGCCTGCGCGATTTTCTCTCTGTGCAGTCGTGTCTGGTCGTTCATCATTCCCCCTGCGCTGTCGCCTGAATCAGATCGCCGAGTACCCGTGCGCCGAGTTCCACCGAGTCCCGGGTGACGCTTTCATTCTTCTGGTGCACCCGCTCGAGGACCCCCGAAAAGGGAATCGCGTCCGTCACCGGTGCAAACCCGTAGACGTGGCATCCCCGCGTCCCCAGAAAACGCCCATCGGTCTGCCCCAGGGCGAATACCGGGAGCAGCCGGGTGGCACCAAAGTGCGTCGCCGCCGCGCGTTCCAGGGCGCGGTACGCCTCGCCCGCGATATCGGAGATAAACGCGGGGCGAAAATCGGTGATCTCCCACCGCGCCGGCGAGTCGCGAAACACCGCATCCAGGATGCCCTCGGCGGCGGCGCGGTCGCGTCCCGGCAGCAGGTGCAACTGAACCTCGAACGCTGCCCCCGCCGGGAGCACGTTGATCTGGGAGCCGACATCGTACTGCCGGAGGATGAACGCGTCGCGGCGGTTGTACTCCCGGAACGCCCGGAGAAAGGGATCCTCGATCCCGTCACCCAGGATCTCGTCGAAGCGCCGCGAGACCGCGTTCTCCTCCACCGGAAACGGGTGAGACGCCATGCGACGGAAGAGGTCGGTCAGCGTTGCCACCGTCCGGTTGTCGGACGGAAAGGACGCGGGACCGGCGCTCCCGTCGATGGTGATCCGGACGGTACAGCGCCCCTTCTCTCCGGCGGTGCACAGCTGAAGACGCTCGGTCCCGTGGGGAACGAAAAAACCGCCACCCTCGTTGATCACGATGCCGCCCCGGAACGCGTCGGCGTACCGTTCGGCGACGACCGCCATCCCGTGCGTACTGCCCTGCTCCTCGTCGGCGGTGGCCACAAAGTACACCGGCCGGTTGAGGTTCCAGGTGCGCGCCTGAAGAAAGGCGCCGAGTTCCATGGCGGTCAGGTACTTGGTGTCGATCGTGCCGCGGCCGTAGATCTCTCCGGCGTCCTCCACAGCGTCAAAGGGCGGATAGTCCCACTCCGCGGGATTCGCCGGTACCACGTCGAGGTGCGAGATGAGCACGATCGGTTCGCGTCCCGTCTCCGGGCCGATCCGCGCGACGATGCTCTGTCTGGTCGGCTCCGGCTCCACGACCTCGTAGCTCACCCCGAACCGGTCAAACAGGTCGCGCAGGTAGGATACGGCGATCACCTCGTTTCCCGGCGGATTGCTGGTGTCGAGGCGAACGAGATCGCGGAAGACCGCCACCACATCGATCGGTTCGCTCACTGGAGCACCGCCCGCAGCATCTCCGCACTCGATACTTCCATCGCCCGCAGCTCGTCGGCGCCGACGATCTCCTGAAGCTGCTGATACAGGCCCCAGCGCAGGCCATCGTACTGCGGATCATCCTCGCAGATGTTGAGGGCCACCCGCTTCGGCTGCAGGCGTTCGAACACTCGGGCAAACTCCACGTCGAAGCCCTCTTCCATGGCGATGATCTCGCGAAAGAACGGGTACCCGTCGTAGGCCATCGCATCGGTTCGCCCGGTGAGCACCAGGTGCTCGCCGTTGGCCCGGAACAGGAACGCCGTCTGGGCAACCACGTGGGCATTTAGGATGCGCGCCACGATCGGATCGGAGTCCTCGCGGGAGACGATCAGGTACAGGTCGATCCCCCGCGCCTTCAGCTCGTCTTCGATTCTGCGAACGATCACCGCGCTTTCCGTTGTCTGATGCTGGGTATCACTCATTGTCGCGCCCCTCCACGTAGCGCTCGCATACGTCACCGATCACCCTCCGACAGAACTCGAGTCCCGACAGGGAGATCCGTTCGTTGTCGCCGTGAATCCGTCCGATCACGTCTTCGAACGGCTGACTGCGATCCAGCGGGGCGAATCCGATCACCTCGCACCCCAGCGGACGAAGGTACTTCCCGTCGTTGGCGCCGGGGGTCAGAAACGGTACCGCCGCCGCGATCTCGCCGTCGTGGCGCCTGATCGCTGCCTCGGCGGCGGCGAACACCGGTGAGGACCCGGGACCGTCGTACCCTTCGGAAAAGGAGAGGATCTCGCGCTCCACCTCCAGGTCCGCCAGCGCCCGGTCCACAGCGTCAAGAAACTCATCGCGAGTGATCCCCGGCAGCAGCCGGCAGTCGAAATCGACGGTCGCCTTGATCCCGTCCTGCAGGTCCGGGTGACGGGCTCCACCGCGGACGACGGTCGGGGTGATCATCGAATGGGTCATGGCGTGCACCAGACCCGAGAGAAACCGGTCGCCCCGCTCGTTCAGGTGAGCCACCACGGCGTCGGCACCGGCGGGTGTCGAGAGGTCGTGGCCGCCGCCGAGGATTCGCGAGACCAGTGTCTGAGCCGTGTTCGGCATGCGGTGCGGGAGTTCGGCCGACTGGACCGCTTCGGTCGCGTCCGCCAGAATCGCCTCGTGGGTCATGGTCGGGAAGTACGGGTTGGTCCCCGGTCGCTCCGCCACCGTCACCCGCAGGCGGCACACCGTCTTCTGGCCGGTCTCGATCAATGAGTACCAGCGCCCGCCGCTCCGGTACGCAAAGCCGCCGCCTTCGTTCAGCACGGCTCGCCCCCGCAGTTCGTCCCGCAGTGCCGGATCCTCCAGAAGTTTCGGCAGTCCGAATGAACTCCCCGCTTCCTCGTCGGCGGTGAAAACCGCGGTAATCCCGCGGTTGAGGTTCGCCTCCCGGGGCTTCAGCGCGATCAGCGTCTGCATCGCCACCGCCACAAAGTACTTCATGTCGAGAGCGCCGCGGCCATACAGAAACCCGTCGACGATCTCGGCACCGAAGGGGTCGTGATCCCACCGCTTCGGATCCGCCTGTACCACGTCCAGGTGTCCGAGAAGGACGATCCGGTCCGGGAGTTCCGGCGCCAGACGAATCACGATGTTTGCCCGCCCTTCCCCCGTGGTAACCACCTGGTGGGCGAGATCGTGGGAGCGGCACAGCGCCGAAATGAAATCGACAACCGCCCGTTCGTTTCCCGGCGGGTTCTGACTGTCGATGCGAATGAGGTCCTGAAGAACGCGTTCGGTTGTCATAGTGTGATCAGACAACGGACCGGTACGGCGCGACGACACGCGCCGCACCGCAACCGGATCCCGTTGTGCCTCAGTCCAGCGTCCAGAGATGCGCGTTCAGGGTGTACCCGCGCGTGTCCGGCGAGAATCCCCCGATGTTTGCACCGGTCACCACAACCTCGTTGGTACCGGCGTAGACAAACCACGGCAGGTCCTCCGACAGCTGCTCCGATATGCGATAGAGAATCTGCTGCCGCGCGTCGGGATCGACGGTGACCGCCTGTTCGGCAAACCACCGCTGCACGTCCGCGTTCTCGTAGTGGTAAAAGTTCCAGAAATCGTCGTCCACGAAATACTGGGCGTACTCGTCGGGGTCCGACTCCTGGGCAAATCCCAGCAGGTAGGCCTCAAACGGCGAGTCCGTGGCGGCCTCCTCGGCGTTGAAAGCGGCACCGTCGCTCTCGAGGTCACCCTCGGCGTCGCTCTTGCGCAGGAGCACGTTGATCAACGCACCGAAGTCCAGCAACCGCAGCTGAAGATCCACACCCACTTCGCGCCACTGCTCGTTGAGAATGGCGGCGGCGGCACCGTCGGCCTCGGAATACAGGAGTTCGATGGAAAGCGGTTCACCATCCTTCTCGTAGAAACCGGAGGCGTTGTTGAACGTGTAGCCCTCAGACTCGATCATGCTCCGGGCACGGTCGGGATCGTAGTCGTAGGAGTTGTCATTGGGGCTGTCGGCGATCGATCCCTTGGGGAACACCGAGTCGTGGGGATACCCGCTGACCCCGAACGCCGCTTCCACCAGTGCATCCTTGTTGGTGGCATACGCCAGCGCCTGACGGATCGTCCGGCTGTACACCGGCAGCTCACCCCGCGTGTCCTCCGCGCGGCCGGGACCCACGCGATAGCCCACGTAGTCCACGCTCAGCATCGGATAGCTGTAGATGTTGAACGCCGAATCGCCGTCGAACGTCTCGTAGCCATCCCGATCAACCTCGAGAATGTCGATCGCGCCGGTCTGCAGCTGACTGGTCAGCGCCACCTGATCGCCGAACTTGACGATCACGCCGTCGACCTTCGGTGCACCGAGGAAGTAGTCGGGGTTGGCGTTCAGGGTGATCGAGTCACCAACGGCCCACTCCTCGAAGACAAAGGGACCGGTTCCCACGGGGTGAGAGTTGAACGGCGCCTCCTCCAGGTTGGTCAGATCGATATCGGCGATCTCGTGAGCCGGCAGAATCGGAAAGTAGAGTCCCGGGAGGAACGTGGCCGACGGCTCGGAGACCTGAATGGTCACCGTGTACTTGTCATCGCTCAGCGAAATACCGGAGATGCCCTGACTCGGGTCCTCGCGGTAGGCGTCGATGCCGACGATATCGCTGACCCGGTTCATACCGCCGTTGTAGTCCGGATGCCCCAGCATCTCGAAGGTCGCGACAACGTCATCGCCGTCGAACACCTCGCCGTCATGCCACGTCACCCCGTGTCGAAGGTTGAACGTATAGGTCAGTCCGTCGTCGGAAACGTCGTAGGACTCGACCAGATGTCCCACGATGTTTCCATCCTCGTCGGGCATCACGAAGTTGTCGAAGATAAGGTTGGTAACGATCGAGTCCTGGCGACTCGGGAAGAACAGGGGATTCAGCGTACGGGGGGCACTGTTGCTCCCGACGATGATCGTCCCGCCGCCCTGGGCTGACTCCTGTGATCCTCCGGCAAACACACCGGCGACACCCACAAGAACGATGAGTGAAGCTGCAAGCAGCACCCTTGAAAACCGTGTCATACACGCTCCTTTTGGTGAGAAATCCAGTTCTCGATCCTGTCGAGACCCTCACGCAGTATTTCACGGGAGGTGGCGAAACAGAGCCGCACACTTCCCTCGCCTCCGGGCCCGAAGAACGCCGTGGTACCGGGTACCACCGCCACTCGAGCCTCCGTTACCAGCCGAGTCGCGACCTCCTCGGCGGTCATCCCCAGATCGGCGATTCCGGGGAACAGTACGTAGGTGCCTTCCGGCGAACCACAGTGTACGCCGGGCAGCGCAGTCAGTCGTCGGTGGGCGTAATCCCGCTGGGACCGCAGGTGCCGCACAAAGCCGGAAACCCAGTCCCACCCGTCACGCAGCGCCGCGGCTGCCGCCACCTGAACCAGGGGAGCCAGTCCCCCGGCGGTGGCGGGCATGTGCGCGGCGTGAAAGAACCGCTCGTACGTTTCGTCGTCCGGGAGGAGCACGAAACCGGCGCGCAGCCCCGCCATGGCAAACGTTTTTGAAAACCCGTAGACCGTGACCGTTCTGGCGGTCAGCTCCGCGGGGAGCGAGTGCAGACTGGTGAAGGCGATTCCGCCGTCGCCGTAGACGATATCCGACCAGATCTCATCGTTCATAATCCACAGGTTGTGCCGGGCGGCGATCTCCGCGATCGCCTGCACCTCACCCCGGCGGAGCACGCGGCCCGTGGGATTGTGGGGATTGCAGACCGCGATCATCCGCGTACGGGGGGTCACCAGGGACTCCAGTTCGCCGGGGTCAAAGGCGCCGGAGCGCGGATCGACCGGACAGAAAACGGGCGTCGCGCCGGCAGCTTCCACCGATCGCTTGAACAGGAAGTCTACGGGATCGAAGATGATCGCCTCGTCTCCGGGGGAGAGGATCACCTCGGCCATGAGGAACATCGCCCGCGCGGCACTGTCGATCGGAAGCACTCGCCCCGCCGGCACCGCGATTCCCTTCCGCGTCCGTACGGTCTCCGAGACCGTCTCACGGAACTCCGGGAGTCCTCCCGGCGGGCCGTACGAAAAGTAGCCGCCCTCGACGTATTCCACGATCGCGTCGCGTACGGCCGGCGGCGCCGGGAAATCGGGATCCGCCGCCGTGAGGGGGATCACGTCCGACGGCTGTTCCGCCCAGCGATGGTTGTACGCCCGCTGCCGGAGAATCGTGATATTGACCGCTTCGTCTGCGAAGCGATGGTCAGAAACAGCCGAGAGCGACACGCGCCGGACTCACCCGTTGTCGACGGTTGCCACCGCCTCGATCTCAACCATCGCCTGTTTGGGAAGCGCCGCAACCTCGAACGCCGCCCGCGCCGGAACGGACTCACCAAACACCGCTGCGTACGCCTCGTTCATGGCACCGAAGTCTGAAATATTCTGCAGATATACAGTCACCTTCACCACGTTGGCGATCGATGACCCACCAGCCCTCAGGATTGCCTCAAGGTTTTTCAGACACTGCGTCGTCTGCTCGGCGATGCCGCCGGGGACAAATTCACCTGTGCCGGGATCGAGGGGCAGCTGTCCGGATACAAACAACAGGTCTCCCGTGCGTACAGCCTGCGAATAGGGGCCGATCGCTGCCGGTGCTGCGTCGGTGTGGACGATCTCTTTCATAGCGACTCCCGTCATAAATTTGTCATCATGATAAATATTTATTAGTCGCTCCGTCAATCGTCCCTGATCGTTCGAAGGTATCGATAGAGGGTGGGCTCCGAAATACGCAGTACACGGGAGACGCTGGCGATCGCCCCCTTGAGCAGAAAGATCCCCCGCCGTTCCAGAACCCGCACCACCTCGATACGCTCATCCTGAGTGAGCGCCTCCGGGGTAACCTCCATCTCCCGCATGACTTCCATGACCGTCTCTACGGGGATGTCGTTCACCGTCTGGCTGAGTTTCTCGTTGATCGGTGCCGAGGCACGCTCGATGTGCCGCGATGCCACCAGGTCGTCGGTGGCCTTTTTCAGCGCCTGCAGGTGCGTGAGATCGGTATTGGTACACAACAGGCCGACCAGCTCGTCGCCTTCCTTGATAAAGAAGGTGCCTGAGCTCAGAAAGCGCCCGGTGGCCGAGGCACTCGTGTAGGCCGGGGTGAACTCCTGGTGCCGGTAGCTCTGTTCCTGCAGAATCCGCAGCACGAGGTCGGTGGAGGACCCGCCGACGGTGCGCCCACTGATGTGCGCGTTCTCGATCGCAATGATCGACTGATCGAGATTGCTGACATCGTGGAGCACGATCTCCGTGTCCGGCAATTGCTGGGCAAAGAACTTCATGAGCGGAATGTAGGATTCAAGAATCTCGCGTCGTTTCTCGGGGCTAAGCATAGACCACCTCAGCATACAGCAGGTTCACCGCACATCGCCACTGGATGGACGGCCTCTTGCCGAGGCGCGGGAGACATGCCATCTTCACGGAACCTATGGAAGCGTACCCGACTACCCGACTGGGAGACACCCTCGAGATCACCCGAATCGTGAACGGCCTCTGGCAGGTATCCGGCGGCCACGGATCGATCGACGCCCAGGCCGCCGTTCAACACATGCATTCACTCCGCGAACGGGGGCTCACAACCTTTGACATGGCCGACCACTACGGCCCCGCCGAGGAACTCACCGGCACCCTTGTGTCTGAACTGGGGGATGAGTCCCGGGTGCAGGCGTTCACCAAATGGTGTCCCGAACCGGGAGAGATGACCGAACAGGTGGTGCGGCAGGCGATCGACCGCTCCCGGACCCGGCTGAAGAGCGCGACGATCGACCTTTTGCAGCTTCACTGGTGGGACTACCTCGATCCGCGCTACATCGATGCGATGGCCCATCTGGACACCCTCCGAAAGGAGGGGCTCATCGCCAACCTCGGGCTCACGAACTTCAACACGACCCACCTCCGCGTCCTGGCGAGCCAGGGGACCCCGATCGTGTCCAACCAGGTCCACTATTCGCTCCTGGACACGCGCGCCGCCGGCGCCATGACCGATGCCTGCCGCGAATACGGCGTCAAGCTGTTGTGCTACGGCACCGTTGCCGGCGGGTTTTTTAGCGAACGCTGGCTGGGGGTCGACGAACCGTCCGACGATGATCTGGCGGACAACTGGAGTCGCATGAAGTACATGCGCTTTATCCGCGCCGCCGGGGGATGGGCGGTGTTCCAGGACCTGCTGGCGGCGCTGGACACGGTTGCCAGGCGCCACGGCGTGAGTATCGCCAACGTTGCCGTCAGGTGGGTCCTGGAACAGCCGATGGTCGCGGCGGTTCTCGTGGGGACGCGCCTTGGCCTGAGCGACCACTCCGACGACAACGCCCGGATCCTGGCGTTTCCGTTCGATGCGGCGGACCTCGCCACGATCGAGAGCGCCCGGAGCGCGCTGCGTCCGATCCCCGGCGACTGTGGCGACGAGTACCGACGGGCCCCGTTCCTCACCGCTGCCGGCGATCTTTCGGATCACCAGACCCGTCAGTGGCGACCGCAGCGCTGCGAGCGCTATCCTGCGGAGCTGCCACAACGTGTGCACTCCCGCTCCGGCACCACGTGGGAATCGATCGCCTCATTTGCGCGGGCCGTTCGCCGCGGCAACACGATCACCGTGAGCGGCACCACGGCAACCTACGGCACCCGAATGATCGGCGGCGCCGATGCCGCCACGCAGGCGGAGTTCTGTCTCGACAAGATCGAGGCGGCGATACAGGAGCTGGGCGGAACGCTCGAAGACGTGGTCCGTACGCGAATATTCGTACCGAACGTGGAACGGGACTGGGAGGCCATTGCGCGCGTCCACGGAGAACGGTTCGCGGGCATTGACCCCGCCAACACACTGGTGGGCGCCCCCCTGGTGGGAGACGGGTATCTGGTGGAGATCGAGGCCGACGCGCTGATCGTGTAGACGGCGCCGGCTACGCGGAGTATGCGGCGGTCAGTGTTGACCGCTTTCCGGGCTGGTCCTTCGCAAACTCCCAGGTGAACACGATCGCCCCGTCCGACGGAGCGGCGGTCGCCATCGGGAGTGCTATCGCGAAATCGTCATCGCTCACCTCCATCGCCTGAACGACCGGAACCACCGGCTTTCCCGTGGCGGTTGCCGTCCATCGCGTCATATCTCCCACCCAGGTCGGTGGCTGGTCCTGCAGACCGAAGTGGCACATGGGACTGTAGTAGTCAAGGAGCGGGTTCAATAGCGAAAGATCCTGACCCAGCGCGCCAGGGCGGGCCCCCGCGTATCGCTCGTCATCCCAGGGGACCATGTGCAGGCCGATCGGCGTTCGGTGCGGTTTCCCGTCGCGGAGTGCCACGATCTGGCGCGCGAACTCCGCTATCTGCGCCGCTTTCCACCGTTCCCAGTCCGGTCCCACCGGTTCGCCCCCGTAAAGCGACCGGCACCGTTGACAGGTACACCCCTCCAGCAGGCTCTCCCGGCCCCTGGCTGCCTCCCAGTAACCGGGGAACCGCAGAAAGTTGAGGTTGATTCCGCTGACAAACTCGTAGTCCAGAAGCCGGTCAAACTCCTGGAGAAGCTCCTCGCGGAAACCGGGATGGGTCGGACAGACTCCGTGATACCACCCGGCCGCGATCTCCATCGGTTCACCGTCCCGGCCCACGGGGCGGCAGTCCGGGTACCGCGTCCACCACGCCTCACCCTGAAACACGTCCTTCACGAGATAGATCTCCAGACCGTCGTGCGCCAGGCGCCGACCGAGATCCGGGTCCAGGTTCTCGGGGGCAACAAACACCGCGGACATGCCCAACCCGGTGGCCTCGGCCACGGCGTCGTCGGTCAATGGAGTCATGAAAAATACACCCTTGGTCATATCGCCTTCCATCGTAGCACGACCCGGGCGGCACGCGTGCTTTCTCTGTCCAGTTCCCATCTACCGTGAATTCGAGTACCATCCGGCAATGATTACAAAAAAGGGCATATTTCTCTTCCTGCTCGCGGGCGTCGGCGGGCCGATCGCCATCGTGCTGACCGATATCCTCATGGGTGCCGCGTCCGTCGCCGGCGTGTTTGCCGGCGTGCGGTGGCCGCTCCTTGTATCCACCGTGGGGCTTCTCGCAGTTGGCGGGTGGATCCTGATCCGTACGGCCCGTAGAGTCGCCGCGCTGTCCACGCAGGCTCCGCAAAAAGCGTTCACGGTTGCCAGCCACGGGCCGGCACTGCTCCTCCCGTGGAGTATCGCTCACAATGTGACGTTTTCCCTTTTCCTTCACGCCGGGACACCCGCTGCCGGCGACACCCTCGGCCTGGTCATCCTGTCGGTGTACGCCGGCGCCGTGGGGATGTTTTTTGCGATTCTTCTGGTGATCGGCACCGCGGTCGATCTGGAGTCGATGCTGCCCGTGGAAGTTGCGCTCTCTGGGGAGGCGCGTATCCTTGGCCTCACAGCCCGGTTCTATCTCTCGATCACGATCACGATCGTCGCGTTCGTATTCGGCGCGTTCGCAGTCGTGCTGCTGCCGGTCTACCTCGGCCACCCAGTAGCTTTCGCGTTCCAGCGGGCGGCGGTGGTGGCGATCCCGTTCGTGCTGTGCACGGTACTGGAGGTCCAGTTTCTCGCGGGCATGACAACCCGACCGATCAGCCAGGCGGTACCGAAGCTCCAGGCGCTTATCGAGGGAACCCTTACCGAGAGACTGTCCGTTCGGGGAGTGGACGAGGTCGCTTTGTCGCTCCACATGGTGAACCGATTCGTGAGTTCGGTCGCGGACTCCATCGGCGAGTCCAGCTCCGCGGCCGGAAACAGTGAACAGCTCGCGGGATCGCTCGACGACCAGGCGGCCCAACAGCGCGACGCGGTTGCCTCGGTCTCGGACGCTGTCGATGCAGTCGCCCGTCAGATCGGAGAACTTGGAGACCGGGTCGACACCACCGTCTCCGCCACCGAACAGATATCGAGAACGCTGAATAGCCTGAAAAAACTGGTCGCCGGCCAGAAGTCAGCGGTTCAAGAGACCGCGAGTTCCGCGGAAGAGCTGCAGGCGTCCTCCGCTAACGTCGTGGACGTCTCCGAAACCCGGGAACGCGCCGCCCGCGAGCTCGCCGCTACCATTCGCGACAGCAGATCCGAGCTCGACACCGCGATCAACACGATGGAGACGATGGCGAGCCGCGCCGGCGAACTCACTGAACTCAACGGGCTCATTGCCGGTCTCGCCGCCCAGACCAATCTTCTTGCGATGAACGCCGCGATCGAGGCGGCCCACGCCGGAGATTCCGGGAAGGGCTTTGCCGTGGTAGCCACCGAGATCCGCAACCTCGCGGAGTCCGCGTCCAGAAACTCCAGGGATAGTTCCGCGTTTCTCAAGGAGATGGTCGCCGGAATCCGTGAAACAAGTGAGGTTATGGGGACCGTTCAGCGATCGTTTGCCCAGGTGGAGAGCGAGACCGGCGAGGTCACCTCGTCCATGTCCGAGATCGTGGTCGCGGCCCGCGAGATGAGCGATAGCGCCAGGGGCATTAGCACCATGATGGAACGCCTTCGCGATGGGAGTCGGGAGATTGTGGACGGCGCGGCGCAGATCAGCGAGGGCGTGTCTGAGATCAATCGAGTGAGCCAGTCGTCGAAAGACTCGGCCCGGGAAACCCGCGAGCGAATCCAGGACGTGGAACAGAGCACCACCGTTCTCACCGGAATCGTGGAGGAGATCACGCGCGTATCCGCCACGCTCCGGACGTCGGCACGAACGCTGGCCGCCAGACTCAGGGAGTACCGACTGGTGTAGGCGCCCCATGCGGCGCCGTGACCGTCATGTGTCGATACAACCAGGCCACCCTACCCCCCAAGCCGGTCCAGGGCGTCAACAACGGGGGACGTCGTGCTGTGTCCACCCTCGGCCCGCAAACGTTCACGGGCCAGGAGCGATCGATACAGCTCCTCACACGCCTCCGGATAGCCGATGCCGCGAATATGAGCGATGATCCGGCTCCCCCGGTCGATGAGCTTCTTGTTGGTCGGGTCGAGCTGCACCATCCAGTTGCCCCTGATGCGGTTCATGATGCCCATCGACGCCGTGCTGATCGTGTTCATCACGAGTTTCGTAGCCACGTGGTGCCACAGTAGGACCGGACTCTCCGGCACGCGGACCGATACGGTGTACCCGGCCCCGGTGGCGCCGCGCCGACGCTCGTCGCCACCGGCCGCGCCGATCCGCAGGAGGTCTGCAGGGTGCGGATTGCGTGGTTCTTTCGCGCCACCCGCAATCCCCGAACCGTCGGGGGCCTCGGCGTGAGCGCCGTCCTCGCCGACCGCGATTGAGAGGAAAAGGTGGGGCGTCACCGCGGTCCGGGTGGGGTCCGGCTCGTTGCCGATCAGGTACCTGGCGATCTCGTCCGCGCCGAGCGACGGCGGAGCGGCCCCAAGCGTTTCCCAGGTACCCATTCGCCGGTAGTCGTCGGCGGTCCAGTCGATCCCGCGCGGCGCCCGGCGAAGCATCGCAAACCACGCATCGGGACTGCTGCGCAGCGGATCTTTGGCGTACGCCCAGGATACGGGCGCCGACTCATCGTCGGCGGGGCGGAACGGCGGGAGCATGAACGTGGGAGAGCGTTCCGTGGTGTCACTGAACACGTCGAGAAGGAACCGGGACGCCAGATAGGTCACTCTTCCGCCGCCCTCGTAGATCTGACTCTCCCGCTCGGCGAGCGCTGCCATCGTCTGACGGTTGTCGATCTCGGAAAGCTCTCCGAGGAGTCGCGCAAACCGATTTGCCTGCTCCAGGCGGTCGCCGGTGGAGACCGCCTCTCCGTCAACGGTTCGAAAGACCTCTTCGAGCGCCGAGCCGACGACGACCATTTCGACCGTCGTCGCCTGCATGCGGGTGGAACCGGTGAGCGCCATGGACCCGGTATACAGGTCCAGCACCGTAACGCGGGGATCCTCGATGACCTGCCGTGACCGCTCGATACTGCCCACCAGCACCGCGGTCGGATTGTTGTAGACGAGAAACACCTCGCATCCCCGTTCCAGCCCCTCCTCGACCGTTCCGATGACCGACGATGTCTCGCCTCCTTCGGTGATCGCCACCAGGATATCCCCCCGCTGGAGTCCGAGGTCTGCGATCTGGCGGCGACCATACGCCGCATGGTCCTCGAAACTTTCCACAGATCGAATCAGCGCGCGATCGCCGCCGGTCATTACGCTTGCGGCCTGCTCCGCTTTTCTGAGGGCGGGATGGGTGCCGTCCGTCCCGCGGGCGGCATCGCCGGGACCGACGCCGGCTTTGTCTTCCCAGTACTGCCGCCACATTTCCTCCAGCATCATCGCCAGACGCCCCGTGCTCCCGCAACCGGAGAAGCAGATCTTCCGGTCGGTGGTGGCGGCCCGCCCGACGGCCGAGACAAGGCTCCCGTACTCCGGACTCAGAAACACGCGACGCGCCACCGGGGGAATGTCGGCGTCCACGTTCAGGAGCAGCGCGATCCCCGCGGCGGTATCCTGCTGAACGACGGAGCTGAAGCGCTCGGTATATGGATGTGGCTGTTCGGTCGGAAGGTGCCCGAGCTGGAACTGCGTCTCGTGATGAACGAACTGTCGCGCGTTCTCCTCCGCCCGTCGCCGGATCTCCGGGTCGTCTGCGTAGATGGCGTATTCCGATGTGGTGCTCACTGCTTCCTCCGTGTGTCATCGATCATCTGGTACCCTGTGTCATCCGTATCGCCGCAGGGCGGACTCATGAACGAGTCGTCGAAACGCGAGTATCCCGTCCGTCGTGGATTCCCTGCCGTAGTACAGTCGACTTGTGAGGATGGTAACCGCCACCCCGGTCGCCGGATCTCCCCATACGCTGGTGCCCGTGAACCCGGTATGCCCGAATGCGCCCGCACCGAACCCACCGCGCTGCGTATCCGGCACGATCTGCATCCCCAGACCCCGTCGCTCCGTGCTCCCCCGGGGCCGATCGTGCAGCGGGCTCCCGAGCGGGAGTACCCTGCGAGGCTTCACCGCCGCCAGCACCGTCTCACGCGTCAGCAGCGGATCTCGCCGGTGTACGCCGAGCGCCGCGCCCCATTCCCTGAGAAACAGCTCATGAACCGCCGGAAGCGTCCCGAACAGACCGGCGTTTCCGGCCGCACCACCGAGCACGTGGGCGTTCTCGTCGTGGACCGTTCCCTGTACGCGCCGCTGTCGCCACGAACACCACTCCGTGGGAACGTACAGCTCCCGGTCGGACGGGGTCGGCGAAAACCCGAGCGATCCGTCACGCCCTGCCGCGCCCCCCGCGAAATCGGAAAACGCCGCGGCCACCCCCTGACCGCAGACCGTCTGGACGACCTCCCCGAGCAGTATGAACCCCGTGCAGCTGTACACGATCTGTCTGCCCGGCGCCGCTGTCGGTTCAACCGTGAACAACCGGGCGCGGGCCTCCTCCCGTTGGTCTACCTCGGGCGACCGACCCTGCCACAGATCGGGCAGCGCCGGAAGCCCGCCGCTGTGCGTAAGGAGGTCTTCGATCGTCAACGCCGCGGTCGCTCCGGTAAGCCCCGTCAGGATCTCCCCGATCCTGGTGGAGAAATACACATTCCCGTGTTCAACCAGCGAAAGGATCAGCGGCGCTGTGGCGAGAAATTTCGTGAGGGACGCGAGATCGAAACGCGAGCTGTCCGTGGGAACCGGGAGTTCCTCGTCCGTCGTGTACGAGGCCGGTTCCAGGGGATCGCCGCCACAGTAGCGACCGAAATACCCATCGAACAGTACTGTGTTTCCCCGTGAAACCCTGATCGCCGCGCAGGGCACCGCCCGCTCGCAGTGGTTCATCGGTAGTGTCTGGCGCTCGCCGACGCGTCGGCGTAGGACGACGCGTCCCGGCAGAGAATCCCATGCGCCTCCTCCGCCGACGCTCCCGCATCCACCGCGTCGCGGAACGCGCGCCCACCGGCGAGGTGGTCAACAAACGACCGCTCCGGGTCCTCCCACAGCGGGCGCCACGCGAAGCGCGTCGGATCCTGGCGACGCACCGCGCAAAGGAGTTCGACCCCGGTCCGAACGGAATCGAACACCTCAGAATCCGTGACGTGAAGCTGAATGCCCCTGCACGGCTCGCCTGCGTACGCCGAAAACGTCGGCACGAAATCGACAACCGAAAACGCCACCCCCGGAAGAGCGCGGGCAGATACATCGTCGCGCAGCGACTCGGCATCGATCCACGGCGCACCGATCGTCTCGAACGGTCGCGTCGTGCCACGCCCCTCCGAAATGTTGGTGCCTTCGAACAGACAGGTTCCGGGATAGACGTACGCGGTCTCGATCGTAGGAAGATTGGGCGACGGCTGTTTCCACGGAAGCCCGGTGGCGCGATACGCCGTGTCACGACGGTAGTGCTCCATCCACAGCACGATCGGCTCCGAGATCCACGGTTTCGCCGCTCCGCCTCGTGCCCCCTGGTGATAGCGCGCGTAGGATCGGGCAAAATCCCCGGCAAGGTAGCGGGCAAACTCCCCCATTGTCAGGCCGTGCCGAATCGCCAGGCCGTAGCCGCCCACTTCGCTCTCAGCGCCCCGCGGGAGTGGCCCGCCCTCGATCCTCGTTCCTCCGATCGGGTTCGGACGGTCGCAGACGAACGTTTGAACTCCCGACTCGGCGCACTCTTCGATCACCGCTGCGGCCGTGTAGATGTAGGTGTAGTACCGGCACCCGATCTCCTGGATATCGATGACGACGGCGTCGAGATCCTCAATGTGACCGGGTTCCGGTCTGTGGCGGGTGCCGTACAGAGACACCACCTCAATTCCCTGGACGATCGAATCGTCGACGTCCACGGTGTCCTGTGCCTGTGCGACAAAGCCGTGTTCCGGCCCGAACAGTCTGACCAGATTGAATCCCGACTGCAGAAGTGCCTGTGGAACGGTTCGTCCGTCGGGAAGAATCGTTGACTGGTTGGTCAGTAGTCCGATCCGGCGCCCGGCGAACTCGTCCGCCCGGTCCATCAACACCTCGATCCCGAGACGCACCGGGGCGCTGGCTGTCATCGGAACGTCCCGGCAAGCATCCCTCTGATGAAGTATCGGGACATCACCAGATACAGAAGCACGATCGGAAGAATTGACAGTCCAAGAAACGCAAAGAGTTCGCCCCACTGGACCGAGTGCTCACCAAAAAAGTTTGCCACCGCCAGCGGCAGGGGGCTCAACCGTTCCGTTCGCAGAAAGATCAGCGGGAAAAAGAAGTCGTTCCAGATCGGAACCGCGTTGTAGATCACCGTGATCACGAGTCCCGATGTCGCCAGCGGCAGCATCACCCGTCCGAACAGCTGGTACTCGTTGGCACCGTCGATCCGGCCGGCATCCTCGAGGTTCGCGGGAAGTGCGAAGAAAAACCCGTAGAAGATCAGGATCGAGAACCCGAACCGCCACGCGGCGTACACGATGATGAGTGAGAGGCGCGTATCGAGGATCCCGATGTCGCGCATCAGCAGGAACAGCGGCAACGAGGCGAGGCGCAACGGAACCATCAATCCCAGCAGAAAGAAGGAGTACAGCAGTCCCGAGATCCGGAACTTGTACCGGGCAAGCGCGTACGCCGCACCGGTACTGAGCGCCAGGTTGAGGACCATCGCGCCCGCCGTAATCACCACGCTGTTTGCGAGGTACAGCAGGAAGTTCTGTCCGACGAGGATGTTCGTGTAGTTGCTGAATTGTGGATCCGTGGCGAGTCGCAGCGGCGCCTCGAAAATCTCTCGCGTGGTGCGAAGAGACGAGTTGTACATGAACACCAGCGGTACGATGATTGCCAGCGCGTACAGACCGAGAAACGCGTACACCGCGACCGACCGCTTCACCCCGAGTTCCCGAATTCGTTTCATCTTCTGTGGATTCATGGTCACCCTTCCAGCTGGACGCGCTTTTTGTCCAGAAGCCGGTTGACTCCCAGGGAGATCACGGCGGTCGCGACTACGATGACGATACCGATCGTGGCCCCCAGCCCCTTGTCGGCCAGACCCGTGATACCTCCGAATGCCGTTCGATAGAACAGCGTCCCCAGGACGTCGGTGGCGTAGTTCGGTCCACCCGTAGGCCCGGTCAGGGAATAGACGATGTCGAACATTCGCAGGTTGCCGGCGATGGTCAGGATCAGGACCGTCAGCAGCTGCGGGACGATCAACGGCAGGTAGATATCCTTGATTCGGTGAAAACCCGACACGCCGTCGAGTTTCGCAGCCTCGATGATCGGCTGCGGTATGTTGTTCAGTCCGGACAGGAAAATCAGGGTCGGAAACCCGGCCCACTGCCAGATATTGATCAGCAGAATCGTGGTGAGCGCCGTCCGGGGGTCACCCAGCCACGGGAACGCAAACTCGGGATCTCCGATCAGGCGTATGGCGGCGTTGATCATACCCCACGACGGGTGGAGGAGCAGACTGAACAGAAACCCCACCACGACGATCGAAAGGGTTACGGGCAGAAACAGGAGTGCCCGAAAAAACTTGGTGCCGGGAAGTTCCTGGAACAGCATCAGGGCGAAGGCGAACCCGACCGTCGACTGAAACGCAACCACAAATATCAGCGAATACGCGTTGTGTCCGGCGGCGTTCCAGAATCGCGCCGAGATCGGATTGTCGGACGCGAACACGGTCCGGAAGTTATCCAGACCGACGAACGCCTCCCGCTCCAGTCCGTTCCACGAATACAGGCTGTATCCGAATGAACTGAACACGGGATAGATGACGAGCGCGACAAAGAAGATCGTACCCGGAAGCAGAAACAGGGCGAACGCGATCTTTCGCGACGTGAGTATTCGGTCCCAACTCCTAGACAGATTCACGAGAGTCCTCCAGTGTGATCAGTGTAGCCTCCCCGAAGGGAGGCTACTATGTCGCGGGGTTCTTTCAGTTCTGGAACGGTTCGTACCAGGAAGCGATCTGCGTTTGGACTTCCTCCGCCACTTCCTGAGGAGTCAGGTCACCCTGCATCATGCCCTGAAGGGCGTTCTGCAGCGCCACCGAGCCCGTGGGCTGTTCCCACCTGAACCCGACCAGCATGATGTACGGCGTGGTTTCGTGTTCGTTCATGAGGTCGGTGAACTGGCTGAGGACCGGCACACTGTTGGGGTCGGCGGAGACGCCGGGAATCGGCGAAATCTGTCCAAGAAGGTTGGAAAACATCGTTCCAAACTCTTCGCTCGCCATGTACCGGGCGAGTTCCACCGCCTCGTCGGGGTGTTCGGTTGCCTCGTTCACGCCGTACGAGCCGTCGGCCCACGTCCCGATGTACTGCGGAGAACCTGCCGGAGCCGGGGCTGCGAATACACCGATCTCGAGGTCCGGATTCTGCGCGCGGAAGTTTGCCGCCTCAAACGATCCCCCGATATACATGGCCGCCTGTTCGGTAAAGAAGTTGGCCTGCATGCTCGCGAAGTCGAGTCCCATGAACCCGCGGGGCATGTACGGGATCAGCGACTGCATCCGGGTGAGAGCGCGGACAAATCGCGGATCGGTAAACGTGGTGTCGCCGGCGACTACCTCCTGATAGAACTCGTTCCCACCGTAGAAGTTGGGTCCGATCGTTCCAAACATGATCTCCAGCATCCACGCCGCCTGACCACCGTTGGCGAGGGGCGTGACACCGTTGTTCTTGAGGGTGTCGAGGACGGTGATGAACTCGTCCCAGGTGGTGGGCACGGAGAGGTTGTTCTCCCGGAAGATGCGCTCGTTGTAGAAAATGCCCAGGGCCTGATTGGCAAACGGAACACCGTAGATGACACCGTCCTCGCGGCCCGAGGCGCTCGCGATCGAGGCGTCCGAGAACGAGCTCAGGGCCTCGATCTTGTCGCCCAGAGGCATGAGGAACGGCGTGTACCGCTGGAGTCCGCCGTACGCGCGAAGCTGCATCACGTCCGGACCCTGTCCCCCCTCGAGGGCAGTCGCGAGCACGGTGTTGTACTCGGTGTTCTTTACCGTGCGGAACTCAACGTTGATGCCCGGGTGGCTTTCCTCGAACGCATCGAAGATCGTCGCGTACCCCTCTTCATCCTCGCCACGCCAGCTCCACACTTCCAGTGTGACGGTATCGGCTTCACTCACCCCGGCACCGTCGGATTCCTGTTCGCCACCGGCGAAGGCGACGGCCAGAAACGCGAGGCCGAAAAGCAACGACAGAACTACCAGCTTTCTCATGTGCCCTCCTTTGAGCAGTCGGAATTAGGTTTGTTGTAATTCCTATTAACCATCGTAGATACAGTCACTGCCGGTGTCAAGAAAAAAAGGACGGTCAGCCCGCTTCGATTGCGCGAAAGAGCGGGAAACTCCGATCGGCGAGCAGAAACCGCATCGACGAATAGGCTGCGCCGAAGGCCACAGCCTGCAGGCCATCGCTGATGGAGGACACGCGTACACCGCTCCCCGATTCGTCCGTCGCGATCCTGGAGAAGCGACGAATGCGTTCCGAAAGCGGCTCGAGGATCCCGTCCAGGTCGCCACCGAGAACGATCTCGTCGATACCGGTGATGTTTGCCACCAGCGCGAGAGATCGCCCCAGCTCATCGATCGACCGTTCGGGGTCCTTCGGGAGCATTTTGAAGTACGGCCGCAGGAGGTGTGTGATCGCCTTGCCGTGGCACAGCTCGTTCCGCATCACGAGGCCGGCCCCGATTCCGATATCCTCGTCCGAGCCACCGGGACGGAACTCGACGATGATGAGCAGCAGGTTTCCGGTACCCCGCAGCCCCGACTCGCGAAGGACGGCGGCCTGGGCGTCGTTCAGGAGGGAAACGGGGACCTGAAGCACCGTTTCGAGCGGCTCTGCGATGTTCAGAGGATCCCGAACGTGAAGGGCGTGGGAGATTTCGATCGATCGATTGGTCTCGTCGACCTGCCCGCTGACACCAACGCCGAGGGTGACGAGCCCTATGCCGTGCTCCCGGTAACGGGTATCGAGCGAGGCTCGGAGCCTGGCTGTCTCGACCGCCAGGGTGTCTATCGCGGTGGGACCGTAGTGCTCGACCGCGATCTCTTCGCCCCCGATGTACGAACCGCACATGTCGACCGCAACGAGGCGAATCGTCGGGTACGTGAGTTCCACGCCGATGCTGTATGCGACGTTCGGTTCTATGCCCAGCAGGATCGGGGGACGTCCCCCCTTGGGGCCGGAGTTTTCCTCTCCGTACTGGTACAGAATTCCGGCGGCGATCATCTGATCCACCAGCGCGCCCACGGTCGATCGATCCAGGTGCAGCTCCCGGGCAAGGTCGGCGCGGCTACGGCCTGACCGGTGCCACAGGGACTCGAGAATTCGAAACAGGTTGGTGCGTCGAGGGCGGTTCTTGGTCGGCATATGTTTGTTGAATTTCCCACATTACCGTAGCATGTGCCCGGTCGCGCGTCAAACTCCGCCCGTGGCACGGTCGGACTGTCTTGAACTTTTTTCACCTGTTTTCTTTGAAATGGCCGTCATCTCGACGTACGACGAGAGTGCGATCACGCGAGAACGTCGGCTGGGCCCGGCGTATGTCGGTGTGCTCGTTGTCGGCGTGCTCGTTGTCGGCGTGCTCGTTGTCGCTGGCGAAATCATTCACAGTCTCAGTCGAATCCACGACTGCGGGAGCCGGGCGTGCGGAACGCAAAGCCGCGGTCACCCGCTTCAGGGAGCACGCCAAGGCAGCGCCCCCACCGTCGCGAACATGAAAGAGGCAAGTGCGCTACTGGACTCGGGAAACGAAAGCCTTCAGAATGCTGCGGACTCCGGGTCCCGGAGCGCAACCGCGACGCCGAGTCCACGATGTCCGAGGTTGAGGAGATCCAGACCCGCATGGACCGGCTTTCAGACACGATCGCCGATCTCCTGAGTTCGGTAAACGGAGGATGCGAGGACGATGGTGAATAGGAACGTTCTTTGGCGTCGCGAGGGCGCACAGACAGGCGGACGGGCGCTCGCGACAGTCGCGTCGATCGTGCTCGCGCTTTTCGTTGCCGGATGCAGCACCGCCCCGGCGCCGGCCCCCGACTCCGGCTCGGCCGGGAACCCGCCCGCCGTACAGTCGGAGCCCGCGGCGGATACACCGGTCCCGGCACCGGACTCCCCGGAGCGGGTCACGATCCGTCTCAATCTGTCCGAGGGGGAGAGCTACGAGCTTTCCAGCCACGTCAGACAGACGGTCGACCAGGAGTTCCTGGGCCAATCCCTGACCATTCGGCAGGATCTGACCGGGGTCACGCGCTACACCGTCCGTGCCGTGGACGGTGACGGCGTTATGGACCTCGATGTGACGTACGAGTCCTTCGACATGTCGATGTCACTGGAAAGCACCGATGTGTCGAAGGAGCAACTCGACCAGCTGAACCAGGTGATGAACGGGGCGCTGCAGCAGTCGGCCCGACTGGTGAACGGGGTCACGTTCTCCATGCGGGTGAGTCCCGCCGGCGATATCGTCTCGATACAGGGTGTCGAACAGCTGATGGCGCGTGTGCTCAAGTCGGTGTCGGGTCCCGGCGATACCCAGCAGGTTCGGGACGCCCTGCAGCAGGTCCTGAGTGGCGACGCGATCCGTCGCTCCTGGGAGGAGTCGTTCGGCTACATCACCGACGGCCCCGTCGCCGTGGGTGATGAGTGGACATCGGATACTTCGGTGAACATGGGCCTGTCGATGGATGTGCACACCCGGTTCGCGCTGGAATCCGTTGACGGGGACACCCTCGTGCTGAACGTGGACGGCTCGATCGCCAGCTCGGGATTCGACGGTGCCATACTGGACCAGCTCAACGCCGAGGGCGTCGATTTCGATCTGTCGATCGAGGGCACCCAGAGCGGAACGATGCGCGTTGACCGCGAGACCGGCTGGTTGGTGGGACAGGAGAGCGTCATAGACGCAACAGCTGACATCCTGATATCCGCGGAGGGTCAGGAACTCCGCCTGCCGATTACGATGCACACGGAGTCAACGGTCCGGTAGTCCGCTACGGCACCAGAACGAACTTCCCGACGTGCGTTCGTTTCAGCAACGCCTGTTGCGCCTCGACGATCCGCTCGAGGGGAAAGCGTCCGGCGATGATCGGGCGGATCTCGGACCGCTCGATGTATGCGATCAGATTGGGGAACACCGGTTCGTCCCAGGCGGTGGACCCGATCAGCGTCAGATCCTTGAGATACATCGTCCGCAGGTCGAGGGAGACGATCGGGCCGGCGATCGCACCGGAGGAGACGTACCGCCCGCCACGACGAAGCACCTTGAGCATCGCAGCAAATCCCCCGCCGCCAACGTTGTCGACCACGACGTCCACCGACTCCTCGCCAAGCACCGCCACCGGATCACTGTCGCGGTCGAGCACCCGGTCGGCGCCAAGCTCGCGCACGCGATCCATCTTGGCGGCGCTGGTGAGGGCAACGACCGTGGCACCGCGACGCCTGGCGAGCTGGACCACAGCCGATCCAACGCCGCCGGACGCGCCTGCCACGAGGACCGTATCGCCGGCGGTCACGGCACTTCGATGCAGCATGTTTTCCGCGGTGCCGTAGGCGCACGGGATCGTCGCCAGTTCCTCGTCGGTCCAGTCACTACGAACTTCGAACACCTCCGACGCGGGAACGCGAACGTATTCGGCGAAGGCACCGTCAAAGTTCGAACCCAGCCAGACGTTGTCCATAGACCCGAACCCCTGCGGTCGCATGCACGGTCGCACCAGGACCCGCCGACCGATCATCGCGGAATCGACATCGGGGCCAACGGCATCCACTGAACCGCAGCAGTCGGTCCCCTGAATCAGCGGAAACGGGGTCGCCCCGTTCCAGCCACCGGCGGTGCGATCGTCTGCGGGCGAGGACGGTGTCGCACCATCCTCCGCCGCGTCGGTGGCGGTCGTCACATCCGACGAATACCACCCCAGCCGGGTGTTCACGTCGGTGTTGTTGACACCGGCGGCGCGGACGCGGAGCAGCACCTCACCGGCGCGCGGCTCCGGTACCGGCACATCCCGCAGCTCGAGCCTGTCGAACCCGCCAATCCCCGTCGTGACGATCGCTTTCATTGTCTTCTCCGTTCAGCCCCCGCGCTGAGAGCCCCGCGTGGTGCGGGAGGTGGTGGCTCCACCGGACGCACGGCCCGTTCCACCGGCACTCGGCTTCGCGACCTTGGAGGAATCGCGCATGAATCGCGATCCGCCGCGGGAGGATTCGCCCCGGCCACCGGCGGCGCCGCTCCCGGCCCCGTCGTCGTCCGGCGATTCCGACTCCGCCGCCTGTTCGGCCTCGGCTCGCCGGGCCTCCGCCGCCTCGGCCAGCGCCTTCGCCTCCGCCTTGCGGTCTTCTTCGTAGTGACAGTGTTTGTATTTGCGCCCGCTGCCGCAGTGGCAGGGATCGTTGCGTCCCAGTTTCATGGTGACTCCTTCCGTGTCGTTCCCCGTCAGCATATACCGACCGGCAGCCGCATGTCGCTACAGGTGGTGGGCGCGCTTGTACGAACGGCGCGCCTTTTCTATGATTCCCGACATTCGCGAAACACGAAAGGGGACGGCACTATGAAGATCGGCTGGATCGGTACGGGTATCATGGGGGCTTCGATGGCCGGGCACCTTCTCGATGCCGGGCACGAGCTGCGGGTGTTCAATCGAACGCACGCGAAGGCCCGAGCGCTCATCGACCGTGGCGCGACCTGGTGCGATACCCCGGCGGTGGCGGCCCGGGGCGCCGAGGTGGTGTTCTCGATTGTGGGGTACCCTGTCGACGTCCGCGAGGTCTATCTCGGCGACGACGGTGTATTGTCGGCGGTGGAGTCGGGCGCGGTTCTCGTCGACATGACGACCTCCGAACCCCAGCTGGCGATCGAACTCGCCGACCTCGCCGCGGAACGGTCTGCAACGATGCTGGACGCCCCCGTCTCCGGCGGCGATACCGGTGCCCGCAACGGCACACTGGCGATCATGGTCGGCGGCGAGGATCGCGCGTTCCGGCGCGTGTATCCCCTGTTCGAAGCGATGGGATCCACGATCCGCCTCATGGGCGGCCCGGGGGCGGGGCAGCACACCAAAATGGCCAACCAGATCCTCATCGCGTCGACGATGATCGGCGTCGTCGAATCGCTGCTGTACGCACGGCGCGCGGGCCTCTCGCAGGACGAGGTGATCGCGATCATCGGGTCGGGGGCTGCCGGGTCGTGGTCAATCAACAACCTGGGGCCCCGCATCGCCTCCGGTGACATGAACCCGGGGTTCATGATCCGCCATTTCGTGAAGGATCTGGGGATCGCCCTCAAGGAGGCGCGCCGGACCAGCCTTGCGCTGCCGGGCCTGGCGCTCGTGGAGCAGTTCTACCAGGCGGCGATCGCCCAGGGACTGGCCGACCGCGGGACCCAGGCGCTGTATCGCGTTCTGGACGGCCTGAACACCGCGGAACCGCGCGCGGACGGCGGCGATCGCCGCTGAGCACCGCCGACGCACCGGGCCGGATTCACAGTTGGGAACTCCGCCGATATCGTATATAATGTCGGGTATCGGTTCGAAAAACACCAAGGAGTCTGTCTGGTGAAGAGAAAACCAGCTCTTGTACCGGTTCGGGAGCAGCTGTACGAACACATCAAGAGTGCCATTCTTTCAAACGCGTACGCCCCCGGACAGATCGTACAGATCGAAAAACTCGCCGATCAGTTTGGTGTGAGCACCACGCCGATCAGGGAAGCGCTCATCCGCCTGGAGGCGGCCGGGTTTCTCAGGATGATCCCCAACAAGGGAGTGAAGATCTCGGAGATCTCGGAAGAGGACGTGCTTCACGTGTGGGAGATCCGGCGACTTCTGGAACCGTACGCCGGGAGCCTCACCGCGCTCCTGGATATCGAGGAGCACATTCGACCGCTCTACTCCCGATCGCAGAGTTTTCTCAACGGCTGGTTCGACCTCGAGCTGTACATGCAAACCGATATCGCGATCCACGAGCTGTTCTATGTCCACCTCGACAACGCTCCCCTGAAGGAGATGATCGAACGGGTGCAGCAGATGTCGATGCGGATGCGGTACTTCGCCGAGAACTCCAGCGCCACGTCCAGCTCGGTCGTCACCGAAGTCACCACCGAACACGTGACGATTCTCGACGCGATGCTGGCCCACGATGCGGACGCCACCGCCACCGCCATCGAGCGGCACCTGGTCAATGGCGAACGGCGCACACTGGAGTCGATTCACTCCAACGCGGTGGTATCGGAAACCTCCCCACCGAGCTGATCGATCGCCGCGGATCGGCGGTCAGCGAAACGTCAGAAACCCCTCCAGCGAGTGCATGTTTTCATACAGATAGCGAATGAACCGCCCGTAGGTTCCCGCTTCGCGCGCACGAATGCGTACCTCACGCACCGCCTGCGTCCCGTAGTAGTAGGATGCGTTAAACGGCCCCCTGTAGACGTGTTTCGCCTGGGTGATCCGTCCGTCGACGTAGGGGGCCAACGCAAACCCGGTGTCGTCGATGTAGGCGACCACGTCCGCCTCGGCGTGACCGAGCTGCATGAGGCGCCATGACGCGGTCGTGGCGACCGCGATCCGCAAACGACGAAGTGCGATCTGAATCACATCGTCGTCGTCCTCGACCCAGTCGATCAGTTCGGTGGCCTGGTCGCCGATGCCTTCCTGGATGATGCCCGGGACACCGTTGAGCGTGCACAGGAGCACGTCGGCGGTCGACGTTTCCCGCTTGTAGCTGTCGAGCGTATAGAGCAGTTGCGTGGCGTGGCCGGGAAAGTTCTCATGGGTCACCAGGTGCTTCATCGCGGCCCGCGTGATCCCGAGATCCGTGTTGACCTCCATGACACCCTCTGCAAAGTTGCAGCGCCCCGCCGCAGCGGTTCCTGGTTTGAGCACGAGATCCATGCGGTAGTCGCCCAGGTCGAACACGACGTCGGAGGTCCGGCGGATCGCCTCCTCCTGCAGTTCCTCGTACACGGTGTGCAGCTGTTCGACGGGGATGAACCGCTCTCGTTCCCACCGTCGCACCCGCTCCTTCAGACTCCCCTGCCCGATTCCGAGACGCGCGAGCGCCTGATCGATCTCATCGCGGAGTCCGGCGATCACCTCGTCGTCGGCGGGTTTCGCCGGGACGCCGACGAGGTTCTCGAGGCGGTCGGCAAAACTCGTCTCCTCGCCGCGAAACACGGCGATCGCGGTCCGGAGCGACCGCAGCAGTCCCTCCAGAAACATGCGTCGCGCCCCGGCGGGGTACCGACTCACCACCGAGTCCATCTCGTCCAGCTCCTCGAGCGCGGCCTCCCACGACGCGTACCGGCGGGGCTCGATCAGCCCGTCTCCCAGATAGATCGGGACGAGGCCCTCGCTGTCGAGGGCACCGCTTCCCTTCTGAAGCGACCGTTCGTAGCGATCGATCCCGATCGCGATCGCGGTTACGTCATATCCGACCGCTGCATCATCAATCATCGCTGTCCCCGTAGCTGCGGTACGGCACGTTGGTGGTGGCGCACAGGCTTTCCGGCGAGTGGGCCTCCCCGTACAGCGCCCGGACAAACCGGTTCCACCGGGCCGCATCGCCGGCGACGGTGCGCCGAACCCGCCGAACCGCTTCGTTACCGTAAAAGTACGACGCGATAAAGGGAGCCCGGTAGGGATGCCTGGCCATGCCGATACGGCCATCGATCCGCGCCGGCTGCAGGGCTCCGGTGTCCTTCAGATAGGTGCGAACCTCGTCCTCACCGCGCCCCTCTGCGTTCAGCATCCAGGTTGCCTGCGTCGCTACGGCGCTCTGATACCGTCGGAGCGTCGCATGAACGTCGTCGTGGACGTCCTCGATCCAGTCGATCAGTTCGACACCCTGGTCGCCGATGCCCTCCTGGATGACGCCGGGGATCCCGTTGAGGCTGCAGAGCAGCACCTCAGCCGGCGCCTCACCGCGCTCGTACGCCGCAACCGTGAAGATGTTCTGAGTCGAATGCCCCGGGAAACACTCGTGGGCAACGAGGTGTTTCAGCGCCGCGCGGGTGAAGCGGTTTTCGACGTTGAGGTCCATTTTGCGTTCGCTGAAGTTGCAGCGTGCCGTGTAGTGCGTGTTCCGCACCGGATTGAGGTCCATCCAGTAGTCGCCGGTTGGAACGATCCGTTCGTCCGTTCGTTTTTTTGCCTCGGTCATCAGCTCGTGGTACACGCCGGGAATCTCGTCCGGGTCGAGTGTCCCGGTCTGTTCCCACGCCACCACCCGTTCGCGGACGGTTCCTCCGACAACACCGGCGGCGTCGAGTTTGGTGTGCAGCTCGTCGGCGAGGCGGTCGAGAAAATCGCCGGAGATCCGCTCTGCCGGAATCCCCACCAGCGTGGTGAGCTTGTCCGGGAACGACATGGTCGCCCCCTGAAAGAGCGCCGTGGCCGCCGAGAGCGACGCCGTCAGCTTTTGGAGAAACATCTTTCGGGGAGTATCATCAAGCGCCGCCACGCGGGCGGCCAAGCCGGAGATGTCCGATTCGATCCCGGCCCAGCCCGTGTAGATTCGTTCGTCGACCAGGGACTGACCAAGATACAGGGGAATGAGCCCCTCACCATCGAGAATGCCGTTCTCGCCGTTGGTCTCGCGCTCGAAGCGGTCGATTCCCGCGGCGATCTGGGTTGCCTCAAGACCGATGTCGATGTCGTTCACGGTGTGCCTGCCTTTCGTTCCGGGTGTGTCGTGACGGTCGATGTCGCCGTCATCTCTCGGGCGATCCGGTCCACCGGGATGCTCCCGTATGACAGAAGCTCGTCGTGAAACTCCCGATCGGATCGGTCACCGCACGCTGTTCGGAGCCGTTCTATCGCCTCGATTCCATAGAGATACATGATCGCCCCTCCCGGGAAGAGGCTGTTCTTCACCGCCTCGGCCCGCGCCGCGGCGGCTCCCATGCCGGCGCGGTCGCGGTAGAACGCCTCTGCCTCTTCCAGTGAGAACTGCCCGAAGTGGAGCCGCACGTCCACGACCGCCCGCGCCGCCATTCGACGACGCGAGGCGATCTCGGCGTACGCCTCGATCGGCGTCAGAAACCCCGCGCCGGCGCCCAGTTCCGTGGCGTAGCACGCCCACCCTTCCACCAGGGTACCGGCGCACAGCATGAGGAGCCGCGCCGGGCCGTCGGTGGCGGCGACCTGGGCGATACGGGATCGGGCGCGCACAGCGTTCCAGTTCTGCATGTGGTGACCCAGTCCCCCGTGGTGCAACACGTGATTGGTCTTGATCACGAACGTATTGTTGGCTTTGAGTCGAGCGAGGCGTTCCTCCGCCGGGAGGTCGGGGTCCACCGGGATAACGTGGTACGGATACACCGCCGGCTGGTTCCAGCGCGGAGGACACCGGTAGAAAAGGAAATACAGGTGCGGCTGGACATCCAGCCACCAGCGCGGGAGCGGCTGGTACCGGACCGGCGCGTCGCGCCAGGTTAGCAGGTCGTGGGACACCGCCATCTCGCGCGACGCCTCCCACAGCGAGCGATAGGTGGAGAGGTACTCGTCCTCCGCAGGGTGCGTGTCCTGCAACGACGCCAGAGCGGCGTCGACGGAGGAAAACCCGAGCTCCCTCGCGCCCTCCGCCAGCTGCCGGTCGCACTCACGAATCACCTCCTCTGCGTGGTCGGCAAAGGCGCCGGGGTCGGCCTCGGACTGGTGGCTCCAGCGCATGATGTTCCGAAACGCGGCCTCCCCCACCGACACCGCCCCGCCCGGCCGCGTCAGCAGTTCGGTCCGCAGGAACTCCTGGAACCGCTCGAACGCGTCGATCGCCGCGGCCACGGGAGCGTCATCCACGGCGAGCCCCTCGTCCTCCCGGAGAATCGGGATGCCGTTCCGAAGAAAGTTGAGCGCTCCGGTACATTCGCCGATCGCCCGCTCGGTCCACGCCGGCGGTGCCACGGCAAGGTTCTCGCGCGCCGACGCAAGAAACGCCGGGATCGCCTCGAGACGAGCGGTCAGGTCGATCGCCCGCTCCCCGATCGGGCGAAAATCGGAGACGAAGAGCGATACGAGGGCGAACGCGGCCTCTCCCGTGTACGTCGTCGGGTTGTACCCGAAAAAGTGGCCGGACCGCCGCTCCCAGAGCTGGGTCTTCAGAAACCCGCGGGCGAGGTCGTAGTCGATGCGTTGAAATCGATCCAGGGGCCCGGGATCGATCGCGTCGAGGCGCCGAAGCAGCGCCTCGATCTCCGCGATCGTCTCCGTGAGGCTCCCGGCGTCCAGCGCCGGAAGTCGCGAGTTGTACTCCGCCAGCCCGGCGAAGGTCGCATCCACCGGGCGCCGGGAAAAGAGATGAACGAAGAAGTCGTCCATGAACGTGTCGAATTCCGCGGTGTGATTCATGTGTTCTCCTGTTGTACTGCCACCGGTGTCCCGGCGCCGGCGGCCGATTCCCGAAGGGCCGCGATCGCCCGCAGAGTGGCGGCGGCGTCGCCGGCGGTGTAACGCGGCGCCGTCCCCGCGCGGACGCAGTCGGCAAAGTGGGACACCATCAGCTGATACTCGTCGACGCCGCCAAACCGCAGTCGATCGACCTCGCTCCGGCCTGCGAAATGGACGATCTCCGTCGGCGCCGTCCCCGGGAGGAAGGTGTCCGCCACGGTGAGGTGGCCCTCGGTACCCCCGACCACGCAGTACTCCCGTCGCTCGTCCAGCAGCGAGCTGGTGAGGTGCGCGACGCGGCCACCGGGAAACTCGAGATACCCGTGCAGGCGCCCGTCCACACCGGTCGGCGTCTCCACGGTCACGGCGCTGGCGTGGGTCGGTTCCGCGCCAAAAACGGTGCGGGCGAAGTTGACGCAGTAGCAGCCCACGTCCATGAGGGAACCGCCACCGAGGTCGGGTGAGAGCCGGATATTCTTGGGGTTCTTCACCCGGAACGTGAACGTGGCGTCTATCGTTGCCGCCTCCCCGATAGCACCGCCGGCGACGTGCCGGATCAGCGCCTCGATCCGCGGGTGAAAGCGGTACATAAACGCTTCCATGAGCACCACGCCGGCGCGGTCCGCGGCGGCCTGCATCTCGATGCACTCCGCCGCGTTCAGCGCGAGGGGTTTTTCGCACAGGACGTGTTTTCCCGCCTCCGCTGCGCGGATCGCCCACTCACGGTGGAGGGCGTTCGGGAGCGGCACGTACACGGCGTCGATCTCGTCGTCGGCGAGGAGCGCGTCGTAGGACCCGTGGGCCCCGGCGACGCCGTGGTCTTCGGCAAAGCGCCGTGCCCGCTCCCCGTCCCGGGAGGCGACCGCTGCGATCTCGCACCCGTCGGTCGCGCGAATCGCCGGCATCACCGCCGCCGCGGCGATGTTTGCGGTGCCCATGACGCCCCAGCGGACCGGACGCCCGTCGGCGAGCGCGCTCACAGCTCCGTGTCCGATACCCACCGCTTTTCGTAGTGGGACCTGGCCGCCATGTTGATCACTTTCTGGACCCGGGCGCTTTGCAGGAAGTTCCCCTGGTTCTCGTCACCGCCGGAGACGATCTCCTGCATGAAGTTGTGAACCAGCCCCGCGTAGAACACCTGGTCCCACGACTGCCCGACCTGGTATCCCGGCGGGAAGAAGGCATCCGGGATCTCCATGTCCACGTACTCCACCGCGTCCTTTGTGGCGCCCTTGAGCGTCTGAATGACACCGAACTCTTCGACCAGGCGCACCTGAAGGCCGCCCTTGGAACCGAAAATCCGCGCCTCGATACCCGGGTAGTTGCCGACGGTGACGATGCTGGACTGGAGCGAGAACATCGTGCCGTTCTTGCCCTCCCCGATGAAGATGTCGGCGTCGTCGACGTTAATGCGTGACAGCTCCGAGTCGAGGTTGGTGAGCCTGCGCTCCTTCACCATGTTCATCATGATTCCGGTCACGCGCTCCAGGTCCGCGCCGATCAGTTCGAGGCCGATATCGATCGTCGGCGCGCCGTACCCCTCCAGCGAGAAGATGCCGATGCCCTCCGGCGAGAGGTCGGTGTGAAAGCTGGGCGGCGGATCCGGATACTCCCGGTGGACGCGCTTGTCCATCGGGTACTGCGGGTCGAGCCACTGGGAGTTCTGCTCGTATCCGTTGTACACGAAAGGGTCCCCGATGAACCCGTCGCGAACGAGACTCATCATGTACTGCACCGCCGGCGCGTACCGGAACGTGAGTCCCACCTTGGTCTTCAGATTCTTTGAGTCCGCGAGTTCCTGGGCGCGAATGACGTCCTTGTAGTCGTGACAGACCGGCTTCTCGACGAGCACGTGCTTCCCTTCCTCGAGGGCCCGGAAGGTGAGAATCTCGTGGGTGTTGTCGTGCTGGTCTCCGGCACGGGTAACCACGTCGATTACGTCGATGTCGCTGCGGGACATGATCTTCTCGTAGTCCGTGTAGGCATCGGGAATGCCGAACTCGCGGGCGGCGTCGGTGGCGAGGTCCTCGTGGAGGTCGGCGATCGCCACCAGATCGCACAGCGGAGAACTCACGTACCCCGGCAGGTGTGCCCGCCGGCACCACCGGCCCGCTCCGATCACTCCAACGCGCAGTTTGTCGCTCATATCACTCTCCTTGATGGTCTGTCTGCTATTTGTGAGGACGGAGGATCGTTTCCTCGTACTCCGAAATCTCGATGTGCGCCTCGATGATCGTCGGCTCCTGCGCGGCGAGCGCCTCGCGCAGTGCGCGGCGGTACCCGTCGGCGTCCGACACGGATCGCACCGGGACGCCGAACAGGAAGTCGGCGGACCGGTCGCCATCCGGCTCCAGGATCGTCGCGTCACTCACGCTGCCCCGACGTCCCTGTTTGATACGGATCAGACCGAGCGCGCGATCGCGGAGCACGACAAACACGATCGGCAGGCCCTGTCGTCGGGCGGTCGCCATTTCGCCGGCCATCATCATGAACCCGCCGTCTCCGGTTACGCACACCACCGGCCGGTCGGGGCGGGCGATGCCGGCACCGATCGCGGACGGGACACCGAATCCCATGGAGGACCACCCGTTGGACATGAGCTGTGCCGCCGGGTCCGGCGTGCGCCACGCCTGACCGATGAGGTGGGTGTGGGCGCCGACGTCGCAGGTCATGATCCCGTTTTCCGGAAGCTCTTCGCGCAGGATCGAGATCGCCGCAAAGGGACCGAACAGACCGGCGCGGGGCTCGAGGTCCGCAAACATCCGCCGCCGGCGCTCTGCCAGCGCCGCCATGTCCCACCCTGCCACGGGAAGGTCCTCCGCCAGCAGGAAATCCAGCGCCGGAGCGATGTCACCGACGACATCGATGACGTGCGGGTACGCACGCCGGTCGATATCCGCCGGCCGGGGGTCGATGTGGATCAGCGGCACCGTCGGCATCCAGGACTCGTAGTCAAACTCAACGGGGTCGTAGCCCACGCCGATGACCAGATCCGCCTGGCGGTGGGTTTCGGCGACGCGATCGCTCAGGGCGTGAAACAGAACACCGGCGTACCACGGATGGTCCTCCGGGAGCATTCCCTTCGCCATCGGGGTCAGCACCACCGGAACCGCCAGACGCCGCGAGAGCTCGTCGATCGTCGCCGCCACGCCGGGGCGGATCGCCGAAAGCCCCACGGCCAGCACCGGGCGAGAGGCGCCCCGGATCGCGGCAACGGCGCGGGACACCGCATCCGGCGCCGGCGTGTGGGCCGATGCCGGCAGCCCTGCCGCGGCGGCGCCGCCACCAGCGGGCTGATCACCGATCCCCGAAGGGAGCCCGATGTGAACCGGCCCCGGATACTCCGCCAGCGCCTCCCGGACCGCCGCGTGTACGATTCCGTCCACGTTGGCCACGTTGAGCCGGGTGGTCCACTTGGTGATCGGTCGGAAGAGTTCCTGATGATCGATCATCATCTGTTTGGTGCGGCCGAGGGCGCTGTCCGGCGTTTCGCTGGTGAACGCGATGACCGGGGCGCGATCGAGATACGCGCCGCCGACACCCGTCGCCAGGTTTGTGGCACCGGGGCCGAAGGTTCCATAGCACACGCCGGGAACGCCGCGCAGCCAGCCGTACACGGCGGCCATAAACCCCGCGCTTGCCTCGTTCGCCACGAGGACGAACTCGATTCCGGCGGCGGCGAACGCCTCCATGTACGGGAGCCAGTCACCGCTGGGAACGCCGAACACGTGTTCCACACCGTGGACGCGGAGCAGCGCGGCGATACGCTCCGCGACCGTCTGTTTTTCCACCTCCGGGCGCCTCACGAGAACATCACCGAGAACAGACGCAGCGCGTTAAAATTGTCGTCCACACCGCACATCTCGCGGATTGAATGCATCGCAAGAATCGGTATTCCGACGTCCACCGACCGCATCGGAGCCTGCGTGACCGACGCGGTTCCCGCCGCGGACCCGCCGGGGGAGTCGGCCCGGTTTGCGTAGAACTGCCACGGCACACCGGCATCTTCGCACAGCCCCCTGAAGGTGGCGATGGAGCTGCTGTCCGAGGTGAACTTCTGCGCGCCGCTGAACTTCGCGACCACACCCCCGTTGATCACCGTTTCCACGTGGGGATCCGATCGGTCGTGGATGTTCGGGTGCAGCGCGTGGGAGACATCGGCGGAGAACATGAACGACCGGTGCAGTGCGCGGAGGTATTCCTCGCGGCCGCCGCCGGTGGCCAGGGCGATTCGCTCCAGGACCGCCGCCATCATGGGAGAATCCGCCCCCTGCGGCGAGCGGTTTCCCACCTCCTCGTTGTCCACACAGCACAGCACCCTGGTGGCGCCGACGGCGTTGCCATCGTCGTCGCAGCGCGAGAGAGCGTGTACCCCCGCGTGGAGCAGAGACAGATTGTCCAGTCGCGTCGAGGAAATGAACTCACCCGCGGTCCCCACCACGGTGCCGCGTTCGAACTCCGACAGCGACAACTCCACATCCAGGATCTCATCGGGTGTAACCCCGATCTGCCCGGCAACGAGGTCCAGAACGGTTCCTCCCGCCGCACGGTCCGGTGACACCATCCCGATCATCGGCAGCAGGTCCTTCTGGGGGTTGAGCGCGATCCCGGAGTTGACCTGCTTGTTGTGGTGGATGCTGAGGTTCGGGATGTAGGCCACGGCGGTGTCAAACGCCACCAGCCGATCCACCGGGGCGAAGGGGTCCTCACCGCGGAGCGACACCCGCCCCGCCATCGTCAGGGGACGGTCGAGCCAGGTGTTGAAGATCGGCGAGCCGTAGACCTCCGCGTTCAACGTGAGATATCGATTGCGTGCGGCGATCTCGGGTCGGGGTTTGATCCGAATCGTCGGACTGTCGGTATGGGTCTGAATGACCCGGAACCCCTCGTCGGCGACATCGGCGGTCCCCACGACAAACGCGATGAAGGCGGAGCCGTTGACCGCCACCAGATAGCGCCCGCCGCGTTCGAGCGTCCACGGTGCCGCCGGATCGAGACGCTCAAACCCCGCCTTCGACAGGAGCGCCAGTGCGTTCGCGGTGACGTGGAAGGGGCTCGGCGAACGGTGAATGAAATCGATCAGTGATTCGGCAAACTCGGCCGCGTTGTTCATGCCTCTCTCCTTGTGCTGCATTACTCACACCATATGGCAGGCGCTGAAGTGCCCCGGCGCCTTCTCTTCCAGTTCCGGTCGACTGTCCCGACAGACCTGCTGAGCCAGCGGGCATCGCGGTGCGAACGGGCATCCCCGGGGCGGGTCCAGCGGATTGGGGACCTCCCCTTCCAGCGCCCGCAGCGGGTGCCTGGCCGCATAGGCCGGGTCCGGCACGGGGATCGCCGCCAGCAGTGCCCGGGTGTACGGGTGCTGCGGGTGCTCGAACAGTTCATCGCGCGAGGTGAGCTCCACGATACGCCCCAGATACATGACGGCGATCCGCGACGAGATGTGACGCACCATGGACAGGTCGTGGGCGATGAAGAGGAACGTCAGATTCAGTTCCTGCTGCAACCGCTCCAGGAGCGTGACAACCTGCGCCTGTACCGACACGTCGAGCGCGGAGATAGGTTCGTCGCACACGACGAATTCCGGATCCACCGCCAGGGCGCGGGCGATGCCGATCCGTTGCCGCTGCCCGCCGGAGAACTCGTGGGGAAACCGGTTTACAAACGACGGGTCGAGGTTCACGCGACGCAGGAGCTCCCGGCTCCGGTCCTCGCGTTCCTTTTTTGTCAGGTGCGGGTGGTGGATCAGCAGCGGTTCCGCCACGATACTGCCCACGGTAAGCCGTGGGTTCAGCGAGGAGTACGGATCCTGAAACACGATCTGCATCCGTCGCCGGTACGGGAGCATCTCCTTGCGGGTGAGCCCGGTCAGCTCATCGTCCCCGTACCGAACGCTTCCGGCGGTTGCCGGGTACAGCTGCAGAATCGTGCGTCCCACCGTGGATTTTCCGCACCCGCTCTCGCCGACGAGACCGAGTGTCTCCCCCGGGAACACGTCCATATCCACACCGTTTACGGCGTGCACGGTCTTGGTCTGCCTGAGGAGCCCGCCTTCGGTGACAAAGTGTTTCGTCAGGCCCCGGACCCGGACAAGCGCGTCTTTCGATTCCATCTCTGCCTACCTTCCCGTGGGGTTCCAGCACGCCACCGCGTGGTCCGAGCCGACCGGTTCCAGCACCGGGTTCTCCTCCCGACACCGGTCGGTCACCCGCGGACACCGCGGCGCAAACGGACACCCGACGGGTGGCGACAACAGATTCGGCGGGGCCCCCGGAATCGGAGTGAGGTCGTGGTGTGCGCCGTCGGTGATCTGTGGAAGCGATCCCAGCAGTCCCAGCGTGTACGGGTGCTGCGGGTGCTCAAACAGATCCCCCACCCGCGCCTTCTCAACGATGAAGCCCGCGTACATGACCTGGACCTTCTCGGCGAAGTTCGCCACCACGCCCAGATCGTGGGTTATCCAGATCACCGACATGTTTTTCTGGCGCTGGATGTCTTTGACGAGGGTAAGAATCTGCGCCTGGATCGTGACGTCGAGCGCGGTTGTCGGTTCGTCGGCGATCAGCAGCCGGGGATCACAGGCCAGGGCGATGGCGATCATAACCCGCTGTCGCATGCCCCCCGAGAACTGAAACGCGTAATCGTCGATCCGGCGGTGCGGCTCCGGAATCCCCACCAGGCGCAGCAGCTCGATCGCCCGCTCCCGCGCCTCGCGCTTGGACACCCGAAGGTGCCGGACGATTCCCTCCGTGAGCTGCCGCCGGATCGTGAGAACCGGGTTGAGACTCGTCATCGGATCCTGGAACACCATCCCGATGTCGCGCCCTCGCCGGTCACGAATCTCCTGCTCCGGGAGCGCCAGGAGGTCCACACCGTCGAAGCGGGCGGTGCCCGACTCGATGCGCCCCGGCGGTTGCGGAATGAGCTGCAGCAGGGAGAGTGTCCCCACGCTCTTGCCGCAGCCGCTCTCGCCGACGATGGCGAGCGTCTCACCTTCCTCAACGGAATAGGAAATCCCGTTGACCGCGTGGACTACGCCTTCGCGGGTGTGGAAGCGCGTCTTCAGGTCCTGTACGTCAAGAATCGTTGCCACAGCGCTGCCTCACTACAGGGTCGGATCGAGGGCATCCTGCAGACCGTCACCCATAAAGTTGACGCACAGGACGGTGATCAGAATTGCCATGCCCGGGAAGATCGTGAGCCACGGCTCCGACGCCATCGTGGCCTGGCTGTCCATGAGCATGTTTCCCCACGTCGGAATCGGCGGCGACACCCCCAGACCGAGAAAGCTCAGCGACGACTCCACGATGATCGCGTCACCGACGCCCAGCGTGGCGCCAACGACGATCGAGTTGAACACGTTGGGGATGATGTGCCGAAGGACCACGGCGCGGTCGCCGGCCCCCAGTGCGTGGGCGGCGGTAACGTAGTCGTTCTGCTTCACCGCGAGGATCGCCCCGCGCACCACCCGCGCCGTCGACATCCAGCTGAAAAACCCGATGATCAGCATCAGTCCCAGGACCTGGGTGTCGGCGTAGGCACCGAGGACGATCATGAGCGGCAGCGTGGGGATCGAATACGCCAGGTCGGTGAGCCGCATCAGCAGGTTGTCGATGCGCCCGCCATAGTATCCCGCCGTGGCCCCCACCAGCGTGCCGATGAGCGTACCGATAAACGCCGAGGTCAGTCCGATCGTGATCGAAATGCGCCCGCCGAAGAGCAACCGGGTGAACAAATCGCGCCCCAGGGCGTCGGTACCGAGCAGGTGAACCGCGTTGGGCCGCTGTCGGATATTCGCGAGGTCGATCGCATCGAACTCGTAGGGCGCCACGATCGGCGCGGCCATACACAGTACCGTAAGCACGAGAAGCACCACCGCGGATATCATCGCGAGTCGGTGTCGCCGGAACTTGCTCCACGCGATGCGCGCGTTGGACCGCTGGACGGTATCGATTCCCTCAACGAGGAGGGCGTTGTCAGTGGCGAGGCTGTCGTTGTGTTCAGTCATAGCTGATCCGGGGATCCAGAAAGCCGTATACGACGTCGGCCACCAGGTTGAAGGCGACGACCATGAAGGAGCCCATCATCATGATGCCCATGAGCATCGGGTAGTCCCGGGCGTGCATCGACTGGATGAACAGCCGACCGATTCCCGGCCATCCAAAGATCGTCTCGGTGATGACGGCACCGGAAAACAGTTTCGCGATGCTCAGAGTCATGACCGAAACGACGGGGATACTCGCGTTTTTCAGGGCGTGGATCGCGATCACCGTTCGCCGGGTAAGACCCTTGGCGTATGCGGTGCGCACGTAGTCCTGACGGAGGACGCCCAGCATCGAACTGCGCATGTACCGGGACCAGCCGGCGATGTAGTGCAGCGCCAGTACGGTCGCCGGCATGATGATGTGCCGCAGGCGATCGCCGAACGTGTCGACCCCCACCGTCACGGTCCCGGCCACCGGCAACCACTGCAGGCGTACGCTGAATATGAACTGCAGCATCAGGCCGAACCAGAACACCGGCATCGCGATCGCAACGAAGGAAAACGCCGTGGCGGTGTAGTCGAAGGCGGAGTACTGCCTGACGGCGGAGAAGACCCCCAGGGGAATGGCGAGCACCGTGGCGACGACAAACGCCACACCCATGAGGCGCAACGTGTCGGGCAGACGCTCGGCGATCATATCGAGCACCGGCCGCTGCGTCTGAAAACTGATTCCCAGATCCCCGGAGAGCATCGCCCCCACCCACTTGAGGTACTGGACGTAGACCGGCTGGTCCACGCCGAGTCGGGCACGGTACGCGTCGATCGCCGCGGGATCCACGAACATGCCGCGGTCAAGCAGCGTCCCCTCCGGTCCCCCGGGAGCGGCCTGAATGATCGCAAATATCACGATCGAAATTCCAATGAGAAGCGGAATCATCTGGAGGATCCGCCGAATTACATACCGACCCATCTTGCACCTCTACGAAATAACCGGCGCAGGGCGCCGTGTCCGGCCCCCTGCACCATCGAGTCTCACACTATTCGAGGTCCCACTCCCACGCGTTCCACCAGTTTCCGAGGTTGGTGCCGGACCCACGGAAGTTGGTCAGGTTGTCGGCGACGACCCACGGACTGTCGCGGTAGTACAGGAAGATCACGAACGCGTCGTCCGCCAGCCGTTCCTGCGCGGCATCCAGCAGCGGTTTCCGGCTGTCAAAGTCGACCATCGTGTCCGACTCCGTCATCAGCTGGTCCAGCTCCGGGTCACCAAAGCCCGAGAAGTTGTTGCTTCCGCTCTCGCCGTCCCGGGTGTGGTAGAAGTTTGTCAGGCTCACGTCTGACCCCATGAACCATCCACCGATCTGGGCCTCGTAGTCGAAGTTCCGCCACCGCTGGGACCACGCCGCGGCCTCGAGCTCGTCCATCGTTGAGTCGATCCCGACCTGTTTGAGCTGCGCCTGGATGACCTGGGCGATCGCGATGCGGTCGGCGCGTCCGGATCGGTTGAGCCACTCGAAGGAGAACTCCACACCGTCCTTGTCGATGATGCCGTTTCCGTTGGTGTCCTCCCAGCCGGCCTCGGCGAGCATCTCACGGGCGTGCTCCGGGTTGTACTCGGGCACCTCGACATCGGGGTTGTGATACGCGCTGCTCGGCGGAATCGGGCTGTTGGCGATCTGGACGGTGCCCTCGAGGAGCTGGTCCACAATTGCCTGCCGATCGATCGCCGCGTAGAACGCCTGCCGCACCAGTTTGTCGCCAAAGAGATCCGGACGGCCCCCCGGAGGGGCGATGTTGAAGCCGACGTAGTAGAAGACGTTGGACGGGATCATCTCCACGTGCAGTCCGTCGGTGGAGAAGTCGTCAACCTGCGTCGCCTCGATCTGACCGATGTGATAGTCGCCGGACTGCATCGCGTTGAAGCGCGCGGTCTGGTCCGGGATGAACTGAAACACCATCTCGTCGAGGAGCGGATACTCCGGCCCCCTCCAGTAGTCGGGGTTGCGCTCGATGCGGATGTACTCGCCCGATTTCCACTCCGCGAACACGAAGGGTCCGGTACCGATAAACTCGGGACCGCGGTTGTACGGTTCGTACTGCGTGATCTCCTCCCAGGAGAGGTCTTCGAGTACGTGCTTGGGCAGCATCGCCTCGAACAGACCGGCGTAGAACGTGTAGAAGTCGTCCCAGGTCATCACGATCGTGTGGTCGTCGACGATCTCGTAGGAGATGATCTTGTTGTACTCGCTCTGGTTATACACTTCCGGCGTATGCTGGACATACTCCAGGGTGAAGGCGACGTCCTCGGCGGTGAACGGCTCACCGTCACTCCACGTGACCCCTTCCCGGAGATGCCAGGTCATGTCGTAGGTACCGTCGGCATTCTGGACGATGCCGCCGTTATCGAACGTGGGGATTTCCCGGGCGAGCACGGGAATGAACTCGTTGTGATCGTTGGTGATGATCAACCCCTCGGAGATGTTGTGCTGGATATCGCACAGCATCTGACTCGTAAACGGATTGAGCACGTCGATCTCCCGGTCGTAGGCAACGTACAACGTCTTGCTGCCGTCGTCCGCTGCAGCCCCGGTCGTCGCGCGGCCGCTGTCCTCCTGCGTGCCACCGGCAAACGCCCCCGACACCACGAGCGAAAAGAGCGCGAACACGGTCGCCGCTTTCCTCAGAATCCTCATGAAACACCTCCTGTTCCCCATGTGCCGTCCGCCCTACGCGAACGCTGGTTGACTATGCCACCGATTCGAATATTTATGCAAGTATATCCTATAGGATATAGGTTATATTTTTCGACGCCGACGTTGTACGGCCGGGCACGCACGATGACCGGCCGTCACGCACCCCGTGCGGACGATAGGAAAGAGAACGGTTGATGGGAATGTCGGGTGTCAGATCAGGGCGTGACCGGTGCGGGACGTGCCGCTACGCCAGCCACGAGGGAATCAGAATGTACAGAAGAATGAGAACGATGTTGACGATCGGAAAAAACAGCACCGTTCTGGCGGTCCGGTCCATGCGGAGGCGGTAGAACAGCCACGGCACCAGGATCGAGACCACCAGTACAACGGGAAACGTGAGCAAACTGTAGATCTGGATGTGAACCCGGACGCTGGTACCACCGGAGGCGAACATGACCGAGAAGATCGCGGGAAACCAGGCGACAGCCAGCATCGCAAGCCACACGAGATCCGTGATGATAAGGAGCCGGCGAATCGGCCGTCTGTCGTCAGCCGCGGCCCCGGCCTCCTGATATCCACCCATGGCACCACCTCCTGACCACGGAAAGTGTAGCACGAAGGTCAGGTTTCCACCGGTTCCGCGCAATTCGTCGCGCATTGGCACCGGGGAGCCGGCCATTCTCGTGGTAGGATTGCACATGCCCGAAGGGTTGCTGATCGCGTCGAACATCGTCATCCCGACCGTCTCCGGGATCTTTTTCTTCGTCTACTTCGTGTACTTCGCGATCGTGTTTCACGCCAAGGTCCCGTCATTCCTGTACTTCGTGGCGTTTCTGCTCTCGTTCAGCGTGTTCCTGCTGGGTCGTCCGCTTCAGCTCCTGCTTGGACCTCATCCGGTACCGCTGGTGATCGTCAATATTCGTATGGTGGTGTTCTGTACCGTCACGATCACGACGATCACGATCGCGTCTGCCCATTTCAGCAACCAGCGCGGGATACCCTATCGCGTCCTGGTGTTCGCGATCGGCATTGCGCTCGCCGCGGTGTATGTGACCTTCAACACCCTGGGGACAACGGGGAGCTACCCGGTGTTTCGCTGGGGAGACACCGTCGCCCACGACTCGCTGACGCCCACCGGCCTCGCGCCGTTCTTTGGGCGGGAGGTCACGATCGCGGTGCAGGTGGTCATCGGTCTTGGTCTGGCGTTCAACTCGTTGTACAGGATGTTCACCGGCGTTGCGCGGAAGTCCTGGCGGGATTACCTGCGTGACAAGGTCGTTCTGTTCAACAGCGGGATCTTCCTGTTCGCACTGACCTTCACGATCGGGTCGTTTACCAAACAGTGGTGGCTGTACTACTTCGCCTCACCGTTCAGCGCGCTTCTGTTCGGTGCCGGCGTGGTGCTGGATATCCGCGAGATCTACAACAACTACGAGAAACTGATCCCCATCATCAAGGAAGACATCATTGAGAACGTCGCGGTGAGCCGGAGTTCACGCAGCCGGTTGTCGGAACTGCTCATCGGCCTGGGAAGGACCGACCAGCTCGACACCTTCGCGGTGCTCCTTCTGGACGATGCCGAACCGGGAACGGGATTCGGACTCGATGTCATGGAAGCGGTTACCCGAACCGCCCGAAGAGAACTGGACCGCCTGATCGGGCGCCCGAACTACCTGCTCATTCCGCTGAACGACACGCGTCTGGGCGTTGTGTTCCGCCTGGACCAGACCGCGATCGCCACCGGTTTGTCGGAACTGGACCTGTTCCAACAGCTGCAGGACGCGGTCCACCGCACCGGCGGAGCGCGCTGTACCATCGGGATCGGCCACGTATGCGCCGATATCTCTGAACTACACACCTCGTACAGCGAGGCGCGTCACGCCCTCGAGTTCGCGGTCACCCACGAGCGACACACCGTGGTTCACGCAGACAACATCCGCGAGGACCGTCCCTCCGGGCCCCGATACCCCACCAATGAAAAGATGCGTCTCCTGGCGGCGATCAAACTCGGCAATCCGGACGAGTGCAGTACCGCGCTGGATGAGTTTCTCGCGGCCCTCGAGACATACACCGACAGCCGACCGGACTCGCTGCGCGTCAGACTCTACGAAATCGTCGGTGCGTTCATCGACGCAGCGATCGCCTCCGGCGGCGACGAGGAGCGGCTGAACGCGCTCGTACAGGACTGGCTCAGGGAGATCGAACACATTCACTCGTTCAAGACCGCGGCGGAGTGGCTGCGGGAGATCGTGCCGCACATCGTTCGCTTCGTGAACCGAATCCGCAAGTCCCGGTCTACCGTGCTGGTGGACAAGGCGACGTCGATCATCGAAGAACGCTTCGGCGAGCAGATCAGCTACCACGACGTTGCAAAGGAACTGCATATCAGCGCCTCGTACTTCGTCTCCCTGTTCAAACAGGAAACGGGTGCGACCTTCGTCGAGTACCTCACCCGCGTACGGATCGACCGGTCGAAACAGTTGCTGATCGAGACCGCCAGGACGATCACCGACATCGCCTACGACGTGGGGTTCAGCAACCCCAACTACTTCAGCAGCACGTTTAAAAAGCTCACCGGCGTGTCGGCCAAGACATTCCGTTCCCAGGGCACCACGTCGACGGCCCGACCGTAGGATCCTGTAGATCCATCGGAAGATTTTCGAGTCTCATCGTAAAATCGCACCCCTTTTCCCGCAGATCCCGAATGTGGCCTCACCGGCCGCTGCTACACTGAATGTGCGTTGTCGACAATCGCGCAACTCAGGGAAGAGGAGATCGAGATGAAACGAGTCTATTTCTGTAGCGCGATTGCCATTCTGGCAGTCCTCATGACGACATCTGCCTACGCCGGCGGGCAGTCCGAAAGCCAGCCCGCCGCGGACGGTGGAAAGATCACGGTGACCTTTGCCGGCACCGAAGCGGCAACGACCACGCAGAGCCGGATGATGCAGGCGGTGGCGGACGAGCTGAACGCCGATGGGCGCTTCGATGCCGAGGTTCTGGTGGCAGGGGCGCTTTCCGGGGACACCAACGCGCTGGTGTCGCAGGCACGCATGGGTGTGCCGCTGGTCGTTCCGTCGGACCCCGGCCGCCTGGCAAGCCAGTTTGACATCCCCGACATGAACATCCTGATGGCGCCGTACGTCCTCACCGACCCCGCGGTCCTCGAAACGTTGCCGGACACGGAGCTGTTCCAGACCTGGTCCGATCAGCTCGAGGCGCAGGGAGTCGTCCTGATCGCCGACATGTACAACGGCTTCCGCAACTTCTATACGACGACGCCGGTCTCTACCGTTGAGGACCTGTCCGGTCTCCGCATTCGGGGATTCGGCAACGATATCGGGAACGCCCTGGCGCGCTACTTCGGATTTGCCAACGTGGCGATTCCGTTCGGAGAGGTGTTCCCGGCGATCCAGCAGAACACCCTGGATGGAACCGAGGTTCAGGTGTCCGCCGCAGCGGGGAACGCGTTCTGGGAAGTCACCCCCTACATCGCCCTCACCCGTCACTACATGCTGCAGACCGCCTTTGTCTGCTCCACGCGTCTTCTCGACGCCATGCCGTCGGACGCCCGCGACTTCTTCCTGAGTACGATTCGCGAGTACGCGATCGAGTACGGTCAGATCGGGCAGGACGCTGAAAGCGGCCTCTACGACCAGATGCGCGAACACGGTGTCACCATCACCGAAGTCGACCTCGGTGAGTTTCAGGCGGCGATCGCACCGCTGTACGAGAACAACGACCTCGGGTTTTCGCCGGGCCTCCGCGAGGCACTGTTCGATCAGTTGGGGATCTGAGCCCCGTACACGCAGAGACGGGCGTCGCTCCACGCGGCGCCCGTTCATCCCAGACATCTACGGAGTGCAACAATGAAACGGGTCTTCTTCTGGATGGGAAGGATTGAGAAGGCGGCGTGTGCCACGGGGCTGCTGGCGTTGGTGCTGCTGGTCTTTCTGTCCGCAATCCTCCGGTTTTTCCGCCTGTCGATGTCCTGGAACATCGACCTCGCCATGCTCCTGTTCGCGTGGACCGCGTTCCTCGGGGCGGACGTGGCGTGGCGCGAGGGCCAGATCATCGGTGTCGACATCGTCACGCGGATGCTGCCCCGGACCGCGCAGCGGCTGATTCGGCTCGCGGTGTACCTCGTCATCCTCGCGGCGCTCGTGGTGATGGCGGTGTTCGGAACGCGCCTCGCGTGGGCAGATCGCATCGCCCGGTACCAGTCGATGCCGATTCCCTACTCGCTTGTGACGCTCAGCGTGGTGGTCGCATCGATCTCCATGGTGTTCTCGACGCTCCAAAAGATTCGCGGAGTGATCCTGGATCTCGGCGCAGTGAGGCACCCATGACCTTTCTTCTTGTCTGTTTTGTCGTATTTCTGCTATCAGGCATGCCGATCGCGTTCGTTATCGGGATCGCCGGATTCGCGTATTTCTACACCCAGCCGATGCTCCCGTTTGAAAGCGCGGTGCAGATGGTGGTCCTTCAGAGCCAATCGTTCGCGTTTCTGGCGGTGCCGTTTTTCATATTCGCGGGAAACCTGATGAATGCGTCGGGCATAACGAAGCGCCTGCTGGGACTCGCGCGCCTGCTCACGCGGCGGCTGTACGGCGGTACGGCGCAGATCAGCGTGGTGATGAGCACGCTCATGGGGGGTGTATCCGGATCGGCGACGGCCGACGCGGCGATGGAAACGCGCATCCTCGGCCCCGAAATGATGCGGCTCGGCTACGGAAAAGGGTATATCTGCGCGGTCAACAGCGTATCCGCCCTGATAACGGCCACCATCCCGCCCAGTCTCGGTCTGATCATCTTCGGCTTCGTGGGCGAAGTATCGATCGGCCGCCTGTTCGCCGCGGGCATCGTCCCCGGCATCCTGATGATGGTGTTTCTCATGGCCACCACCTCGATCACCAGTCGCGTGAAGCGCTACGACCCGCCCCACGCCGATGCAACCCGCGTGAGCTTCAGGGAGATCGGGGAGAACCTCAAGGAGTCGATCTGGGCGCTGCTGTTTCCGGTGATTCTCATCGTGGGAATCCGATTCGGCGTGTTCACACCATCGGAGTCCGGTGCGTTCGCCGTGATCTACGCGCTCATCGTCGGTCGCTTCGTGTACCGGGAACTGACCTGGGAGACGTTCAAACACTCCGTGGTTACCAGTTTCAAGGACAACGGCGCGATCCTCCTGATCATCGCAATGTCCGGTCCGTTCAGCTATGCGATCACCTGGGTGCAGCTTCCCGTCGCGCTCAGCAATTTCATTTTCGGAATCACGGACAACCCGCAGCTGCTGGTGATCATCATGCTGGCGTTCCTCTTCGTGACCGGCATGGTCGTCGACAGCAACGTGAACTTCCTGCTGCTGACCCCGATTTTCCTCCCGATGGTCCAGAGCCTCGGTGTGGATCCGGTCCACTTCGGCGTACTGATGGCGACCGTGGTCACCCTCGGTGTCATGACGCCACCGATCGGTGCGGCGCTCTATACCGTCTGCGGCATTATCGACTGCCCACCGGAGGAGTATTCCGTGGCGGCGATTCCGTTTTTTATCGCCGTCTTTGCCGAGCTGACGATCCTGGTGTTTCTCCCCCAGGTCGTGCTCTTCATCCCGAATCTCATTTTTGGATAGCGCGCACGCGCGAAAGGAGTCACCATCGATGTCACACCCATCATTTCGTCTCGACGGCATGCACGCGCTCATTACGGGTGGCGGAACCGGCATCGGGTTCACGATCGCCCGGGGATGCGTTGAAGCCGGCGCCACCGTCACGATCACCGGCCGAACCGAAGCCACGCTGCAGTCGGCGGCGGAAACGCTGGGCCCGACGGCGGAATACCGCGTCCACGATGTCACCCGGACCGACACCGCCGCCGACCTGATATCGTCGGTCGAGGAGCGGGCGCCGATCGACGTGCTGGTGAACAACGCCGGAAAACACGACAAACGCCCCACCCTGGAGACGGAGGATTCCGTCGTCCGGGAGGTGATCGAGACAAACCTCGTCGGCGCGCTGGCGCTGAGTCGGGAATGCGCGCGATCCATGGCGCGACGGGGCCGTGGCTCGATCCTCATGATCCTCTCCATGGCGTCCATCTACGGCATTCCTCAGGTGGCGGCGTACACCGCGTCCAAGGCAGGCCTGGCCGGGTTGGTACGGCAGCTCGCGGTTGAATGGGGGCCCTCCGGACTCAGGGTGAACGGCATCGCACCGGGTTTCATCGACACCGCGATGTCGCGGAAGGCGTTTGCCAACGACCCCGATAGAAAGCAGCGCGTCCTCGATCGCACACCGCTGGCGCGGCTCGGCGCGCCGGACGAGATCGCCGGGAGCGCGGTGTTCCTGTCCTCGCCCGCCGCGGCGTTCATCACCGGGACGGTCCTCCCCGTGGACGGCGGCATATCGGTTGGATTCTGACGGCGCCGCCGGCGACGGACGCCACGACGCGCGGCCCGGGAGGGAGAAACACAACATGAAACTCGGATTCGGCTTCTACCATCACATGCTCACCCGCGACAACTTTGCGTTTGCCGCCCAGTGCGGGGCGACACACGCGGTCGTTCACCTGGTCGACTACACCCACGGCGGAGCGCCCGCCGTCGGAGACCGGGACGAACAACCCATCGGGGACGATTCCGGGTGGGGCGTCGCCGGCAGCACACTCAACGACTGGACTGAATCCAGTCTTCACCGCCTGGTGGCCGAGATGGCAACCTACGGAATCGCGATCGAAGCGATCGAGAACTTCGATCCCGCGGACTGGCACGACGTGCTCCTCGGTGGGCCGCGCCGCGACGAACAGATCGAAACGATCAAGGACCGGATCCGTGCCGTGGGACAGGCGGGGATCCCGCAGATCGGGTACAACTTCAGCCTCACCGGTGTCGCATCGCGAACGACCGGCGCGTTCGCCCGCGGAGGCGCCGTGTCGGTGGGCATGACGGAGATCGATACGACCCCGGTGCCCGCGGGAATGGTCTGGAACATGTGGTACGACCGCACCGCCGGCACCGGCGGTCGGCAGCCCACCTCCACGGTCTCCGATCTGTGGGACCGCTGGCGCTATTTCGCCGACGAGGTCTTTCCGGTGGCGGAAGCCAACGGGGTGGCGCTGGCGGCGCACCCCGACGACCCGCCGGTCGAGGAGGTGCGAGGGCAGCCCAAGTTCATCTGGAGGCCGGACCACTATCAGCGTCTGATCGACTACGCCCCGTCGACGGCCAACAGACTCGAGTTCTGCGTGGGAACACTCGCGGAAATGCCCGATCACGACATCTACGAGACGGTCGAACGCTACGCCGGTCAGCACCGAATCGGTTACGTCCACCTGCGAAACGTCGCCGGAACCGCACCGCACTACACGGAGCAGTTCATCGACGACGGCGACGTGGACATGCGACGGGTGGTCTCGATCCTGAAATCACACGGATTCGACGGTGTGGTCATCGCCGACCACACGCCACGACTGGAGTGCGCCGCGCCGTGGCACGCCGGCATTGCCTACGCGATGGGATACATCCGGGCGCTGCTCCAGGACGCCGCTCCCGGGAACGAGTGAGAGAGGAAGAGCGTATGGATATTCGAGATGCAGACGAATGCCTGTGGGACGAAGTTTCACTCGGGGAGGTCATGCTGCGGATGGATCCCGGGGGGGGCCGCGTGCGGTCCGCCCGGTCGTTCACGGTGTGGGAAGGCGGCGGTGAGTACAACGTGGCGAGAGGCCTCCGCCGGGCGTTCGGAAAACGAACCGCGATCGTGACCGCGCTGGTGGAGAACGAGGTCGGCCGCCTGGTGGAGGATCTCATGCTTCAGGGCGGGGTTGACCTGCGCTACCTCCGGTGGGTGCCCTACGACGGAATGGGCCGAAGCGCCCGCGTGGGTCTCAACTTCACCGAACGCGGCTTCGGCGTCCGCGGCGCCGTCGGCACGTCCGACCGCGCCCACTCCGCGGCCAGCGGTCTAAAACCGGGCGACATCGACTGGGACCGCGTGTTTGGCGAGGACGGTGCGAGGTGGTTCCACACCGGTGGCATCTACGCCGGGCTCTCTGAGAGCGCCGCGGAGGTCGTGCTCGAGGCGGTCAGGGCCGCCAGACGGTACGGAACGATCGTCAGCTACGACCTCAACTATCGGGGATCGATCTGGAAGGCACGGGGAGGACCGTCCGCGGCCCGCGAGGTCAACCAACGGGTCGTTCCGTACGTCGACGTGCTCCTCGGGAACGAGGAGGATTTTCAGGTTGCGCTCGGCGTGGACGCCGGCGACCAGCGGGAAAGGTTTACGAACCTCGATATCGGCAGCTACGAGACGTTGATCGAATCGGTAACATCGGCATACCCGAACATCGAGGCGGTCGCAACGACCCTCAGGGAGGTCCGGAGCGCCACCGTCAACGACTGGAGCGCGCTCCTGTGGACCAACGGTACATTCTTTCGGTCAATGGAAATGCGCGGCCTGGAAATTCTCGATCGCGTCGGTGGCGGCGACAGTTTCGCGTCCGGCCTGGTTTTCGGCTTTCTGGACGGACGCTCGCCGCAGATGTGCCTGGATCTCGGCGTTGCCCACGGCGCGCTGGCCATGACAACCCCCGGCGACACGTCCTGTGCGTCGCGGCGAGAGGTCGAAAACCTGGTTGCCGGTGGCAACCAGCGGGTGAACCGGTAGGGAACGGGAGTACCGATGGCACACGAGTTGTACGCACACCTGTCTACGATCGGCGTCCTGCCGGTCCTGACGATCGATGACGCCGATCGGGCGATTCCGACCGCAACCGCCGTGCTGGACGGTGGTATCCCGGCGGTGGAGATCACGTTCAGAACCGGTGCCGCCGAGGAGGCGATACGCCGGACAACCCACGAGGTGCCCGGGACGATCGTCGGGGCCGGGACCGTTCTCACGGTTGACCAGGCAGACCGCGCGAGACGGGCCGGTGCGGCGTTCGTCGTCACACCGGGATTCAATCCGCGGGTCGTGGCGTTCTGTCAGGATGCCGGGATTCCCGTGATTCCGGGGGTCAACAATCCGACCCAGGTGGAACAGGCGCTTGAACTGGGCGTGACAGTCCTCAAGTTCTTTCCCGCCGCGGCATCCGGAGGACCGGCGATGCTCCGGGCTCTCGGCGGTCCGTACCCGAACGTCCGGTTCGTCCCGACCGGCGGCGTATCCGCCGCGAACCTCGGGGAGTATCTGGGGCTTCCCAACGTGCTCGCGGTCGGGGGGAGCTGGATGGTACCCGCGGCAGCCGTTCGGGCCGGTGACACCAACGCAATTCGTATCGCGGTCGCGGATACCGTAACAGAGGTGTCATCCGTGAGGTCCGGGGGGTCATCCCGCCGGTATTGATAGGAGTTCGAGTCCGAAATCTCTCCCGGACTTGACATATACCCCATGGGGGTATATCGTACCAATACCCCCCATGGGGTATAAAGCATAGAAGGAGAGAGCCATGAACGTTACGACCCTGGAAATCAGCGGAATGACCTGCTCATCCTGCGCGGCTACGGTCGAGAAAGCCGTGGGCCGCCTCGCCGGAGTGGACTCCGCGAGCGTAAACTTTGCCACCGAGCGACTCACCGTTCACCGACAGAACACCGAGCTGCCGGTGGCGTCGATCATCGACGCGGTGAAATCCGCCGGCTACGACGCCAGCTCCGTGGACGACAGCGTTCGGGATGTCACAATCCCGATTGAGGGCATGACCTGCGCGAGCTGCGCGCAACGCGTCGAAAAGCAGATATCGGACCTCGACGGCGTCCACAAGGCGTCGGTCAACTTTGCCACGGAGCGGGCGTACGTCGAGTACGATCCCGGCCGGGTGCGGATATCCGCGATCAAGACCGCCATCGCGGATGCAGGGTACGTCGCGCTCGACCTCGAGATGCAGTCCGATGACGATGCCGACAGGCAGAAGCACGCAACGGAGTCCGCACGTCTCTGGAAACGCTTTCTCACCTCAGCCGCCTTTTCGATTCCGCTCATGTACATCGCGATGGGTCACCTTCTGGGACTTCCCCTCGGTCCCCTGTCGCCGGAGCGAAATCCCCTCGTGTTCGCCCTGAGCCAGCTGGTACTCGTATTGCCGGTGGTGGCCGCCGGGCGTCGGTTCTATCGGGTGGGCTTCAAGCTGCTGTTCAAAGCCCATCCGAACATGGATTCGCTTATCGCCATCGGAACATCGGCGGCGATCGGCTACGGCGTGTTCGCTACCGTCATGATCGCTACCGGCAATCTCGAGTATGCCCAGGACCTGTACTTCGAGACGGCGGGTGTCATCGTCACGTTGATCCTGCTCGGGAAGTACCTCGAGTCGGTCACCAAAGGTCGGACCTCGGAGGCGATCAAGACGCTCATCGGACTCCAGCCGAAAACCGCGATCGTCGTCCACGACGACGGCCGGGAACTCGAGATTCCCGTGGATGAGGTTGAGGTCGGAGACGTCCTGTTGGTCAAACCCGGGGCGAAGATTCCCGTGGATGCGCTCGTCGTGAGCGGAACCAGCGCGGTGGATGAGTCGATGATTACCGGTGAAAGCATCCCCGTGGACAAGCAACCGGGGGATACGGTGATCGGTGGTACGATCAACGCCTCCGGGTCCCTGAGAGCGACCGCCACCAAGGTCGGAAAGGACACGGCACTCGCCCAGATTATCCGCCTGGTCGAGGACGCCCAGGGCTCCAAGGCGCCGATCGCCCGACTTGCCGACGTCATATCCGGAATCTTCGTTCCAATCGTGATGGGCATCGCGGTCGTCGCGGGACTGGCGTGGTTTCTGACGGGTGCGTCACCGGTCTTCGCGCTGACGATCTTCATCGCGGTGCTGGTGATCGCGTGCCCCTGCGCCCTCGGCCTGGCGACCCCCACCGCCATTATGGTGGGAACCGGAAAAGGAGCCGAACACGGCATCCTGATCAAGGGAGGCGAGGCGCTCGAGACCGCCCATCGCATCAACACGGTCGTATTCGACAAGACCGGGACGATCACGGAGGGACGCCCGGTGGTTACGGACGTCGTCGCCGCAAACGGGTACACGGAGCAGGAGATTCTCCGTATCGCCTCGAGTGCCGAACGGGATTCCGAGCATCCCCTCGCCGTCGCGATTGTGGAACGGGCCCGAACACTGGGAATCGAACCGGTGGCGGCCACCGAGTTTCAGTCACTGGCAGGAAAAGGGATCTCCGTCCTGGTCGAGGGCAAACGAATACTGCTGGGAAACGAAACGCTCATGAGAGAGTTCGGCGTGGCGATCGGTGATGGTGAGGAGTCAGCGCGTCTGGCGGCCCGGGGATACACCCCGATGTTCCTCGCGGTGGATGCGCAGTATGCCGGGGTCATCGCCGTGGCAGACACGGTCAAGGAGTCCAGTGCCGCCGCGATCACATCGCTCCACCGGATGGGTATTCGCGTGGCAATGATCACCGGAGACAATCGCCGCACCGCCGAAGCGATCGCCTCACAGGTCGGAATCGATATCGTCCTCGCGGAGGTCCTCCCGGAGGACAAGGCACACGAAGTCGAACAGCTCCAGGAAGAGGGTGACGTGGTGGCGATGGTCGGTGACGGCGTAAACGATGCACCGGCCCTGGCCCGTGCCGATGTCGGCATCGCGATCGGGTCGGGAACCGACGTGGCGATCGAGTCAGCGGACATGGTGCTCATGCGGAGCGACCTCGCCGACGTGGTGGCCGGCATCCGACTGAGCTCGGCGACCATCCGAAACGTCAAGCAGAATCTGTTCTGGGCGTTCGGCTACAACACGATCGGCATACCGATCGCCGCCGGACTGCTGTATCTGGTTGGCGGCCCCCTCCTGAATCCGATGATCGCCGCCGCCGCGATGGCGTTCAGCTCGGTATCGGTACTGTTGAACGCGCTGCGGTTGAAGCGCTTCTCCCCGGCGGCGGCGTGACGCGCCCCCACCGGGCGAGGTGCAATATCTCACCCTACGCGTCCGGCGGCGGCTCCTCGGAGCCCTCGCCGGTTCGGGCATCGTCGCCGGCCGATTCCGCCACCCGGTCCGGATCGTCGTCTCCATCGCCCACGGTGCGGTAGGATTCGACCTCCGCCTTCAGGCTCGCGCTGACAACACCGAGACGGTCGTGGAGCCGGCTCAGGTTGTCCATCGCCTCGTTAATCCGCTCGAGTTCCGAGGAGATACCGTCCACTGCCATCGAAACCTGCCGCGATCCATCGCGGATCGACGCGATCCGCTGCCGGATCTGGCCCGAGCGCTCGTTCATGGAGACAGACCCCGTCTGGATCGCCGTGGAGGCGTCGCTGAGCTCCCGCATCGCGGTCAGGACCTCCCGTCCGCCGCCCTCGATCTCGTTCATACCGACGCTGATCTCCTGGAGCGCCCGTGCCACGGACTGAACCCCCTCGTCGACCTGCGTGAACGCCACCCGAGACTGGCGGCTTTCCTCCGTCGCCTCGGTAATCGCCCCCACAATCTGCTTGAGTTCGGTGGAGATCTCCTTGGAGTTCTGCGCCGAGGCTTCCGCCAGACTGCGAATCTCCTGCGCCACCACCGAGAATCCGCGTCCGTACTCTCCGGCGTGGGCGGCCTCGATCGCGGCGTTCATCGCCAGCATGTTGGTGCTGGCGGCGATACCCTGGATCACGCTGGCGATGCGGCTGATCTCCCCGGCCTGTTCGTTGACCCCTTCGATGCGCTCCAGGAGAGCTCCGATCCGCTTGTCGCCCGTCTGCGCGGTTTGCACGAGCTTCTCAGCCGCCGCGAGACTGTTCGAGGTGGTTTGATTCATGTTCCCGAGGGACGCGATCATCTGGTTGATCGACGCGGTGGACTCCTCCACCATCGCCATCTGCGACTGGATCCGTTCGTCGAGGGAGGAAATCTCGGTGACGATGGCGTCGGTTTCCTCTGTCGCGGCACCGATCGACTCGTCGAGGTCGCTCACCTCTCCGGTCATCGATTTGGCATTTCGACTGATCTCTGCGGTGAAGGACGCCGTCTCGTGAGCCGCAGTGACGAGTTCGTCCTTGATCGACTCGTTGGTGTCCGCTTCCTGCTTGATACGCTCCACGTTTCCGCGGAGGGAGGCGAAGAACGTGTTGAGCGAGTCGGTGAGCGTACCGATCTCGTCGTTCGATGTGCGCGGAATCTCACGGGTCAGGTCCCGCTGCTGGATCACCCCCAGCCCCTCGCCGATCGAGGCGAGGCTTCGTCCGATGCGCCGGGAGATCCCGAGGGCTGCCAATGTCGCGATCGCCACCAGAATCGCGACGACGCCGAGCGCAACCAGCGACCCGATGCGGTTGATCGTCACGATCTGCCGTTCGATCTCATCGAACGTTTCGTCGAGGGTGGATATGGAGCTCTCCAACGTCTGGACGCTGATGAACACCGCGCTCTGGAGCTGTTCCACCGCCGCCGCCAGGTCGGGAAAGTTCTCGTGTTCGATCACGTACTCCGAGGTGACGAGCGGGAGAATCGGCTGGCGCCCGCCGCCAAACGTGAGGATGTTGTCCTCGGCGTCCAGAACACCCTGGACAGCGGACTGGAAATTCGCCTGTCGCTGCGCCTGAAGCGACTTCAACCGCACCACCGTATCGATCATCTCCCGAACCTGAGGACTCACCCTCGGCAGGAGCGTCACCTGATCCTGCACGTGCGCCAGGAGTTCGCCGGAGGTCTCGTATCGTGCGACAAAGCGGTCGTACTGCTCGTCGGCGGGATACACGAGAACCTTGGCGGCCTCAGCGTACTCCAGCCCGATGCTCTGGCGCAGATCGACAAGCAGTTGCTGTTCCCGGGTGAGCGTTCGCACGAGTTGCGTTGCCAGGGCAAACACGCTGAACCCCAGAAGGACGACAACCAGCATCGCCGCGACAAGGCCCATAAGCTTGGCTCGAATGGACATAGTTGTACATCTCCTCAACGTAACGGTCTCAATCAATGGGGGATCTGTCAACTGCGAAGTACCGTCGGGGAGAGAATGCCCGGTCAGACCGCGCGACGAGCGCTCTTGAGTCTACGACACCACTCGAAGCGCCACGTACAGCGCGACGATCCAGTCAACGACCACGCAGAACGGGACATACCACCCTGGGACGGTGGTGCGGACGCCGCCGTGGTGGTGTAGTAGGTCCCAGACGCCGTGAGTGGTGTAACCGATAACGAGAAACCACGGCGTCACCCACATCCCGGCGACCGCCATCACGGCGTGGAAGAGCGCGTTTCCGGTCTCAATCACGAGTTCTCCGGGACGTCCGTCGGCGATGGCGAACCCGACGTAAATCGCCGCAATGATACCAAGCACGAGCGCCAGAAACTCGCGTTTCATGACCGCGTTCGGAAGAACAAACTCCGAAAAGGTAGCGATCGCCGCTCCCAGGATGACCCCGGCGGCGATCTCCCGCCTTCGACTGTTCACGAGGCACCTCCTCATGGACAACCCTACCAGACGCATGCCGGAGACGCGAAGAGCCGGCAGCGTCTCCCCTGCTGTCACCAAATCGTCACACTCAGCCGGCCGGAGTTCATTAGTTTCGAAGGAGATGGTCCGCGGTTGGCACGCCATGCGGACACGAATCGATCGAGACCGTCCCGAAGGGGGACGGCGAAAGGAGCACACCATGGCAATCGATATTCAGAAAACGCTCGGGAAGGAGGCCGAGGACCTGCTGACCCATACCCCCGTCGTACCGAAGGAGACGATCCACGTTCCCGGCCCCGATTTCGTGGATCGCGTGTGGGCCCTTTCGGACCGGTCTCCGCGCGTGCTGCGCAGCCTCCAGACCCTCTTCTCCCACGGTCGCCTCGGTGGCACCGGCTATCTATCCATTCTCCCGGTGGACCAGGGCGTCGAGCACTCCGCCGGTGCCAGTTTCGCGGCCAATCCCGCCTACTTTGACGGCGAACAGATCGTCCGACTCGCGATCGACGGTGGGTGCAACGCGGTGGCGTCGACGTTCGGCGTACTGGGATCCGTCGCTCGCAAGTACGCCCACAAGATTCCCTTTCTCGTGAAGCTCAACCACAACGAGCTGCTCAGCTATCCGAACACCCACGACCAGATCATGTTCGGAACGGTGGAGCAGGCCTACGAGATGGGCGCGGTCGCGGTGGGCGCAACGATCTATTTCGGTTCACCGGAGTCCAACCGGCAGATCGTCGAGGTGGCCAAAGCGTTCCACCGCGCCCACGAGCTCGGGATGGCAACCGTCCTGTGGTGCTACACCCGAAACAGCGCGTTCAAGACCGACGAGGCCGACTATCACACCGCCGCGGACCTGACCGGACAGGCCAACCATCTGGGGGTGACGATCGAGGCCGACATCGTGAAGCAGAAGGCTCCCACGCTCAACGGCGGCTACAAGGCCCTCAACATGGGCGACTCGTCCTACGGGAAACTGGACGAGCGAATGTATTCCGACCTGGCCTCGACCCACCCGATCGACCTGACCCGCTACCAGGTCATGAACAGCTACATGGGCCGCGCGGGCCTCATCAACTCCGGCGGGGCATCGTCGGGGGCGGATGATCTTGCCGTAGCCGTGCGCACCGCCGTAATCAACAAACGCGCCGGCGGCATGGGGCTTATTTCCGGGCGAAAAGCGTTCCAGCGTCCTACCGCAGAAGGGATCAAGCTGTTGCATGCGATTCAGGATGTGTACCTGTCGGAGGAGGTGACGGTGGCGTGACGTACCTCTCGCCGGGTACCTCATCAGTGTCACCGAAGCGTCATGTCAGGTTCACAGCCCGTTCATACCTGTTCGGTATCGTACAAGACATGGAAAGGAGCATTGCTATGCGAACACGAATACTGATGGCCGGCCTGCTTCTCGCGTCGGTCACGCTCACCGGTTGGGCCAACGAAGGCGACCACACTCAGTCTCTCGATCAGGTGACCGCAGAAATCCGGGACCAGCTGGGGCTGGACGCTTCCGAGGCAATCGACCCTGCAAACGTTCCCGATGAACTGCTCATCGAACTCGGAGACGCAGTGATGGCCACGATTCACCCGGACGAGCGCACCCACGAATGGATGGACCGCATGATGGGCGGCGAAGGCTCGTCGTCCCTCGATGCCGCCCACCGGTGGATGGCCTACCGGTATCTCACCGGCGGATACGGGACTCCCGGAAACGCCGGCGGAATGGGTTTCGGCATGATGGGGCCGGGAATGATGAACGGCAGCTGGGGACTCATGGGGAATCCCAACCAGGACTACGGCTCAGTTCCGTCGCTTTCGCCGGAACAGATTCTCCAGCGAAGACTGAGTTCGGGAGAGATCACGCGACGACAGTATCGCCGCATGCTCCGGGCGCTGGACTGATTATCACCACGCCATGCCGTCAAGCCCGGCGTTTTCCGCCGGGCTTCCCTCGACACTCACAAACACGCCGTGGGGCAGGCACGCGATCCACTCACCGCCCCGCGAAATCTCCCCCATGGAGATACAGATTTTTTGGGGACAGTCGGACCGGATCACCCGGGCGACACCGTTGGAAATGGAAATTACACACGTGCCTGGATCGTTCAGCGGCTGAAACTCCCGATCCTCGTTCAGTGGATACAGCCAGACCTGATCGTCGCTCTGAACCCGCACGACCGATCCCGTTGCCTGCCGGGCGAACACCACCGTGCTCAGCCCGGCCACGATCACCACCGCTATGGCGAGAACCGCATAGTCGAAGGGACGGATCATACCGGAAAACGTTCTGATGAGGCTCGACACTCGTCGTGGCATGCCTCGCCTACTTCCGATACTTGCCGAGGATGTCCATGATCTCAGCGGTCTTCTCGGCCTGTTCCGTCGGATCGCCGCTGCGAATCGCGTCGACTACGCAGGTGTTCAGATGGTTTTCCATGACGAGGTTTTCGACGTTGCGAATCGCCGAAACCACCGCCGACGTCTGATTGAGGATATCGACGCAGTACCTGTCGTCATCGATCATCCGGGCGATGCCCGCGATCTGCCCCTCGATCCGCCGCAGCCGATTTCGAATCTTCTCACGCTGTTCGTCGGTCATTGAAATGCTCCCTTCGCTCGTTGGCGCTGTGCCGAATCATATCCGGAGTTCCATATCCGTAACGCAGGTCTCAGCGTCCGAAAACGTCGACACCATACGGGAGGCCCGCCCCACCGGCGCTTCGATTTCGAGTTCCAGGATTTCGTCGCGTGGCACCCACAGGTCGAGAAACCCGTTGTCACCGGTTTCCGCCACGCCATCATCCAGAACGCGGCCGTCCTGGTCGCGAATGGTGTACGAAAACTCCCGGGATACAAACTCACCACGGCACCCGGATACGCTGTGCTGACTGCATGGATGGGTCATCGAAAGGTACGGTGCCACCGAGATGACCATTCGATCCTCGGGAAGCAGAACATCGACCTGAACTCCGTCCGGAAACAGGAACGACAGTGACTCCGGCGACACCCACGATTGCACCTTTGGCTCTGCGCTGCGCCACTCATTTGCCAGCGCCAGCGCAGCCTCGGCGTCGTTCGTCGGTATCGAACCGCGGAGGCCGTCCCACGACGACGAGGTGCGCGGCATTGGACCCGCCTGGTCGACCGTCTCGGCGGCGTCGTTGGTGGGGGAGAGTTCACCGGCGACAGTCGTCACGCCACCGTCGACGGGACGCCGGGCCACTTCCCCGGGACGCGTCGCTGCCGTGTCACCATTGGTGGCGATAGTCCGGACTGCCATGCCGCCCGCTACGACACCGATCAGCACGCCGGCAACCGCCAGGACTACGTACGTTCTTGACACAGTATTCCCTCCATGGGATTGTTTTGTATACCCTACCGGGGTATACTACCTCCAGACACCGACAGGTGTCAACACAACCGTCCGGCACCGCCCGTCACCAGGGCGAGGTCGGTACCAGGAGAACGAAATGATGCATGGTTTTGCCCTCGGATGGCTCATCCTGGCGTTTGTGTTCGTGGTTCGTCCGTCAAAACGCCAGTCCCACCCGCCAGAATCTCGTGGGCAATCTCGTATTGAGGGAGACGGCGCGATCGCCCGGGTCTTTCGTCTCGCCTCCCGGAAACAGGGTAGAATCACCATATCTGACGTGGTTGTCGACCTCGGGATCTCCCCCACCGACGCCGAGGACATGATGGACCGTATCGTTGATGGCATTCACGCGCAGGTGGAACTGTCGGAAAGAGGTCGGCTGGTCTATGTGTTTCCCGAGCTGATCGGGGAGACTTCGACGACCCGTCTGACGCCCCCGCCCATGGGCTCGTAGCGTTGACACACTCTGGTTGTATACAGAAGCGTGTTGCACGTGGGGCGCGGCGCACCCGGCGAGGACACGCTAAACTCCTTACGCGGCGCGGCCACCTCACGCAGCACACTTAGCTCACGCGACACACTCAGCTCGTGCGGCCTCCGTGGCACGGGCGAGATCGTGTTCCGCATAGCGGGGCATCGTCACCGTCGTGCCCTTCTGTCCGGCGATCCATCTGATCGGTGGCGTGAGAATCTCACCCCGCCAGGCGCGCTCGAGGCTCTCCGGCACCGTCCCCGCCC
>CAJWEZ010000011.1 GCA_913030605.1 uncultured Spirochaeta sp.
TCACGACACCGTCATGAGCTACCGTGCTTTTTGAAACAGGATTGTGTATACAGCCGGGGTCACGAACAAAAAAAAAGAGCCACGCGATCTCTCGCGTGGCTCTCTGGAGGTGAGGGGAGTTGAACCCCTGTCCTGAGGAGCCGGCGACATGCTTCTACAGGTTTAGTCCGGTCTTAAGAGTGTCGGCGGCGACATTGGCGTCCGAACAAGCCGATCACCGCCCGATCCCGACAAAGAGTCCCACCGGTCCGTCGGGCATGACCGGCAGCAAGTCCTGGTTTCTGTCAAGCAACGAGGCGCTCAGAACGGTGCACCCCGCGCCCGTCCGGGCTACTTACGCAGCAACCGGAAGGTAGTCTGCTTCGTTGGCAGATAAAAAAGGTTGCCAATCAGGAGATGGCGCTCCACCTGCAACATGCCGCTCAAAACCGCCCCAGTCGAATCCGGAACACCCCCGAGCGTCATTCACGTCCAATGGTAATCCGCGGGCAGCCGAACGTCAATCCGCTGTTCGCAGGGCGAGGGCGGCGCGGTGCAGTTCCGGTGACGCCGCCGCCACGGCTGAACGTCCGATCGCCCGATCCTGGCCGTCGATGTCACTGAAGGTCCCGCCGGCCTCGCGGATAACGACACCCAGAGGAGCAATATCCCAGGGACTCATGATCGGATCGATGATGAGATCCGCGTCCCCGCGGGCCACGAGCATGTACCCGTAGGCATCGGCCCATGTCCGGACGGACAACGTCGATTCCAGAAGCCCCCGCGTCCACCGCGGTTCCCGCTGGTACAGATCTGCCGGGTCCGTGGTCAAAAACCACGCCTCTTCCAGCGTCTCACGGCCGGAAACCCTCACCGGGCGCCCGTACTCATCCCATGCGCCGCACCCGCGGGCGGCGGCGACCATTTCACCGGTCGGCGGACAGTACACAACCCCAACCTCCGGGGTTCCGTCCACGACGAGAGCCACCAGCGTGGTGTAGAGGGGTACCCCGCGAATGAACGACTTCGTACCGTCGATCGGGTCGATGATCCATTCATGGGACGACTCACCCAGCCGGCCCCCGAACTCCTCACCAACCACCGCGTGGTCGGGGAACCGCCTCGAGATCGCCTCCCGAACCGCGGTTTCCACGGCGCGGTCGGCAACGGTGACCGGAGACTCATCCGCCTTCCGTTCCACCGCCAGGTCGACGCGGCGGAACCAGTCAAGGCTGAGACGCCCGCCGAGGCGGGCAAAACTGATTGCCGCGTCGAGATACACCTGATTCACCGATACCCCCTCATCTCACGATCCATATCGCGCTGCTGGGCCTTCTGCTTCAGGCTTTCGCGCTTGTCGTAGAGCTTCTTTCCCTTGCACACACCGAGTTCGAGCTTGATCAGGCCCTGTTTGAGGTAGAACTCGAGCGGGACAAGCGTGAACCCCTTTTCTTCAACCCGGCGACGGAGGCGGTCTATCTCGGCGGCGTGGGCCAGCAGCTTGCGGTCACGGGTCGGCTCGTGATTGAACAGGTTGCCGTGGCTGTACTCCGCGACGTGTAATCCGATCAGCCACAACTCACCGTTCCGAATGCGCGCGTACGCATCGGCGAACGAAAACCCGCCGGCGCGCATCGACTTGACCTCGGTGCCTTCGAGCATGATTCCCACCTCGACCTTCTCATCGACGGTGTATTCGTGGAACGCCCGGCGATTGCGGGCGAGCGATTTTCTATCGGCCATCGTAGCGAACCTCGTCGTTCTCGCTGATGAGCGCCACGCGAAACCCGAGGAACGGCGTGTCCCAGTCCGGCGGCTGCGCGCCCATCAGGTTGTGGCGTGCCTCACCGGTGGCGTAGCTCCCACCGGCAACGACGCGCTGATCCCCGGTGGTGACCGGCAGCCCGTTTCCGTGGCGGGCGTACCAGTCGGAGGTCCACTCCCACAGATTGCCCGCCAGATGATATGCCCCCAGCGCACCCGGTGCCGCCGCCGCCGCCGACTGCGGTTCCGGAGCCGACGCCACGATCGTCGGCGCGCCAAGACTGTCCAGGAACGCCGCGTACTCCCAGTGGGCCGCCGACGGGAGGACGAACCGTCCGCCGGGCGCCAGGCGATTGCGGTCGGCGGCGCCAGTGGTCGCGTTGAGCCAGTCGACGTACGCGCTGGCGGCGTACCAGCTCACAGAGCGCACCGGTTCGGCGGCGGCTCCGGGCGCCGCGGGGGAGGCAGCGGCCCAGGCCACCCAGTCCCCATCGCTCCAGTCGCGGAGGTAGTCTGCATCGGCGAGACCAGAGGCGACCAGTTCTTCGCGGCGCTCCGGGGCCCATTGCGGATTGGCACGCACAAACCGGGCGAACTGCGCGCGGGACACTTCGCGATCCTGTATCCAGTAGGCGGTGGTAAACTCCACCGGTAGACCGGTATCACCCTCATCCCGAAGCGGGTAGCCGATCGTGTAGCGACCGGCGGGCAGCTGCACGAGCCGCGTGTCCCCCAGCATCGCCGAACGGCGATCCGGCATGCCCCGCTCATCCGGAACCAGAGACCCCGCCAGGAGCGCGGTTGAAAGGGCATCCTGACGTTCCGACAACCAGCCCGTAGCCGCAAGCGAACGACCGCCGGGACTCTCGGAGGGCACCAGGTCCCGCACGGCGCGGAAAAACGCCGGATATTCGTTGTCACTGCGTACAAAAAACTGTACCAGCACCTCGAGGTTAGCCGGGAGAATCACCGAGCCCTGGCGGGCACTCCGAAGCACTGCCGCCGCCACATCCCGCGCCTGCGCCGGCGATGCATGCGCAACCAGGTTGTTTCGGAACTCCGCCATCACGCCATCGACGTCGGAATCCGCCGTCCCGTCGGGAGCCAGCGCCCACAAGCGCCGCGCGGTTGTGTGTGCCACCGGCGGTTGCTGGAACTGCGCGCTCGGCTCGCCGTTCAATGCCCACGCCGCTTCGTCGCGGACGCCGGACGCCGCGATCGACGCCGCGTCACCGGTGCGGTGCACGTGGTGAAGCGCGAGGCGGCGTGGCGCAAACAGGGACCCGATCAGCCTGCGCCGCACGGTCTGCTCGCTGACCTGTCGATCCTCGCCGAGTACGGTCTCGATGCGTCGGTTCCCGGCGGCAACAAACACCGTCGTCGGCGTCGAGCCGACTCGAGTGCCATCGACAAACACGCCGGCGCCGGCGGGGCTGGAGGTTACGGTTACCTCCGAGCCGGGGTGACGCAGGCCCGGCACCACCAGAACCAGAAAAAGCACGCCGAAGAGCACAAATGCCCAGAGAACCGGCACGTATACGGTTGGAGCGACGCCGAAGATCGGCTTGAGCCGGACAGAGAGCTCCGGGATATCGTCTTCTGACTGCACGTTTTTCCAGGGTGTGGCCATGAGTGTGTGAGTATATGAACCGCTTTCCTGCCATGTCAACGTAAGCTTGCAGCCGACAACCGCGTGATGGTAGCCTACGGGCACGATGCAGCAGTTTTCCGCACGTCTGGTGCGTTTTACCGAGACCCTTCTCACGTGGCGCCTGCGCCGCAAGGCCCGCCGGCATCTCAAACAATCCCGAAAGAACGCGGTCGTCGACTGGATCGAGGCGTTCCTGCAGGCGGCGTTCCTGGTCCTGATCATCAATCAGTACCTCCTGCAGGCCTACCAGATCCCCTCCGGTTCGATGATCGATACGCTGCTTCTGGGTGACCGTATCTTCGTGAACAAGGTGATCTACGGACCGGAACTGCTTCCGGGAGTCGCGAAACTGCCCGGCTTCGACCACCCGGAACGGCAGGAAGTGATCATTTTCGAGAACCCGTCGTACATCAGTCGCGGTACCGCGTTCACGGTTCTCCAGCGCGTAATCTATATGCTGACACTCTCGCTCGTGGACATCGACCGCGATGAAAACGGCGAACCGCGGGCCCAGCTGTTGATCAAGCGCGCCGTCGGTGTCGGCGGCGATCAGGTCCGCATTCACGAGGGGAACATGCTCATCCGGGCATCCGGATCCGACTCGTGGATCCCGGAAGATGAGTTCATCACCCTGACCGGTGGATCCTACAGCCCCCGGCGTATGCTCTCACCGTCGGACTATGACACGATCCGCGCCGGAGGCGCCGCCCTGGCGCGTCGAGACCTCGGGCTTCCGGCGCGCCCGGAGGACGACGCGGCCCTGCAAAATCTGCAGCAGCTCGGTTTCGGGGATCCCTTTGCCCTGGAGCGGCGACGGGAAGGTCTCAACTACGCGGCCCGGCCCCATACCGAACGCCTCCGACAACGCGTTCAGTTTATCCGCACCGGATGGTACGTTCCGACTGGACGGATCCTTCCGATGGGGGACAACCGGGACAACTCCCGCGACGGCAGGTACTTCGGACCGGTGTCCGAACGCAACGTCCTCGGTCGCGCCATGTTCATCTACTGGCCCTTCGATCGCGCCGGAGCGATCGAGTAGGGATACGCCGCGATGGCAGACCGATCGCGTTCTCGCCGTGTCCGTCGGGCGATCCGCCTCCTGCTGGTCGTGGTGGTGGTGTTTGCCGCGCTGCGCGCCGTCGGCCCCGGTGTCGTGGCCGTGCGTGATTCCGCCGTTGTCCCCTCGCTGCAGGAGGGTGATATCGTGTGGGTACGCCCCATGCGAGGCCCCATGGTCCGCGGTACGGTCGTTCTCGCGCGGGCGCCCGTTGTTCGCCCCGGGTTCACGCTCCTCGAACGCATCACCGAGTCCCGCGAAAACGACGGCGAACAGGTACCGGAGCGTGCCGACCGCCTCGTGACACGGGTTGTCGCCGCCGTCCCCGGCGACCGCGTCACCTGGTCCCAGACCGCCGTGACCGCACGGCCACCCGACGACACCGCCGTCTTTCGCCTTGCCCCGGCGGCACTGCACCACGCGCTGGAACAGCCTGTCCGAAACGTGACCGTCGCCGACGGGGAGGTATTTCTCGTCGGAATCTCCCGGGGTGGCGCGATCGATTCCCGCGTGACTGGCCCTGTCTCCCGCGACCAGATCCGATACCGCGTGGTGCGCGTGCTGTGGCCGGCCGAACGCCGCGGTGTTGTGACCCGCATCCGGTCCGCTCAACCGGCTCAGCAGTGAACACGTTCTCGCTCTACATTCACATCCCGTTCTGTCGGTTCCGCTGCGACTACTGCGATTTTTTCACCCGCACCCGTGTCGCTCCGGTGCGACAGCGGGAGATCATTGCCTCAACCGTCCGCCAGGCGCTCGACGCCCACACGACCTGGCACGCGCCGGCACCCCATCCCGGAACGATCTACGTCGGCGGCGGGACGCCGTCGGCGCTCGATCCGGCGGCGGCTGAACTGCTGCTGGAAGGTATCTCAGCACTCCGCACCCGACTCGCGGTCCACGGTGTTTCCACGGAGGCGTCGTCCACGGCCGAGGAGATCGAGGAAATCACTGTGGAGGTCAACCCGGAGGACGTGAATCCGGCGCTGTTGGCGCGATACGCCGACGCCGGTGTCACGCGGCTGTCGGTGGGAATCCAGTCACTCCGGGAGCAGGTGCTGCGTCGGATCGGCCGTCACACCACACTGGACGCCACGCGCCGCGGACTCGAGACTGTGGCAACGCACTGGCCGGGTCGCTGGAGCGCAGACCTCATCACCGCAATTCCCGGCGATGACCCCGATGGCGCCGCCGCCGACGCCACGGAACTGCTGCGATTCGGGCCGCGTCACCTGTCGGTCTACGAACTGGGGATCGAGCCCGCCACGCTCCTCGGTATGCGCCATCGTCGGAACGCGATCCCGCCGATCTCTGAAACGGGACAGATCGCACAATCGCAGGCGGTGTCAGACGTCCTCGGTGCCGCCGGGCTCCGTCGCTACGAGGTGTCGAGTTGGTCGCTGCCGGGAGAAGAGAGTCGACACAACCTGCGCTATTGGCGTCTCGCGCCATGGGCGGCCGCGGGGCCGGGCGCCGTGGGTCTGGTTCCCCGCGGGGGGGGCCCCGAGCACGTCACCGTTCCGCGTTCCTTCCCGAGATTCCTGTCCCGGGAGGACTTCGGCGTCCATCGCGAACCGCTCACCGCCCGCGACCTGTTCGAGGAAACGCTCATGGGCGGCATGCGGACCACCGTCGGGGTCAACCGAACCCGGATCGAGGCCGTCTTCGGCCGGCGCATGGAAACCATCATTCCCGATACCCTGGACCGGTGGTCCGCGTTAACGCACGCGCCGCGCGCAGAACACCTCGCGCTCACCGCCGACGGGCTGCTGCTCCTCAACCGGTTCCTTGTCGATGCCTTCGCCGAACTGGACACGACCGCGTCGCTCCTGCGGTCCCCCCCGGCGTGGCCGGACTCCGCAAGTCCCGATGCCACCGCAACTTGACACCCCACGGACCAAGTGGTAGCGTCCCAGCTACCGTATGGAATTCCCGAGAGGAGATTGAATGTCTGGTCACAGTAAATGGGCAACGATTCGACACAAGAAGGGTGCCCAGGACGCGAAACGCGGCAAACTGTTTTCCAAGCTGATCAAAGAGATAACCGTCGCCGCCAAGATGGGCGGCGGCGAAGAAGAGAGTAATCCGCGCCTCCGCACCGCCGTTCTCAAGGCCAAAGGCGCCAACATGCCCAAGGACAACATCGAGCGCGCGATCAAGAAGGGTACCGGCGAACTCGGCGGCAGCGAGTACTACGAGCTCAGCTACGAGGGCTACGGCCCCAACGGCGTGGCGATCCTTGTGGACGCCCTTACGGACAACAAGAACCGAACGGCGGCCGATGTCCGCAGCATCTTCAACAAGAACGGGGGAAACCTCGGCGAAAACGGGTGTGTTTCGTACCTGTTCACCCGCAAAGGCATCATCGGCTACGACGCGGAACAGTACTCCGAAGACGATATCCTCGAAGTCGCACTCGAGGCAGGGGCGGAGGACGTTGAAACCTCCGGCGACACGATCGAGGTCAGCACCGCGCCCGAAGAGTTCGAGAACGTACTCAACGCGATGAGCGCCGCCGGCTACGAGCACACGATGGCCGAGGTGTCCCGGGTCGCGGAAACCACCATTTCCCTGGACGATGAGGGGACCCGCAAAGCCTTGCGTCTGGTCGAGCTGCTCGATGACCACGACGACGTGCAGGAAGTCGCGACCAACCTCGACATCCCCGACGATTTCGATCCGGACGGCTGATGGCCGTCGTCCTCGGCATCGACCCCGGACTGGCGGCAACGGGCTACGGGGTCATCCGCGCCCACGCCGGCCGGTTCGAATGGATCGAGCACGGCGTGTTCTCCACCAGCGCCGGCGATCACCCCGGCTCCCGGCTCCTCCAGATCGCTGACGGTCTCAGGGCACTGATCGAACGGGTCCGTCCCGATATCGCAGGCGTGGAGAGCCTCTACTTCACCAAAAACGTGTCCAGCGCGATTCCCGTCGCCCAGGCCCGCGGTGTGGTCCTTCTGACGCTGGAAGAGCACGGGGTACGGGCTGAGGAATACACACCGCAAATCATCAAACAGGCGGTGGTGGGAGCCGGACAGGCGGACAAGGAACAGGTTGGACAGATGGTTCGGGTGATCCTCGGACTGCGCGAGGTTCCCCGACCGGACCACGCCGCCGACGCCCTTGCCGCCGCAATCACCCGCTTCAATCACGCGGATGCACCCGGTGTTCAATAGTCTCAGCGGCCGCATCACCGGCCACGATTTTCCGCTCCTGTACCTGTCCGCCGCCGGCGTGGAGTGGGAACTCGAAGTAAGCGCCACGACATTCCAGGCGGCACTGGGTGCCGAACCGGGCCAACGTCATCGTGTGCTGGTCCACGTCCACGTCCGGGAGGACATTCTCAAACTCTACGGGTTCTGGTCAGGCCCCGAACGCCGCGCGTTCCGGGAACTCCTGAAGGTTCCCGGCATCGGGCCGCGGCAGGCGCTGCGAATTCTGTCCGGCACCACCGTAGCAGCGCTCACCGAGCTGCTGGAGCAGGAGGACATCACCGCCCTCACACGCATCCCCGGTCTCGGTCGCAAGACCGCTCAGAAGATGATTCTGCAGCTCAAGGGGCACCTGGTCACCGATGAGGGCGGGCACGATGCTCCAACAGCGGGACAGGCGCCGGAAGACGAACTGCTGGCCGCGCTCGTCGATATGGGCTTCGACCGCACCACGGCCCGCGAGACGCTGACGCGCCTGGCGAAGGACATGGGCTCCGACGACGGGGACGCCCCGGACGAACAGGAACTCTTTCGCCGGGCGATCGTCGCGCTGAGCGGCAGCTGACCGGAAGCGGGAGACGAGAATGGAAGAGCACCCGGCACACCCGGAATACGACGACGGCGACGCCCTCGAACACCAGCTTCGACCGCGGTTTCTGCGTGATTTTCTGGGACAGGAACAGGTAAAGTCCAACCTGCAGGTGTTCATTACCGCCGCCCGGGAGCGCAACGAGTCCCTGGACCATGTCTTCCTTTCCGGCCCCCCGGGCCTCGGGAAAACCACCCTCGCCACGATCATGGCACACGAGATGCAGGCGGATCTGCGGGTCACCGCGGCCCCGGCCCTCGACAAACCCAAGGACCTTGCAGGAATTCTGACGACCTTGCAGGACGGCACGGTGTTCTTCATCGACGAGATCCATCGTCTCAAGAGCTCGCTCGAGGAGATGCTGTACGTGGCGATGGAGGATTTCGAGATCGACTGGGTGATCGGGCAGGGCCCGTCCGCCCGGACGCTGCGCGTTCCCCTCCCGCGCTTCACGCTCGTGGGGGCGACAACCCGTCCCGGTATGGTCGCAAGCCCCCTGTTTACGCGCTTCGGGATTCCGGTCCGGCTCGACTACTACCGGCGTGGCGACCTCGAGGCGATCATTCGGCGGTCGGCGTCGATTCTGGAGGTTTCGATCGCCGACAACGCCGTGGGACTCCTGGCGGACAGCTGCCGGGGAACCCCCCGCATCGCCAACCGGCTCCTGCGACGCATGCGTGACTTTGCCCAGGTGCTCGGAAACGGCACGATCGACGGAGACATCGTCCGTGAGGGCATGCGCCGACTCAACATCGACGAGTACGGACTGGAGGAGCAGGACCGGCAGATCCTGCGAACGATCGTGGAAATGTACGGCGGTGGACCGGTGGGTGCCGAGACGCTCGCTATCTCCGTGGGAGAGGAACTGGACTCGCTGGAAGTGTTCTACGAGCCGTTCCTGATCCAGCAGGGACTGATTCAGCGCACCGCCCGGGGGCGCGTTGTCACGTCCCGGGCGTTCGAGATCCTGGGACTACCGGTACCCGACGAAATACCCGGCCGCGACAGCGGAGGACCGATTCAGAGTGAAGACCAGCGATTTCTCTTTTGAGCTCCCCGAGGAGCTGATCGCGCAGGAACCAAGCCAGCGTCGCGGCACGAGCCGCCTGCTGGTACTGGACCGCGCCACCGATACCCGCACCCACGCCAGCGTGGCCGACATTCGCGATTTTATCGCCCCCGGCAGCGTGATGGTGTTCAACAACTCCCGCGTCCGCAAGGCCCGCGTGTACGCAGAAGCGACGGATTCCGGACGGGAACAGGAGTTCCTCCTGGTCCGCAAGCGTTCCGCCGACCGGTGGCTCGCGATCGGACGCCAGAGCCGCAAACTCAAGCCGGGGCGGCGATTCCGTTTTCCCGGCGGCGTGACGGGTGAGATATCCTCCGTGGAGGACCCGTACCGCGAGATCGCCTTCAGCGCTCCGATCGACAACTCCTGGCTGGACCGGTTCGGGCACATGCCCCTGCCGCCGTACATCCACCGGAGCGATACCTCGGCGGACGCGGAGCGCTACCAGACCGTCTACTCCCGCGCCGTGGGAAGTGTGGCCGCACCCACCGCGGGCCTCCACTTCACGCCGGACCTCCTGGAGACCCTGCAACGGCACGGGGTCACCACGTGCTTCGTCACGCTCCACGTCGGTATTGGAACGTTTCTGCCCGTCCGGACCGATACCCTCGAGGAACACCGGATGCACGAGGAGGAATACCACGTGTCTCCATCAACGGCGCGCATTATCGCCACCGCCCGGGCCACCGGGAGACCCGTGGTGGCGGTGGGCACGACCGTCGTTCGCACCCTGGAATCCTCCTGGGACGCCGAGCAGGGCGCCCCCCGGGCGGGTCACCACGCAACCGACATGTTCATCTATCCGGGATACGAGTTTCAGGCGGTAGATCAGCTGTTCACCAACTTCCACACCCCCGGGAGCACGCTGGTGGCGCTGGTGAGCGCCTTCGCCGGTCGTGAGCGAATCCTCGAAACCTACCGCGAGGCGGTGGAGCACCGGTACCGATTCTTCTCGTACGGGGATGCGATGCTGATCCGCTGAGGAGCGCCGGCCCCGGGAGCTGAACTCTGCAGGCGAAACCGGTCGCGCAGGAACTCGGCCCGGCTCCTCAGTACGTTGTCTCGTCCATCGCCTCGAAGGCGGCGCGCACCTCAGCCACGCGGTCCAGGTGGCTGTCGATGATCTGTCCGTAGTCGAGATCGCCGCTGCGGATGCGGGCGTGCTCGTCCTCCCACTTCTGAATCTCCTCGAGGTGCACGAAGCGGATCGGCGCCGCTTCCTGACTCCAGCGCTGCGCGGCGTTCCAGTAGTGGCGGGCGTAGGTGAAATACTGTTCCGCCCGGTCCAGACTCTCCAGGTTCTGTCGCTGCCACGGCCCGTTGTAGGAGTACGCCGTGAACTTCATGTACTGCGCTCCCCACTGCAGGTAGAGTTCCACCAGCTTGAGGTTGATGTGCATCGTGAAGATGTAGCGGTACCATTCCCATTCCCGATCGTTGGAAATCTCCGCGAGCGCGTTCAGGGGATTGGCGAAATCGCTGCGCAGTGCCTGTTCGAGCCAGTACACGTTCTCCGCGATGCTCTGCGGATCCATCGTGAAATGCTGGTGGTAGAGCTCGTAGAATTGCTCGCGGTATGTCAGACGGTACGCCCACAGGGGACCACTCGCCACGAGCGCGAACAGTACCGCGAGGAGGATCCGTCGGAACGGGAGACAGCGACGACGCATACTACCAGTATCGACCGGTCGGCGCCCGCGGTTCAGCGCTCGGCGTTCCGCGTTCAGTGCATCACTCAGCAGTCGTCGAGGTTCAGCGCGCTCCGGATCGCCGCGAAAACGCTGTCGGGGTCATCGCGACCGTCAACGCGGTGTACGCGAACCTCGGTCCGTTCGTCGAACGCATCGATCACGCCCCGATAGCGCGCCGCAACCAGGCGTTGCACATCGTCCTGTTCCAGGCTGTCGCGAACCACGCGGTGCGCCAGCCGGCGGGAGGCTTCGTCCTGCGGCGTATCCACGAACACCAGGTGTTCCGGGAGCGGAAACGCCCCGTTGAGGCGTTCCACCGCCGCGCCGTCGCAGAACGCCCCCTGATACGCGATCGATGAAAACAGGTAGCGGTCGCTGATCACCGTGGCCCCGGTCGCCAGGCGCGCCAGTATTCCCGATTCCGGCCGTTCGAGGTGTTCGTGGCGGTCGGCGGCGAAGAGCATCGCCAGCGTCCACGGTGTGGCGCGTTCCGGTCCCGTGAGAAGCGCGCGGATCGTCCGCCCCGTCAGATAGTCGGTGGGCTCGCAGGTGAACTCCGCCGCCACGCCCCGCGAGCGCAGGCAGGTGACGAGACGATGCGCCTGCGTTGTGGTTCCGGCCCCGTCCAGGCCCTCAAAGACAACAAAACCGGGAAGGATCGGATTATCCCAGGTGAGCGTCAGCATCCTGATGCGTACTCCGTCATTGTGATACGATACATTAGCACGCAGAACGGATGGCCTCTACACGCACCGCGGCACGGATCCGCGAAACAGTCAGTTCACTCCTCTTCGTTTCTCTCCTCCTCGGATCGGTTCTGGGGGGCGGTGTGCTCACCGATGCCGTACGCACCCGGGTCGCCGCCGTGCGCGCGGACGTCGTAGGCACCCTGGAGGAGGCGACCGCCCAGACACTCTCGTGGGACGCCGTGAGCCCCTCGATCGTCCGGGGGTTCACCGTGTACGGGGTGCGTATCTCCGACAACGCAACCGCCCGTCGCGTGACCGTCCGACTGAACCTGGTCAGTCTCCTGTGGGGCAACCCCCGCGATCTGATTCCCGCGGTGATCATCGATCAACCGGACATCACGATCGCCACCGACGAACAGCGCCACCGCCTGGAGCGGACGCTCGCGTACATACGTCGCAACGCCCGCGGCCGCCGCGACATCTCGGTACAGATCCGTCGCGGCGCCCTGTCGGTCGCCACCGCCGACGGTCGCGTCGATACCCGCAACCTCACCGGACGGATCGAACTGATCCAGAACTCACTCAGCGGCACGCTGGCCACACAGGCCTCGCTGGAAACAACAGTCAGTGGCCAACCGTTTTCCCTGTCCAGTCGCATCAGCGCCGACCTGAACGGGATCCGCGGGGGCCCCAACCTCGACGCCAACGTCGAGTTTCGGGAGATTCGCGGGAGCCACCTGGTCATGGGCGACCAGAGTTTCCGCATCGAGCGCCGCGCTGACGAAGTGCGCCTGGAACGCGTGCGCAGCGATGATCCCCTTGACCTGTCGGCACGCTACAGCCCCGCCACCGGCGTGATCACGATGGACGTGGTGAGCCAGCGCTACCGCCCCGCCGATACAGTGCGTCTGGCGGGCCCGTGGGCCGATTTTCAACCGTGGCTTGCCTCCACGCTCTCGAGCGACGCCTCTCTGCGGTTCGACGTGAACGGAACGTTTCTCGACTCGTCGGGACACCTGGCCGCGTACAGCGCCCACCCGGATCTGCCGGCACCGCTCTCGGTGGACGCGACCTATTCGGTATCACCGCGGGAGGTATCGTTTGACCGTCTGGTCGCGGTATCCGGAGACGGCAGCGTCCGGTTTCGCGGAGCGTACGCCTTCGGCGCCGCCGCTCCCAACGGTCGGATCACCTTCCGGTCGTTTCAGTACGGGGAGGTGCCCCGTCTGGACGGAACGGTCGTCGTCAGTGGCAGTGCCCGCGACGCCGGACTCAGCAGCGAACACCTGACCGTTGAGGGAATCGACCTGTACCGCCTCGTGGCCTCGTACCAGCCCGGCGAGCGGTACCATTCGGCCCGCGCCACCGCGGCGTTCACCGCCGACGGCCCCGGGACGGTTGAGGCATCGGCGCGCTTCGCCGACCTCAACGATCTGAACGCCGAGCTGCGTCTGCGGGAGGTGGCAACGGAGAACCTGGCCGCCGTCGCCGCCGCCGTGGACCGGCCGGTCCGGATTCCCGGCCCCGCGACCGGCACGAACGTCAGCGGTCTCGTCCGTGTCGACCACCGGAACGACAACCTCACCGTCGCCGTACCGTACCTCAACGTTCGCGACCCGCAGAACCCGGGACGCGTAGCGGGCCTCTCCGGTGAGTACCACAACGGTACAATCGTTCTCGACCAGGTGTTCGCCCTCGTCGGTGGGACGCGCGTCTACGCCGACGGTTTCGTGCGCCTCGGTTCCTCCGGAACGATCGACTTCCGTACCGCCGTGTCCGTGAACTCGATCGAGTACCCGCTCCGCGGCACCATCACCCCCGCCGGTGATCTCACCGTTTTCGGTCCCGACGGCGTGGAGCTGCGCATTGAGCGGGTCGGGGATGGCGTGCGCCTGGAGGCCCGGCTGGCGGACGTGCCCGTGCCGGTGGGCAGTGCGCGGGTCGAGGCGCGCATTGAGGGGTTGCTGTTTTCCCGCGACGACTGGTATGTGAACGCCCCGGACGTCCAGGTCACCGGCCTCCCCGCACCGGGCGGCGGGACCGCGGACCTGGAGCTGGCCCTCGGCTTCCGACCCGGGGAAGGGCGCGTGGGCGTTCTCTCCTACGAGGACTCCGTCAGCCGCCTCGCCGGGTCGCTCGACGTGACCTACCGCCTCGGCGCACCGGCCGATCTCCAGGTGACGGGACGGATCGGGGGGTTCGACACCGAGGAGCAGTACCGTGTTGCCGCCCGGTACGCGGGAGAACAGCTCGCCGTGGATTTCCGGTTCGATCGCTCTCCGGCGCAACGGCTGAGTGCCCGCGCCCGTGCCGGCACCGTCCGGGGGACGTTTCAGATGGTCGGGTCACCGGGAGATCCACAGGTTCGACTGTTCATGGAGACATCGGCGGTGCGCATCAACACCCAGGACGTGGAGGCGCGTGTTCTCGCATTCGGTGACAGCACGCAGTTCCGGATCACCAACTCGCGTCTCGTGTTCGGATCCAGCGCCGCGGATATCGACTCCCTCCAGATCGATCGGGGGACCGGCGACATCGGCGGCACCCTTTCTGTTTCGCGACTGGACGTGGACCGCACCTACACCATAGCGATCGATGGAACGACCACGCCCCTGGATCGGATCGATCCCGCCGACATTGTCACGCGTCCCGTCAACGCCAGTATCACCGTGACCCCCGCCTCCGACGGAACCGGCGGCGGGGCCTTGCCGTTTCTCGTCGGCGAGTACCGGTTTGAACGCGTGGAGGGAGAAAGCCGGTTCCAGCGCGACGACGGCGCCGTGAACGCCGTTGTCGCCGACGACGGAACCTTCGACATGACGCTCGCGGAGCCGTTGCCGGTCACCTTTGGTGCATCCGGCCGCCTCGGCCGTGACGATGTCGAGGTAACCGTCTCGGGTATCTCCGTGGATCTGCCGCGGCTTGCGGACGCCGCCGGGGTTGAGGGACTGGCGATCCGGTCGGGTCGGGCGGACGGGTCGCTGCGGGTTCTGGGTCCGCCTGCGGATCCCGATCTTTTCGGAACGCTGTCGCTCCGGAATGTGGCAACCTCCACCCCGGTGGGGCCGGCGGTGGTGGGCCCCCTCGATTCGACGCTGATCTTCGAGGGCAAAACCGTGCGCATGCCTCGGATCGAAACCGGGGTGGGAGAGGCAACGGTCGCCATCGACGGACAGGCCATTCTCAACCGATTCTCGCTGGAGCAGTACCAGGTCAACGTCGCGATCAGCGGCGAACCGGGACTCCGCGTCGACCGCGCCTTCGGGCCGATCGGCGTCGACGGCTACGTCAGGGGCAATGTCCTGGTTGGCGGAGGCCCCCGGGAGACCCGCGTCCAGGGCCGCGTCGTGGCCGCCGGAACGGAGATCGTCGTCCAGGACCGGAGCCCGGAGACCGGCTCCGACCGGCGCGGGAGTCTCATTCTCGACCTGGACGTGGAAACGGGGCGGGCGGTACAGTTTGTCTGGCCCGACCGCGACTTCCCGATCCTCCGCAGCAGCTTCGCCACCGGCCAGACGATCGCGATCAGTGCGGACACGGGGCAACAACGCTTCACCCTTACAGGTGAACTCGATATTCAGAGCGGAGATGTGTTCTATTTCGACCGCAACTTCCTGATTCGCGACGGAAGTATCGTGTTCAACGAAAACCAGGATGATTTTGACCCCCGTCTGACCGCCCGCGCCGAGCTTCGTGAGGTGACCCCCGACGGCCCCGTGCGGATCTATCTCGTCGCCGACGGCCAGCGCCTCAGCGAGTTCAGCCCCCGCTTCGAGTCCAACCCGCCGCTCACGGGCAGCGAGATCGTCGCCATCCTGGGGGGAAACATCTTCCAGCAGGGCAGCTCCGACTCGGTCAATCTCACGACGGCGCTTCTATCCACCAGCGACGTGGTAACGCAGTTCGGCGTGTTCCGGCAGTTTGAGGACGCCGTGCGGGAGCGGCTAAACCTGGATCTCTTTGCGATCCGCACCAGCGTGATCCAGAACGTGCTGCTCTCGGCGATCACCCCGGCGGACGAGACCCAGCCGACCGTTTCGCCGTCCCTCGGGTCGTACCTCAACAACACCTCGATCTTCATGGGACGCTACCTCGGCGATTCAGTATTCGGACAGGCCGTTCTCCAGCTTCGCTCCCGGGACTTCGGGACCGACACCACCAGCGATCCTGGAATTCAGCGCCTGGGCGGGGTATTGATTGATTCCGAAATTAGTTTAGAATGGCAAACACCGTTTTTCCTATTGGAGTGGAACTTTGCTCCACAGAACCCTGAGGAGCTTTTCATCAGAGACAACACGTTCACATTTTCGTGGTCTTTTTCCTACTGAGAGCAAGGGAGCCTGAATGCGACTACTGCGTTACATGCTGCCGTTCCTGGTCGTGGCCACGGCCGCGGTATACGCCCAGAACAGCAGCGAGTGGTACCTCAACAAGCCGATCGAAGACATTCAGTTCAACGGGCTGGATACCGTCAGCGAGAACGAACTCTCCGGCGTGACGGATCCGTTCATCGGCCGCGAGTTCACCGAACCGACGTTCCTGGAGCTGCAGCGACGACTGTACGCTCTGGATTACTTTGAACAGATCATCCCCAACGCCGTCCGTCCACCGGACGGCAGCGAAGACCGGGTCATTTTGCGTTTCGACGTCCAGGAACGCCCCGTCATCACGGACGTGGAGTTTGTGGGCAACAACCGCGTCGGACGCAACCGCCTCCTGGACGCCGTGCTGCTCACCCGCGGCGACATGGTCACCCGCAGCAAACTGCGGGTGGACGAGGAGGCGATCCGTTCGCTGTACCTCGAACAGGGGTTTCCCAACGTCGATGTCTCCTCGGAGTTCGTGCAGGACGGTGACAAGAACATCGTACGGTTCACGATCGATGAGGGCGCCCAGGTCTCCATCGAAACGATCGAATTTGTTGGAAACCAGTTCGCCACCGATTCGACACTCGCCGGTGTCATCCAGCTGCGGGAACGGAACATATTCAACAAGGGTCTGTTCCAGGCGAGTATGCTCGAAACCGACCAGAACCGGATTCGCCGCTACTACTACGAACAGGGATACATCGATGCCGACGTCGTGAACGTTGAGCAGTCCCTTCGCCGGGACGAGGAAGAGAACCGCAGCTACATGACGCTCACCTTTTATATCGAGGAGGGCGAGCAGTACACCTACGGCGGCATCGAGTTTTCCGGTAACACGATCTTCACCGACCAGGAACTCTCGGATCTGGTGCGTCTCGAGCCGGGCGAAATTCTGGACCTCAATCAGTTCGACCAGGACTACCAGCGCATCGCCGATCGCTACTACGAGAACGGCTACATCTTCAACCAGATCACCCGGGAAGAGGTGAGAAACGATGAAGAGAACGTCGTCTCGTTCCGCGTGAACATCGTGGAGCGCAACCGCGCCCACATCGAGAACATCATCATCCGCGGGAACGAGAAAACGCGGGATTACGTCATCGAGCGTGAGATTCCCCTCGAGGTTGGCGATGTGTTCAGCGCCACCAAGATCCGTGAGGGTCTTCGCAACCTGGCTAACCTGCAGTTTTTCTCCTCGGTGACCCCGGAGACCCCGCAGGGCAGCGCCGACGGGCTCATGGACCTGATCATCAACCTGGAAGAGGCCAATACGGCGGAGATCGTCTTCGGCGTTGCCTTCGGTGGAAACCAGGAGTTTCCCGTGTCGGCCCAGGTACAGTGGCAGGACCGCAACTTCCTCGGCCGCGGCCAGACGTTCGGTGTTCAGGCCACGGCGTCGCCGATCAATCAGCAGGTGAGCTTCAACTTCCTCGAGAACTGGCTCTTCGGGCGACGATGGTCCGGTGGACTCAGCCTTTCCTTCGAACACGCCGTGGTGAACAACGTGCCCCAGGACGTGATCGCCCCGATCTACGCCGACGGCGCCAACGACGCGGTGCCGGACCCGTTCTCGGCGGATGAGTACAAGTTCACCGAGGACACGACGTACAACGGCACCACCTACCAGGCCGGCGACCGTTTCCCGGGGGAACCGACGGACGCGGAAATCAGCGCCTACAACCTGGAGCAGGTGTACGACGGCACGACCTCGTCGATTCCCGACGAGTATCTCATGAGCTACGACGCGTACAGCATCGGTCTGAGCGCCAACACCGGCTACACGTTCCGCACACCCCTCGGCCGCTTCGTACCGCGCACGTCGATCGGGACCAGCATCAATCTGATTACCTACGACGACTCGCTCTACCGACCGGCCAACCAGACCACGCGGGAGAACCTCGACCGCTGGCGCTTCCGCAACCGCTGGAGCATCGGCGCGGCGCTGGACAAACGCGACTTCGTGTACAGCCCCTCCAGCGGGTACCGGCTGGACCAGGGTGTCACCTTCGTCGGTGGCGTCCTCGGTGGTGAGCGGCACTTCGTCCGCACCGACACCACCGCTGAGTCGTTCTTTACGCTGTGGGACGTCCCCTTCGGCGACTGGAACTGGAAGGGTGTGCTGGGCATGCAGTCCAAGCTGAGCATGATCTGGCCCAACTTCTACCTCAGCGACGGGAACTCCCGGTACTTTTCGACCTCCGACAGCGATCTGCTGCGTATCGACGGGATGTTCAACTCCCGGGGCTGGCCCTTCGAAAGCAACGGGTCGGCGCTGTGGAACAACTGGATCGAGCTGCGCATGCCGATCTCGGAACAGGTGATCTGGTGGGACACGTTCTTCGAGGCCGCAACCCTGCGGACATTCGCCGCCGACGCGGCGGACTGGAACGACCGCGAGCGCCTGAACGATCTTCGCCTGCAGGACTGGCAGTTCTCACTGGGAACCGGCATCCGCTTCGTGATTCCGCAGTTCCCGATCAGACTCTATCTTGCCAAGCGGTTTGAATACGACGAAAACGGCAATATCCAGTGGCAGACCGGAAACCTCTTCAACGGCGGCAACCTCGACAGCGGCCGTGGCCTCGACCTGGTCTTCACCATCGGTGCCGAGTTCTTCTGAGGAGTACAGAGACGATGAAACGAACGATCATAGGTGTGACCGCCCTCGTGGCGGTCCTGGTATCCGCCGCCATGGTGCCGGCGGCCACCTCGGCTGAACAGATCACCACGGTCGGTGTCGTCGACATCAACCGCGTGTACAACTCCTTCTATCGAGACTCGCAGGGCGTCCGGGAGCTGGAACGCCTGCGCAGCGAGTATCAGGACGAGATCAACCAGCAGCTGCAGGAACTGCAGTCCCTGCGGGACCGACGACTCCAGGCACAGGACCAGGGCAACGACCGTCGTGTCGAGGACCTGGACCAGCAGATCGCAGACATGGAGCAGTTTCTGGAGGATCTCACCCGCCGACGACGGCAGCAGCTGCAGCAGCGGCAGCAGAGTCTGCTTTCCGATGATTTCTTCCGCCAGATGCAGGAGGCGATTCAGTTCGTCGCCGAACAGGAGGGGTTCACGGTGGTGCTGCGCTCCGATGCCAGCGGGCTGCAGTGGTGGAGCAACCAGGTCGACATCAGCGACGCGGTGGTACAGCGCCTGATCCAGGTCTCGGACCGCTGAGGTCTCGGACCGCTGATCGACCCGCACGCCCGGTAGCCCAACCGACCAGGAGAGAGTCCCGTCATGTCAACGCCGATGATGGAGCAGTACGAGCGGATCAAGTCGCGGCACCGCGACGCGATTCTGCTGTTCCGTCTCGGCGATTTCTACGAGATGTTCGGGCAGGACGCCCGCGACGGCGCCCGCCTCCTGGGTCTCACCCTCACCAGGCGCCAGAGCACCCCCATGTGCGGGGTGCCGCATCACGCCGCCCGCTCATACATCCACCGGCTGCTGCGACAGGGACGCAAGGTCGCCGTGTGCGAGCAGACCAGCGCCCCGGACGGCAAGGCGCTCACCACCCGCGAGGTGGTAGAGGTTCTCTCTCCGGGGGCGGTCTTCGACCTCGACTATCTCGATCCCCGAGCAAGCAACTTCATCGCCGCCATGTGTCTGCAGGACGGTTCGCTCTCCTGGGCCTGGTGCGACGTCTCCACCGGCGAGCTCACCGTCGCCGCCGGTCCCGCGGGCGATGATCCCGACGCGATCATCCGTCGCGAGTTGGCCCGTCTGGCACCCCGGGAACTCCTGATTCAGGAATCGCTCCTGGAACGGAGTACGACCCTCGCGCGCTGCGCCGGCCCCGACGACGACACGGTGGTGAACCGTATTCCGGACTGGGGATTCAGCCGCGAGCAGTCGGTGCGCCGTCTCACCGAGCATTTCGGGGTTCGCTCCCTGCGGGGCTTTGGTCTCGAGGACGACGACGATGCGCTTACCCCGGTCTCGGCGCTGCTGGAGTATCTGGAGGACAACGCTCGGCATGTGCTGGGCCACATCTCCCGCCTCGCACGGCACCACGACGACGGCGCCGTCATCCTCGACGACGCCACGATCCGCAACCTCGAACTCGTGAACAACATGCACGATCGCGGCACCGGGTACACGCTCATCGACGTTCTCGACGAGTGTGTCTCGGCGATGGGATCGCGGCTCCTCCGTCGCTGGCTACTATCTCCCTCCCGGAGCCTGGACGACATCCAGGATCGCCTCGGGCGCGTCGGCGAGCTGTACCACGACCAGACGACCCTCCAGGCGCTCCGCGGACGGCTGGCTGCGGTGTACGACCTGGAGCGCCTCGTGGGGCGCCTTGGGGTTGAGAAAGCCCACCCCAAGGACCTGGTGGCGATCGCCGCCACCGTCCGCGCCGCGGAGGATGTGGCGCACCTGGTCCCGCGCTGGTACGCCCCGGACGGAGACGACCACGGCCCCACGCTCACCGGCAACGCCGACCACCATCGGCGGCTGCGCGAGATCGCGGACCTGATCTCGGACACGCTGGACGACGAGCCTGCGGTGGCACTGAACGAGGGCGGGATCATCCGACGCGGACACGACGAAGAACTTGACCGGCTCCGCGGTCTGCGGGACCACAGTCGGCAGGTCCTGGACGCCTACCTCGACGAACAGCGCGCCGCCACCGGAATCGGGTCGCTCAAGATCAAGTACAACCGGGTCCTCGGCCACTTTTTCGAGGTGCCGGCGGCGCAGGCGTCGAAGCTGCCGGAGGAGTTCATCCGTCGCCAGAGTCTCGCAAACGCCGAACGGTTCACCACGACGCGCCTCGGCGAACTCGAGGACCAGATCAACAGCGCCGGCGAGCAGGCGGTGGAGCGGGAGCGGACGCTCTTTCTGGAGCTGCGATCCACCGTAGCCACCGGGATTCCGCTGCTGTCGCGACTCGCCGCGCGCGTCGCCGAGGTGGACGCCCTGGCGGGCCTCGCGCACGCCGCCACACGAAACGGCTGGAGGCGCCCGTCGGTCGTCGAGGAACCTGTCCTCACCATCCGCGGAGGACGCCACCCGGTGGTGGAGCGTCACCTCCCTCCGGGAGAGTTCGTGGAGAACGACGTGGAACTGCGCCACGACGGCGTCCGTTTCGCCCTCATTACCGGGCCGAACATGGCCGGGAAGTCGACCGTCCTCCGACAGACGGCGCTGATCACCCTCATGGCCCATCTCGGCAGCTTTGTGCCGGCGGAAGAGGCCATTGTCGGCCGCACCGACCGCGTCTTCTGCCGCGTCGGCGCCTCCGACAACATCGCCCGTGGCGAATCCACGTTTCTCGTCGAGATGAACGAAACGAGCAATATCCTCCGCAACGCCACCGACGAGTCTCTGATCATCATGGACGAGGTGGGGCGGGGGACCAGCACCCACGACGGTCTGGCGATCGCCTGGGCGGTCACGGAGCATCTGCTCAACACCACCGGCGGCCGAACGCTGTTCGCAACGCACTACCACGAGCTGGCAACGCTGACGCACCCGGCGTTCCGCTCCCTCGGCATGGCCGTTGAGCACTCAGGCGAGCGGATCGTGTTTCTCAAGAAACTCCGCGCCGGTGCGGGAGACCGATCCTACGGTGTGGATGTCGCCCGCATGGCGGGGCTGCCGGACGACGTGATCGCCCGGGCACGAACGATCCTGGCGGACCTCGAGGCGCATCGGCCCCTCCCGCAGCCAACCTCCGCAGCTGCCGCCCCGGGGATGGACGCCGAGCCCCACGCGGAGACGGAAGAGACGGCGCCGGCAGGGGAACTCTTTCCTCCCGAGGACTTCGTTCGCGCCGAGATCGCCACGGTCGACCCCGACGGCCTCAGCCCCCGCGACGCCCTCCAACTCGTCTATCGCTGGAAATCGATGCTCGAGTAGCCGGTATGTGTCGGAGCGATCACCGGACCGTTCCGACCAGTCTCAGGAGCGCCGGAAGCGCCACCAGCCCCATCGCGACAAGCCCCGCGACGCCGGATCGCGGCCATCGCCAGAACACCAGGTGACCGCCCCCCTGCAGGAGCCACGTCACGGCGTACACCACCACCAGCGGCCCCGCCAGGACCGGTGTCGGTGCCAGCCATCCGAGAACCGGAGCGGATATCGCCGCCGCCCAGACAAACCAGCCAAGGAAGTTTACCAGCGGGATCCCCTCGAACTGCCCGTCCTGGTCCCAGATCCAGAATCCCCAGCGCGTGAGGTGCGGATCCAGATAGATGTCCCACGCCATGAACGCGAATCCGGCGACGAGGGCCCGCGGGAGCCATCCCGCCTCCGGCAGCAGGACCTGCGCCACCGCCCACGACGGCGGCAGCATCATCAACCACGCCAGGGGAATCACGATCGGGACACGATGAACCTGCGGTTGCAGCGCCCTGGTGTAGTGGTAGTGTCCAAAGGGAATCCCGGTCCGGGACCCCACGAACTCGGCGGTCCACCCGAGAACCGGCACCAGGATGACGGCAGCGGCAACGGCACCGACGGACCATGAAGACGCCAGGACCGCGATCACCACGGCAACCTGGGCGACCACACCCACGCTGATCCCCACCACTCGTCCGGTGGCACCGCGCGCCGCCAGGATCGGGACCGAGATCATGACCGGCACCCAGACGGCGAGCGCCACCGCCACCGCCGGCGGTCCAACCAACACCGACGCCACCGTCATCGCGAGGCCCCCGTTGCATCACGCCGGGAACCGCGGCGTCGGAACAGGCGCCTGGCCCGCACGCGGAACCAGGCGGCGATGAAGGGCCCCCACGGCACGGTGCTCATCAGGGCGATATTCTCGCCCAGGCCGCCGTCCTCGTTCAGAAACCGCCAGAGACGCGGAAGCGGATTGCGCTCGAACAGATCCACGAAGACGCGCTGCGAGGCGAACTCTCCGCGACGGTGGAGGATGGACAGGAGCATCGCGTCGAAGGTCGCGTAACGCCGCGGCGGCCCCGGCACCTGGAACGGGTTCCCGTGATCGCGGAGGGACGCGACGATCGCGTCGGCATCACGTTGCATGCGGTGAAACGCAAAACCGGTTGACGCCTTCACCCGTCCCCCCTTCGTCCCGATGTACATGATGCGTTCGCCACCCCGGCGCGGAAACGGCTGGTCGGTCATGGGGATGATGCCGTCTTCCGCCTCCACGACCTCGTATTCCACTCCGGGGTAGTGTATCTCCATATACGAACGGATCTCCCCCTCGTACTCCTCCCGCTCGAGCAGGCGCTCCGAGAACAGCGTGTACTCGACCAGGCTTTCAGTAGGCGAGGTCGGAAGCAGATACATGAAACGAAACGCACCGCGCTGCGGCACACGGAGGTCGAACATCGTGGCGGCGTCAGGGTCGAACACGGGCTCGCGGGTGCGAACAAACCACCCCACGAAGTGCTGTTTCAGAAAGTGGTACCGTCGGGTATCCACGGTAAAATCCCGCGGAAGGAACAGACTGTCGAACACCCAGTCGCCGGCGAAGCGGCGCCCGTCTTCCAGTATCACCTCAGCCGGCGACCCGTCCGAGATCCGTCCATCCACGATCTCCGCGATCCGTCCGTTAACCGTGTCCACCCTGGCTCGTCCGGCAAGATCCTGCCGAACCAGCGTGTAGAAATCGATCCCGCGAATCATTCTGTACTCGTACGGGTTCAGCGCCCAGCGGTGGGAGCGCTGCGGTCCGTGAAACCAGATGTGGCTCCAGCGATGGCTCACGATCGGGTCGAGCAGTTCCTCCCGATCCGACCAGAAGCACCACGTCCGGTCGTTGCGATCCTTCTCCGCGAGGTCAACGATCAGCACCCGTGCATCGTCGAGACCGCCGTGCATCATGCGATACGCGAGCGAGAGGCCCGCCGCGCCGCCCCCGGCGAGGATGTAGTCGTAGCGTTCCATGTGCCTCCAAAATATCCTCCGGAACCGTCCCGGACAAGCGTCATCACCGGACGCGGTGTGTCTCCCGATGATGCTGACCATTCCCGCGTGCCCCGGGTGGCTAAGCCCACCGGAGATCTGTCACCTCTGCGGCAGGCTCGCCGTCGACACCGACGACAGCGGCCTGTGTGCCGCGTGTCGCCGGGTGCTGCTCTCGGACCTGTCTCCGGCGGTGGTGACCGTGCTGCCGGCGGGGGTTCCGGTCGTCGCCGCGCTCCCATACCGCGGTGCCGTTGTGCACCTCATGGAGGCGATCAAACTTCACGGCCACCGTCGCCCGCTGCGCTTTGTGGCCCGCGACATTCTGATGCCCCTTGTGTCGGCCACCGGTGGCCCCCTTGTTCCCATCCCCGCCAGCCGACACGGACGCCGCCACCGCGGGTTCGACCAGATGGAACGGCTCGCCGCACTCATGGCGTCGGCCTGCGGCCGGCGGCGGATCCGCGCGTTTCGCCACGTCGGCGGTGGTGAGCAGAAGCGCCTCAACCGCACCGAGCGTCTGGAACACTCCCGTACCAGTCTCGTACTCCGCCGTCCGCCGACGGAGGCGGGGATCATCCTGGATGATGTGGTCACCACCGGGGCCACCGTCCGCCGGGCGGTGGAGCTCCTCGTCGCCACCGGGGTCACTCCGTCGACGGTGGTTGTCGTGTGCGCGGTGTTCTGAACACGGCCGGGTCCGCTGCTATTGACCAATACCGGGGAACGGTCTACATTGTCACAGACAGTTTGTTGTTCCGGCAGCAAAGAGTCGCATCCGTGCGGGCTCTTTTTTTTATGTCTGCAGGAACGATCCGAAGCAGGAAGAGATACCGGACATGAAGAACAATCCGCCATCCGGACCGGTTGCCGACGCGATTCTCGACCTTGTGGTCGACATGGGCTACACGCTCCTGGAGTTTTCCAGTCAACACGTGAAAGGACGAACCCACGTGCACTGCGTGCTCTCCGGCCCCAACGGGGTCGATCTGGACTCCCTGACGCAGATCCATCGCGCCCTGCAACCACGACTGGAGGAACTGCTCGACGACCGGGACCTGCGGATCGAGTTCAGTTCACCGGGCATGGAACGCACGCTCAAGAGTTTTCACGAATGCGTGGCGTTTGTGGGCCACCGCATCACGCTGCTTCCCGCGGACAGCGACGACTGGCTCAACGGTACGATCGCGTCTGCCGACACCGGTCGCTGCGAGATCGATCTCGACAACGGAGAGAAACGGACCTTCACACCGGACGCACTGACCAAAGTGCGGCTGGTCGACTGAATACAGGAGGACACAGGGAATGGCTGCAGGACTTGCGGACGCGATCCGGGCGGTGGTACAGGACAAAGGAATCTCGGAAGAGCTTCTCATGAAGGTCATCGAGGAGTTCCTCTACGCCGCATACAAGCGAAAATTCGGCCACGCCGACAACGCGGTCGTCCAGTTTACGGATGACGGCAACGAGGTAACGCTCTTCGCGCAGAAGCGCATCGTCAACGAGGTCGAGGACCCCGTCACCGAGATCCCCCTGTCGGAAGCGCTCGAACTCAACGAGGAATGCGAGGTCGGCGATGAACTGCTCATCGAGATCAACCCGCAGGAGTTCGATCGTGTCGCGATTCAGACCGCCAAACAGAAGGCGCGGCAGCAGATTCGCGAAATCCAGAAGGATACCCTCTATTCGGAGTTCAGCGACAAGGTCGGCGAGCTCGTCATCGGATACGTGCAGCGGGAACGGAACGGCAACCTCTTTGTAGACCTCGGCAAGGCGGAGGGCATCCTCCCCAAACGGTACCAGTCGCCGCGGGAAGCGTATCGCACCAACGACCGTATCAAGGCCCTGATCGTCGACGTGGTCAAAGGCAATACCGGGCTGCAGATCGCCCTGTCACGGACCCATACCGATCTCGTCAAGCGCATCTTTGAACTGGAAGTCCCTGAGATATACGGAAAGACGGTCGAAATCGTTCGCATCGTCCGCGAGGCGGGCTATCGCACCAAGATCGCCGTCGCCTCCAACCGCGAGGACGTGGACCCCGTCGGCGCCTGTGTCGGTCTCCGCGGTGTTCGGATCCAGGCGATCGTCCGCGAACTCGAGGGCGAAAAGATCGACATTCTCAAATACGACCCCGATCCGCGGGTGCTGATCAAGAACGCTCTGTCTCCGGCAGAGGTCACCAACGTGGTGATCGTTGACGAGGCGCGGCGGCAGGCGCTCGCGATCGTTCCCGAAGACCAGCTCTCGCTGGCGATCGGCAAGCAGGGACTCAACGTCCGTCTCGCAAACCGCCTCGCCGACTGGAATATCGACGTGAAGACGATGGACCAGTTTGACGAAATGGACATCGCTGCCGAGTCCAAGCGCGCAGTGTCGGCGCTCTTCAGTGACCATGACGAACCGGAGGACGAGATCACTTCGATCCGGGAACTCCCGGGCGTCACCGACGCGATGGTCAGCATCCTCGAGGCAAACAACATCACGATGATCGAGGAGATCGTTGGACTCAGCGACGACGACCTTCGCGCTCTCGACGGCATGAACGAGGAGATGGTCGTCGAACTCAGCAAGATCATCGCCGAGAACGTGGAAATCGTCGAAGAACAGGACGAAGACTACGACGAGTACGACGAAGACCTCTACGAGGATGAGGACGAAGAGGAAGACGAGGACGAGTCCGACGAAGATGCCGGTGCCGACGAACCGGAGGAAGCGGAGTCGACCGATGAGCCGGAAGACGGCGCAGTCGAGGACGAAGTCACCGACGCTACCGACGAAGACGAAGAGGAAGAGGAAGACGAGGAGGTGATCACCGAGATTGACCAGCTCCCCGGCATGACAGAGGCGATCGTCGCCAAGCTCCGGGACGCCGGTGTCGCAGACCTCGAGGATCTCATCAACCTCGATCCCGACAACCTCGACGCCGTGGAGGGACTCGAAGCGGATGAGGCCGAAACGATCCGCACGATCCTCACCGAGTACGTGGAGATCGTCGAGGACGACGAGGAGTAGCCGCCGCGAGCGGTTTACAGAGGCCGACGGGAATCTGTACAATCGGTGAAAGGATGTCTATGGCAGAGGATCAGGATAAGCAGAAACCGAAGACGACACTCATCAAGAAAAAGGCCGAATCCGGCGACTCGGGCGAGAAGAAGAAGGTCCGCGTTGTCGTGAAGCGCAAGGCCAAGGCCAAGCCCGCGGCGGAGGAAACCTCCGGCGATGCGGCCCCCCGGCCCGACGAATCGACGGCGGCGGCCTCGAAGGCCAAGGAACGCCCAGCTACGTCTCCGGAGTCTGACTCATCGAGCCCGAAGAAGTCATCCTCGGAACCGGACGCCACAGAGACAAGCGAAAAGGCGCCCACGGCTCCCAAGCGTGCGGCAAAGGCGAAGGAATCGCCGAAACCCGCGGAACAGGCGGACGCTCCTGCGGCGGAGGCCAAGCCCTCTGAACGCGAGAGTACAGCCGAGACCGACAGGGACGCGGCGGCGGAAAAGAAGCCGACGACCGGCAAGAAGCCCGGCGCCGAGAAACCCGCCGAACGCCCCGCCGAGGCTGCCGAGAAAAAGCCCTCGACCACTGAATCGGCCTCCAGCGAGGAGCCGTCCAGCGAGGGTGGCGGACTGGCGTGGTCCGTCAAGGAACCCGGTGTTCGCAAAACACCGCGGCGGCCCGCATCCGAAGCGCGTGACTCGATTCGCTCCACCGTTGGACCCCGCAGCGAATACCGCACCGGGGCCCGCGGCGGACGCACCGCCGGCCCCCGACGGGGCACCGAACAGGGCGGCCCCGCCCGCGGACCGCGAACCGGCGGTCCCGGTCGCGGCCAGGGACGCCCCGGAGACGGTACTCGCCCCAGCGGTCCTCCCCGCGGACCGCGTCCCGGCGCTCCCGGCCGTGGTCCCGGTGGACCCGACGGTCAGGGACGGGGCCCCGGTGGTCCCGGGCGCGGCCCGGGTGGCCCCGGCGGTCCCGGCGGTCAGTCCCGCGACGGCAAGCCCAGCGGCCCGCCGCGACAGGGTGGCAAGAAATTCTACAAGAGCAGGAAAGGCCGCGGCGGATACGAGCGCGACGATCGTCAGCGCGAGAAGGAAATCCAGTACAGCCGCAAGAAGCCGCAGCCGCGGGCCAACCCGATCCCGAAAGAGATCGACATCATGGAGGTCGTCACGGTCAGCGAGCTGGCCAAGAAGATGAACCTCAAGGCCAACGAGCTCATCGGAAAACTGATGGGCATGGGCATGATGGTCACGATCAACCAGCAGATCGATCGCGAAACGGCGGAGATCCTGGCGGGTGAGTACGGCTGTAAGGTCAACGTGGTCTCGCTCTACGACGAGACGATCATCGAGACCTCCGCCGACAACGAAGAGGACCTCAAGCCGCGGTCGCCGATCGTTACGGTCATGGGCCACGTCGACCACGGAAAGACGAAACTCCTCGACGCCATCCGCTCGACAAATGTGGTGGACGGCGAGAGCGGCGGCATCACGCAGCACATCGGCGCCTATCAGGTGTCGCTGGACGATCGCGGGACGATCACGTTCCTCGATACGCCGGGCCACGAGGCGTTTACCCTCATGCGCGCCCGCGGCGCCCAGATCACCGATATCGTGATCCTCGTGGTCGCCGCCAACGACGGTGTCATGCCGCAGACCCGCGAGGCGATCAGCCACGCGAAGGAAGCGGAAGTCCCGATCATCGTGGCGATCAACAAGGTGGACCTGCCGGAAGCCAACGTGGATCGCGTGAAACAGCAGCTTTCGGAACTCGAACTGATTCCTGAGGAGTGGGGCGGTCAGATCCCCATGGTCCAGGTGTCCGCGCTGAAGCGGGAGGGCATCGAAGACCTGCTGGAAACGGTGCTGTTGCAGGCCGAGCTGCTTGAACTCAAGGCCAACTGGGAGCGAAACGCCGAAGGAAAGGTTCTCGAGAGTCGCATCGATCCGGGCCGCGGAACCGTGGCCACCGTGCTCATCGAGCGCGGTACGATCAAGGTCGGAGACGCATTCGTCGGTGGTATCTACGCCGGCAAGGTCCGGGCCATGTTCGACGACCGAGGCAACCGCATCGAGCAGGCGTTCCCGTCCATGCCGATCGAGATCCTCGGGTTCGACGGTGTTCCGGAGGCAGGCGATCCCTTCCAGGTGACGGCGGACGACAAACAGGCGCGACAGGTCGGTGCCAAACGGCAGGAACTGAAGCGGGTTGAGGAAGCCAAGAACGTCAAGAAGGTCACCCTCGACAACCTGTACGACAGCATCCAGGAAGGTGAGATCCAGGACCTCAAGGTCGTCATCAAGGGTGACGTGCACGGGTCTGTGGAGGCGCTCCAGAGTGCACTCGAAAAGCTGAGCACCAAGGAGATCCGTCTGACGGCGATTCATGCCTCAGCCGGTGCGATCAACGAAGGCGACATCATGCTCGCTTCGGCGTCGAACGCGATCGTTGTCGGATTCCACGTGCGACCGACACCGCGGGCGATGCAGCTCGCCGACCGGGAGAAGGTGGATATCCGCAAGTACAGCGTGATCTACGACGCCGTGGAGGACATTCGCGCCGCCATGGAAGGCATGCTGGCACCGGAACTCCAGGAGGAGACGATCGGCGCTGTCGAAGTGCGGGAAACGTTCAAAGTGCCCAAGATCGGCATCGTCGCAGGGTCCTACGTCATCGAGGGCAAGGTCCGGCGCAACGCCAAGGTCCGTGTCTTCCGCGACGCGGTGCAGATCCACGAAGGAACGATCTCGTCGCTCAAACGGTTCAAGGACGACGTCCGTGAGGTCGACACCGGCTACGAGTGCGGTATCGGCATCAGCAACCTGCAGGATGTGCAGGTCGGTGATACGCTGGAGATCTTCGTCGTCAAGGAAGTGGCGAAAAAGCTCAGCTGACCCGTTATGGATGAAACACGACGCGCCCGGTTGGCCCAGCGCATTCAGGAGGAGCTCAGTACCCTCCTGATGCGCGGAGAAATCAAGGACCACCGGGTCAACAGCCTCATCTCCTTCAGTTTTGTCAAACTCGCCAAGGACGCGTCGGTGGCCCGCATCGGCGTGTCATCGGTTCTTGACCACCGCGCGGTCGATGCCGCCGTCGCCGGGCTCAACTCCGGCGCTGGCTACCTTCAGTCACGCCTCGGGCGAACGCTCAAGGTGCGACAGACGCCGCGGCTGTACTTCGTCGCCGACCACAGCATCGAGGAAGGGCAGCGGGTCATCAATACGATCAACGAACTGGCCAGCAATGAGCAGCGGGATTCTTCTTCTGAACAAACCGACGGGGATTAGTTCCGCGCGGGTTCTCACCCCGCTCAAGCGGATATTCTCTGGAGATCGCATAGGACATACCGGCACCCTCGACCCGTTTGCAGACGGACTGCTCGTGGTGCTGGTCGGATCGGCGACGCGCCTCTCGCGATGGTTTCTCAAGCTCGACAAGCGCTATACCGCCGGTGTGCGCCTCGGCGCCGAAACCGACACCCTCGACACAGAGGGAACGGTGATCGCGGAGGCGCCTCGACCGGACGCCGCCGCGGTGCGGAACGCTGCCGACCGGTATCACGGCGATATCATGCAGGTTCCACCGGCGTTCTCGGCGCTGAACGTGAACGGGAGACGAGCGTACGCCCGTGCACGGGCCGGGGAAACGGTCGACCTTCCCGCCAGGCCGGTCTCGATTCGGGCCCTGTCGGTGGAGCCCTCCGCCGACGGCGACCGGTTCGCGATGGATGTCACCTGCAGCAGCGGGACCTACATCCGCGCCCTGGCCAGAGACATCGCCCGGGACGCGGGCAGTCGTGGCTATTGTGAGACCCTCCGCCGGGAGTCCGTCGGCCCGTTCAGTCTTGATGCAGCCGTCGACATTGACTCCCTGATGAGCGCACCGCACCCGGAACACTCCCTGCTGTCACCGGTGGAGGCGATGCGACGCCTCGATGTGATGCCCCTCCATCCCGTGCCCGGGCCCAGCGTGGCGCGCGTTCGCAACGGCCAACCCCTGGATCGGGTCTTTCCGGCGGATGCATTCACGGGAGAGGCGTCCGTGCGTCTGCTCGTCGACGAAACCGGCGATGCCGCCCTGGCGGTCATCGTACGTCGCGAGGACGGACGGTGGCGCTACGAAACCGTTTTTCCCGCCGACGGAGCCGCGGCGTGAGCATCCCCGTCACCTACTGGACCGACCCCGACGCGCCGCCCGATGGGTTTCCGACCCGCAGACCGGTCAGTCTTGCCGTTGGTGTGTTCGATGGTGTACACCGCGGTCATCAGGAACTCCTGAAACGCGCCGTGGATGACGCCGCCCAGCTCGATGACGGTATCCCCGCGGTTCTGACCTTTGACCCCAATCCCGCGCGTCTGGTCCGACCGGATAGTTACCTTGGCGACCTTTCCACCGTCGGCGAGCGCATGCACCGCTTCGCCGAGTCCGGAATCGAGGAGGCGATCGTCGTGTCGTTCTCAACCGCCTTTGCCTCGATGTCGGGATACGCGTTTCTGGAACGAATCCTGCATCTGTTTCCGCACCTCCAGCTTATGGTGGTGGGATTCAACTTCCACCTCGGTCACAACCGCGACGTCCACGCCGAGGAACTCGCACGCTGGATGGGGCGGCGCGGCATCAGGGTTGACATCGTGCAGGCGCTAAAAGATAATGTTGATTCGATTAGCAGCTCCCGCATCCGTCGTGCCGTCGCGGCTGGGGATCTGGGAAACGCCGCGGCGATGTTGGGCCGCCCGTACACCGTTGCCGTCGACGGCCAGCTCCCGTCTCATCGCAACGAGTGTTCCCAGTTGCTTCCTCCCGTGGGCCGGTATCCCTGTACGTTCGTACACGAGGGCTTCAGCCGCGAGGGCATGATGGGGGTCGCCGAGAATGGCACCCTCGCGTGGGAGCCGCGCACCGAAAATACACGATACGTGATCCTAAGGAGTACGACTGATGGCATTGACAGCTGAACAGAAACGCGAGGTTATCGCGGAGTTTGGCGAAGGGGAGAAGGACACCGGCCGCCCGGAAGTCCAGATCGCGCTGCTTACCCGCCGCATCGAGGAGCTCACCGAGCACCTCAAGATCAACAAGAAAGATCACCATAGTCGCCGTGGTCTCCTGAAGCTGGTCGGACAGCGACGCCGGCTGCTCCGGTACCTGAAAGGTCAGGACCTGGAGCGGTACCGCGCCCTGCTGGGCAAGCTCGGGCTGCGCAAATAGCGCAGGCGCCTCGCGCCTGCGCGCGGGTTGCGCACCACGGTTGCACCGGCCGGGCTTTCTGCCCGGCGCCGGGTGCAGAGAGTTCGGATATCAGGAAAGAAACACGACATGCACAAAGTTACGATCAAAATTGGTGGTGAGGACCTCGTCCTTGAAACCGGCCGCATGGCCAAACAGGCCAACGGCGCGGTGTACGCCACCTACGGCGGATCGGCGGTCCTCGCCACCGCCACCTGTTCGGACGAGCCCCGCGAGGGGATTGACTTCGTTCCGTTGCAGGTCGAATACAACGAGAAATACTACGCCGCCGGCAAGATTCCCGGTGGGTTCATCAAGCGGGAAGGTCGCCCCAAGGACAAGGAGATTCTCGTCTCCCGTCTGATCGACCGTCCCATGCGACCGCTGTTCTCCAAAAAGTTCATGCGGGAACTCCAGATCGTTCCGACGGTCCTCTCCACGGATCAGATCAACCCGCCGGACGTGGTGGCAATGGTCGCCGCCAGCACAGCCGTTCACATCAGCGACATTCCCTTTGACGGTCCGGTTGGAGCCGTTCGCGTGGTGTCCGTGGATGGCCAGATGGTGGTAAACCCGACCTTTGACCAGATCGCGAAATCGGAACTCGAAATCATCGTCGCCGGCACCAAGGACGGCATCACGATGGTTGAGGGCGGCGCCGCCGAAGTCTCCGAGGAGCTCATGCTCCAGGCGATCGATGAGGCGCGCACCGTCATCGCGGAGATCTGCCGCGTTCAGGATGAGATCCGTCAGGCGGTGGGCAAGGAGAAACTGCCCCTCGTCGAGGACGAGAAGTCGCTTCCGATCGCCGATCAGATCCGCGATTTTGCCTACGACAAGCTCAAAGAAGCGTGCTTCGTTCTCGGCAAGCACACCCGTTCGGCGGCGGTCAAGGCGGTGAAATCCGAGACGATGGAACACTTCGCCGACGCCCTCGCCGAGGATGAGGACTACGCGGGGCTGGCGAAGAAGCTGCTCGGCGATATGGAGCAGGAGATCGTCCGTACCTCGATTCTCGAGTCCGGCAAGCGCACCGATCATCGCGGCCTCGAAGACATCCGCCCGATTACGGCCGAGATCGACGTTCTTCCGCGGACCCACGGCAGTGCCCTGTTCACCCGCGGCGAGACGCAGGCGCTGGCGGTTGTGACGCTCGGTACGATGTACGATGAGCAGATCATGGACGACATCGACGGCGACCGCCGCGAGAACTTCATGCTCCACTACAACTTCCCTCCGTACTCCGTCGGTGAAACCGGACGGCTCGGAACGGGACGGCGTGAGATCGGCCATGGCCACCTTGCACACCGCGCCCTGTCCGCCGTGATCCCCGGAAAGGATGCGTTTCCCTACACCTTGCGGGTCGTTTCGGAAGTCCTGGAGTCCAACGGCTCTTCGTCCATGGCCACTGTCTGTGGTGGATCTCTGGCGATGATGGCCGCCGGTGTTCCCACCGCAAAACCGGTCGCCGGTATCGCCATGGGGCTCATCTCCGACGGCGAGCGCACCGCGGTGCTCAGCGATATCCTCGGTGAAGAGGACCACCTCGGCGACATGGACTTCAAGGTCGCCGGGACACGCGACGGCATCACTGCGTTCCAGATGGACATCAAGATCAAGAACGTCTCCAAGGAAGTCATGACCACCGCCCTCGGACAGGCCAAACGTGGTCGCATGCACATCCTCGACAGGATGGCGGAAGCGATTCAGGCGCCGCAGTCCGAACTCTCGGAGCACGCGCCGCGCATCCTTTCGTTCACCGTTGAGCCCGATGCGATCGGCCTCCTCATCGGAAGCGGCGGCAAGACGGTCCGGTCGATCCAGGAGAAGTTCGGCGTTCAGGTGAACTTCGATGACGGCGGAACCGTTACGATCTACTCAAAGGACAAGGCAGCTGCAGACAACGCCAAGGCGAGCTTCATGCAGCTCCTCGAGGAGCCGGAGATCGGCGCCGTCTATCCCGGCGTAGTCAAGCGGATCACCGACTTCGGAGCCTTCATCGAGTTCCTCCCTGGCCGCGAAGGGCTGTGCCACATCAGCAAGATGGCCAACCACCGGATCAACTCCGTTGAGGACGTTCTGTCCATGGGCCAGGAAGTCGACGTCAAGATCATCGAGATCGACAAAATGGGCCGCGTCAACCTCAGCCTGATCTACGAGGGCATGAGCGAGGGCAACGATCACGGCGGCGACCGGGGAGACCGAGGCCACCGGGGCGGCGGCGACCGCAACCGCGGTGGAGACCGCGGAGACCGTGGCCACCGAGGTGGCGGCGACCGCAACCGCGACCGTGGACGCCGACGCGACTGACAGTGTCCGGGTAGGCCTTCGGGCCTTTCCCGGCTTCGAGCCCGTCTACGCAAGCACCGCGGCCGCCGGTGCCGACCTCCGCGCGCGAATCGACCAACCGGTCGATCTCGCCGCCGGAGAGCGGCTGCTGGTCGCCACCGGTGTTTTTTTGGCGCTTCCCGACGGGTACGAGGCGCAGGTGCGGCCCCGTTCGGGCCTCGCAGTGCGTCACGGCGTCACCGTCCTCAACAGCCCGGGAACGATCGACAGCGACTACCGGGGAGAGATACAGGTGCCGCTGATAAACCACGGCCGCGAGGCCGTGACGATTGAACCACGCATGAGAATCGCGCAGCTCGTCGTTGCTCCTGTCCTGCGGGCGGTGTTCGTGCAGCTCGAGTCCCTTCCGGTCACCGCGCGGGGGGCGGGCGGCTTTGGCTCGACCGGCCACAGGTAGACGAGCTCTCAGTCCCGAACGGCGCTTCGACGGCTCCTCGATGCTGCTGTGGCGCTACATCGGCGGTGAGTTCCTGGTGTCATTCGCCGTCGCCTTTGCCTTCTTCTTCTTCATGTTCTTCCTGAACCAGCTCCTGCTGCTCGCGGAGGACATTCTGCAAAAGGACGTTCCCGTCTGGGACGTTGTTCGGTTGATCGTTTATTCTCTTCCATCGATTATCGCCCTTTCCGTCCCTTTCGGGACGCTCGTCGGCACCCTTATGGCGGTGGGCCGGCTCTCAGCGGATAACGAGATCGTGGCGCTCCGGGCCGGCGGGATTCCCCTACGGCGCATCTTTTCGCCCGTCCTGGCGCTTGCGCTGTTTCTCTCAGCGGTGTCATTCGTCACCAACGACTATCTGCTGCCGCTCGGCACGCTCAATTTCGGACGCCTGTACCGCGAGCTCCTGTACGCAAATCCCGCGCTCGAACTGGAACCGTACTCGGTGAAGCGCTATCAGGACGACGTACTCATCACCGGTGCCGTGGAGCCCGGCCGACTGGATGACTTTGCGATCATAGACACCGACGGCCAGGGAAATCGCCGGGTCATCACCGCCACGGAGGCTCGGCTGTTGCGGGAGGGCGATCCAAACGCGATCGGAATCGAACTCGATAACGTGACGGCCCATTCCTCCGTCTCCGGTGCGGAGTTCAACTACAGCCGCGCCCGGACGATGCGCTACAACATCCTGCTCCAGGACATTACGGTGGCGATTCGCAGCCCCGGTCCCCGCGAAATGAGCGCCCGCGACGTCCGCAGCGCCATCCAGGAGAAGGAAACCGCTCTGGCTCCGAGGATCGCCGAGTGGCGTCGGCAACGGCTCGACAGCGTACTACGGGCGGCGGAACTCGCGGCCGACGCCGAGGAGGGCGATCCCGCATCGATCGCCAGGGCGCAACAGGCGGCGGAAGAGCTCATTCGCATCGATCGCCAGCGTCCCGTGGACCGTTCCCTCCAGGTGTACCGCCTCGAATACCACAAGAAGTTCAGCATCCCCTTCGCGGCGCTCTCGTTCGTCTTTCTGGCGTTTCCCCTGGGACTCTTTTCCCGCCGCAGTGGCCGCGGCGTCGGCTTTGGCATCGGGCTTCTGATCGCAACGTCGTACTGGGCGATGCTCATCGCCGGTCAGACGTTCGGGACGCAGCGTCCCGATGTCCCTCCGGCGCTCGCGATGTGGTTGCCGAACATCGTGTTCTTCATCGCCGGCGTCGTGGTGTTTGTGAGGAGGGCCCGGCAGTGAGCATCCTGGCGCGCTTCCTCCTGCGCACGTTTCTGCCGGTGTTTCTCGCGGCGCTGGTGTTTTTCATCCTGATCATCCAGCTCGTGGACCTGTTCGCCAACCTGGTGCGCTATCTCAACCTTGAGGTGCCGCTCGCGTCGATCGCGCAGGTGCAGCTGCTGTTTCTGCCGCGCGCACTCGCGTATGCCCTGCCGGTGGCGCTCCTGTTCGCCACGGGATTCACGCTCGGGTCGCTGTACAGCAACAACGAACTGATCGCCGTGTTCGGAGCGGGCGTGCCGATCTGGCGGTTCACTGCACCGCTGATCGCTCTGGGACTCCTCCTGAGTGTGGCGAGCTTCTTCTTCCAGGAGTACGTGGTCATCGACACGTTTCGGCAGAAGAACGAGCTCTCCCGACGCCTGCTCAACATCACACGCTCGTTCAGCAACACCAACGTCACCGCCCGCTCTCCCTCCGGCCGAATCATCTATTCCGCCGACTATTACAACGACAGCACCCGGGAACTTTCCCGCGTCCTGATCGTTGAACGCGACGCAGAGGGCGATCTCACCCAGCGCGTCGACGCCGCCTTCGGCCGCTGGGACGGCGAGAAGTGGGTCTGGCACGACGGGACCCGGTATTCGACCTCGGAGTCGGACTCGGGCGCCTTTGTCGCCCAGGCGTTTCGCACCTACACCGACGGCCGCTTCGATCTCCGTCCCCGGAGCTTCCAGCGAAACGCACGCGACGTCGATGAGATGCGCTTCGACGCCGCCAGGGAGTGGGTATTCGGCCTGCGGGACGCCGGACAACCGTACCGCCGGGCCCTCACGGACTACTATTCACGATTTTCCTTCTCCCTGACACCGTTCATCGTCGTTTTCCTGTCCAGCGCCCTCGGAGGACGGTTCCGGCGCAATATTCTGCTCATGAGTCTCCTCGTCTCCCTGGTGACGGCGGTGGTGTACTACGTCACCGGAATGGTCGCCGGGATCCTTGCCGGCGACGCCGTGATTCCACCGATCGCCGGAGCGTGGGCCGGGGTGGTGTTGTTCACGGTGGTCGGTGTGGTATTGTTCCGCACGGCAAAGACATGATCGAACAGCACCGAGATTCACACACACGTGCCCGGACCGGCCGGGTGCTTCTGCCCCACGGCCCGGTGGACACCCCGGCGTTCATGCCCGTCGGAACCGCGGGAACGGTCAAGGCGGTCAGCCACGACACCCTCGATCGGATGGGGTTCCGCCTGATTCTGGGGAACACCTACCATCTTTTTCTCAGACCCGGGATGGAGACGATCGCCGCCTTTGGTGGGCTCCATGCCTTTTCGACGTGGAACCACAATATCCTCACCGACTCCGGTGGGTACCAGATATTCAGTCTGGCGCCGTTCCGAAAGATCACGGACGAGGGGGCCCGGTTCCAGTCCCATATCGACGGCAGCCGCCATCTGCTCACTCCCGAACGTGCCGTGGAGATCCAGGTCACGATCGGTTCGGATATCCAGATGGTTCTGGACGTCTGTACCGGCCCCGATGAGGACCGCCGCGGCGCGGAGGCGGCACTGGAAACCACCACGCGCTGGGCGCGACGGGCTCGCGACCGATGGCGGCAAGCGCAGGACGGGCAGGGGTACCAGGGCCACCTGTACGGCATCGTTCAGGGCAACTTTTTCCCCGACCTTCGCACCCGATCGGTGGAATCCACTCTGGAACTCGGGCTCCCCGGCATCGCCATCGGAGGTCTGTCGGTGGGAGAAACGTTCCAACAGTACGAGGAGACGCTTGCCCACACCGCAGCCCAGCTCCCGGCGGACCTGCCGAGATACGTCATGGGAATCGGAACGCCCGAGTACATTCTGGCGGCGATCGAGCACGGTATCGATCTCTTCGACTGCGTGTTTCCCACCCGCGCCGGCCGAACCGGCACGCTCTTTACCACCCGCGGTCGTATCAACATCAAGAACGCCCGTTTCGCGCACCGCGACGACCCGCCGGATCCGGAGCTCCCGTCGTTCGGCGGTCGCGCCTACAGCCTCGGGTACCTCCGCCACCTCTTCAAGTCCAACGAGATTCTGGGGTCCATGCTGGCGACAGAGCACAACCTTCGCTTCATGAAATGGCTTACGGACCGCGCCGCAGAGGCGATTCGGGCCGACCGCTTTCCGGCGTTCAAGCGGAGCTTCCTGGCCGAATTCTCCGGGGGCGGAGGAGCCGCGTGAGCGCCGCGGAAACACGCGGCGCACACCCCACCGAAGACGCGCCGTCCCACAGGGGAAACGTTGTGTCCACCGCCGTGGTGATGGCATCGACGTTTGCCTCCAGGCTCCTCGGGTTTGTCCGCATCGCCGTAATCGGCGCCGTGTTCGGCGCCTCCGGCAACGCCGATGTATTGAACCTCGTGTTCAATATTCCAAACAACCTGAGAAAGCTTCTTGCCGAGGGCGCCCTCTCGTCGGCGTTCGTTCCGGTGCTGTCGCGTGCCCACGTTGAAGACGCCTCCGGGATGCGATCGAAAGGCATCGTCCGCCGCCTCCTCGGGCTGCAACTGCTCATTCTTGTGCCGGCCCTTGTCCTGGCGGCGATGTTTCCCCACGCGATCGTCGATGTGATTCTCGATTTTCCGGAACCCGACCGCCAGCAGCTTGCCGGTGACCTGTTTCGCTACCTGATCCACTACGTACTGCTCATCTCAATGGCCGCGGTGTTTATGGGAACGCTCAACTCGCACCACCGGTTTCTTGTTCCCGCGGTTGCGCCCCTCTGGTTTTCTGTTGCCGTCATCGGATCGGTCCTGGCGCTCCACCAGCGCCTTGGCGTCTACAGCATGGTCGTGGGGGTTCTTGTCGGGGGTATCGGTCAGCTGGCGATCCAGGTTCCTCCGGTCCTGCGCCGCGGGTACTCCCTCACACCGCGATTCGATTTCCGGGACCCGCACTTCCTGACGATCGTTCGTCACTGGCTCCCGGTTGTCTCCACCGCGAGTGTGTTCGCGATCAACCAGCAGATCGCGCTCCTCTTTGCCAGCGGCCTCGCCGACGGAAGCGGTTCCGCGATGACGAACGCCCTGGTGTTCTGGCAGCTTCCATTCGGCATTTTCAGTGCCTCGATCACCACCGTGCTGTTTCCGGCGATGAGCCGTTACTACGCCGAAGGCAATCTCCCGGACCTCCGACGGACGGTCACGAGCGGTCTGCGGGGATTGATCCTCCTGCTGGTCCCGTCCGGCGTGGCCCTGATCGCCCTCGGTGAACCGCTGATCGCCGTTGCGCTTCAGCGGGGCGCGTTTTCCCGGCAGGCGACCGTCATGGCGGCGCAGGTCCTCACCTGGTACAGCGTGGGGCTGTTCAGTGTCGGCGCATTCACGTTCCTGCAGCGCTTTTTCTACGCCTGTGGCGACTATCGCACGCCTCTGTGGATCGCGACGGTTACGATGGTCCTGGACGTAGCGCTGAGTCTCTGGCTCAAGGAAACCGCGCTGGGCGTAGCGGGTCTGTCACTGGCGAACAGTCTGGCGTTCACCGTCGGCGTAGGGCTCATGCTCGCCCGGGTACGCCACATCGCCGGAGCTGCGGACCTCGTCTCGCTGCTTCCGGCGGCGCTCCGGGCGGCGCTGGCGACGCTCGCCGCTCTCGCGGCCCTCGCCGCGGTTCGCGCCGCGTTCGCCGCCGCCGGCCTGACCGGGTGGTATCGCAGCGGCAGTTCGCTCACGGCGTTCGGACTGCTGATGGCGGAGGCGATACCTGCGGCGGTCGCACTGTGGGCTGCCTACGCCGCCATGGGCATTCGCGTCCGTCATGTCATGCGGGGGCATTGAGCAAGCCACCCGGTATGCCGAAGAATAGGGCAATGAGATCGATTCTGCGCTCGCGTCCGCTCCTGTCCGGTGCGGTTCTTCTGCTGCTCACAGCCTGTCTGTTCGCCCCCGGCGCGGAAGCGCAGGATGCCTCCTCACGCGATGCCTCCGGCGGCACGTCCAGCGAGAGCACCCCCGATGGCGGAGAAGAGGTCAGATCCGCACTGCAGCAATGGCGCGAAACACTGCTGTACGGTATCAACTCCGAGATCGCTGAGCTGCTGCCGACGCTTACGGACAACCGCGAGGCTGACCTGCTCCCGGAAGTAGCCGAACTCTTCAACGGCAGCAGCGACCCGGAAGTGCTCACCGAAGCCGCGCGCTATCTGACCGCGATGGAGGCCGATGAGGGCCACGACCGGGCACGTCAGATCATCCAGGAGGATCAGCTCCGCGGCGACGACCTCCTGGTCGCCCTCATGGACTACCTGCGCGAGACCGATGCGGACCTCGACGACGAGACGGTCGCCGCGTTGACGCGCATCGCCACCGATGGGACGGTGGCACCGGCGCGGGCCGCGGTTCGCCTCATGGGCGCCGGCGGCGTCCCCACCGACGAACTGATCAGCCTGTATCGGGACACCTACGTCTCCGACGACGTCCGGGGACTGATCCTGATCGAGCTCGGAGACCGTGGTGACCCCGAGGTGTTCGACTTCGTGTCCGAGATCATCCAGGGGGACGAGGAGGCGCAGACCACCCTGCAGCGCTACGCGATCGACACGCTGGGAAAACTTGGCGACCCACGCGGGCTTCCCACGATCCTCCGGCAGCTGGGGTCCTCCGACGCCCTGACCCGGGCGTACGCCGTGAACGCGCTCACCAATTTCGACACGGACGAGGCAAATCAGGCGATCCAGGACGCCCTGCGCGACGAGTTCTGGCGCGTCCGGGTCGCGGCGCTCCAGACGATCGCCGACCGAAAGATGACCGACGCCCTGCCGGCGGTGATGTACAAGGTGCGCCGCGACCCGGAGCAGCGGGTTCGCCTCGAGGCGATCACGACGCTCGCGGCGCTGGACCAACCCGACGGGTGGTCGCTCCTCGAGGAACGCGTCCAGAGCACCAGAACGGGGTTGGAAGAGCGGGGGGCGATCGTCGATGTGCTGATCAACGAGCATCTTGGCGACAGCCTGGACGTCATTCTCGCGCTGATCGACGCCGAATGGGAGACGGAGAACTCGCGCCTCCTCGACGTGATCGGTCGGGTCGCCTCGCAGGTCGAGGACCGGCGAATCGAGCCGGTGGCGGAACGACTCCTGAACCACCCCAATTTCCTCATCCAGATCTACGGCATCCGCGCCGTGGGGCGAAGCCGGCTCGCGAGCCTGATACCGCTGGTCGAGGACCGTCAGGGAGAGGGGAACCACCGCGCGCTCCGACAGGCGGCAATGAGGACGCTGGAACAGCTCGGTCCCCGATAGAACTGCTTCCCCGGCACCGCCAACTTCCCCGACACCGCCAACGTCACCCCCCGACCACCTTCGGCGCAAGAGGGCAAAAAAAAGGGTCGTCCGCAAGGGACGACCCGTTTCTACCCGTTTGCCGGGGATGTCACGCGCTCCGCCTACGCGAAGTCGGCAACCTCCACCGTGGCGATCTTGAGATGGTAACGCTTCTCGTTGATCTCGAAGTCCAGCTCATCTCCGGTGGTCGTGTGCAGGAGCTTGTTCCCCAGCGGCGACTGGTAGTTGATGATTCCCCCCTCGGGATTTGACTCCCACGGCCCCAGAATCGTGTACACCATCTGCCCACCGTTCTCCAGGTCCTCCATGGTGACCTTGGTGCCGAAGGCGACCTTGCTCGGATCCACATCGCCGGGCTTCACGATACGCGCCTGCTCCAGCTCCGTCTTGATCCGGGCGGCACGGTTGTTGAGGGAGTCCTGCCGCTCCTTGGCAGCCTTGTACTCGGCGTTCTCCTTGAGGTCCCCGTATTCCCGCGCCTGTTCGATCTCCTTGGAGTTGTGCGGTACCTCGACCTCCTGGAGGTATTTGTACTCCGCCTGCTTGGCGTCGTACTTGCTCGCCGTGCAGTACAGCACCTTCTTGGTGCTCTGCTCCACGACATCCTCGCCGTAGAAGCGGAAATTCGGGAAGCGGTTCAGCACGCGCTGCTTCAGATCCAGGAGTTCCTTGGGGTCCATCTCCTTGACGTCCGACACCAGCGTGAATATGCGCGATACCGATTCCTCGTCGGCCTCATCGATAAACGTCGGCAGGTTGCCGTCCTTGAGCAGATACGAGTGCACCTGCTTGTTGATCTTCCGGTTGTAGCTCACGTCCTTCCGGTTGTCGATGTCCCGGAACGTCAGGTCCAGAATGTGAACCATCGCGATCAGGCGCTTCTCCCGGGTGATGCCGAGTTCCTCGAACCACGGATCGTCCTCGCAGTTGCGGACCAGCCACACAAACGCCTCGCGCATGTCGCGGTAGTTCTCGTACACGCGACCGATAAACGCCAGGATCAGGTCACGCTGCCCGTGACGCTCCAGGTCCACCAGGATGTCGCGGGACAGGTGGTAGGGAAGGAGACGGGCGAAGACCGGCCCCCAGTTCTTGTCCACCTTACGAACCTGCGCCAGAAAGCGCTTCCGGAGGTCCGTGGAGTCGATTCGCGAAAACACGCCCTCGAGGTCATCGATCTGCTGGTACATCTGACCGAAGTCCAACTCGAGGTCGCCCTTGAGGAAGGGGAACTTTGCAACGACCTCGCGGAGAACGATCAGGGAAGAGATCACATACTCGTTCACCTGGGCAGGATTCCGCACAAACGCCGCGAAGTACTCGAACATCTCGCGGAAGAACTCGCTGTCGATGCCGTCGCCTTCCTTGGAGACGTAGTCGATGAACTCCTCCAGCGTCTTCACGCGGTCAAAAAACGTCTTCTCCGCTTTGAACTTGTTGAACGTCTTTTCCTCAAAGGTGATCGGCTGGTCACGGACGACAAAATGGTCGACCTTGTCGGTCAGGGTCCCGAAATCGGGGTTCGTCTTCAGGATCTGCCGCGCCTTGGTGCTCCACGAGGACCACTCACCGGGGGAAAGGATCGACGGGACGAGTTCGCCCTTGATCTTTTTCATGTCGGCGGAGTTCCCGAGGCTGCGAATCACCGTTTTGAGCGCCCAGATCGGGTTCTTCTTGACCAGATCGTGGAGCTTCTGCTTCTTCCACACCGCCCGGAGCACCCAGATATGATCCCTCGGAAGCACGTCGAGGGCGTTGATTGCCATCTTCAGTGACATCTGGTGGCCGCGTTTCTTGGCGAAATCGATCGTGATATCGTCACCGTCTATGTTCCGGATGCGCCCGATCCCCCAGCTGCGGTGAAACACGAAGTTCCCCTTGTCAAAGGAGATATGCTTCTCGAAGTCTGCGATCGCCTCGTGGATCGGTCGCCAGCTCTGGGTGATGTTGCTGATGCGAATGTACTCTTCGAGGTTGCTGTGGTCGGCATGCTTCGCCTCGAAGCATTCGACGATTTCCTTGCGCGCCCAGGGATTCTTGGAGTCGTAGGAAAGCACTCGCTTCAGCAGTTCGATACCCCGGTCCCAGTCCTCGGATTTCTTGTAGTGCGGGTACAGGTCCTCCAGGAGCTGTACCGCGCGTTCCGTGCTGATCGTTCGGGCGATCTTGGACTCCGCGTGATAGAAGAACTCGCCTTCGTTGGGAGCGAGCTGCACCAGCTTGTGCCACACTTCTTTCACACTGGCGAAACTCTTCTTGGTGATGTAGCGGTGCAGAGCCTTCTTGTAGTAGGCGACCGCCTGTTCGATATCGTCGTTCTCCTCGCGGATCTCGGCGAGGTGGCGCACGATGTCCGCCTCCTCGTAGTCCACGCGGATCAGCCGCTCCCACACATCGTGGAGCTTTTCCGTCTGGTTCTCGTTGTTGTAGACGTCCGCGAGAATGCGCAGGGCAAACCGATTCTCACCGAACTCGAGAATGCGATTGGCAAGATACTCCACGATGTTCCACTTGTGGTTGTCCGTGAAGATCTTGGTCAGAAGGATCAGATTGGCGTCGTCGACCGACTGCCGCGCCAGATCCAGGAGCCCGGAGATGTACAGCGCGATGATGCTGTTCTTGGTGTGCTGAAGATGTTCCTCGCACAGCTCCCGCACCTCGGTTTCCAGCGCCTCTTCGCCGACACGCTCCACGATCTCGTCGAGTTCCTGGAAGTTGCCGACCGTATAATTGTTGATCGCCGCCCGAGTCCATTTCTCTTCGTTGAGAAGCTCGTTGAGATGCTGAATCAGATCAGGCGTTGTAGTGGTGGTAGACATTGGCATCCACACTCCGTATTTTCACTAAGACTTCGTCGATTTTCCCCTGCGCTTCTTTCACGGCTTTGTAGTGGTCTATAAGCCAGAAATAATGGTTGATCAGTCGCGGCCTGATCAACTCAGGCGCCCCTGTTCCCTCGCGCAGTTCCCTCTCCAACTCATAGATCGCCTGCTTGAGTCGTCCGAACTCAATCGACCGCAACTCACGTTTGACGTTCAGAACATCAAACAGCACCCCAAAAACGGGAATCCATTCCCGAATTTCCGGATCCTGGTAGCCGCGATCGCGGACCGCACGGACAAGCCGTTGTATAAGTTCCGACTCGAGCCGCGTGATGTCAATCTTCTGGGCGTCCACGAAGAACGCTTCCCGAAAGAACGCCTTCGCCTGGGCTGTCTCATTGACCAGCGCCAGCACATCCGCCAGTTCGGCGAGCACCTCGGCGTCGTCGGGGCGCTGGGCACCCGCAGCCCTGAGAAAACGCATCGCACGGTCAAACTCCCCGGTGCCCTTGTAGCAGCGACCGATCCGTACCAGCAGGTCCGCGTCGCGGTTGCTGCGTTCCTGATACACCTCTCGATAGAACGAGAGGGCCTGCCGGAACACGTGCTGCCGCAGCGCGTTGATGATCACCTCCACGCGCGGACCGATGCGTTCCACGAACTCCTGGAACACGGCCCACTGCGCGAGCAGGTATTCACCCCGCTCAAACGGTTCCGCCAGACCCTCGACCCGCTCTTGACGGTCACCCCAAAAGTTGGTGTATTTCAGGGCGGTCACGACATCGACGTTATCGAAGTCGACCGCCAGCGCCCGTTCCAGTTCCTCGTTGGCCGCGGGCAACTGGTGCGATGCGATAAGCACGGCGGCACGGTGGACGAGATCATGCGCCGTATCCGTGTTGTTGTCCAAGCTAATCGCAACCTCGTAAACTGTTTCCGCCATTATATCATGTCGGCAAGAAAGGTCAACGAAGGGGCCTTTGCCACGCCGCCACCGCATCGGCTATCATGGCCCGTCATGGAGTCTTCTATCATCGTCGCGCCGTCTGTCCTGGCGTCCGACTTTGCCGACGTGGCATCCGGCCTGGACTTGATCAACCGTGCCGGCGCCGAATGGGTCCACCTCGACGTCATGGACGGTCATTTCGTACCGAACATCAGCTTCGGCCCCAAGATGGTTGCCGACATCCGACGCCGCACCACTGGTACCCTGGATGTTCACCTGATGATCTCCGAACCTGATCGCTACGTTGGCGCGTTCGCCGACGCAGGTGCCGACTTCATCACGTTTCATCAGGAAGCGGCGGTGCACGGTCACCGGGTCACGCAACTCATCCGCGACCGGGGGTGTCGCCCCGGGGTGGCGATCGTTCCGTCCACGCCGGTGTCGGCGATCGAGGAACTGCTACCATTCGTTGACCTCGTCCTCGTCATGACCGTGAATCCCGGTTTCGGGGGCCAGCAGCTGATCCCGGAGACGCTGCGCAAGGTTGAACAACTGGTTGCGCTGCAACGCGACCGCGGCTACCGATTCCGCATTTCCGTCGACGGAGGAATCAACGCCGAAACCGCCGGCGCCGCCCGTCGGGCGGGCGCGACCGTCCTGGTTTCGGGGTCGGCGTTCTTTACCGCGGACGATCCCGGTTCCTACATGGCGACCCTCGCAGGGGAGTCCGGCACCATCGTCTGAGCCGGCGGAGTCATTCAACCCGACCGGAGCGCGTACCGACAATGGATAGGGGGAGAGCATTGATGAAACGACTACTGGCTCCGGCACGGATCGTGCCCGTCCTGGTGGGACTCGTCCTCGTGGCCACGGCGGGCGCACAGGACGTATCCACTCCACAGCAGATTCTGGAGGAAGGGCTCAGCGCCTTCCGCCGCAGTGATTTCGACACCGCGATTCTCCGGTTCCGCGAGATCCTCCTCGAAGAGCCGGATGCCGACACGGAAGCCAACGCCTATTTCTGGCTCGCGAAATCCGCGATGGCCCTCGGCCGCCTCTCGGAAGCGGAACGCAACCTCGAGTACTACCTCAGAACCTTTCCGGAACACGAGTTCGCTGTTGAGGCCCAGTACCAGCGCGGACGCCTGCTGTTCATGCAGGAGGACTACACCGGCGCGATCGAGGCGCTGGACCGTTTTGTGGAGCGGCACTCGGATTCGCCGTTCGTGGCCAACGCCGTCTACTGGAGCGCAGAATCCCTCTACAATCTTGGTCGACTCGATGAGGCCCGGCGACTGTTCGAATCCGTTATTCGAGACTACCCGCGAAGTTTTCGCGTGGAAGCCGCCCGGTACCGCATTTCGCTGATCGACCTCAATGCCCGGGAAACCGAGCTGCTGCAGCTCCTCCAGTGGAGCCATGAGGAGTACCTGCAGGCGCTGGACGAGTTCGAACGCCGGGAGCAGGCGTACCGCGAGGCGATCACCTCCTACCAGGAACGCCTGCAGAATGCCGCCGATGAGGACTTCCGCGACGAGATCGTCCGGCTGTCCACCCAGGTCAGGTCGCTGCAGGAAACGATCCGCAGTCGTGATGCCGAAATCCGGCGGCTCAGGGAACAGATCACAACGCTCCAGAACGCACAAGAGTGAAACGAGGCGCAGCGCACGGTCTCCGGAAAGCACGCCGCTTCTATCGGCGGCGCAACTTCACCCGGGTCATCAATTTCCTGGAACCACAGGTCTTCATGTTCCGGGAAAGCTACGACTACTACTACCTCCTCGGTATGAGCTGCCTGTACACCGGAGACTATTCCGGGTCGTATTCGTATCTGCGACGGGCGCTCGACATCGACGAACGCCCGAATGCGATGCTTGGCCTGGGGGCCGTGCTGCTCCGTCGACGGCAGACCGACCAGGCGTTACGGACGTACCTCGACATCATCGACATGGACAACCGGAACCGCCGCGCGCGCCGGGCACTGCAGTGGCTCCGCGGTCTCGATCAACCGGACGAGGCGATCGACTGGTTCGAGTCCAACCGCATCCGCCGCATTCTGCCGCCCCTTGGATGGTACGTGCCGCGGTGGATCACCGTCCCCGTGATCGTCGCCGCGGCGGCGGCAATCGCCGTTGCAGCGTGGCCGATCGTCGATCGCATGGTGCAGACGGTTGGCGCGGACAGCGACCGCGAAGGCTCCGAACTGGTCGCCGCCGATCGGTACGAACAGAATCTCGTCACCGCTCCGCGGGAGGAACGGTTTCAGCTCACCTCACGGGAGGCAGAACGCCTCCTGAACCGCATAGGGGACGATTTCAACGCCCGCAGGGACAATCTCGTACGGCGGGAACTCAACCGGATCGCGATGTCCAACGCCGCGCCGGCACTCCGGGAACGGGCGGAACTCATCCGCGACTACCTTCAGGAGCCGGATTTCAGCAGCTTCAGCGACAACTTCACCTTCGACGAGGTCCGCGACGACCCGGCGCTCCACGAAGGAGTCTACGTTCGCTGGCGGGGACGAGTGGCAAACCTGGATATCGGCGACGACGCGATCCGATTCGACTTTCTGGCGGGCTACCACGATCGGCAGGTCCTGGACGGTATCGTGCCGGCCCGGATCGGCTTCGCGGTACTGCTCCAAAACGACGAAGCGGTGGAACTGATCGGCCAGGTTGAACCGGAGGCCGAGGCGCCGGAGGGGTTCTCCCTGCGTATCACCTCAATCCGCCGCCTGGGTCCGTCGGAACTGGCCACGGATTAAACCGTTGAACCCGGAACGCGAGTCATTACGATGAGAGCACTGATCCAGCGCGTGTCCAGCGCCGCGGTTATCGTGGACGACGAGACGGTCGGCGAAATCAACGCCGGGCTTGTGGTCTTTCTCGGTGTCGGCGCCGGCGACGACGAGGCTGACCTCAACTACGTCGCCCGCAAGATCGTGGGCATGCGCGTTTTCGAAGACGAGGCCGGGCGAATGAACCGCTCGGTGGTGGATGTCGGCGGATCGGTCCTGCTGGTATCACAGTTTACGCTCTACGGTGATCTGCGAAAGGGGAGACGCCCCGGATTCGACCGTGCCGCGGAGCCCGAGGAGGCGCACCGTCTGTACGAAGCGATGATCGACGTACTGTCGCAGGATGTCCCGGTCCGCACGGGGCGATTCGGCGCCCGCATGCGTGTCCACATCACCAACGAAGGGCCGGCGACGTTCTGGCTCGACAGTGCAGATCGGTAGCCCGACATATCGAGCGTCCGACCCGCGCGTCACATTGGCAGCTTTGTGCCGCCTACAGTCCGGTGCTACAGGAACAGCTTGAGGTTGGACAGATAGTGCCGCGGGTCGAAATCGTCGAAAAACGGTGACAGCGACTGTTCTTCGTGCATGCGCATGATGATCTCGGCGCTCAGGCGGGCCGAGGAGACCACGTACAGAAACGGCATCGCGTCGCGGATCCCGTCGGACACTTCCAGCGTGTCGGTAACGATCAGGCGGTCCAGCATGCCCTCTGCGTGCAGTTCCTGCAGGCGCTCCGTCGCGGGATCGGAAAACACCGGATGGATCGCCGCGATGTTCACCGTACCGACGCCGCGGGCCTTGAGCTCCTTCGCCAGCGTGTAGACACTGCCGGCAGTGTCGATCATGTCATCGACGATCCAGATCTCCTTGCCCTCGATCTCGGTATCCGTAAGGATGTTCACCGACTCCACGGTATTCGTTTTGTCGTAGTTACGCTGCTTGTGCGCGATCATGAGGCGGGTGCCGAAGGCGCGGGCGTACTTCCGCGCCACGTTTTCGCCACCCGCATCCACGGAACAGAACAGCCAGTCCTCGCGGACGGTGGAATTCAGCACGTCCGGCTTGCGGATAAAACTGTCGGTGATGTACTCCTTGATCAGGGGACTGGCGGGCACGTCGTCGATCGCACAGACCCGGGGGTCCACGACGGTTTTCGATTTGTCCGAATGCAACTGGTAGGTGATGATGTGGTCCACGCCGAGACTTGCCAGTGTCTTGTAGTGGATCCAGAACCCGACGCTGTTCCGGCGGGTTGTTCGGTCTGATCGCGAACTGGTGCAGAACGGCTCGAACAGCGTGATCCGACCGGGCTGGGACCGCCGAATCGCGTCGATTGCGTGGTACAGCTCGAGTTTGTTCTGTTCCACCGAGAGCCCGTAGGCATTTCGCCCGGCGGAAGCAAACAGAAACACGTCCTTGCCCCGAATTGACGTGTGAACCTCGACCTCGATCTCTCCGTCGGCGAAGGTGATCGTTTTCAGTTCTCCACGGATCGATTTGCTGTAGCCTTTGCCGTAGAAATCGGGAAACGTCTGCATCTCATATGCCACACGCTCCGCGTAGTCTTCCATACTCCGGGTCGCGAAAATCACCAGCTCGCCGCGCATGCGACAGGTATACTACGTTTCCGCGCAGCGGGTCAAAAGCGTTCCGCGAAAATGGCGCCGCGAGTCCTGTTTCAACGCGATCGCAAAAGCGATATACTCCCCCCGTCAGTGTAGTAATCCGAGAGGTGAGTACGAATGGCGTCCAACCAGGCAACCGAAAACGATAAGACCAAGGCGATCGAGGCTGCGCGACTGCAGATCGAAAAGCAGTTCGGCAAGGGATCGATCATGAAACTCGGGGAGAACCGGGACACCCGCGGCATTGAAACGATCTCCAGCGGGTCGATCCTCCTGGACGAGGCCCTGGGTCTTGGCGGCTACCCCAAGGGGCGCATCGTGGAGATCTACGGTCCCGAGTCCTCCGGAAAGACGACCCTGGCGCTGCACGCCATCGCCGAAGCACAGAAAGCCGGCGGCGTAGCCGCCTTTATCGACGCCGAACACGCCCTGGACCCGGTATACGCCCGGAACCTCGGTGTGGATACCGATTCCCTCTGGGTGTCCCAGCCGGACAACGGAGAGCAGGCGCTCGAAATCGCCGAGGCTCTCGTACGCAGCAAGGCGGTGGACGTCATCGTGGTGGACTCCGTCGCGGCGCTGACACCGCAGGCGGAGATCGAGGGTGACATGGGCGACAGCCACGTGGGTCTGCAGGCGCGGCTCATGAGCCAGGCTCTCCGGAAACTCACCGGCATCATCTCCAAATCCTCCACCGTGCTGGTGTTCATCAACCAGATCCGCATGAAAATCGGTGTCATGTTCGGCAACCCGGAGACGACGACCGGGGGCAACGCCCTGAAGTTCTACTGTTCAGTACGCCTCGAAGTTCGTCGCATCGAGACGATCAGCAAGAGCGCCGACGAGGCGATCGGGAACCGGGTCCGGGTCAAGGTGGTCAAGAACAAGGTTGCACCGCCGTTCCGACGCGTCGAACTCGAAATCATCTTCGGAAAAGGAATCTCCGCCACGGCCAGCCTCCTGGATGCAGCTCTCAAATACGACCTCGTCCAAAAGAGCGGCTCGTGGTATTCCTACGGCGAGGAGCGGATCGGCCAGGGACGTGAGAACGTCAAACAGTTCCTGGAAGAACACCCGGACGTGTCGAGCACGCTGGAAGAGAAGCTGCGACAGGTCATGTTCCCGGAACCCAAGAAGAATGAGGCCGCCGACAGTGTCGCCGAGGCGCCGGCGGGCGAGACCTCGGGCGAGGCCGACACCAAAAAATCATCGTCGGCGAAGAGCGGGTCTGGCAAGGGATCGGGCAAAGCCGCCGGCAAGGGCGCGTCCACGGACAGCGCCGCCGACGAAGAGCTCTTTTAGGGCCGTCTCGGGGGCGCCGGGTGTAGACCAGCGGTTCCGCTGCCCCCTATACTCTCCGCTGCATGGAGCGCCAGGAAACGCGGGGACACACCGTCCAGCTGGACCAGTTCGAGGGGCCGCTGGATCTGCTGATCTTTCTGATCCGCAAAAACGAAGTGAACATCTACGACATCCCCGTGGCGCGCATCACGGAGCAGTACCTCGAGTTTCTGCAATACGCCGCCAGGGTCGATCTGGACACGATTACCGATTTCTACGTGATGGCGGCCACGCTCCTGCACATCAAGTCACGGATGCTCCTGCCGGTATCCACGGATGGTGACGACGAGGAGTACGATGATCCGCGCCAGGAACTGGTCGACAAGCTCATCGAGTACCAGCGATACCGCAAGCTGAGCGACCTGATGAGCGAGCGGGAAGACGAGCTCGAGTACCAGCTGGAACGGCGATCCACCCAGCCGGTCCTGCCGTTCGATGACGGCGACGACCTCTGGGAGCAACTGGATGTCTGGGACCTGCTGAAGACCTTCTCGCAGCTCGTGAGCAACATCAGTTCGGATCGCCTCGTGAGCCTGTACGAGGAAGTCACGGTCAACGAAAAACTGACCCTGATCGAGGAACTGCTTGAACGCAGCGGAGAGTTCATGTTCACCGAACTGATCCGGCACGAGGAATCGATCATGGAGTTCGTCTGCGCGTTCATAGCGATTCTGGAATCCGCCCGGCAGCGGACGATCCGCATCATGCAGAATCGGATGTTCGGCGATATCAGGATTTCCGCAGGACCGCGGGATCTGGAGTACACCTACGAGTCGCAAGAGGTGCAGGGTGAAGATGGATGAGGAAAAGGCGGTCATCGAGGCGATTCTGTTTCTCGAGGTCGAACCAATCGAGGTACGCACCCTCGCGAAAGTCAGTGGTCTCGCCCGTGACCAGGTCGAGGAGGTCCTCGCCGAACTGCGCCACGACCTCGACAACACCTCCAGGGGCCTGGAACTCGTGACGGTGGGCGGGGCGGTTCAGCTCAGCCCCAAAAAAGACCTGTGGCCGCGGCTGCGCGAACGGTTTGGAAAAAAACGCGAGGCGCGACTCTCGCGGGCTGCGATGGAGACACTCTCGATCGTGGCGTACTCGCAGCCGATCACGCGCGGGGAGATCGAAAGCCTTCGTGGGGTCTCCGCAGACAACATGATCCGGCAGCTCCTCGAGCGCGGGTTTATCAAGGAAGTTGGACGCAAGGATGCCCCCGGGCGTCCGACCCAGTTCGGTACGACCCGCGAGTTTCTCCAGCATTTCGGGCTCGAGAGCATCGCGGATCTGCCGAAACTCGACGAAATGGAACAGGAGCGGTTCAGCCTCAACGGCTGATACCCGTATCCGAAACCGGGAATCCGAATGTCAGATCAGTCCAGCGAATCGGTTCGCATCAACAAGTATCTTTCCCAGGCGGGTTTCGGCTCCCGACGCAAGGTCGAGGAGCTGGTGCTCCACCGTCGCGTCCAGGTCGACGGAGAGACCGTCGAAGACCTGAGTACACGCGTCGCCCCCGACCAGGTCGTGAAAGTCGACGGTCGTACCGTTCATCGGTCGCGGCACACCGTGGTCTTTGCCCTCAACAAGCCGTCCCGCGTGCTCGTCAGTGAGTCGGATCCCGACGGTCGCCCCCTCGCGATCGACATGGTCCGGCACCTGTACTCCGGCCGACTGTTTTCCGTCGGTCGTCTCGACTTTCTCTCAAGCGGTCTACTTTTGTTTACCAACGACGGAGATCTCGCCCAGGCGCTCATGCGCCCGCGCACAGCCGTGGAGCGGGAGTACGTGGTGGAAACCAGCGATCCGATCACCGATGAAATGATGGACACGTTTCTCGCCGGCGTCACCATCGAGGGCGTACACTACCGCGTGGCCCGCTACCGCCGCCACGCCGCTCGCCGTGTGTCGATCATCCTCACGGAGGGCAAGAACCGCGAGATCCGCCGAATGTTCGCTCACGTACACCTCCGCGTCCGCCGGATCTACCGCAACCGCTACGGTCCGATCACCCTCGGCCAGCTGCCGGAGGGCGAGGCCCGCCCGCTGACCACCAGTGAGATCGAGCGCCTTCGGGCCGCGATCACCTCGACGCGACCGCGCAACACTCGCCCCGCCGGCGGTCATCGGGGATCCGGTCCATCCCGCTCCAACGGTCGCCCGCGGGGAACGCAACGCCGCCGGGGGGGACGCTGACCGATGGTTGTCGCAATCGACGGACCGGCGGGTACCGGCAAGAGCACAATCAGCCGGAGCGTGGCGGAACAGACGCGCTTCTTCTATCTCAATTCGGGACGCTTCTACCGCGCGATCACCTGGAAAGCGCTTTCGCAGGGCAAGGGACTGGAAAACCCGCAGGCCCTGATCGCCACCGCCGCCGACATCGACATCGCTCTCGATGGGGACCGGTTCCTGGTAGACGGCGTGGCGCGGGACGGAGAACTCCACAGTCCCGACGTCGACGCAGCCGTTGCCGAGGTTTCGGCGATCCCCGAGATCCGGATCGCCGTCAACAACCGCATCAAGCGCATCGCCGGGCAACGCGACATCGTTGTCGAGGGCCGCGACATGAGCACGGTTGTATTTCCGGACGCGGAAGTCAAGATCTACCTCGACGCCGACCCCGACGAGCGCGCCAGACGCCGTCTGGCACAACAGGGCGGCGAGGCCGTTTTCTCCGAGGTACGCGACGCGATCGAGACGCGAGACCGCATCGACCGCGGGAAACAGGTGGGGCGCCTCCAGCGCAGCAGCGACGCGGTCTACCTCGACACCACGGACTTGACCATCGACCAAGTTTGTGAGAAAGTAATCGCCATTATCCACGAAAAAAACCAACACGGCAGGAGTAGCTAGGCAATCATGGCAGATAAGGAAGCACAGTTCGCTGACTCTTCTTCGGGCGAGTCCCAGTCCCAGGAACTGCAGAGACAGTTCCTCGATCAGCTGGATGAGCTCGAGGAAGGGCAACTCGTCGAAGGCACGGTCATCCAGATCAGTGGCGACGAGGTATTCATCGACATCGGGTACAAGGCCGAAGGTCGAATCTCGCTGGATGAGTTTGAGACCGCCCCCGGTGTCGGCGATACGGTCGAAGTCGTGCTTCTGCGGAAGGACATCCGTAACGGCGGCGTTGCGGTTTCGAAGCGAAAGGCGGATGAAAAGCGATTCTGGAAAGAGCTCAAAGATGCGTTCCAGGAGCGTCAGCCGGTTACAGGCAAGGTAGTCAAGGCTATCAAGGGCGGTTTCGAGGTGCGCCTCCATGGAAACGTCCGCGGATTCAACCCCATCTCCAAGATGGACATCCGTCGCGTGGAGGACCCGGAAGAGTACATCGGCCTCGAAGACAAGTTCTTCGTGGAGCGGATCTACAGCGAGAACCGCGTCAATATCGTTCTGTCCCGCAGAGCATGGCTTGAGCAGGAAACCGAGAAGAACCGGAACGCGTTCTTCGAGCAGGTCCAGATCGGCGATGAAGTCGAAGGTGTGGTGAAGAGCTTCACCTCCTTTGGCGCGTTTATCGATCTGGGAGGCTTCGACGGCCTGCTCCATATCAATGACATGAGCTGGGGGCACGTTACGCGTCCCAAGGACTATGTCAAGAAGGGCGAAACCGTCCGCCTGAAGGTCATCAAGATGGATTCTGAGGAAAAGAAGATCAACCTCAGCCTCCGTCACATGACCCCGGACCCGTGGGAGACGTTCGAGGATCGTTACGCCGTCGACCAGGTGGTCAAGGGAACTGTCACCAAACTTACCGACTTCGGCGCGTTCGTGGAGATCGAAGAAGGTATCGAGGGTCTGGTGCACATCTCCGAGATGTCCTGGGTTCAGCGCATCAACCATCCGAAGGAAGTTCTGTCACCGGGGCAGGAAGTGGAGACCAAGATCCTGGACTACGATATCCAGGCAGGTCGTGTCTCCCTCGGCCTCAAGCAGGTGATGGAGAATCCCTGGGACGATATCAACGAGCGGTATCCCGTCGGCAAACGCCTGCAAACGACGGTCAAGAAGATCACCGCCACCGGCGCCTTTGTCGAGGTCGAGGAGGGCATCGACGCCTTCCTGCACGTGGACGACCTCAGCTGGACCAAGCGCTACAAGAACCCCGGTGCCGTCCTGAAGGAAGGCCAGGAGCTCGAGGTGGTCGTGGTGCTCAGCGATCCGGACAACCAGAACGTCCGCGTCGGCCTGAAGCAGCTCGAGGACGATCCCTGGCAGCAGCTCAAGGAAGCGTATCCGCCCAAGAGCATCATCGAGGGCGAGATCACCAACATCACCGACTTCGGCATCTTCGTTCGTGTCCAGGGTGGCATTGAGGGCCTCATCAACAAGATGAACCTCGCCGACCCCCGGAACGAGAGCTTCGAGGAAGCGGTCGCCAAGTACTCTGTCGGCGACAAGATCAAGGCGGTGGTCACCGAGGTGAATCCGGGTCGCCAGCGGCTGTCGCTCTCCATTCGTGAGCTCCAGCGGCAGCAGCAGCGTCAGGAACTGCAGAAGTACATCCACGATGCGGATGACGACGCAACCGTCACGCTCGGCGATATGCTGAAGGAAAAGCAGGACAACTAGGCTTGAATGGGACTCGCACAGGTCGATCTCGATCGGTTTCAAACGCTGATCGAGATCAACGCGCTGATCAACTCAGACTTCTCTGACCTCCGCGCGGTCCTGAAGCGGATCGTCGAATCCGCCATGCGGTTGACGGAGGGCGAGGCATCCTCGCTCCTCCTGGTCAACCCGGAAAACAACAAGCTGTATTTTGAAATCGCACTGGGGTCCAAGGGACCCCAGGTGCAACAGTTTTCTCTCGAAATGGGTGAGGGTATCGCCGGCTGGGTCGCCCAGCACAACCGCTCGCTCATGGTCAACGATACCGACGAAGACCCGCGCCACATGCGCGATATCGGCCGCAAGGTCGGGTATCCCGCCAGTTCGATCCTCGCCGTTCCCATGCGGGTCAAGGATCGCTGCATCGGCGTGATCGAAATCCTGAACAAACGCGATGGCCTCATGTTCGACGAAGACGACCTTCAGTGGCTCGAGATCTTTGCGAATCAGGCCGCAATCGCGATTCAGAACGCGCGCACCTTTCAACAGGTCCGCAATGAGGTCGATCTCCTCCAGGACCAGGTCAATACCGACCAGGGCTACCACACGATGGTCTGGGCCAGCCCCGCCATGGGCGAAGAGCTGCAGCTCGTGGAACGGGTGGCCCCCACCGAAAGCACGGTCCTCATCCTCGGAGAAAGCGGCGTCGGAAAGGAACTGATCGCCGAGCAGATCCACCTGAAGTCGAACCGCGCGAAACATCCCTTCATCCGCGTCAATTGTGCCGCCCTGCCGGCGGCGCTGCTGGAGAGCGAGCTCTTCGGACACGTGAAGGGGGCGTTCACCGACGCAGTCTCCGATCGCCGCGGGCGATTCGAACTGGCCGACCGCGGGACGATCTTTCTGGACGAGATCGGCGATCTTCCCCTGGCGCTGCAGGCCAAGATGCTGCGGGTAATCCAGGAGAAGACGTTTGAGCGCGTCGGCGCCAGCGAGTCGATCACCGTGGACGTCCGCATCATCGCCGCCACAAACCGCGATATTGAGGCTCTGGTGGAGGAGGGCGAGTTTCGCAGCGACCTCTACTATCGTCTGAACGTGCTTCCCCTCAGTATTCCCCCGCTGCGACAGCGACCGGAGGACATCACCGAGCTGGCGGAGTTCTTTCTCAAGCGCTTTGCCCGGGAGACCAACAAGCACGTCACGGGGTTTTCGGACGAGGCAATGGAGGCTCTCCTCTCTTACAACTGGCCCGGAAACGTCCGGGAACTGGAGAACGCCGTGGAACGATCGGTCGTCATCAGTCGTCATGAGCGGGTGATGCCGGAGGATCTGCTTCTTCACGGCAACGAAGGGCCCGACGCGGAACGCTATCAGGGCAAGAGCCTCAAGGACAGTATCAACCTCTTTAAACGGCAGTTCATCCGTCGCGCCCTTGACCGTCACGGATGGAACCACACCGAGACGGCCCGCGAGCTCCAGATCCAGCGGTCGTATCTCTCCAAACTCGTCAAGGATCTTCACATCAAACAGCACAAAGGAGACAGTTCGCAATGAGCGATCGATCCACCACTACTTCCAAGTCGTTCTCTGATTCCCTCATCGAGTTTCTCGGAAACCACCGCAAGGCCCTGCTCGTCATCTCCGGCGTGATCGTCGTCGGTATCGTTGCCGCCGTTGCCGTTGCCCAGATCGCAAACGTCCGTTCGGACCGCGCCGTACGCGCCGCCGAGCATATCCAGTCGCTGTGGAGCGATTACCAGGACGCCGCGGGCGCTACCGATCAGGCCGATCAGGCAGCTTCGCTGGAGGAGGAACTCCGTACCGCGATCACCGACGCCAAGGACCAGTACCCGCGCACGTACGGCGCTCGGCGCGCCCAGTTTGTGCTTGGCCAGCTGGAATGGAGCCTCGAGAACTGGCAGGCGGCGCAAGACGCGTTCATGGCGGTCGTGAACGACCACCGAACCACGCATCTGACGGCGCCGGCGATGTTCAGCGCGGCGGCGGCGGCCGAGAACCTCGGCGAACTGGACCGTGCCCGCGAGCTGTACGGCCGTCTCGCCGAAGGTACGATCCAACCGAACGTGGAGGTCGCCCACGCCCTGTTCAACCTTGGCCGCCTGGCCGAGGAGGACGGCGACACCCAGTTGGCACTGGAGTACTACAACCGTCTGGTGGACGAGCACGGCGACAGCAATTGGACAAACCTCGGGAGAAACCGTATAATCTGGCTCACGAGTCAGGGGGCCGGCGCGGAAGGCTGATACCGGAACAGCTCCCGTAACCTCCGGCCCGTAGGTTACGTACTCGAGGAGTCCCACATGGCGCAAAATCGGGCCAAGTTTTTCGAAACCCGGAATTTCGGGTTTGTCATCGCCCTCCTGGTATTCGGGCTATTTGTTCTGCTTCGGTTCGGTACCACCATTCCGGAACGCCTCGAGCTGAAAATGCTCGACGTCCATTTCAACCTGAAAAACGTCTTTCAGGCCCAGTCGGTCCAGAAGGGCGTGACCGTCGTCCAGCGCAATCCGAACATATCCGAGGACATCCTCATCGTCGGTATCGACCCGACAACGCTGTCCCGCCTCGGTCGCTGGCCCTTTCCCCGGTACCGTCACGCCGACCTGATCAACTCCTTTGCCCGCATCTCGGACCAGACGCAGCGCGAACGCTCACTGTTTCTTGACCTCTTTTTCATCGAACCGAGTGACGACGCGGTGAACGACGCGCTCCTCCTTGACGCCATGCGGCAGAACGACCGCGTGTTCCTGGAGACGATCCTCGAGTACAGCGAGCCGAACCCGCAGAACTATGAGGAATTCTTTCAGCGTCACCAGCGGCTCTTCGAGGCGGATGGGCGTATCACCAACGTTGACGGTCCCTGGCAGGACATGCCGTCCTTTTTCGGGCTGCAGCCACCGCTCCAGCCGCTCGCCGGTGCCGTCGGTGGATACGGCCACGCAAACCTCTGGGATGACTATGACAGCGTCTATCGCCGACAGCCGATGGTGGCCAAGCTGTCGGAGCTGGTGGCCGAGTACACTCTCGAGGACGTGACCACCGACCTGGTGATCGATGAGTCCAACTACGAGCGGCTCGTGTGGTTTGACCGCAACGGCCGCGACCATACCGTTGACCTTCCGCTCACCGACGCCGGTATCGCCGATCTGAGGCAACGGTTGGAGGACGACGCCCCACGCCTGCCGGTCGACCAGGACGGAGACGGGGAGCCCGATGGCTACACGTTTGTACTGCGCCACTACCGAGAGCAGTTTATTCCCTCGATAACCCTCGCTCTGGCGCTGGACTACTTCAACAAGTCTCTCGAAGACGTGGAGGTACGGGTCGGCGAGTACGTCCGCATCCCCGACCCGCAGTACTTTGATGTGGATCGCGGTGAGTGGGTCGACTACCAGATCCTCCAGCGCCCGGCGGTGCTCGACGAAAACGGACAGGTCGTCCAGGAGGCGGTCTACCGACCAACCGACGAAATCGTGATCCCGATCGACGAACTCGGCACCATGCTGATCAACTACATGGGACAGCGGTCGAGTAGCGCCCGTGACGGCTACCAGACGTTTCCGGTACGGCCGTACTACGGCTACGCCGCCCGTGTTCCCGGGCCCAACCCCGCGGACTGGCCCCCGACGAGGGCCGTGGAAAACAAGATCATCATGGTCGGCGCGTTCTCCCAGGGCATGGCGGACGACGAGAAACTGACACCCTACGGACTGATGTACGGTGTGGAAGTCCACGCGAATGCGCTCAACACGATTCTCATGGACAAGTTCATCAACTACGCCCCCATGTGGATGGATCTGGCGATTCTCGCCGCCGCAGCGCTGCTGGTCGCATTCATGAGTTCGCGTCTTTCCACGATCTGGGCGATGATCATCACGCTCGTCCTCATCATCGTGTTCTTCTTCGTAACCACGATCGTCTTTGACGAACAGGCGCTGATGATCAACTTCTCCAGTCCCGCGATCGCGATGCTCCTGACCTTCGTCAGTATCGTTGTGTACCGAGTCATGACCGAGGAAAAGGACAAGCGTCGTATCCGTGACATGTTCGGCCGCTACGTCAGCCCCGCCGTCGTGTCCGAGATTCTGGAACGTCCACCGGAGCTCGGTGGTGTCGACAAGGACCTCACCGTGTTCTTCAGCGACATTCGCGGATTCACCACGCTGTCTGAGTCGATGTCCCCGCAGGAACTGGTCAACCACCTCAATGTCTATCTCACGGCGATGACCGATACGATCCTCGAGTATCGAGGCACGCTGGACAAGTACGTCGGTGACGAGATCATGTGTTTCTGGGGCGCTCCGCTGCCGCAGGAGGATCACGCGATCCTGGCGTGCAAATCGGCGCTCCGGCAGATGCAGAAACTGGATGAGCTCAACTCGCAGTGGCCGCCGGAAAAACAGATCAACATCGGAATCGGCATCAACTCCGGAATCATGACAGTCGGAAACATGGGAAGCCAGGGGCGCATGAACTACACCCTCATGGGCGACAATGTGAACCTCGGCGCGCGCCTCGAAGGTACCAACAAACAGTACGGCACCGGCATCATCATCAGTGAGTTCACCTACGGTCTGGTCAAGGATCGTGTCATCGCTCGGGAGCTCGATAACATCCGGGTCAAGGGCAAAAACAAACCCGTGGTGATTTATGAACTCGTCGACGTTCCGGAAGGGCTGGAGGTTGAGTAGGGGAATCCTCCGCGTTCTTCCGGCGACACTGGCACGCGGTCTGCTCACGGCCGCGGCGATCGCTGCATTCCTGGTCGCCTGCGGCCTGCCGACGATTCCGTACCTGGCGCCACCACAGAATGCAGACAGCTCCGGTCTGAACGAGGAAACGCGGGTCGTGACGTTCGAACACAACCCGGACAACGACGGCGATGATTTTCAAGGGTACGAGCTGTACTACAAGCTGTACACCGTCGATCAGCGATCGCAGATAGACGCCGACGCCAACTACATCGCCACCACGCCGGTGGAGCCAGGACCCGGCAGGCTGCAGCAGCGTGGCTTCGTCCGCGCCGTGGCCGTCAGTGAGCGCCTTTCGTCAACGCCGTATTCGATCACCGAAATCATCGGCGATGACCAGTTGCCGCAACTCCCCACGACACCGACAGCCTCTCTCGTCACCTACAGTCTGGACCTCTCGGGACCGTTTGCCGCCGACCCCGACGCAGACCTGATCGTCACCTGGGATCAGGGAGGAGGCCGGGCCCGCGGTTTCCGTCGCCGCAGCGTACAGAGTGACTTCGCCGCCGATCCCCGCAACTCCCTGGACAGCTTCTGGGCCCAGACGGCGTACGACCCAACGGACTGGGACATCCAGCAGATGGGCCTTGACGATGAAATCGACCAGAACGGCGTGCCCGACCGGTTTGTCACCATCTGGTACGCGATCGCGTACGGTGTCGACGGCACGTCGTTTTCCGGCTACTACAGCGAGCCACTCCGCCTCGACGATGCCGTCGTGGTTCTTCAGTAGCGACACCACCCACGAAGCGGAGCCCCGCACAGCCAGGCCCGCACTTGTGACAGGGTGTGAATTCGTGGTACCAATCCTTCGTGGCTACACTGTATCTCGCTATCGGACTCAGCTACCTCGCGATCGGAACGCTTCTCGCACTCCTGTACGTATACGTGTTTCGCCGCCGCTTCTCCGGTCAGTTCTGGGGAGCAGCGCTTGTTGCAATCGCCGGCGCGTTCCTCGGCGGACTCGTCGATTTCCTGTTCCGCGACATCATCGAGCGCCTCAGCGCGATCAACGGTGTCCTCAACATTTTCCCGCCCATCATTGCCGCATCGATCGTTCTCAGCATCTTCGCGGCACTGAGCGAACGCAAAGACGAATATGACTGACGGTTCCAACGTGGGCGGAGTCACCATGCCCAGCGGCGACTCCGCTCTCGGCAGCGTAACCGCACCCCGGAACTCCCGGCGGGCGGTGAGGAATTTCGTCCATTTCACAACTTCCGATAATGGATATTCTGTCTACTTGAATCTGATACACGCCTGGAGCGTCGTGCCGACGTCCCGCAGGACCACATGCCGCATGATACGCCCTGACTGAACAGAGAGGTTTCGCAATGACACACAACCCCCATGATGAACTTCGCGCGGATGGAAGCCCGGACCGCCATCTTCGTCCAGATGAAGCCGCACTCTTCGAGCGGTACGCGGCGATCGTCCGTCGCCTCAGAGCCGACGACGGGTGTCCGTGGGATCGCAAACAGACGCTTCGGTCACTCCGCCGCTACCTGATCGAGGAATCGTTCGAGGTCCTCGCTGCGATCGAGGACCTATCCGCCTCCGAGGCCAACGCCGGTTCCGACACTGCGCACACAAAGTCCCCGGTGACGCACGCGTTCGCCCATGTCGCCGAGGAACTCGGGGACGTCGTGCTGGTCACGCTCCTGTTGGCCGATGCCCTGGAGCACGCCGCGGGAACATCGTTTACCGAGATTCTTCTCGAAAACGGTCGCAAACTTGTGCGCCGCCACCCGCATGTGTTCGGTGATATCGAGGCAAATGACTCCGCGCAGGTGGTCGCAAACTGGAATCAAATCAAGACGGAACAGGAAGGCAGGTCCACCTCCGCACACCACGTAAGTGCCGGCCTGCCACCGCTCGAGCGCGCCTACGAGATTCAGAAGAAGGCCTCCGACCTCGGGTTTGACTGGCCCGACGTGGAGCCCGTATTTGAGAAGCTTCACGAGGAGATCGACGAGCTGAGAACCGCTCTCGCGGATGCGCAAGCGTCCAACGCCGCCATCAGAGACAATCGGTCAATCGAGGACGAACTCGGAGATATCCTGTTTTCCGTCGTCAACCTTTCACGACACCTCAAAACCGACCCGTCGGTCGCCCTGGGCCTGACAAATCGCAAGTTTCTCACGCGATTTGCCGCCGTGGAGAATGCGCTCGCCGATCGCGGCAGCTCGCTCGAAGACGCGTCACTCGAAGAGATGGACGCGCTCTGGGAACAGGCAAAACGCGACTGATCCCACCCTTCCGGCGAACCGCTACATCTCCGGTTCGCCGGCGACCGACGCAATACAGTTGGGCAAATCCCGGAAAAATGCGAACACGGACCTGCCATCCGCCGTGCGCATGTCGCATCTGCGGAGCGTTACCGTCCCCCGGAGGTCGCCCTCCTTGATTATCCGACCGAGCCCCGGAGCCGTTGTCGGAAGATCAAACCGGATGACCAGACCGCCATCCTGGACGTCGCCGGGAACCCCGCTCACACTTCGAACCGGAACACCGTGCCCGCCAAGAACCCTCTCGAGGCGATCGATCTGCACCGAGGCACCCCGCGCCTCGAACTCCGAGGATCCGTATACCTGCATGGGCGCCGGGATCCGCGGCGCCTGGGGCTCATGTACAAGGACGGCGATCCCTCGGATCGAGAAACCGGCGGGGACAGCACCCGAAAATCCTTGCCAAATGTTCTCAACCTGTATATTTTTCTGTACAGCAACAACCAGGATCTCGTCATCGCTTGCAACGCCCAACGGAAGTGGCTGTCCAAAGCTCATTCGAGCCTTCGGGTGGTACCCCTCGGTCAGCTCCAACGGCACTCCCAAACGGTTCCACACCTTCTCAAATGTGCGGACGACACCGAGATGCGGAAGAAACGCCGACGGACCGGTTTTCCGGTAGCGCACAACGATCCGAAATCGCCCCCCATTCTGTGTTTCCAGCGGCCCCGCGTCCGTGGTGTTCTCCGGTTTGATCGTCCACTCACGACCGTTGGCGGGATCGCCCCCGGTGCGGTCGGCGGCGGTTCGTACGTCACGGACCGGGAGATCCAGTACGCGTGTCTCGCGGTTGCACACTCCGCACGGCTCCTGGCACTCCGGTGCGCACGCATCGGTCACCTCCGATGCCGCTGCCCTCGCCTCCTCCCGGCGCCGCGACCCGTTTCGCACGCCCAGATCGACACCCTGCCATGGGACCGCCGCATCTCTGTCAAAGCCCATAGTTCCCGAGTCCGAGCCGGGAACCGCACCGATCGCCGTGGCCCAGGCATCCCGGTCGCAGTGTTCGGACCACGCGTCCAGCCGGGCACCCGCCCGGTGGGCGCGCTCGATCGCTTCGGCGGTGCGTTCGTCACCCCGCGTCAGCACTCCTTCCAGCCACGACAGCCACGGATCGTGGGCGCGGAACCGCGTTCCCCGAGGAAGGTTCGCGCGAACCTGTTCCAGCCGTTCCGCCGCCTGCGTCGCATCGAGCTGCGGGGCCCGTTCGAACGGCGTGTGCGGTTTCGGCACAAAGGTCCCGACGTTCACCACGAACTCCATTTTCACTGCCCGGCGCAGCTCCCGCACGTACTCGACGATCGCAGACGCTTCGTTGTCAGCATCGGGTATCGGAAGTCCGATCATGAAGTACAGCTTCGCGTGCTGCCAGCCCCTGGAATGCGCTTCCCGGGCAATCGCAATCGTCCGGTCCAGAGGCACACGCTTGTTGACCGACCGCTGCGCCGCGTCGCCGGCGGTCTCAACTGCGAACGTCAGGCCCGACCGTCGTCCCACAGAGAGTTGCTCGAAGATCGGCAGTGTCACCGAATTGACGCGCAGCGACGGGAGCTGAAAGCTGACACCACGGTGCCGAAACCGTCGGTTCAGCTCTTCCAGCAAATTCACAAGGTCGGTGTAGTCTCCGCTGCTGAGCGAACTCAACGTGATATCACGGTACCCCTGGTCCTCGACGAGCCAGGTGACCTCCGCCAGGATCTGTTCCACCGGCTTCATGCGGTACGGTCGGTAGTACACCCCGGCGTGGCAGAAGCGGCATCCCTGGGGGCAGCCACGCATGATTTCCACCGGTCCATGATCCTGCACCACCGGAATCGATGGCACCGGAAAACCGGCCCCGAACGACGGTGGCACGGCTCCCTGAACGGAGATCCCCGTGGGAGGCATGCCGTGGCCAAACCCGTTCCAGATCGCGCGCGTGGCGCCGCCACCGCCGGGCACCCAGACGGACGGGTGTTCTGCCAGGATTTCGAGCTGACCCTGTCGACGTGCGCCTCGTTCCCGGGCGGCCGCAAGCCGGCCAACCAGGTCGGGAACGGCCGCTTCCGCCTCTCCCACGAACACGCCGTCCACAAAGGGTGCGATCGGTCGAGGATTCGTTGCACCGGGCCCTCCGACGATCACGAGGGGCTCGTCGTCACCGCGATCCCTGGCCCGCACGGCGCAGCCTGAGGACTGCAGCAGCGTGAGGAGGTTCGTCGCAAGGAGTTCGTAGCCGTACGAAACCGCCAGCAGGTCGACATCGCGGACCGGCGTGCCGGTCTCCAGCGTGTACAGTGGCACCGCCGCCGCCGCGAGCGCCTCCTCAAAATCCGGCGCCGGAACAAACACCCGCTCGCACGCCACCGAAGGCAGCGAGTTGAGCATCCCGTACAGCAGCTTGATCGCCGTATTGGACATCCCGATTTCGTAGAGATCGGGAAAACTCAGGGCGATGCGGTACAGTCCCGGGTCGCTCCTGACGATCGATCCGAACTCTCCGCCCACGTAGCGTCCCGGGCTCTCCACACGGTTCAGCGTGGCTGCGAGGTCTCGGTGAGGCACAATCCTGCCGGTATTCTTCAATGCGGTCTCCATGCAGACGATCCGCGCAGCCGCCGCGGATCGAAAAAAGTCAGTACTGGTAGCGGTGCTGGTATACGCTCATGATCAACCCGATGCCCAGCATCGCGGTCCAGAGGGACGACCCCCCGTACGAGAGCAGGAACAGCGGGATTCCGGTGATCGGCATGATGCCGACCGCCATCCCGATGTTGACGAGCAGGTGAAACGCGATCATTCCCACGACTCCGGCAACGATCAACGCGGCGAAGTGGTCCCGGGCCGAGGCCATGATATACAGACCGCGCCCGAGAATGATTCCAAAGAGGACGAACACGGCCGTCACGCCGACAAAGCCCCATTCCTCCGCGAGAATCGAAAAGATGAAGTCGGTACTCTGTTGGGGGAGATACTGGTAGTGACTCTGAGTTCCCTGTAGAAATCCCTTGCCGAACGGCCCTCCGGAGCCCACTGCCGTAACCGACTGGATAATGTTCCAGCCCGCACCACGGGGATCGACGTAGGGGTCGACAAACACGATCAGACGCATGATCTGGTATTCCTGCAGTACCGAACGTGCAACGTAGGCAAAGGGAATCGCGACGATCAGGATCGCCAGGACGTACAGAATCCAGAAAAAGACCCGACGGTGTGTCAGCACCAGTCCCACACCCGCCAGGACTGCAGCCAGAGCCAGTCCCCCGATCAGAAATCCCATCGTATCTCGATCGGTGAGCACGGAAACGAGCGGAATCGATCGACCGGCGAGGTGTTCCTCCCATACCGGAAGAACCGTGAACAGCGCCACCGCGGCGGCCGTTCCCACAACAAAGCCGATGAACCGTCCGTCCGCTCCTGCGGCGTAGGCGATCACCAGGAAGATCGGCATGTAGACCAGTGCCGAACCGAGGTCCGGCTGTGCCAGCACAAGCGCGGTCGGCACCAGTGCGATCGCCATCCCCCCGGCAAACCCGAACACGGAGCGTCCGCGGCCGGGCCGGTCACCGAAGTAGCGTGCGAGGACGATGATCAGGGCGAGTTTGGCAAACTCCGACGGCTGGCCACCGAGGTTCCCGATACCGATCCAGCTTCGGGCCCCGTTCACAACCCGACCGAACAGAAGCGTCAGGAACAGGACCAAAACCACCGCACCGAATAGCGTCACCGCAGGACGGTTGAGGACGCGGTAGTCCACGAACGTCATCAGCAGCATCAACACGAGACCGCTTGCAGCCCACGCGATCTGGCGGAGGTATTCCCGACTCACGATTTGACCATCTGCGGTTACGCCGCTGGAAAAAATGAACAGGATCCCCACAACGACCAGGGCAACGGTGGCGATGGCGACGTACAGGTCGATTTCAAACACGGAACGGGATTTGATCACGGCGCGCTATCCTACATGTACCACAGCGGTCGTGGTCCCCGACGGAGGTCCATCACCGCCTCTTCGAAGTTCATATCCATGAAGTATCCGTGAAGAATGATGTTGGCTGCCTTCGGCGCCCACCATTCCCACTCGTTGGCGGCGTCCACCATCACCGACACGACGATTTGATCCTCCGCCGGGACATCCTCTCCGTAGGGAGCGTAGGCTACAAACCAGCTCGTCCAGCTCTCCTCAAGGCCCACCTGCCCGGTCCCGGTCTTGCCCGCTGCCGCCACCGCATCGGTGGTAATGACGACGTTCGCCGTGCCCTCGGTAATGACGCCACGCATGGCGGCGCGCACCTGCCGGAGCGTATCCTGACTGATATCGGCGTCCCGGACCACCTCAGGCACGGTTCGATCGACGACCGCGCCGGTGACCGGGTCACGAACCTCTTTCAGAACATACGGCCTGTACGTCCTTCCGTCGTTGACGATTGTGGCGACCATCTCGGCAAGCTGAATGGGAGTGACCTGCAAATACCCCTGACCGATCGACATGTTCACGGTGTCGCCACCGACCCAGCGCGTGTTGAACGTGTGCTCCTTCCACGCCGGCGACGGAACCAGCCCCCGTACCTCACCGGGGAGATCGATCCCGGTCGGCCGACCGAATCCGAGGCGGGACGCGTAGTCGATGATCTGGTCAACAGAGAGGTAGTTCGCCCCCATCGTCCAGAAGTAGACGTTGCAGGACTGCGCCAGGGCACTGGAGAGGTTCACCGGGCCGTGTCCGTACTCCAACCAGTCGTTGAACACGCGGTTTCCGTATTCAAACTGCCCGGTACAGACAATCTCCTCGTCCGGCGGAAACGCATCTTCCTCCAGAACCGCGGTTGTCATCAGGATTTTGAACGTCGACGCCGGCGCCGCAACGGACTGTATGGGTCGGTTCAGGAATGGTGACCGCTCGTCGAGGGCGAGGTCGCGGAACGACTGCTGTCCTTCGGGACCGAGAAACTGTTCCGGATCGAACCGCGGGTAACTGACCATCGCCAGAACCTCGCCGGTAGCGGGCTTCAGTACGACCACCGACCCGATTCGGGGGCCCAGCGCATCCTGGGCGAGTTGCTGAAGGTCGTAGTCGAGGGTCAGCACAAGGTTTTTCCCCTGTTCCGGCGGGATCAGCTCCTCGTCTTCACCGACGCGACGGCCCCGTGCGTCAACTGTCCGAAATCGCCGTCCATCGCTCCCGCGCAGGAGCTCATCGTACTGCTGTTCGATACCGGCCTTTCCGAGAACGCTGGACGCCGTGTAGCCCTGGTTGAACAGAACCTGCAGCTCCTCCGGCGTGATTTCTCCGACATAGCCGATGACATGGCTCATGAGATCTCTCGACGGATACGTCCGTTCCGGCTTGGAGTACCACGAGATGCCGGGAAAACTGTCGATTCGCTCCGCCACCAGGGTGAGCTGTTCCATCGACAGGCCGGCAACGATCTCAACCGCCTGGTACGACCCGCCCCGTCGGTTTGAGAGGCGTTTGTGCATCGGTGCCGCATCCCGGTCGATCAGCGCCGCGAGACGGTCAACCGTCGCGTCGAGTTCTCCCCGCGGCACCTCTCCGGGCACGATCGTCAGGGCGAATGAGCTGCGATTGGTTGCCAGAACGTGCTCGAGGTCGCGGTCCAGGATCTGGCCGCGCTGGGCAAACACCGGCTCGCTGCGGAGTGCGGTCTGCCGGGCGCGGTTCAGGTAGATGTACCCGTCCAGGACCTGCATATCAAAGATACGGACCAGGTACACCGCGAGGAGCACCACCATCAATGAGGAAAGCCCGACCACCCGACGTCCGGAAACGACCGGCCGGCGCTCCACGGGACTCACGAAAAACCGCCCCGACGTGAGAGGCGACGGACCACCGGCCGCAGCAGCAGAAATCCGATCGGGGCCAGCACGACGTTCAGACCCAGTTCAATAGCCGTCGTCGCCGTAAACACCCCGGTGATCAGTTCGTTTACGCCGAGGATCGTCGCGAAGAGAAACGCCACGATCTGTTTCACCACCGTGGAAAGCCCCACCAGAAGCATCGGCGTGAGAATCGGATCCGCCTGAACGGCGCCACTCGACAGCCCCGCGACGGCACCGTGCGCCAGCCGCACCACAGCGTGGAATCCCAACGGCGACAGGCTCAGAACATCTTCGACCATTCCCACCGCGAATCCCGTAACCTGGCCGCGCTGAACCCCGACAGAGTGAGCCGCCACAGTAATGACGATCAGCGCCAGATCCGGCCGCGCCCCGGCAATGGTCCAGCCGGCGAACCATGTTGTCTGCAGGATGGCCATGAGCATCGCGATGCCCCCGAACACGACCGATGTCATCTCGCTCCTCCCGTGTCCAGTCCCGAGGAGTTGAGCACGAACACGTACTCGAGTCGCGAGTAGTCCACGATCGGCTCCACGTCGATTACCAGTGATGTCTCCCACGAAGGCGCAGACACCCTCAGGACGCGTCCCACGGGGATTTCCGGCGGGAACAGGGAGTTGAGCCCGGATGTGACCACGAGGTCGCTGTAGCGGATTTCGTTGCGCGCGTCGCGCGGGACGTAGCGCAGCACAAGTGGGTCCCCGGCATCGCCGGTCCCCTGGAGCAAGCCTTCGTGGCGCGATCGTTCCAGGCGCGCCGCCACATAGGACCCCGGCGCGAACACCGGTGTCACCAGTGCGGTGCCACCGGATACCTCCGACACCCGCCCGATGAGCCCTTCGCGGCCGCCAACGTAGGCGATAACCGCCTGATCGGGCCGGACGCCGTGACGTTCGCCCCGGTTGATCGTAAAGGAAGAAAAGAACCCGGTCGCGCTTTCCCGGGCAATCACACGGGCGGCCACCGCCGGTTGCTGCGTCCGCGCCGCGAATCCGAGCTGCTCGCGGAGACGGGCGTTCTCGCGCTCCAGGGCCTCGACGGTCCCCTCGAGGCGCTGATACTGCTCAAGTTCCGCCAGGAGTCCCTCGTAGTCCTCCCGCAGCCTGCGCAGTTCGCCCACGGAGCGCACGGTGTTGCCGACGCCTCGGCCAATGCCGCTGAACACACGCTGGACACCGCCGAACACCCCGCGGACCGCCTCCTCAGGACGAAACCGCTGGGTACCGGAACTGACCACGGCCAGGACAAAGCCCACCAGGACCAGCGTAACCGTCGTCAGGGAGGTTCGCCGTCGCGACGTCATCCGTTACAGGTTCTTGTAGATGTTGTTCTCGTGGCGAATGCCCTTCTCATACTCAAAGTACATGCCCGCACCGAGGGCGACGCAGTTCATCGGGTCCTCCGCGAGGAACACAGGAACCCCGGTTTCGTTCGCGATCAGCGTATCCAGCCCCTTGAGGAGAGACCCGCCGCCGGTCAGGACGATTCCACGTTCCACGATATCCGCGGCCAGTTCCGGAGGCGTCTGACCGAGCGTGCGCTTGATTTCCTCGATGATGGCGGTAATCGGCTCCTGCAGCGCGTCGCGAACCTCCACGCTGTCGATCTCGAGACGCCGCGGAAGTCCGGTGATCGCGTCGGTGCCCTTGACTTCCATTTTCTCGATCTTTTTGTCGGCGGTGGCGTTGCCGATGCGCTTCTTCAGCTCCTCGGCCGTACCCTCGCCAATGATCAGGTTGTGGACCGTGCGGACGTGCTTGATGATCGCCTCATCGAACTCGTCGCCCCCCAGCCGGATCGCGTTGGTGACAACCATGCCACCGAGTGAGATGACAGAAATCTCGCTGGTGCCACCACCGATGTCGCACACCATGTGCCCGGCGGGTTCAAAAATCGGAATGTTGGCGCCGATCGCCGCCGCCAGCGACTCCTCGATCACCCGAACCTCACGAGCACCGGCCTTTTCGGCGCTTTCAATCACCGCCCGTTTTTCAACGTCCGTGATACAGGAGGGTACGCCGATGACCATGCGCGGTTTCACAAACCAGCGGCGCTGAAGCACCTTGGAGATGAAATAGCGGATCATCTTCTCCGTGGTTTCGAGGTCGGCGATGACCCCGTCCCGGAGCGGCCGGATCGCGATGATGTCACCGGGCGTCTTCCAGAGCATCCGTTTCGCTTCCTCACCCACGGCGACCACCTTTTTGGTGCCCCGTTCGACGGCAACAACCGACGGTTCGCTGGCGACGATGCCCTTACCCCGAATGTATACCAGGGTGTTGCACGTGCCGAGATCAATTCCGATATCCGAAGAAAAGGCGCTCAATACTGATGTTCCGCCCATGTAGTGTGTCCCTCCAAGGTGGTGTGCCTAATACTCCTGCAAACGCTGCAAAGATTCAATATGGTTTGGATCGAGGCGAATCGCCTCGCGCCATTCAAAGCGGGCGCGGTCCTGTTCGCCCTGCGCCAGATACACCTCGCCGATCCCGAAATGGGCCTCCGCGGATGACTCATTGATTTCCAGAATGCGCTGATACACATCGATCGACTCGTCGAAGCGTTCCTGGAGACGGTACGACCGCCCCAGTGACAAGAGCGCGTCCTGGAGGATCGTGGTATCCTCAGTCTGATCAATCGCTCTTGACAGGAGCGCGTCGGCTTCGGAGTAGCGCCCCTCGCCGATCAGAATGTCGGCCAACGTCACTCGATGAATCGCTTCATCCCCCAGTTCGATCGCGTCGTGGAAATACCCGATCGCGTCGTCCGTGCGGCCGAGATCCCGACTCGCCAGGGCCAGGTACTCCAGGAGGTCCAGGCGCACGACGCCCTGGTCGCGGGCGGCCACCAGTTCGGTTGTCGCGGAATCGTAGAAGAACTCACCGCGATGGAAGTAGGCCTTGCCCAGTACGTAGTGGATTTGTGGTTCGAGTTCCGGATTCGGTAACAGCAGCACCCGTCTCAGGTCGCGTATCGCTCCCACCAGCAGATCGTGTCGCCCGTCGGTATCCACCGCGTCCATCGCAAGGTAGAACCGGGAGAAGCCCCGCAGCGTCAGCGCCGTCGGATCAAGCGGGAACTGCCCGAGCTGCTCCGTCGTCAGGGTTACGACCTCGTCATAACGCTCCTGATTCCACATTTCGATGGCGCTCTGCGGTTTTTCCGTCTGCCCGATCGCCAGCATTGGGGTACGCGACCTGACCAGGAGCAGCGCCGCGGTTACCAGGAGGCCTGCGAGAACCGCCACCGCGACCACCACCAGCAGGCGACGCGGCGAGCGGGAGGTGTTGCTCTGGAATCGGGATTCGGGAATCTTCATACCGCGCGCGAAGAGGGGTCGGTAAGCCGGATTCTGTCGTGGGTTACCATCTATCTACACCGCCTGTTTCCAACCGGCTCCAGCAACCTACCCGCAGAGACAAGGGCGAGCCACCCCTCTGCTGCTTGGTTTTGCTCCCGGCAAGGTTTACCATGACGTCCCCCGTTGCCGGGGGACCGGTGGGCTCTTACCCCACCGTTTCACCCTTACCGACGCGCCCGAAGGCCCGCCGGCGGTCTCGTTTCTGTGGCACTGTCTCTTGCGCCCGTCGAAACGGGCACAGCCGGGCGTTACCCGGTGCCGTGCTCTCCGGAGTCCGGACTTTCCTCGTCGCCGTCGGCGGCGCCGCGGTAACCTGACCCCTCCACGCTCGCGAAGGCCTCGGGGTCAGTCTTCGAGGTCTTCCTCGGAATCATCCTCTTCGAATCCGTCGTCGCTGTCGTCGTCCTCGTCATCGAGGAGACCGTCGTCGTCGTCAGACTCGTCGTCGGAATCATCACCGTCGTCGCCTTCGATTTCCGCCTGCTCTTCCGGAGTGATCTCATCCTCGTCGGTGAGGCCGATCAACGCTTCCTCTTCGAACAGGTCTTCGTCGAAGTCGTCGTCCACGAGGTCCAGGAGGCCCTCTTCGTCGGAATCAGAGAATCCGACCTCATCGGCATCGTCCTCGGATTCCGTGTAAAACACGACCTTGGAACAATAGGGACAGAAGAGGATCTCATCCGCAGAACGTACGTCGTTCACGAACTGATTGGGGAGGATCATCTGACAGCCGGTGCAGACGCCGTTCCGGATCGGTACGATGCCCTCGCCTTCCTTGCTGCGAATGATGCGCTCGAACTTGAACAGGAGTTCCTCGTCCAGACCCGGGATCGTGTTCTGCTCGCGCTCTTCGAGTTCACCGAGGCGGGCTTCGCGTTCGCTCGTCTCGCTGTCGATTTTGGCCCGTTCCTCCTCGAGCTCCTCTTCCTGGGAGCCGATCATCGCCTCTTCCCGCTCCAGGCGCAGGCGCTGATCCTCGAGGTCCTTCTCCTCCCGTTGCAGTTCCCGGCGGTACTGCTGTTCGCGCTCCGACGCGTCCCGGATTTCCTTCTCAAGCGCGTCGTACTCACGGGCGGTGGTAATTTGGTCCATCTGCGACTCGTACTTTTCGCGATCCGCCTCGGCCTCCTGGAGTCGCACCCGGAGTTCCGCGACGCGCTTGCGCGTCTCCTCGTACTTCTCGTTCTTCTCGACGAACGACTTCTTCAGCCGGCTGACCAGCTCTTTTTTGGTCGCGAGGGTGCGCGGCAGCTCCTCGATTTCCCGCTGGATCGTGAACTTGTCGGAGAGGATCTCCTGGAGAACCTTCAGCTTCTCAATCGTGTCCTGAATCATCGTGTTACAGCACCTCTCAGCTATCGAGATAGTCTTTGAGCCGCCGGCTCCGCTTGGGATGCCGCAGTCGTCGCAACGCCTTGGCTTCAATCTGCCGGATACGCTCACGGGTTACGTTGAAGTACAGGCCGACTTCCTCCAGGGTGAGGGAGTAGCCGTCTTCCAGTCCAAATCTCATCTTCAGCACTTCCTGCTCCCGGGGCGGAAGCGTATCGAGAACGCTCCGTAGCTGCTCCTGCAGGAGGGTAAACGCCGTCTGGTGGGCCGGGTTCTCGACTTCCTTATCCTCGATAAAATCACCGAGGAGGGAGTCTTCCTCTTCACCGATCGGTGTCTCCAGACTTATCGGCTCCCTGGCGACGCTCTTGACCGATTTGACCCGCGCGACGTTCCAGCCCAGTCGCTCCGCGACTTCCTCGTCCGTCGGTTCCCGTCCCAGAACCTGCATCAGCTGACGGGACTCGCGGACCACCTTGTTGATCTGCTCGATCATGTGGACCGGTACGCGGATCGTTCGTGCCTGATCGGATATCGAACGGGTAATCGCCTGACGGATCCACCACGTGGCGTAGGTTGAGAACTTGTAGCCCTTACGGTACTCAAACTTCTCGACAGCCTTAATGAGCCCGATATTGCCTTCCTGGACCAGATCGAAGAAATGGAGTCCCCGGTTGGTGTACTTCTTGGCGATACTGACCACCAACCGCAGGTTCGCCTGAATGAGCCGGTCCTTGGCGGTCTGCATCATCACGCGGCCCCGTTCGATTTCGCCGGACATCTCAAGAATGTCGTCGATCGCGTTCTCGAACCGGTACTCCAGCTCCCGGAGTTTCTTCTCCGTCATCTGGATATGACGGATTTTCTCCTTGATCTGGTCCGCGGACAGGCCCAGGTTTTCCTCGATTTCCTCGCGACGCGTGCTGACCGCAAGGCCGCGACCCAGGGCGCGCAGCTCTCTGAGGTTGGATACGCGTAAACGCTTTTCGACCCGGCTCTGGTCTTCCCGGTACCGGTGGATCTGCTTGGCGGCGCGAGAAAAACGCTCACTGAAGCGCAGGATCTCATCCTGATGGAGATCCACCTCGTTGAGTTTCTTGAGGAGCTTGTTGCGTTTCTGCCCCAACGGTTTGTCGGAGAGGATATCGATCCCCTTCTCGTAGGTGCGCAACTTCTGATCCATGTACGACCGGAGGTCCGGCAGCAGTTCCTTCAGAGACTCCCGGTAGAACTGGTTCAACCGCCGTCGTTCCGCCAGGTATTCGGATATTTCTTTCTTCGAGAGGCCCAGCTCGCGCGGATCCTCCTTGCGGAACGTGCGTTCGGCAAGATCGGAAAACTCGGGAATCACCATCCCGCTGCCGCGAATCACATCCTTGATGATGTATTCGCCCTCCTCCATCTTCTTGGAGAGCTCGACCTCCTGCTCCGCAGTGAGCAGGTTCTCCTTGCCGATTTCCCGGAGGTACAGACGAATCGGATCGTCCACGGCGGCTTCCTTGTCTCCGACGATCACGCGCTTGGTGCGATCGCTGATCGCGGCGGCAGCGGTTTCTTTTGCCCGGTTCCGGCTCTCGCCGTCCTCGGGATTGCCGCCGTCCTCGCCGTCGTCGTCGGAGTCCTCGAGATCGCCTTCCTCTTCCTGCTGGTCGGCGTCGTCGTCATCGTCGTCCTCACTGGCCTCCTCAAGCACCACGTTATGCTTGGCCAGGAGACTGAGGACTTCCTCAATCTTGTCGGAGTTGACGATCGCCTCCGGGAGAAAATCCTGGAGTTCGTCATAGCTGATCGTCGTCTTCGATTTGGCGTAGTCTATCAGTCGTACGATTGCAGGATCATTCTGCAAATCAGTCATCAGCCCTCACCTTCAGATTCCGGAGTTCTTGGTCAATCGCCATCTTTTGTTCCAGAAGTTGACGCAGCGCCTGGTCATCAGCCCCCTGCAGCCGTTTCAGCTCGGATTCGACCCGTCGTGCGTCCTCCTCCAGTCGACGAATCCGCATCAGGCCCACGGCGCGGTCGACGTCCGACCGCTGCCAGCCCCCGTACTCTCCGGAGGTCAGCTTTTCCAGCACCTGGTTCCTGAGCGACTCGTCCGTCAGCCGGTCGATCAACCCCCTCGGTAGCGGCTCCTCATGCCGAAACGCGTCTTCCATCAACAGGTAGAGATGCCGTGCGGTCCGGTCCTGCAGATCATCCGGTCCGATACGAGACCGCAGATACGCAAAGAGCCCGCCATCCTGCGCGGTGGCGAGCATCAAGGCAACGTCGCGACCTAGTGAGTGTGTGGGTTGATCTGCCGGCTTCCGTTCAAATCGCCGCGGCTGCTCTCCTCTCCGCCAACTGTCAAAATCCGACCGTACGGCGCGGGACGAAACTCCCAGCAGGTCGCTGAGCGTATCTATAGCCCCTTCGCGGCGCACCTCGGAATTGATGATATTAATATAGGGGAAAATCCTTTGCAACAGCAACTCCCCATTGGCAGATGGATCCGACGCCACCGAATCGGCAAGCGAAGACACCATAAACTCAAACACCGGTCGCGGCGCCGAGACCATCTCCGCCACTGCCTCCGGACCCCGGTCGCGGTACAGGTCTGCCGGATCCTTTCCGCTGGGGACCGCCACCGCGTAGCACCCCAGCCCGGCCTGTTCCGCCGTGATCGCCCCCTTGAACGTTGCGTTGAGCCCCGCCGAATCGGCGTCGAACACCAGCACCACCTCGTCCACCCAGCGTTTGAGCAGCCGCGCCTGTTCCTCCGTGAAGGCGGTACCCAGGGGCGCCACCGTGTTCCGACAGCCGGACTGGTGCATGGCGATCACGTCGAGGTACCCCTCGGCAAGGTAGGCCCGCCGCGTTTTTCGCATCTCCTCGAGCGCACGGTCCAGCGCGTACAGCGTGCGCTTCTTCAGATAGATCGGTGTCTCGGGGCTGTTTATGTACTTGGCGCGATCCTCCGCCGACAGGGCGCGTCCTCCAAAAGCGACCGTCCGCCCGCGTTCGTCCCCGATGGGAAACATCAGTCTGTTACGAAAGAGCGAGAATCCGCTGGCACGTCGCGAAAACAGTCCGCTGCGATCCAGAAATGACGCACTGTAGGACTTTCGCTGCAAAAACTGGTAAAGCCAGCGTCCGTTGTCGGGGGCAAATCCCAGCCGGAATCGCTCCACCGACTCGTCGGTGATTCCCCGATCGTGAGCGTACGCCAGTGCCGCCGCCCCCCGGGAATCCTGCGTCAGAAGATAGTGAAACGAGCCCCCGACCCGTTCGTACAGTTCGAATAGGGCCTTCCGCTCCTGATCCTCCTGGCTCTGTTCGGGACTGCCCTCGAGCGTCACCCCGGCGCGTTCGGCGAGAAACTCCACCGCCTCGGGAAACGAAAGCCCCTCCATCTCACTGACGAACCGGAATATGTCGCCGCCCTGATTGGTGGCAAAACAGTAGTAGAAGCCGTCGTCCGGCTTGACCGAAAAGGACGGCGTCTTCTCCGGTTTGAACGGACTCAGTCCCCACCAGCGATTGCCTTTTCGCTCCAGGTGAGTGTATCCGTTCACCAGCTCAACGATGTCCACGCGGTCCCTGATCTGCTGCAACGTCTCCCGACTGAATTTCATCGTCAGCGTTGGAGGATAAAGACCACGCGACGGTTTTTCCAGCGGTTCTGTTCGTCGCTGTGGGGAACCACGGGGGCACTGCCACCACGGCCCCTCGCCGTCAGGAGGCGCGGGGACACACCGCGATCGATCAGCGCCTGTACCACCGACTCGGCCCGCTGCCGCGAGAGCGGCACCAGTTCCTCCCGCTCCTCGCGTTCGGTACCGCTCAGATTGACCGCGTGACCTTCCACAACGATCGAGTACTCGGGAAAGCGCCCCAGAATGTCCACGAGCCGATCCAGAACCATGACATTCTGTACGCCCCGCGGATCGTTTTGGTCGAGAATCAGGTCCGCCGAGTTTCCCGGAAAGGTGATGCTCGGAATCTGAATGCGATACCCGTCCTCGTACGGTTCCACCAGGATATCCACGGCCAGCGACCCTTCTCGCACGGCGATGTTCCCCAGCTCATCGGCAACCTCGAGCCGCCACGGATACGACTCAGCAGACGTCACGAGTTCACCGTTCCGCGCTCGTCCATCCCACCGTATCCGTCGGGGCACCGCGCCACGACCGCCGGCATCATAGAAAAACGCGCCGGTGCGATCAAAGACCTCCAGCAGCCAGTACTCCACCGGAGATCGATCCTCCACGCCCACCGAAAACACCACCGTGTCGGCGCGCCCGTCGCCGTCCGGCGAGAACGGCTGAGGACGGGCCGTGACCTCGACCTCCGGCGCCGTGGTGTCGACGACGATTCGTGGAGACTCCGTCCGAACCACCGCGCCGTGGCGATAGCGCGCCTCCAGCCGCGCAACGTAGGCACCGTCGCGGGGGACCTCATCCGACGATGGCGGCCATTCAAGGGACGCCGGCGCCTGTGCCCCGGTTCCGCTCCGCTGAAGAACCGGCGAGCCTCCCTCGGCAGACTGGATTACGAGCGACCAGTCCGAGAGACCGTCGGTGTCCGAAAGGATCGGTTCCACGGTTACGCGATCGGCGAACCCATCGCCGTTGGGCGATACGGCGCCTCCCGAAACCCGCAGGAATCCGCTTACCGGACGGGTGTCGACCGTGAACCCCACGGGATCACTCGTCGCACTGTTTCCGGCGGCGTCGGATGCCACCGCCCGAACTGCGTAGGATCCGTCCGGCAGTACCGTCCCGTCGGCGGCGCGCGGAGCAACCTCGACACGGCCGGCATCGACACTCGATCCCTGATCCCCGGCGGGAATCGGAATGCGGCGCAGGACCGATCCGTCGGATGCGGTCAGGAGTTCCAGCTGGACACGCGTTGCTCCCGCCGCACGTCCCCGGAGAACAAGTGTGTCCTGCACGCCGTCACCGTCCGGCGACACGTAGGCTGGGCCGTCCCGCTCGAGAACCAGAACCGGCGGGGTCGTATCCACCACCACCGGCGAGGACTCCGCCGTGACCTCTCCCCGGTCCGGGACCTGAACGCGGAGCATCGCCGTCACCGGTCCGTCCGCGAACGGAACACCCTGGTTGTCGCGGCCGTCCCACGAGACCGACGAGGGTGCCGGGAGGTCACCGGAAATGCGACGCACCTGCGAGCCGTGCTCGAAATCGATCGTGAACGTGCCGCGCTCCACGTCCTCCGGAGTCCTGAGGGCGAACACAACCTCGTCGTCCCGGCCGTCGCCATTGGGGCTGAATACCGCGCTTCGCGCGTCGATCTCTGCCCCCGACAGCCGCGGAACGAGTTCGAACCGGCGGACCTCCGACACACCGCGGTTTCCGGCGCGGTCCCGGGCTTCCACCCAGATCGCATACACGCCGGCCTCCAGAAACGCACCGTCCGCGCCGATCAACTGCCACGGAATCTCATCCGGCAGTTGACTGAAATCGGCGACAGCAACCGCATCCGGCTCCGTGTCCCGACGGAGCATCAGGGTTCCCGAAGCGGCCGTTCCGTCGCCTTCGACAAACACAACCAGGCGCCGTGGATCGGCCGGCCCGATCACGATGTCCGACAGTCCGATTGACAGGCGAGGCGCAACCCGATCGACCAGGAACTCCTCGGTTCGGTCCGTCGCCGTGGCGCCGCCGTCGTAGCGGGAACGCCCCTCAACCACGTAGGTCCCGTCCTCCGGAAACACATCGGGGCCCAGAACCAGGCGCGCCGGCGGCAGGTCGATTCCGGACCAGGTCTTCACCGGGGGTGGGTCAGCCGCCGCGTCAATCCGCCGCAGGTCGATCGTCCATTCCCGGAGCCCCGGCAGTGGACGAAGATCCGGTGTCACGGTCACCGTCGTGCCAGCCTCCGGCGACACGACCGTTCGGTCCACCGCCAGCCGGAACAGCGGCCGCGCGCGCCGTACCAGAACCGGCCCACTCGACACGACGCGTCGGTTTCCACCGGCATCCTCGGCCGCGGCCCGAATCCGATACACGCCGTCAGCGACCGGTTCACCGTCAGCGCGCTGCCCTGTCCATCGCGCTTCCACGGTTCGATCCCCTTCCAGCTCCGGGACGGGGTCGAGCCGCACAACGCTTCGTCCGGCCTGATCAACAACATCGATGTCCACGATCTCGGCATCGCCGTAGCGGGCGGTGACGACCAGCGGACGGTCGGGGGACAGCTCCACCGGTGTCGTGTCGGTATCAAGGGCACCGTCGCCGTCGTCGGCACCGGAACCCTCGGTGTTGTCTCCGTCTTCCGAAACGTTCTCCAGGGACAGTGCGAGCGTGAGGTCCGGAGGAGTCCGGTCAACCACCACACCGAGTTCCGAGGACCTGGTGACATTCCCTGCCGCGTCGGTCGCGGAAACCTCGAGGCGGTACCGCCCGTCCCGATCCGCCTCACTCAGGTCCCATACCAGCGAGCTGCCGAATGCCCGCTGCGCAAGATCCGAGGTCATTCGCTGGGAGAGATCACCCTCAATCACCGGCTCACCGAACGGCTCGAATCGCCAGCGACGGACCGTTTCGCCCCCCGGGGCGGTGAGGACCGCGGTGATCGCACCGATCGCGCGGTCATCGGTCGCCGTCACATCGACCACCAACTGGCCTCGTCCGCCCACCGGCGCAAGGTTCACCTGCTCCAGCGCAGCGAACGGCGTCAGATCGGGCGGGCCGTTCTCGTCTGCCGCCCCGAATCTCTGTGACGCCCGGTCCTCCGGCGCTCGAACCGTGACATCGAGAACCGGCGGCCGCGGATCGCTTGACGGGAAGGTCGTAGACACGTCTCCCGCGACAAGAACCTGTCCCTGCCGCCCCGGTCGCGCCGTCACCGCCGCGTCGGTCCCCTCGGCCTCACCGGTCGGAACCCGTATGCCCAGGGACACGCCGGGCCAGTACGTCGCACCGCCTGCCAGGGGTATGTCCGCTCCGAGAGAGAGTTCCATTCCCCGAGGGAAGCGCAAACGCGTCCCCGCGGCAAGCCACGTCCGCGAAAACGATTCAACCCGCACGGACGCCGCGGCGTCGATTTCCACGGCCGGTGCATCGACCAGCCGCGCCCGGACTCCCGCCACCGGCGTAAACGGAGCCACCACGGCGTCGAACCCCGGCCGCGCGGCGGAGGTCCCGATCCCGAGCATCGCCGCGTGGGCCTCGACGCGCGAGACATCCCCGATTCCGCCGAGCCGGTACCGGACACCGATGTCCAACGCTGCGCCGAGTCGGGTCGAGGCGCCCGTTCCGCTGGCGGCGGACAACCCGAGCCCGGCTCCCATCGCCAGGCGCGATCCCAATGGCCGGGCGAGCGACACGACCCCTCGGCCGACTCCTCCGTCCGCGTCTCCCAGGATCCCAAGAGCCCCGGTCCAGACGTATCGCCGGGTCGGTACTGTAAGGCCAAGAGCGCCACCTGCAGCACCATCTCCCACGGCGCCGCCGACCGCAGCACCAAGAATCGCCCGGCGCGTATCGGCCGCGAGGTGCGGCATCGTCAGAACGGTTGTGGGGTGAGCCCGGTCCGGCGAGGTCATCAGTTCGGTCCCGAGTCCGCGGGGATACCACATCGACCCACGCGCCACGCTGAGTGGATCGGGGTCGGCATGGACCACCGGGGAGGCGACGAGCGCAACGAGTATCACGCAGAAACGGCGGAGGAAGCACGAGGTCTGGAGCATAGTCTTCAACGTTCCGTATGTACCACGGCGGATTCGCCTTTTCACGGTTCTGTTGCCCCTCTCACTCGCCACGAACGCGCGCCTCGAGCATCTCCATGTCCGCGATCGACATGCGCTCGTACAGCAGCCGTTCCAGACGGTCGCGAACAGCTTCCAACTCCTCCGGAAGGCGCGGTTCGTGTCGCCGGAGCATGATGTACAGTTCCATTTCCTCCGCCTGCGACAGTCGCAGAACCTGCACGTCCTCTTCAGACATCGACCGTCACACCCTCCCGGGCAAGCTCGATCGAAAGGTCCGCGCCACCGATCCGGTTTGCGTACCACCGGGCGGAGTTCACGTTCTGCTCCAGCTTCTTGTCATCGTACTGCGGCTCGTGGTGAAACATGAACAGACGTTTCGCACCCCACGCTACGGCAAAATCGACCCCCAGGCTGAACGAGGAATGACCCCAGTTGTATTTTTCAATCGCCTCGTCCAACGTGTACTGGGTGTCGAGGATCATTGCGTCCATGTCGGAGAAAAACTCCGCGTTCCTGGTGGTCTTCTCAAAGTCCCGGGGCTGGAGTTCCACGTCGGTGACGTATCCGAACACCTTGTCTCCGTATTCGACGCGATATCCGAACGCGCGCCCGGGATGATTCAGTTCGCGCCATCGGACGAGCGCACCGTACACCTCGATCTCCGGGTCCGTCAGTTCGTGAAAATAGAGGTTCGGTGACATCTTGTCCTCCATAGTCACCGGAAAAAACGGATGCTGCATATGATCCGACAGGATCTTCCGGAACCCGGGAATCGGACTGTAGAAGTGAACGGCGACGCCGGGATTGTACGCGTGCGCGAAAAACGGCAACCCCTGCACGTGATCATAGTGAAAATGGGTAAAGAATATGTGGTATTCCGTCGGGTGCGGGTCGCGACGGAACTGAGAGGATCCGAATCCGACGATCCCGCTGCCGGCGTCAAACACGAGCTGGCGCCGATCGTCGAGTTCGAGCTGCACGCACGCGGTGTTTCCGCTCGTTGTACCGAACAGCCACGGCGGAAGTGACGCCAGGAAACGCTCGCGGGCCTCCGGGCTTCTGAGGTCGCTCGGCCGGATACGCTGAACGACGGTCGAAATCTTGCTCTGCACCGCCTGCGGCGACAGCGGCATTGGATGCGACCCCCGACTTCCCCACACCGTGAATCTCATTCCAGAGCCCCGTTCTCCACCGCGCTTTTCAGCAGCGGCGGTGCAAGCCGGCGCGCCGCCACCGCCGAAGCGATCTCCTCCGGGCTCCGCGCCGGCCCGATCCCGATGCCCGGACACTCGGCCGCTTCCTCCCGCCAGTGAGCCTCTTCATCCACGATCGTCTGCCAGAACGGATACGTCCGGCACTGAAGCGGTCGCCCGTGGTACACGGAGCACCCGCCGTCACGCCAGAAAACGCAGTCGAAGTTCGCCTGTTCCGCCAGCGACAGATGCGCATCGGGACCGAACGGAACCCACACGCAGTACTCATCGATGACCTGACGGGCAGGCATACCCAGATGCTCGCTCAGGCGTCTGAGATCGGCCGCGGACAGGAATACATAGCCACTGTCGTGTCTGCAGCAGCGCGAACACTGTGTGCACGCAAATCGCAGTCCGCCGTCCCAAAAGCTCGGTGTCGACATCTTCCCCATAATAGCACAGCACCAAAAAAAAAGTCCTCCACCCGGCGGCGACAGCCGCAGATGAAGGACGTTGGGGAGTGCAGGATTCGAACCTGCGAAGGCTGAGCCAACAGATTTACAGTCTGCCCCGTTTGACCGCTCCGGAAACTCCCCGTAAGCGAGCCGGACGGTACCACGCCCGAACTCCGAATGTCAAGCAAGCCGCCTGTCGGATTCGAACCGACGACCCCGAGATTACAAGTCACGTGCTCTGGCCAGCTGAGCTAAGGCGGCAGTCGCGTGCCCTCCGGCACGCCGCTACTGTGCCGAAACGCGCAGGCGATGTCAATCCGGGCGTACCCGCAGAACGTCCTGCGGATCCCGCCATCGGAGCGCCCTGGAAACCGGTTCACCGAGTTGCAGCACCAGCGGCTCAGGCTCGACCATGGCGATCGTGAGTTCGAAATGGTACGTCCGGGCGCCGTCGCCCGTCCGGTAGGCCCAACCGTTCCCGTCGAGTACGACGCCGGAGCTGGCGCCCTCCGTCGGCCGGTACACGGGCTCCACATTGAAAACCATTCCCGGAAGCAGTCGTATCTCACGGGCGCGGGAGGATTTTGCCACGGCGCTGCGGGCAAATGGGATAACCGGCGCCTCGTGCAACTGTCGGCCGATCCCGTGACCGGTGAACTCCGGGACCGTCGCCAGCCCGTGATCGGCCGCCGTATCCTCGGCGATGGACGCAACGTCCTCCAGTGTCAGCCCCGGCTCAATCGCCGCCACCACGGCCTGAAACGCGCACCACGCGGCACGGTACTCGTCCTCCGAGCGCCGTGGTGCCCCCGGCATC
>CAJWEZ010000012.1 GCA_913030605.1 uncultured Spirochaeta sp.
CCGCCATCTTGCTATTTCCTTCTACTGACTATTCCCCGCTAATCTGCGATGAACCTTTTTTGCGGCCTGTGTTGTTGCGTCCATACACACGTGAGACACAGAGCGTGTCGAAAAGGTTGCAGGGGATCGTCCAGGCATCGGTCATTGACGGCGGCCACGCCCTTCACCATCTGAACCTCGTGCCTTCACGAACCGTGTATGCCGTTCACGGATTGGCAGAATCGATACGCTCCAGACAGCCGTTTCGCGTGCGGAACGGCCCAAAAGCGCGACACACGAATGGCACGGAACTTGCAACCCTCCGGACAACACGACCATTCGGAGGCAACTATGAAATCCGTGTTTTCAAAAGGCTCAATCCTGCTGCTTCTCGCCGCAGCAATCCTGCTGGGGGGCTGCAGCCTCCTCGGTCTGGACGAGGAAGAGGACTCGGGACCTTCCACCGTTGATCCGGCCGACGCTGAGGCGCTCACCGATGCCCTGGTGGTTCCAAGCGGTGCGTCCATCGTAGACGGGTCGCTGTCCGGCTACGTCTCAGGTTCGGCGGTCTCAGGTTCGAACGACACCACGCTTACGGTGGACTCGTCGTCGATCACGATGGCCAACGGCGGGTCGTACGCGCTGAATCTGACCTCGTCCGGCTCCAACGCCGTCGCCGGCGTTGCGCTCCAGGTGAGCGGGTCAGGCCGGTACTACCAGATCCCGCAGAGCGCCGGCGCAAATGCGACGTTTTCGATCAACGTGGGGCTCCCGACCAACGTCGGTTCCGGCTCGTTTACACTCATCCTGGTCCTGTACGACTCCAGCGGAAGCGGCAGCAACGGCGTCTCGCTGCCGGTGACCGTGGAACAGGTCGGAACCGGGGCGCTTCAGGTACAGCTGACCTGGAACACCGACAACACCGATCTGGATCTGCACATCGTGGAACCTGGCGGTGACAGGATCTACTACGGTGACCCCGAGGGCGATCAGAGCGGTGGAGAACTCGACGTGGACGACACGAACGGCCGCGGGCCGGAGAACATCTTCTTCGATTCCACGCCCCCCGACGGGACGTACGCGGTCTCGGTCGACTACTATTATGGAAGCACGTCGACCGACTACACGGTGGTGATTTCCGCCGGTGGCGATACGCTCGCAACGCTCACCGGAACGCTCGCGAGCTCCGCAGCTGCGGAGGCGAATGTCGCGGACATCGTGGTCTCCGGCGGTTCGATTACCGTGAACAACTGACACCGAGGACGATCGCGACGCGTGGGTGGCGAATCCGTCAGCCGCGCGTTCGCGATCGATCCCGTTCCGCCCTGTGTAGCGGACAGGATCCTGGAAACGCTTGTACAATGAGAAACCACCATTGGAGGGACAGGCGTTGGGTGAATCACTGCACATCAGGCACATCGAACAGCACGAACTGGCGGACGCGTATCGCGTTGTCAGGCAACTCCGCCCGCACCTCGACGAGGGTGCATTTATCGAGCGCGTGGTGGCCCAGCGCCGATCCGGCTACGAACTCGTCGGCGCGTACGAGCGAGACAGGTCTTCCGACCGCGCGGTGATTGGTGTTATCGGGTTCCGCCCGGTCCTCACGCTCGCCCGCGGGGCCTATCTGCACGTGGACGATCTGGTAGTCGACGAATCGTGGCGCGGTGCGCGCGTCGGGACGGAACTGATGGGTTTTGCCGAGACGTACGCGCGACGGTGCGGCATGGAGTCGGTGTTTCTCGACGCCCGGACGGCAGCGATCGGGTTCTACGAGGCCCGTGGGTACGGATTTCACCCGTCTCCGTCGATGACCAAATCGGTATAGCCCGCGTTCGGCCTCCGCTCACAACGGTTTTTCGAACCAGTGGGTCGCGTAGGGGTTGTCGTTGTACCGCTCGATCTCGCGGTACCCGACGCGCGAGTACAGCCGTCGTGCTTCAGTCAGGGTGCCGTTGGTGTCCAGCCGTACAACGGTCGCCTCCGCCCCGCGGGCGATGTCTTCGAGCTGCGAGAGGATCCGCGAGGCGAGGCCGATTCCGCGGTACTCCGGATCCACCCACATGCGTTTGATCTCGGCGAACTCCGGTCGGAAGACGACCGCGCCGCACCCGATCGCCCGGCGTCCGACAACCGCCAGTACGAACTCCCCGTCCGGTGGAACGAACTGCTCGCCGGCGGGGTCGTCGCCGGGGTCAAACCCGCCGGTGAACCGCCGATCGAGTTCGTCGTAGTAGCGGTGGAGCAGGTCCTGCGCCCGGGGATCGTGAACGTCCGCGGTATTGATCTCAACCGTCGCCGCGCTCAGCAGCCGTTCGATCGTCCGAAACGCGTCCACAAACGCCGACTGCTTGCTCTCGGGCACGCGTGACAGCAACTCAGCCGCCGACGCATCGGAGAGCTGGTCCAGCGTTCTGAACTCCTCCAGACCCTGCTCCGTCAGGTTCGCGATACGAACGCGTCCGTCGGCGGAATCCTTCGCCACGCGCACCAGCGATTCCCGCTCCAGCGTTCTCAAGAGCCGCGACATGTACCCGGAATCGAAGCCCAGGCGGTGGCGCAGCTCGCGGACCTCGGCTCCCTCGGCCCCGATCTCGAAGAGGAGTCGGGATGAGGCCAGGCTGCGCCCCCGACCAAGGTAGGATCGGTCGAGCAGGCCGATCGCCTGGGTAAACGAGCGGTTGAAGCGCCTGATCGTCTCTACAGCGTTCATTAATATCTGACTATAGTCAGATAAATAGGCGAGTGCAAGTGCTTCGAGCGTTCAGGTTCACGGTGAACCCGGACGCTCCTCTTTTGTGGGCAGCGTGATGTTGTACTGTTTTACGAGGCGGAGAATTTCCTTGCGCTGCCCCTTCAACGTGAGAAACCCACCCCGTTTCTGGAGCAACACGTGCAGCTCCAGAAGGTAACGGATTGCGGCGTGGTCTATGGACTCCGTTTCGCGCAGATCGATCGTGAGCCGTTGGTGCCCTCGCCTGATCAGCACATTGACCATCGCGGCGAGAAACTCGAGGTTGCCTTCGATAACGTCCTTGCGCAACACGATCGTGTCGGGCTTCGCGGAATCCATTTGAATGCAGATCGGAACGGCTTCGTCCGGAGACTCGTCGGATACGCTCTGCCGTTGAATCTCGCGTTCGAGAAGCTCGTTGGTGTGGCGCAACCGGTAAACGAGAACACGGACGATCTCCATGAACCAGCCCGGAATGCGGTACGAGTTGCGATTGAACTCGCGGGCAGAGATTCTGAACACGGTGCTCGTCCGTTCCGCCCGGACGTTGGCGGACCGGTTCCCCTCCGTCACGAGGTTCATTTCGCCGATCACGTCGCCGGTGTCGGCGTAACCGAGGATGATTTCATCCTCGTCGACGGTCCGGGTGATGACAAGACGGCCGGTTTTTACGACAAACATGTCGTCGCCCGGTTCGTCCTGACGAATCAGGTACTCGCCCCGAGTCACTCGCACGATCGGCAGGTGGCTCTGCTCCACGATTCGTTCGATTCCCTCGATCGTCTGGATGCGATTGCGAATGAGCTGGACGTTTTTGATGGACACGGTAATCGAGTAGGCTCGCTCGTCGTCCGCCAGGTTCCGAAAAAACGCCAGGACGTCGTGATCCACGTCGGGAACATCGGCAAAATCGATCGACGCTCGCTCGAATCCCCGGGAGGCGTAGGACCGAAGAACCTTCTTCAACTCGTTGAGTCGACCGGCATCAAACGTGCCGCGAAGGTATATGGCTACCTGTTTGTCCGACGTTTCGTCGCGGAATCCGAGGTCGTCGGTCGGCTCCGCGTACGCCTCCTCCTCCGGGTTTGCGTTCAGGCTCCGGTACTCACCGATCAGGCGTGTCGTTCGACGGATTCGGTCCGCAACCACCTGCGCGATGTTCACCGCCCACCGGTCGATTCCAAAGGGGCCGGAATCGAGGACATCGACCGATACCAGGCTCGCGGTTGTCGGTTCGAGGGCTGTGACGGTGGCGGAGCGGGGATTGCCGGAAATGAACGACATTTCGCCGACGATGCTTCCCGGGCCGAGGACCGCAATCGGGACCACGACGCCGTCGCTGGCGGTTGAGACGCGCACCGATCCGGATCGAATGATGTACAAATCCCGGGACTCGTCGCCCTGGGTGAAGAGTGTTTCGTTGGAGTCGATCGTGACTACCCGCGTGTTTGACACCGAATGGGTCTCCCGCAGCACCGATTATACCACGGGTCACCGAAACCCTGCCGGACCGAACGTTGCGCCATCTCGCGGCGGCACGCCACCTGCGGGCTACGGGCTGCCGAGGTCGATCGGCCTCTCAGACGCCCAGCGATGGAGCGCGGGCCACAGCTGCATCAGTCTGCCGTACTCCGCGATATGTCCGCAGATCGCGTTCCAGTCCAGGTCGGCGCGGAGAAACGATCCTGACTCCAGTCGTGCATACACGCCGTCCCGGGCGCGTTCCGCCGCGTCACCGAGCGTCCCCGCCGCGATCCGTTCATCGCACGCGCGCAGGATGCGATTGGTTTGCGCGACCATGTGACGAGTAAGCAGTTCAACCGCCGTCGCCCTGGGTCCGTTCCCGAGTGCCACGAGGTACTCGGCCAGACTCGCCCACGAGGCAACCGACGGCGCGGTGAGTATCGCCAGTACCAGAAGATCGTTTTCGCGGTACCCGGCGTCTGAAAGCGCGTCGAGCGTGAGGGGGCCGCCGGGCTTGGCGTAGTGTTCGATCGCGTACGGCAGGTGCAGGATCGTTCCAGGTCCGAACACCTGGCTCAGCGCGGCGCCGAATACGCCGTCGCCGTTGCGCCCCACCGACGGAAACGGCGGCAGCGGCGTTCGATTGTCGTAGGCGGCGTGACTGGTGCGAAAGTACGGGCGATCGGAGATGGTGAGGCACGGCGCCGCCGCCACCCCCACCCCACTCAGGAGCGCCTCCTTCCTCAGGCTGCCGCGGGCGGGGTGCGCCTCGGTGAGCAGGAGCAGCGGCGTGCGCTGCCCGATGTCGCCGGCGAGTCCCAGCATCGTTGCGCGCACCCGGCGATCGGGCTCCTCGAGGCAGGCGATCAGGCGGCGCGTGGCATCCTCGATTCGGACCGACCCCGCCGGTCGACCGCCAAGGATCTCCGGCAGCGACCGGGAGAGCCACTCGGCGTGCAACGCGATCGGGTCCCGTTGGGCACGCGTGTACCTGGCGTCGCGCTCGTCGATGCTCTCGAGGGGCGCGTAGTCCGACGGCGACGGGCGCGAGGTCACACGGAGTTCGCCGTGGGGATTCGAAAACTCCACAAACCGGGAGGGCTGATCGTCGTCACCGGACAGGAATCGCCGTCCGGCGCCGAGCAGGAGCAGGCGGTTGCGGTTTGTCCCCGCACGCCACGCCGGACTGTCGTTGAGGCCCAGAGCACGTTCGATCACCGCACGGTCGGCGGGGGCGCATTCTGCGAGGTACGGTTCCACGGAGCGCCGGATACTCGCGCTGTCGACGATCGTCGCCGGCGGCGAATTCGGGACATCGTCGGGGCGCGCGCCCTGGAACGAGACGAGAAGCGGCGGACCGTCGGACCCGATCGCGGCCACCGTCGATCGCACCACGGCGTCGATCTCCCTCCATGATTTGCTCGTGGGGATCGCCATGAACGCCAGCGGCGGGGCCGCGTCGCCGGGATACTTCGCGGTGGCGACGCCGCGGCCGGTCTGGACGCGCCCGCTCAGCGTCTCGAACGATTCAACCAGCCCCGCATCCACGAACGCCTGCAGCGCCCGCTCGATCTCCCGCCGGGTGAGCACCTCACCGAAGCGCAGCTCGAGCTCCCGTACGTGCTCCGCGACCGGACGAAACGAGACAATCTCGTCCAGCAGCGGCAGGAGCGACCGATCGAGGTCGGTCAATGTCATCGTTCCGTCGTGCCCGTCAAGCGTCGCGATCGCGTCCCCGATCAGGTGCGGGGCGCGATGCGACGGACCGATCGCGTTCATCGGTCAATAGTACAACGTTGCGCTCAGACTGATCTCGAACTCGTCCGTCCCGCTCGCCGTGGCGTTGGTGCTCAACGTGAGCGTGGCAGCTACCGTCCCGTAGTCGTAGGTGTCGTCTTTCTGGATCCCCACAATGATGTCGCGGGTCGATCCCGGGTCGATCGCGCTGAGGTCGGGCGTCTGCACGAAGAAGAACTCGTTGATATCGTCGCCCGGGTTGGACTCGACTGCCGTCCCATTCACCGTTGTATCCGAGATCACCGCGCGTGATATTTTCAGGGGGTATGTTCCCGAGTTGGTCACGGTGAGCGTCGTCTGGACGAGCCCGCCACTCGTAGTCGGCTCCCCAAGGTACACGGGATCGCCGACGATGGGGTCGATCGTTTCGTCGTCCCACTCGACCGTGATCTCCGCACTCCCCGCGGCGCCGACGATCGTCAGATCATACGCCTCGGAGTCCGCGTTGCTCCGAATGCTGACCGTCGCGGTGCGGCGCCCCGGACTCCCGGTCGCCACAAAGTCGAGTACCACGTCGAAACTCGCGTTGGGCGCGAGTGACGCGGGTACCGCCGAGGTATCCAGCGAAAACTGCGCCGCGTCGGCCCCCCCCAGAAAGACCCCCAGCGCGTCCCCGTCGGCATTGGTCCCGGAGAGCGTCACCGTCGCGTCGCTCGCGTTCGTTACCGTGAGCGTCGTGGTGTCGCTCCCACCGATCTCTCCGTAGCCGATGTCGAGATCGGCGGAGAGGTCGACCGACTCGGAACCGATGGCGACAGAGAGCCACGTTCCGTCGGCGCTTGCGAGCGAACTGTCGCCGCCGGCGCCGGCGTTGTCGCACGCCACCACGGTCGCCGCAAGCAGCAGAACCACCGACCATTTGACCAGATTCCCGTTCGTCATGTTTCCTCCTCCGAGCGCGGGCGCAGGCTGCACGGCGCGTACCGCTCTCGGAGATAAACCTGACATCGACCATGCGAAATCCGCATCGCCCGAACGGAGGAAATTCGTGTCCCCCGATCGGGTGAATTGGTCCGAACAGGTCCCCCTACACGTTGGTAATGTGCATCATCCGGTACCGCAACCGAATCTCCGACGGCGTTGCCCCCATCCGCGCCTTGAACTGACGGATGTAGTTGCGCCGCGAAGCGAACCCGCACTCGTGGGCCACCTTCTCGACGGTGTCGCTCGTGGAGACGAGACGCGTAACCGAGTAGTGAACGCGCTGGTCGTTGATGTAGACACCGATGGGGCGCGACATGACCGTTTTGAAGAGGCGCCCGAGGTAGTCGGGGTTGTGCTCCATCATCGCGGCGAGCGCCTTCACCGAGAAGTTGGGGTCGCAGAGGTGCTCAAAAATCGTCTCGATCATGGCGTAGACAAGGCTGTGGTGCGAGGGGATGCGGTTGGCGACGGTGTGCTCGGAGAGGACGTACTCGTTCATCCTGATCATCATCAGCCGAAAGAGGATCTGAAATTTCTGATGCGTGAACGAGGGGCTTTCCTGTTCCGAGAGCAGGTCGTGAAACAGTTCTGAAAACACGGCGGCGTGGGTGAGCTCGATCTCGGTTGGCAGGAGCAATGCGTCCTCGAGACGCGCCTTTACGACCGACGTGTTGTTCAGGATCGCCAGCGCGTCGGGTTCATCGAGGACGATCGGTGGCTCCACGGTCGAGAAGTGCATCCAGTAGTACGACGCCGGTTCCGTGATCGGTCGCGCGCCGCGGTGGTTGCGCTCGGCAGGAAGAAGACAGAACCGGTCCGGCGTCACGGTGATCGTGTCACCGTCTTCGTCGATCTCAACCGTCGATTTTTTGCCGAGGATGACAACGGAGGTGTCGAGGTGGCGCGAGGGGTGCGTCCATCCGGGGTTGAGGATCGCGATGCCGCAGTTTTCCGCGTGGAGCGCGGACAGGCGGGGGAACAGGACGTAGCGCACAGCAGTCTCCGGGGCAATTATCACCGCAGCCCGCCGATCTCGCAACGGATACCACTCGCAATACGTCGGAATCCGTCACATTATGTCGAGATTCCCTCTCTACAGCGCCGTGGGGGGCGGTCCTACAATAAACGCAGTTCGAATGGGAACAAGGAGGCACGATATGAAGAGGTCACGAACCATCGCGGTGGTCGCGGTGCTACTGATGGGTACGACGTTCGCCACGTTTGCGAGCGGCGCCGGAGAGGACACGACGACCCTCACGTACGTCTACTGGGGGAGCACCGCGGAAGACGCAGCGATCCGGGCGGCGCTCCAGGCGTTCGAGGAGGCCAACCCGACGATCACGGTCGAACCGATGTACCTGCCCGGCGATCTGGATGGATCCACCTACAACGCGCGTATGACGACGATGGCGGCGTCGGGAACGCTCCCCGATCTCGGGTATTTTCGCCCCGAGGAGTTTGGAAACTACGCCACAAACGGCTACTTCATGGACCTCTCCGACCTGGTCGAACGCGACGGAATGGATGAGGCGTACCTCGATCAGACGTGGCTTTCCCTCAACGGTTCGATTTACGGCGCCTACACCGCCGCGGAGTGCCAGGTGATGTGGTACAACCCGGAGGTACTTGAGGCCGCCGGCGTCCCCACCCCGCCAACGGACTACCGCAACGCGTGGAGCTGGGATGAGTTTGTCGGCTATCTGCGACAGATTACCGTCGACGAGAACGACAACCACCCCGGTGACCCCGGGTTCGATGCGAACAACATCCAGACCTACGGTGTTGTCTACGACCTGTGGACCGCGATGTACTACCCCACCCTGTGGAGTAACGGCGGCGGCGTCTTTACCGACGACGGCACAGACACGATCATCGACTCTCCCGAGTCGATCGAGGCGATCCAGATGCTGGCGGACCTGATCCATGAGGACCAGGTGATGCCGTACATGGGCGGTGGAAGCGGACTCCCGTCTCCGACGGCGATGCTGCAGAACGGTCAGCTGGGTTTCTACGTCACCGGCCAGTGGACGCTTCTCGAACTCGGTCAGATGCAGGGATTCGACCTTGGCGTGGCGGCGCTCCCGATCATCAAGGAACCGGCGCAACTCTACGTGAGCGGGCTCAACGTGGTCTTTGACGCGACGGAGCATCCGGAAGAGGCGTGGGCCCTCCAGAAGTGGATGATGGATCCGAGCCGTACCCTCGACCTCTACACCTCCGGGCTGTGGATGCCCACAAAGGAGTCCTACTACACCGATGAGGAGGACCTGGCGCGGTGGCTGGACAATCCGGTCCACCCCGATGGGTACCGCGAGGCCGTGGTTGACTCGATGCAGGTTGCACGGACCGAACCGATCATGGTGCGCAACTACAACCAGATCTGGGGCGACTATCTCAACCCGGCGATGGAGAGTATATGGATCGGACGGAGTACGGCGGAGGAAGCGCTCACCGCGGCGGCGGACGCGCTGCGCGAATCGGGACTCCTCGAGGGGCTGTACTAAGGAGACCGTGACGGCGTGACGCGGGACGCTGCCCGACCCGTTCCGGCGGGCGAGGTGGCGGACCCCGCGCGCGACCCCCGTCCGGCACTACACCAGGACATGTGATGAACACCAAAGCCGTCGGATTGAGAAAACGAAAAGAGACCGTGTGGGGGTGGATTCTCATCGCCCCCCTCGCGGCAGGGCTCACCCTGTGGGTGATCTTTCCCATGGGGTTGAGTTTTGTCACCAGCCTCCTCAAGTGGGACATGATCAGCCAGCCGGAGTTTGTCGGGCTCGGCAACTACATCTCCCTCATCACGGAGAGCGACCTGTTTCGCACGTGCGTGAAGGTGACGCTCTACTACACGGTCGTGAGCGTACCGATCCAGCTCATCCTGGCACTGGCGGCGGCGATGCTGCTGAACGCAAACGTACGGTGGCTGGGGGTCTTTCGTACGATCTTCTACCTTCCGTCGCTCATTCCGCTCGTTGTCACCTCGATCATGTGGCTCTGGCTCTACAACACGCAGTACGGCCTGATCAACGCGATGCTCGTGGGAATGGGGCTCGACCGCGTGCAGTGGATCAGCAGCACGGCGATGGTCGTCCCGAGTCTGGTGATCATGAGTACCTGGAGCATCGGCAATCTGGTTGTGATTTTCCTTGCCGGCCTGCAGGGCATACCGAAGACGCTGATCGAGGCGGTGAGTATCGACGGCGGGAACGCGTGGCACTCGTTTCGCCACGTCGTGCTTCCGCTTCTGAGTCCGGTGATCCTCTACAACCTGATCGTCGGGATGATCAAGGCGCTGCAGCTCTTCACGGAGCCCTACATCATGACCGCAGGCGGTCCGGCAAACGCCTCGCTCTCCATCGTTCTCAACATCTACAACCACGCGTTCCGCTACGGGAAGATGGGGGCCGCCAACGCGATGGCGTGGATGCTGTTCATCATGACGATGGTGCTCTCGCTCATCGTCTTCAGGTCCTCCGCCCGGTGGACGTTCTACGAGGGGGACAAGCGATGAACTCGCGGCCGATTCGTCTTTCCCGCGTTCTGATCTACGCCGGTCTCGGGTTCGGAACGCTCTTCTGTGTCGTTCCGCTCCTGTGGCAGATCCGCAGTTCGCTGATGCCGATCGAGGATATCTTCAAACTGCCGCTGATCCTCGTTCCGCGGCAGCCGGAGTTTCGCAACTATCTCGAGGCGTTCACGCTGGTTCCGCTGGCGCGCTACTACGTGAATACGGTGGTGGTGGTGGGGAGCTGCGTCGTCGGCGCCGTTCTGTCGAACATCTCGATCGCCTACGCCTTTGCCCGCCTGGAGTTTCCCGGCAAGCGGATCATGTTTGCCGCGAGCATGGCGACGCTCATGCTCCCGGTATCCGTCCAGCTGATCCCCCTCTTCCTCGAGTGGAACCTGATCGGCGGGGTCAATACGCTGTACCCGCTCATCGTACCGGCGTTCTTTGGCAACGCGTTCTTCATTTTTCTCCTGGTGCAGTTCTTTCGCACAATCCCCCGGGACTACGACGAGGCCGCGCTTATGGACGGCGCCGGGTATCCCCAGACGATCGCACGCGTCATCGTCCCGATGTCGACGCCGGCAATCGCGACGGTCGCCATCTTTCAGTTCATGTTCAGCTGGAACGACTTCATGGGACCGCTGATCTTCCTGCAGGACCGCGACCTCTACACCCTGTCGGTGGGACTGCGGTCCTTTCTCTCAACGTTCTACACACCGTGGCCGGAACTGATGGCGGCGTCGACGATGACCGTACTGCCGCTCATCGTGCTCTTCTTCCTGGCACAACGACATTTTATCCGCGGGCTCGCCACCGGCGGACTCAAAGGATAGCGAGGACTCATCCATGAAACACTCCATGAAGGGCGTGCCCGTGTCGTCCGTACAACTGACCGACGGGTTCTGGAAAACGCGCACACACATGGTCGCCACGGAGGCGATCCCGTACCAGTGGCGGGCGCTCAACGACTCGGTCCCCGGGGTCCCGAAGAGCCACGCGGTCGAGAACTTTCGTATCGCCGCCGGAGAGGCCGACGGCGACGTACACGGTATGGTGTTCCAGGACAGCGACATCGGAAAGTGGATCGAGGCGGCGTCGTACGCGCTCCTCGCACACCGCGATCCGGCGATCGAGGAGCAGATCGACGCGCTCGTTCGCGTGATCGGCAAGGCGCAGCAAAGCGACGGCTACATCAACACCTTCTTCACCCTGGTAAAACCGGAGGAGCGGTGGTCGGAGCTGGTCCAGGGGCACGAACTCTACAGCGCCGGCCACCTTATCGAGGCGGCGGTTGCGTATCACGAGGTTACGGGCAAACGCGAGTTCCTCGAGATCATGGTACGCTTCGCGGACCACATCGACGAGGTGTTCGGTCCCGAGGAGGGCAAGCTGCACCTGTTCGACGGTCATCCGGAGGTCGAGCTCGCCCTCTACCGCCTCGCCGAGGCGACGGGAACCGAGCGGTACGCACGCCTGGCGGACTATTTCCTCGACGTGCGTGGCTCGATCCCCGATTTCTCCCGCGGTCGCCCCGCCAAGGAAGGCATGATCGACGACTCGCGGTGGTTCTACAACGACTACTACAACGCGCAGTGCGCGACGCGGGACCTTCGCGACGCCGAGGGACACGCCGTTCGTGCGGTCTACCTGTACAGCGGACTCGCCGACCAGTACGGCCGCACCGGCGACGACGAGATCCTCACCGCGCTGCGCGCGCTCTGGAAGAGCGTGGTGGAGCGGCGCATGTACGTGACCGCAGGACTTGGCTCCCAGGCCCGCGGCGAACGCTTTACCGTCGACTACGATCTCCCCGGCGATACCGCTTACGCGGAGACCTGCGCCTCGGTGGGCTTCGTCTTCTGGGCGTGGCGCATGACGCTCATCGACCCCAACAGGGAGTATGCCGACATCGCTGAACGGGCGCTCTACAACGGGGCCCTCGGTGGAATCGCTTTGGACGGGCACAGCTACCACTACGTCAACGCCCTCGAGGTACGCCCGGAGGTCGCAGAGTACCGTCACGACCACGATCACGTGGAACCGGAGCGCGTCGGCTGGTTCGAATGCGCGTGCTGCCCCACCAATGTCGCCCGTCTGGTCGCATCGATCGGTGCGTATCTCGTCTCCCACGATGAAGAAACCGTGTGGATCCACCAGTACGTGAGCGCCCGGACCAGTGTCCCCCTGCGCGATGGCGCCGTCGACCTGGCGGTCCAGTCGGGTTTTCCGTGGGACGGGCGGGTGACGCTGACAATGCACTCGACGGTGCCCGAGCGTTTCAGCGTGTACGTTCGCATACCCGAATGGGCAGACAGCTACGCGATCACCGTCGACGGCTCCGCTGCGTCGGTGGCCGCTGGCCCCAACGGCTACGCCGCGATCACCGCCGATTGGAGCGGGAAGCACGCCATTGGCCTCTCATTCGACATGGCGCCGCGCCTCGTCCGCGCCAACGACAAGGTGGCCGAGACCGCCGGTCGCGTGGCGATCCAGCGCGGACCGCTCATCTACTGCGTCGAGGAGGTCGATAACGGACCGGATCTGCACCAACTGATCGTGGACCCACGAGGGTCGATTCGGGTGGAACGCGACGACTCGCTCGTTGAGGGCGGCACCATTCTCGTCGTTCCCGGGCACCGGGAGATCGACGGTGACGAGGCGATGACCCTCTATCGCGACTACCGCGCGCCTCGCCGCCTCGACCCGTGCCAGATTCGCGCGGTTCCCTTCTTCATGCGGGGTAATCGGGGACGGGGCGAACACCGCGTCTGGGTGCGCGTCGGCCCGTAGGCGGCGGAAAACCTATCGGAGAATCCTCACGCCGGCGCGGGAGGAAAGTTCGGCGAGGTCCGCTTCAACGCCGGCGGCTGACAGCGGGTTTCCGCGAAGGTCAAGGCTGTACAGCACGCTCAACGTTCCAAAGGTCGTCAGGAGCGGTGCGACAGACTCGATAGCGTTGTCAGCCACACTGAGTTGGAGAAGGTACGGCAGGTGTTCCAGGGGTCCGAGGTCGTTGATTCGGTTGCCGGAGGCGGAGAGACCGCGGAGCTCGGTCAGCGAGCTCAATGCCGCAAGATCGACCACCTCGTTGTCCTCGATTTCGATACCCGTGACGTTCACCAGCGTCGCGAGCGGCGACAGGTCGGAGATCCGATTGCCGCTCAACTGCAGCACCGTGACAGCGGTCAGCGGGGCCAATGGTTCGACGTCCCGGACCTGGTTGTTTTCTATCCGCACGTGCCTCAGGTTGGTCAAACCACGGTACGCTTCGATCGTAACGATCCGATTGTCACGAAGGTCGAGCGCCCCGAGCGACGTGAGCGTCGCGAGCGCCGAAATGTCGGAAACACGGTTGTGGCGCACCGACAGCGACGTCAGGTTGGATAGACCGGCGAGTGCCGAGAGGTCCTCGATCTGATTGTCGTCGAGGTCGACGGTTCGCAAACGGACGAGACCGGCGAGGGGCGATATGTCGGTGATTTCGTTTGCGTCGAGGCCGAGGACCTCCAACGCCGTCAGGCCGGATAGTGGCGAGAGATCCGTGAGTTCGCCGTCGGTGATGTACAGCGAGAAGAGCGACGTGAGGCTCTCGATCCCCGAAAGGTCCCGAAGCGGCTTGCCGTGAATCGCAAGGGCCTCAACAGCTCGACAGTCCTCCCGGGACAGCTCGCCCTCCGGCTTTCCGATCGTGCGCCGAACGGCGGCCTCCAGGACCGGGTCGGGAAACGAGACGCCGGTGGACGCGTCGGGGATGTCGATTGTGTCGGGATCGGCGGCTGCGGAAACCGGCGAATCGCACGCCGTCAGAAGAAAACCGAATGCGATGGAGAGAAACAGTTGCGGAACGGCGTGGGAGTACAATCTCATGGCTATATCCAGCGACGGAGTATAGAGAGACCGCCACGCGTCCGCAAGCACGCCCGGTACGCGGGCACGTTCGGGACGGCGTACCGGGCATTGCCTGACCTCAGCAGATCGGAAACAGCGTCACACGCAACGCGGTCGCGCCGTATGGAACCAGCTGCACCACCGTATCCTGCGGTTCGCACTCCGGTGTTTTCGGGATTGGTGCCGCAGAATTGTGGCGCAAGCCCCAGTTTTTCACCCGGCGAAGACGGACTTCCATGCGTTCCGGCGGTGACTCGGGATCGAACAAGCCGTTCCACTCCGGGTTCGACTCGACCCCCGATGGGAGGGCGATCGCCGGCGGCACGCCGTAGGCCCAGTCTGTGTTGGGGTGCACCTCGTAGTCGGAAAACCGACCGCGGTCGACGATCCGTTTCCAGTCTCCGGGGATTGGCAGCGCGTACAGCAACGGCCCCTTGGTGAAGTACGCGGTCCCCGCCTCCTCGTCCCGCCGCAGCGTCGGTGGCATTGGCAGCGTGAGGGTCACACTCTCCCCAGACCGCCACGTCCGCCGAATCGAATGAAACGGTCGTTCCACGGCCTCGACCGGCGCGCCGTCGACGACGATCCCGGGGGACTCACACCACTCGGGCACGCGGAGTCGCAGTTCGAACTCGACACCCTCTGCGTCGGTTTCCACGGCAAATTCGATCGTGTCACCGAAGGGATAGCGCGTCCGTTCGTGGAGTGTCACCCCCCTCCCCTGCGACGCGAAGCGGATCGAGGACGGAGCGTAAACCATCGCCGTTAGCTCCGTACGGTCCTCCGACTCACGCCTCATCCACAGCGAACGGGCGAGTTTTGGCCACCCCTGGTGCATGTTTGCAAGGCAGCAGGGAAAGTGCGGCGCCAATCCGAAGATGTTCGAGGTATCGGTGTTGTTGTACCAGTCCCTATGAGCGACCGAGCAGAGCACCTGGTTGACCTGTTGGTCGTACTGGTGGGAGGTGAAGTCGTGACTCAACGCAGCAGGAAGCGCGTTGAACGCGACCCGCTCCAGCCGGTCGGCAAACTCGGCCTCCCCCGTGATCGCCAGAAGCACTTCCAGACTGAACATGAACTCGACGACCGTGCACAGCTCGACCCCGGTGGTCGGTTCGGTTCCATTCAGGTGCTCGTCGCAACTGTACAAGCCGTGGAGCTGCCCGTGATATCTGTCCAGCTGCCGCAGTCCGGATCGCACGCTCTCGAGGTGGCGGCGATCTCCGGTCAGCTGATAGCGAAGCGCCGGATACTTCACCGCCATAGCGATGTTGACCCCGTGGCTCGTGTGGTATTTCAGGAACAGGTCGCGGGCCTTCTCCTCTCCGATATGCACGGGGTTCAGAAGCTCTGCCTGCCCGTACTTCTCCCACACCGCGGTCAGCTCGCCCCATCGGAGGTGTTCCTCCATCGGCCGCGTATACGGCAGCCGTTCGAAAAACCCGGTCCAGTCGAACGCGCCGTCAAGGAGCGTGGTCGCCAGGGACAACTGTTGGTCCGCTCCCGATCGTTCGTAGAACCACAGCGCACTCCACGCGTTTTCGCCGCCCCGGGCCACCGCCCACATGAAAAACGGTCGATCCGGCAACTCCGCGCGCTGATAGTCGAAGTAACGGCTCATGAACTCCATGACACGGTCGTCACCGCTGGCGTCGTAGTACTCTTTCATCGCCTTGAGCACGACCATCCGCGGCCACCAGTCGTCGTTCCCTGCAGGACCAAACTGCCCCGACGGCTCCTGACTCCCCAGAATCGCGTCGATCCATCGCCGGGCCTTCGCCAGCAACGGTTCGTCGGTAAGCAGGTAGGCGAGCGGGACGAGGCCATCCAGGTAGTAGGGCCCCCGTTCCCAGCTTTCGCCGTCCCCTCCCAACCATGCGCTGTTTTCGCCCACGTCCTCCCAGATTTCGTCGAGATGGCCGGTCAGCCCGTCGGCCTGCACGCGCAACTGAGCGTGGAGCCACCCCTCGGCGGAGACATCGGTCGTCGGTAGCTGGTGATAGGTCGTTCTCTTGTACACGGGAATACCTCCTGATTGTTGTACGGACCGCTATTTCGAAAAGCCCGAGGTGAGCCCCTTCACGTAGTGTTTCTGGAGCACGAGGAACAGCACGACCGGGGGGACCATCGCGATGCTCGCCCCGGCGTTGATGATGCCCCAGTCGTTCTGGTAACGCTGTTTGCCGAAGTTCATGATGCCGACCTGAATGTTCCTCGCGGCGTTTGAGTTGGAAAAGACCAGCGAAAGGATGAAGTCGTTCCACGTTTCGAGAAACACGAATACGACGACGGTCGCTACCGCCGGTATCGCCAGCGGCAGGTAGAGGCGGAGCAGAACCGTGAGTTCACCGGCACCGTCAAGCAGTGCACTCTCACGAATGGAGGCCGGCAGCGCCGCGAAGTAGTTCCGCATCATGAAGACACAAAACGGCAGAAAAAAGGTGGCGTAGACCAGGACAAGCCCCGCGAGCGTGTCCACCAGTCCGAGGGCGGTGAGCATGTTGTACAGCGGAATCAGCAGCGCCTGAAACGGCACCATGAGGATGGACAGGATCAGCAGAAACAGCGCGTTGCTCCCGGGAAACGGAACGATCGCGAGTGCATAGGAACAGAGGGCGCTAACGATGAGTATCACCACCGTCGTGGACACCGCCATCAGCGCGGTGTTGGAAAAGTAGCGCATGAAGATCCCGTCGCCGGCGTCGACGAGCTTCTGAAACTGGCCGAGCGTCGGGTGATCGGGCACAAACGTCGGGGGAAACTGCAGTATCTCCGGTCCAGGCTTGAGCGCGGTGAGCACGCTCCACCCGACGGGAGCGAGAAAGGCCGCTGCCACGAGGACCAGAAGCACGGTACGAAGGAATGCAAAGAGTCGGACTCTACTCATCGAAGTACCCTCCGAGGCGCAGCTGCTGATAGCTCAGAGACAAGAGGAGAATGAGAAACATCACGGAAACGGCGGCGCCGTGGCCGAGGTCGTAGCGCTCGAATCCGAGCTTGTTGATGTACATCACGACTGTCTGCGTGCTCCGCATGGGACCTCCAGAGGTCATGATCACAAACTGGTCAAACGCCTTGAACGACCCTGCGAGCGACAGGATCAACGCCAGCAACAGTGTGGGCCTGATCAACGGGAGCGTGATGCGGGAGAGTCGCTGCCATGGCGATGCCCCGTCGATGTCTGCGGCCTCGTACACCTCGGCAGGAATCCCCTGGAGTCCGGCGACGATGATGATCATCGACAGCCCGAACGTTTTCCAGGAGATCATCAGTGAGACCATGAGGCGCGCCAGCCACGTTCTTCCCAGCCAGTGAACGGGAGACGCGAGCACTCCCGCCTTCATCAACACGTAGTTGAGGACCCCGTACGAATCCTGGTAGATCCAAATCCAGATATAGGAGGCGGCGACAAAGGAGATCGCCACCGGTACAAAGAACACGGTCCTGAGAAAGACGGTCGTCGAGCTGGTGGAACTCAGGAGAATCGCCACGAAGAACGCCGGAAGGAAGATCATCGGCGTCACGATCGCGGTGTAGATCACGGTATTCCAGAGCGACGCCCAGAACTCACCGTCGGTCAGCGTCGCCCGGTAGTTTGACAACCCGACAAACGCGTTCTCTCCGAGGACCGAGTAGTGCTGGAGCGACATTACGCCCACCCGGATGAGCGGGTAGAGAAAGAACGTCCCCACAAGGGCGACCGCGGGAATCGCGAAGACGATCCCGCTGAGGTTCAGCCTGTGTTTCTGAATCATGTGATACCCCGATTGCTGTGTCCGTGCGGGGGCCGCGCGTCCCGACACCCGCGGGCGCGCGGCCGATCGACTATTCCACGAGCTTGGATATTTCGTCCGCCGCCGTTGCCACGGCGTCGTCCACCGGAATATCGCCGAGCAGCGCGCCCTGCAGGTTGTAGATGACCGGGTCGTAGATCTGGTTGTAGTTGAACGTGTACGGCGTCACCGCGTAGTTCAGGAACTCCGCGTACTGACGCATTTGCGGTATCTGCCGGTAGTACTCGTTGTCGTAGAGGTCGCGTCGCGGAATGAGCGCCATCCTTCTTCCGTACGCTTCCACCAGCGCATCCTCGGAATACGCGAACTGCAGAAACTCCCACGCCTCGTCCGGGTGCTCGCTCTGCGTCGTGATGCCTACAAGGTTCCCCCCTCCAAAGGTCGCGTAGTCACCCCGCCCACGGGGCATGAGTGCGACGCCGAAATCCAGGTCCGGAGCGTCCTCGAGAATGGAGGTGATATTGAAGTTCCCACCGAGAAACATCGCGAGGTTGCCGGCGACGAAGGCGTTGTACCGATCGCCCGGCGACCACTGGGCCGACGACACCGGTGCCACGTTGTAGGTATGCGCCAGGTCGTACCAGAACTGGAGCGCCTCCCGCGTCTCGGGCGAGTCGAACACGACCTGCCCCTGGTCGTCGAACATCCGTCCGCCGTTGTTCCAGACAAACGGCATGAACCAGAACATGTATTCGCCGGCCGTCTGCCCTACCAGAGCGAACCCCCACTGGTCGTTGTTGCCGTCCCCGTCACGATCAACGGTCAACGCCTGCGAATACTCGATCATTTCGTCCCAGGTCCGCGGTGGCTGGTCCGGATCGAGGCCCGCGTCCCGAAACATCTGTTTGTTGTAGAGAATGTGGGACACGTCGATCTCGTACGGCATCGCGTACACGCGCCCGTCCATGCTGCCGAGACGCAGAATGCCCGCGGGAAGCTCGTCCTTGAACGGCAGCGCGTTAAACCGGTCTGTGATGTCCAGAAACGCGCCGATCGAAATGAAGTACGGGTACTGTACCAGATCGAGGCTATACACGTCAGGCGCGGTTCCCGCGCTCAGAGCGGACATGAACTTTGGAACCTGTTGTTCGTACGGAATCAACTCGAACTCGGCCCGAAGTGATCGTCCTTCCGATTCCATTTTGTCGTTGAACATTGCAACGACATCACCCATCTCCTGCACCCGATCCCACACGCGGATCGTGACTGCGTCCTGCCCGCCGCCGGCGTCGGCGGCTCCCGATTCCTGCGTACCACCGGCAAACAGCAGTGTCGCGGTAAGGAGCATGCCGAGAGTGATAGAGGTCTTGCCGACTTTCATTTTTCCCTCCTGAGGGTTCAGTATTCGGATGGACTTCCGTGGCCACTGAAAGCTCCTGAGGTGTATTCTCAATTGACTGTGGTGGGCCCACAAGGCTACGCTACCGTAGAATAGGAGAACAATTCCGACATTATGAGCCTCGTTTTGCCGTTCAGTACAGGAATCGTTTCGGAAAACGCGGGACTCCTGGTGAGTCGTGGCCGGGGAAGGCACCCCAGTCGAGTGATCGAATCACACGAACTCATCTACGTGGATTCGGGAACCCTGCCGGTTCAGGAGGGCGGTGTTCCGCATCATGTGAGCGCTGGCGAAACGATTCTCCTCCACCCGGGCGTGCCGCACGGCGGCATTGCGGACTACCGGCCGGACCTTCGGTTCTATTGGATCCACTTTCGCCTGGCGGCGGCGAACGCGGCGCTCGCTCCGACGGCCGACGGCGACCGCCCGTGTATCACCGTCCCCAAGCACACCCGACTGGATGCCCCCGAGCGGCTGGTGGAACTGTTTCGATGGTTCCTCGACGAGCAGGAAGCCGGAACGCTCGATGCGGGAACCGGCTCGTTGCTTACCATGATGATGCTCTCGATCGTTTCTCGCGGCACGACGCGTCCCACATCGTCGCGCGTGCAGGGGCACCTGGTAGAGTTGGCGCAACAGTTCATCCGTACGCATTTTGCGGAAGAGATTTCGACCAGCACGGTGGCCCTTCACGTGGGCTGCAACCCGGACTACCTGGGCCGCGTGTACCACGCCAGTTATGGACGTTCGGTGGTGGAGACGATCCATCACTACCGGATCAAGGAGGCCAAACGACTCCTACTGGACAGCGATCGGAACATCGATGAAATCGCGGTTACCTGCGGATACAACAGCACGACGTACTTTCGTCGAGTCTTTAAGGCGAACGAGGGCATCGCGCCGTCCCGATTCCGACAGCTCCATTCCCTGCTCCACGTGAACACCGAGTAATCGGGCGTCGGCCTACCGCCCACCGAAACGCGCGAGCGCGTCCTCCACGCGTGGTACAAACACGATCTGTCCGCTTCGGTTGCTCTCTGTGATGAACGCGCGCAGGCTGTCGCTGGTCACGTCGCCAAAATCGCCGATGATTCCCAGACGCACGCCGTAGTTGCTGGTTTTTTGCAGCATCTCGCCGGCGAGTCCCGTCTTGAGGTCAAAGAACTCTTCCGGGAGCTGGTGCCCGTGGACGACGATTCGCCGTGCGCCGGCGTTGGCGATCACGTCGAGGAGGTCGGATGCCGTCGGGATCGGATCGCTGTCGGGAGTCAGTTCCGCAACGATGTGGTCTCCGGCATGGTGATGGGTAAACTGCATACTCTTCTCCCTTCTGATCCGATTCGGCGATGCAGGCTCCGCACAGGCAGACCGCCGTGGCCATACATGATCTATACTTGAGTTTTCAAGTTTATGTCAATCATCTGCATGGCGAAACGCGGCACGCGATCGCCGTCGGAACCGAGTTCCTCTCACTGTTCTTGTGGCTTTATCACCAACGGAATCCCGTCCGGGTCCCTGACAACCACGATACCGTCGGCGGCGGTGGCTCCGTCGATCTCCCCGTCGATTCGGGCCTCCATCCGTACTTCCGCAAGACCCGGAGCCCCGGGCAGCAGCGGCGGCGCGCCGGCGCTGCGCCACGTGTTGAGTCCGAAGTGGTGGTGGTATCCGTCGGTGGACACGAAGAGCGCCGAGTCACCGAAACGCTGCACGAGGTCGAGTCCCAGCGCGTCCACATAGAATCGTTCCGCGGCGTCGAGATCGCTCACCATGAGGTGGACGTGGCCCATGTCGGTGCCGTCGGGGAGCGGATCGATACCTGTCGCGCCGGCATCGCTCTCGCGGGCGGCTCCGCGTCCCTCCCCCCCGCCGGCGTATGCCGCCGCGAGAAGTCCGTCGAGATCGAGCGGACGCGTGTACATCTCGATCCCGCCGTCCGGCGACCGCGGCCACCGATCGCGCGGCCGGTCCACGTACACTTCCACCCCGTTACCCTCGGGGTCGTCCAGGTAGACCGCCTCGCTCACGCCGTGGTCGCTCGCGCCGGTGACGTATCGCCGGGCATCGGGCCGCGAGAGAACCTCTGACAACCACGTGCCAAGCGCCGTACGCTCCGGGACACGGAGCGCCAGGTGAAACAGACCTGTTCCGGCGTCGCCCTCCGCCCCCGCCCCCGCAGAAGCTGCCGTCGCGCGACGGAGTTCGACGAGATCGTGCGTGGATGTGCCCAGGATCACTGTGTCGCCGGTACGCCGCCGCTCGATGAGCCCGATCACGTCCCGGTAGAACGCCGTTGCGGCATCGAGGTGCTGGACGTTCAGTGCGACAGTGCTGATGGTAACTCGTGAAAGCATACTGGGGAATATAGCGAGCGTAGCCGGCAACGTGTGAATGCGCGCGGGACAGCTATCGAATGGACCACGCCCCCGCCGCCAGCGCTGCCCGGTTCGCCGCTCCGGTTTTTTCGTAGATTCGGTGGACGTGCGCCTTCACGGTCCGTTCCGTGATGCCGAGACGGGAGGCGATGCTTCGGAGGGTCTGTCCCGTGAGGAGTTCGCGGTACACCTGGGCCTCGCGATTCGACAATCCGAAGGTTCGAGCCAACATCGCGTTGTCCGGCCCCGGATGGAGGAACACCATGAAGCCGATCGCATCTCCGAACCGGTCGGACACCGCGCGACCGTGCACCAGTGTCTTTCCCGCCGCATAGACACATACTCGACGGAACTCGCCGCTTCGCTGTTCCGATCCGATCCAGTCCATGAGTCCGGGCGTGGTTTCCGCAAACCAGCGGCCCGTGCAGCGCCCATCCCCGACGATCGACGCTGCCTCGCGGTTCTCGTAGGTCACGCGCCCGGCGAGGTCGAGGAGCAGGATGCCCTGGGGAACCGAATCAAACGCCTGTTCAACGATCCATTCCGGTCGCAGGTCCAGCAGGTTGTAGCGACGCATCGCGACGTACAGACCGGCCACCCACGGCACCGAGAGGATCGGGGTCATGCTGGGAAACTCCCACCTCGGGACCCGGGACATCACCAGGAACTCTCCCCACTGCAGGACCGCCGATACGGTGATTCCGATGAGAATCGCCCTCGCCTGGAGGCGTTCGCGATGCGACGCGGTTCGCCGATACCATCGAAACAGCATCGCCCAGGTGACGACAACGATCGCCAATCCGTACGCGGCGTACGGGATGCGCCACCAGAGATCGGTCTGCGGCTCGAAGACCCACCATCGCCCCGGCGCGTAGTGAAACCCTCCGAACGCCACATCGTGGCCGGAGACGGTCGCCGCAAGAAAAAACATCGCCGGACCGTATGTGGCAACGATCCCAGTCCAGGGAAGGCGGCGGTTCCGCGCAAGGCGATATACGAGATCGAGTGTAGCAGGGTAGAACGCGAACAGTCCGGCGATGGCAATGAGGTGCGACGCCCGGAACGAGGCCGCCGTCGGTGCCTGGAAACTGATCGCCGCGAAGAGCGAAAACACCGCCATCCCGCCGATGCAGACGGCGAGTACCCGTCGCTCGCCCGAACGCGGCGAACCCGTGAGTGCTCGATGGAGAAGGACTCCTTCAACGACAGCGACCGCCGTCAGCACGGCCGTCACGGCGTGGGCCACGATACCTTCCATGGTCGGTGCTTTCAGTGTACGCCATTTGCCGTCGCGAACCACCCGATTGTCCGAAAGTACAATAGCGGAATTCATTTTTCCCACCCTACAATTATCATGAAACCCTACGACAGGCCGACAGGAGGAGGTTTCCGGATGACTCGCCTCGCCCTACGACGTGTGCCGCTTTTTGCATCCCTTGCGGTGCTCATCGTCCTTCCGATGCAGGTTTCGCCGCAGGAGGGCGCGTCCACCGGCGGGGAGGTGGCGCGGAACGACCGGGTGGTCGCGGGCGACCGGGTCGCGGTGTTGCCGCTCTGGTACCACGAGGATATCGCCGTGGGCGGAAACCTGAGCGCCACGGTCCAGGAAACGATCCAGTTCCTGCTTCGGTTCCTCCCGAACTACGAACTCGTGGAGACCGACACGTATCCATCCGGACAGAGCGCCCTCACGGAGTTTGGCGCCCGGAACGATCTCGATACGGTCATTTTCGGACGCATCAACCGAGATGCCGGCGCATACACCGTTTCGCTGCTCTTGTACGATATCGCCAGCGACCAGATCGTCGAGGTCAAACAGGACACCGCCGAATCGATGCTCGACATCTTCGACCTCACCGACCGGCTTTCGCTGGAGATCCTCGAGAGCTACATCGGACGCCCGCTGGCGTTCGGTTCCCTCACCCTCCTCCCGGACGGTCCGCCGCCGGATCGCTACCGCCTCTACATCAACGGAATCCTCGTCGGTGAAAACACGGATCGGTTCGAACGGTTTCTTGCGGGACACTACACCGTTCGCATCGATCAGGTAGTGAGCGAGTACAGCGCCGAGACGATCTTTGATGACGCCGTCGACGTCGCCGAGGGTCAGGTGACATCGGTCTCGTTTGCGCGCGTTGACGTCGGAGAATGCCTCGTCACCGTCGACGGCCCGGACCTTCCGATTACCCTCCACAACGACGAGATGGACATTTCCGTTTCCAATGGAGATCGGGTCGTTCTGTCGAGCGGACGGCACGAGTTCTCGGTGAGCCAGCCCGACTATCGCGGACGCCCCTACCCCCTGTCGCCCGTTGCGTTCACGGTGCGGCCGGAGCGCGAGACACATCTCTCCGTTTCCACGATCGCCCTCGGTCGCGGATTCGAGATCGTCCCGAGGACTCGCGGTGGGCCCGACTCCGTTCCCGCGTCTGCCGTTCCCGGCGGCGCGGACTACACCGTGTACCTCGACAACTCGCCCCTGACCGGAGGGACGATCGATGTGCTTCCCGTGGGAATACATGCGATCACCGTGGAACAGACGCTGGCCGGTGCCCAGTACACTGTCCTCGACGTTTCTCTCCGCAACCGTCTCGACGAGCCGACCACGGTCCGCTTTCCGCTTTTCGTTTCGCCGGACCAGTACGCGTCCTACGTTCACAACCGCGAGCCGGATCTGTCCGTCGTGCTTCAGGGTCTGGACGGTACCTATGTCCAGGTTGGTATCCGCTACGAGGCGTTTCAGCGTCGGGTGGGGTTGAGCGCGCTCGGGGGCTTCTACTCCTACGCCGACGATATCTACACCACCGGAAAAGGCAAGCTCCACTGGCTTCCCCGCGGGGGCGGTTCACGGTGGACGCCGGAAATCGGCGCAGTCGGCATGGTGGATGTCCGACCCGACGGCCCCGTGTACTCCGTGGGCCCGCACATCGGGGTCTCCTGGAATCCGCGGATTCCGGTCGTTACGAGCCTGTTTGTGGAAAACGAACTGCGGTACGCGGTCGGCGAGGATCTCCTTCTGCTCTACTTCTTCGGCGCCGGCGTGCGCCTGTTCTGAGGAGGATCGACATGCCAGAGAGACACCGAGTATCGAACGCTGCATACCGCCGGGTCCGGGGCGCGGTGTTCGGATTGGCCCTCCTTGTTGGAGCGGGTGTGACCGGTTGCGACGTCCTTGGTGTGGGAAGCCCCCTCGCCTCCCTGGACGACGCCGCGGTGATCGGGAGCCCCGACGATCCGTCGGAACCGGTGCCGCCGGACGATCCGGTCGATCCGGTGGGCGACGACCCGGTCCCCGTCCCGGACCCACCGGCACCCACTGATTTTTCGGTTACCTACAACATCAACGGCGGCACAGGCACCATTCCCGAGGATACCACCGTGTACAAAACCGGCGATACGGTGACGGTACTCGCCGCCGACAGCCTGTTTATCGACGACGTGGTCGACCGGTATTTCGTCTACTGGAACACCAGGGCCGATGGATCCGGCGCGGTCTATGTTCCGAACGACACCAACTACGACACGTCGTTCACCGTTGGTGCCGGCGATGTCACCCTCTACGCAATCTATATCGGCGACCGCACGCCCTCCGGTGGGTGGATCTACTACGACGATCAGGACGCGGGGATGACCGACATCGCCGATGGGCGGTTCATCGAGGTAGCGGCGGCGGACCAGTCAAATGGAACTCCGTGGAGCGACGTCACCGACGAAATGGTCGGTACGTTGGCCGACTTTGGTACGGGTCCCGCGAACACAAGTGCGATAATCGCTCAGATCGGCCATACCAACAGCGCGGCGCAGCTCTGCCGTAGCCTCGGGCCGGAGTGGTTTCTCCCGTCGGGAAGCGAATCCGGATTCATCTACGACAACCTGCACCGCAACGGTCTGGGAGACCTGTCCGAGACGGGGAGCTACTGGGTCTCGACCGAAGTTCAGGCCACCACCGCGGCGTACGGCGACATGGCTACCGGCACGGCCGGGCAGGACTTCAAGTACTCCAGTCACCGAGTTCGCGCCGTTCGGTTTTTCTGAGCTCCTGGCGCGGTTACCGGCCGTTTCGCCATCAGCCCGACGATGGTCGACATTTCGCAGGAACGACTCGGGGCGTTCGGCCCCCGTGTCCGCCTGGAGCGTACCGCTGGAGACGTGCTCCTCCCGGCGGATACCGGCGTCTGTGACCGGTTCGTAAGCACCTACGTCCTCGACCTCATGGCGGAGGAACGCGCCCTGGGCCTCATCGACGAAGCCGGGCGCGTGCTCCGGGAGGGCGGCATGCTCTGTCTGGTGAGCCTCACCCGCGGAGAAACCGTAGCGACCAGAATCGTGTCGGGGATGTGGAACGCGATCTACAGGGTGAACGCCCGGCTCGTGGGCGGGTGCAGACCGATAGAACTCGGCGCTATGATCGCGAACCGCACGTGGAATATCGAATACGCCACAAAAATCTCGTCGTTCGGGCTCACGTCGGAAGTGGTGGTGGCGCGAAAGCGGTAGCGCCCCGCGCGACGCCGATCCTCCGGCGGTTTCTGTTCCCCCGCGACGACAATGAGCCGTTTTTGTTGCACATCCCGTCGAGAGACCCCATAATGATGTGAGTGAGCACTCACTCACATCACAGCCTCAGGAGGCGAGAAGATGGAGACCGCTTTGGAGAACTGCGGAATATCGAACTACCCGGACGTGCCGGAGATCTATCGACAGCTGGACACGCTCCTGGCGCAACCGATCCGCTCCCTGAAACCGGACGCGCTTGCGCGATACGAGACCGAGTACTTCGACGGCAGGTGTTCGCGGTCGAAAGAGATGATCGCCCAGGCGCGGGAGTACATTCCCGGCGGGGTCCAGCACAATCTCGCGTTCAACCACCCGTTTCCGCTTGTGTTCACCAGAGCGGAGGGTGCGTTCCTCGAAGATCTCGACGGCAACCGCTATATCGACTTTCTGCAGGCCGGCGGTCCCACCGTTCTCGGGAGTAATCCCCCGAAGGTGCGGGAACGGGTCGTCGAGCTGCTGAACTCAACCGGCCCGTCCACGGGCCTCTTCCACGAGTACGAGTACCGGCTCTCGGAACTGGTCGCGCACCACGTTCCGAGTGTGGACATGCTGCGCATGCTCAACTCCGGAACCGAAGCCGCCATGGCGGCGATTCGCGTGGCCCGCCTCGCCACCGGCGCCAGGAACGTGGTCAAGATGGGTGGTGCGTACCACGGGTGGAGCGATCAGCTCGCCTACGGAATCCGACTCCCCGGCTCCCGACACTTCGAAGCCAACGGCGTTCCGTCTCGCATCTTTCGCAACACCCAGGAGTTTTTTCCCAATGACCTGAACGACCTGGAACGGGTGCTTCGGCGCAACAGGCTGCGCGGTGGCACCGCCGCAGTGCTCCTGGAACCGATCGGCCCGGAGAGCGGCACCCGCCCCGTGGACCGCGAGTTCAACGCCGGGGCGCGTGCACTGTGCGACAGATACGGCGCGCTTCTCATTTTCGACGAAGTCGTCTCCGGGTTCCGCATCGCGATGTCCGGTGCCCAGGGCTATTTCGGCGTCACGCCGGACCTCACCGTCTTCGGAAAGGTGATCGCCGGGGGTTACCCGTCCGCCGGAGGACTCGGCGGCAAGCGGGAGTTCATGAACTATCTCGCCGCCGGAATCAAAGGCGGCGGCGGCAAAAAAGCGCTCGTGGGCGGGACGCTCGCCGCAAACCCGCTGAGCGCGGTGGCCGGCTACTACACGCTCAAGACAATCCACGAACAGAAGGCGTGCGCGGCGGCGGGCCGGGCCGCGGATCGCCTGATAGCCGGCCTCAGGGCGCTGATCGAGCGCTACAACCTCCCCTTTGTCGCCTTCAACCAGGGCTCGGTCTGTCACCTCGAGACGGCGGCGGCGATGCTCCTGCACATCGACCTCGCCAGGTTCTGGAAAATCAAGGCGACAATTGACGAGGCCCACGCGCGCAAGCGGGCGATGGAGCACATGGGGGCCGCGTACATGGCCGAGGGAATCGTAACGCTTGCCGGGAGCAGGCTGTATACCAGCGCCGCCGATACGGATGAGATCATTGACGAGGCGTTGTCCGCATTCGAGCGGGTGTTTCGCAACGTGGAGGGGGCAACGCTGTGACGGAGCGCGAACACCTCGCCCAGGCGTGTCGCCAGCTTCTCGACCGTGGGCTCGTCGTGCGGACGTGGGGCAACATCAGCGTGCGACTCGACGAGGAGCGCATGCTGATCTCGCCGTCGGGCCTTCCCTACGAGGCGCTTCGTCCGCAGGACTTCGTGGAGGTGAGAATCACCGATGGCTCGTGGTCCGGAGACAGAAAGCCATCGTCGGAACGAAACCTCCACGCGGCGGTCTACCGGTCGCGACCGGAGGTCGCGTCCGTGGTGCACACCCATCAGACCTTCGCGTCGGCCCTTGCTGCAACCCGAATCCCGGAGTTTCCCGTTGACGGCGCCGCCCGAGGGATACTGGGGGACGTGGTACCGTGCGCGGCCTACGCCATGCCGACAACGAAGGCGCTTGCGCGGTCGGTGGCGGCTGTCGCCGGAGCCACATCCGCCCGCGCGATTCTGCTCGCCAATCACGGCGCGGTCTGCGTCGGCGACGGTATCGACGACGCGATCGCGGTGGCGGAGGCGCTGGAAACGTTCGCCGCGGAGCAGACCGCCGCCTCCGTGGACACCGTCGGTGCCGCCCCGCCAACGACGGCAACGCAGCCGCCGGAGTCCACCACGACCACCGAGCGGCACACCGGTCTAACTGCCGCTGCCGCACGCCTCGCTGCGCGGGGAATCCTCTGCGATTCGCACCACCTGGCCGTGCGAACCGCCGGCGGGTTCATCACCGCCGGCGATGCCACGGACAAACCCGACGGCTCTCTCCCGGTGGCCGAATTGGATCCGTTTTTTGCCGAACTCTTCGCGCAGCGCAGTGACATACACGCCGCGCTGGTGTCTCGGTCACCATACGCATCCCTCGCCGCCCGCCGCGGGCGGCCGATCCCCCCGTACCTCGACGACGCCGCGCAGCTCGTGGGCCTCCGGTTGCACGTGGCGCCACCGCCGCTGCGTCCGGCGATTGCGAAGCACCCGGCGGTTCTCGTACCGGCGGTAGGCATCGTGAGTGTTGCGTCGAGTCTGTACGAGCTGGAGGCGGTGGCGATCGTCTGCGAAAAACTCGCCGTCGCCGCGGCGGTGGTTGACGCGGTGCGCAGCCGAGCGCGCATTCCGTGGTACGAGGCGCTTCTGATGCGGCTGGTCTACGCCCGGTCGTACGGCAAACTGGCGGCGGAGGCCGACGATGAATGAACACCGACACTGGACGCCGGTCTTCGACCGGATTCCCGAGGAAAAGCGGAATCGAATTCTCGCGTCCGCCGTTGCCGAGTTCGCCAAACGGGGATTTTCCGCGGCCAGCACGGCTGCAATCGCGGAAGCTGCGGGCATCAGCATCGGGTCTCTCTTCAAGTACTTCCGGACCAAGGAGGATCTCTATCTGGCCGTGGTCGAGCTCGGACTGCAGACCCTGGATGAAACGCTTCGTCCGATCGTGGAATCCGGCGAACCACTACTCACCAAGGTCGAGCGGATCGTGGACGCGGCGTTCGCCAGCCGCGGCGTCCACGACGATCTCAACCGGCTCTACAATCGGTTTACAACGGAGGCGGACGCGGACCTCGCCAACCGTCTGTCGCGAAGTCTCGAGGGCCTGACCGCCGAGGCCTACTCGCGAATGATCGCGGAGGCGCAGGACCGCGGAGAGATACGGCGCGACCTGGACCCGCGGGTGGCGGCGTTCCTCCTGGACAACATCCTTCTCATGCTGCAGTTCTCCATGAGCAACGAGTACTACCGGGACCGCCTGGCGCTGTACGTCGGGCCCCGGACGGTGGAGGACGATGACACGCTCAAGCGCGCGATCATGACGTTCCTCCGGTCGGCGTTCGCGGAGTGACGGCGTGAGTCTCATCGTCTCCTACGATATCGGGTCAACGACCTGCAAGGTATGCGTCTACCGCTTCGGAACAACGCTCGAGCTCCTCGGTGAATCGAGCACCGGGTACGGTCTCGTCGAGACCCCGAACGGCGGAATCGAACAGGATCCGGATGACTGGTGGCAGGCGATGGCGAGTGCCACCGGCGATGCGCTGGCATCCTCCAGGGTCCACGCGGACGAGGTCCGGGGCATCGCCTTCTGCGCCCAGATGCAGGGGCTCGTGCTGGTAGATCGCGACCTCAAACCGGTACGGCCGGCGATGAGCTACATGGACCAGCGTGCCGGGGCACAGCGCGAACACGCCCTCGGACGCGGCGTACGCATCGCGGGAATGAACGCCCGGATCCTCGCGCACAGCATGGCGATCAACGGCGCCGTCGCCGCCAGCGTGAAAGACCCCGTGTGGAAGTACAAATGGGTTGAGGAGCACGAACCCGAGAGGTTTGGCCGCGTCCACAGATGGCTCGACGTGAAGGACTACGCCGTTGCCCGCGCCACCGGCGTGTGCACCATGACCGAAGACTCGGCGTTTCCCACCTTCCTCACCGACCAGCGCCGCGGCAAGACACGCTGGAGTCCCACGCTGCTCCGGCTCTACGGCGTAAACCCGGACCATATGCCCACGATCATCCGATCCTGGGACGTTGCCGGGCTCCTGCTCCCGGGGCCCGCCACCGAGCTTGGACTTCCCGCAGGGACGCCGGTGTTCGGCGGTGGCGGCGATGCGTCCATGATCGCCCTCGGCGCCGGCGCGTCGAGGCCCGGTGACACGTACGTCTACACCGGAACGTCCGGGTGGGTCTCGGTCACGGTCGAGAAGCGCACAGTGGACGTTGGTCATCGCATCGCCGCCATCGTGGGAGCGCAGCCGGGCCGCTACCACTTCTTCGGGGAGCAGGAGACGGCGGGGAAATGCCTGGAATGGGTTAAGGATCATCTCGCGCTGGATGAAATCGACCTGTACCTGAGCCGGGAGCATGTCGCCGCGAGTCCTGAGTCTCGTTACCGGTCGCTCTACGATTTTCTCATCGAGACGATTTCTCAGGTGCCCGCCGGCGCGGGAGGGGTCATCTTCGCCCCGTGGCTGCACGGGAACCGGGCCCCCTTCGAGGACGAGTACGCACGCGGAGTTTTCTTCAACATCGGACTCACAACCGGCAAACGCATGATGATCCGCGCGGTGGTCGAGGGGATCATCTTTCACCAGAAGTGGCTTCTCGAGTCGGCGCGAAAGCATTTCCGGACCTCCGATCCCGTTCGCTTTACCGGCGGCGGCGCGCTCTCGCCGGTCGTGGCGCAGATCATGGCGGACGTGTTCGAAACCCCCGTCGAAACGCTGGCCAATCCGGTGAACTCGGGAACGGCCGGCGCCGCGCTTACCGCGGCTCGCGGTCTGGGCTTTATTTCGGACTACGACGAAGCCAGAGCGTCCATCCCCACCGACCGCGTCTATACCCCCGCCCCGTCACACGCAGCGGTCTATCGCCGCCACTACGATGTATTCAAACGCCTCTACCCGGCCAACCGAAAGCTCTTTCGAATGTTGAACGGATAGACGCGGAAGGGGGGACAGCATGAACGAAACCGTCGACGTACGTGGATACCGGTGGGTGGTTCTGATCGCGTACATGCTCGTGACGATCGCGATCGAGGTGCAGTGGCTCACCCACGCGCCGATCGCCCGCGCCGCGGAGGTATTCTACGCGGGGCAGTTCGATCCTGCGTCCGTTTTCAACATCGATTTCCTGGCGATGAGCTACATGCTCCTGTTCATCGTGATGAGTATGCCCGCCTCGTACGCGATCGGGCGCTGGGGCATACGGGTCGGTGTGGGCGTGGGGATCGTTGTCCTCGCCGTTGCATCGCTGGGCAAGGCGCTGTTCGCGACCAGTTTTGGCGCGGTCCTCGCCTTTCAGCTAGCGCTGGCGGCGGCGCAGCCGTTTATCCTGAACGCGGTCACGGCACTGACGGCGCGCTGGTTTCCGCTGTCGGAACGAGGTCTCGCAGCGGGACTGGCGGCGCTGGCGCAGTATCTCGGAATCATCGTGGCGATGGTGTGCACGCCGATGATCGTCGACACTACCGCTGCGAGCCCCACCTACGGCGACGGGATCCCACGCATGCTTGCCATCTACGGTGTCGCGTCGGCGGTGGTGAGCGTCGTCGCGCTCGCCCTGATTCGCGAGCGCCCCGACGGCAACGCCGTCGATCCGGATTTCCGGCGAACCGGGTTTGCCGACGGCCTGCGCCACATCTTCCGGCAGCCGAGCATGGTGATCACGATTCTCCTGTTCTTCATCGGCCTCGGCATCTTCAACGCGGTCAGTTCGATGGTTGATTCCATCGCCTCGTACCTTGGTGTTCGCGACTCGGACGGACTGATCGGCGCGCTCATGCTGGCCGGCGGAGTGGTAGGCGCCATTGTGCTCCCCGCCCTCAGCGACCGGGCCCGGGCACGAAAACCGTTCATCGTACTCTGTATGGCCGGCATGGTCGTGGCCGTCGCGGTGCTCACCTATGCGTCCCGCCTCACGGCAACCGGCGCAGTGGCGTACCGGGTCGCCCTCGCCGCCTCTTTCGTGCTCGGCTTCTTTGTCATGAGCGCCGGCCCGATCGGGTTCCAGTACGCTGCGGAGATCAGCGCCCCGGCGCCGGAGTCGATGTCGCAGGGGCTCCTGCTCCTTGCCGGGCAGATCACGGGCGTTCTCTTCGTCGCGGGGATGTCGGTACGGGAGAACGCGTATCTTCCGTTCTTTATGACGCTGTTTGTGGCGCTCTCCGTCGCCGCGTTCATCGGGTCTTTCTTCCTCAGGGAGTCACTGCCGGGACGGAGATCGCAATGATGCGCATCCCGGATTCGCTGCTGCTGGGTTCGGCAACTGCAGCGACCCAGATCGAGGGCGGGGACCGGAACACCAACTGGTACGCGTGGTCCCTCGCAGGGGGAGTCACCGGCGGCGAAAGCAGTCTGCCCGGGGCCGATCACTACCGCCTGTTCCGCGAGGACGTGGACCTCATGGCGTCGCTTGGTCACCAGTGCTATCGGATGAGCGTCGAATGGAGCCGCGTCGAACCTCAACCGGGACAGTGGTCCAGCGAAGCGATCGCCCACTACCGCGAGGAGATATCACTCATTCGCAGCCATGGCATCGTGCCGCTGGTGACGCTCCACCATTTTTCCTGTCCCCAGTGGTTCCAGGACCGCGGGGGCTGGGTGTCCATCGACTGCGTCGACACGTTCCTTCGATTCTGCCGAACGGTCGTGGAGGAGCTCGGCGATCTCGTTTCGGAGTGGTGCACGATTAACGAACCCAATGTGTTTGCCAATGACACGTACATGGACGGCAGGTACCCGCCGGGGCATTGCGGCGACGTTGGTTCGTACCTGCGGGCGAGTCGCAACATGGTCCTCGCGCATCTGGGTGCGTACCGCATCATCCACGAGACACGCGCTCAACGGGGATACTCCGGCCAAACCCGAGTCGGGTTCGCGCATCACCTGGCGGTGTTTCAACTGGCACGCACCACTCCCCTCGCCCTCCTCAGTCGATGGCTCATCAATCGGCTGTTCCACGAGATCTTTTTCGCCGGTTTCGTAGAGGGGCGCCTCATCCCACCACTCGGGATCGGGCGCCCGGCTGGAACGGGTCCGTTCTGCGATTATGTCGGTATCAACTACTACTCCCGCCACCTCATCACCCCGACGTGTAACCCGACGGCCATGTTCGGGAGAATCGGGGTCGCCCCGGACGTCCCCGACGAGAGACTGACCGATCTCGGGTGGGAGATTTTTCCCTCCGGCCTGGGGGATGTCGTCGCGGCAACCTGGCAGCGGTACCATCTCCCGATCTTCATCACCGAGAACGGGGTTGCCGATGCCACCGACTCCAAACGGGCGCGCTTTATCCACGACCATCTCGAGCACCTCCTCCGCGCGATCGATAACGGAGCGCGAGTTGAGCGCTACTTCCATTGGTCGCTGCTGGACAACCTGGAGTGGAACGACGGGTATGCACCACGATTCGGGCTTGTCGAGGTTGACTACGAGACGATGAAACGGCACGTCCGGCCCAGCGCGCGCTACTACCGCGACCTCTGCAGGACCAGAACACTGCTGGAGGTTGAGGATGATTGACCGACGGGTCACGCTCGGGTACGGCGTGGGAGACCTCGCGAACAACCTCCTGTTTCAACTCTCCGTGCTCTATTTGCTGTTTTTCTATACCGACGTCGCCGGTATCGCGCCCGGCGCGGTCGGGGTCATCTTTGTCGTCGCCCGGGTCTGGGATGCCGTGAACGACCCGATCATGGGAATTATGGTGGACCGGACACACTCCCGTCACGGACGTGCGCGCGTCTATCTGCGCTATGCCTCCCTTCCGCTGGCGGCGGCGACGGTACTCCTGTTCTGGGCGCCGGAGCTCCGAGGCGGGCTGTCGGTCGCCTACGCCGCCGTCACCTACGTGATCTGGGGAATGCTGTACACGATGATCAGCATCCCCTACGCCTCAATGACCGCCGAACTGACCGACGACCCGGAAGAACGGACGCGACTCTCCTCAGTGCGGATGATTTTCATGCTGATAGGGGTGATCGTGGTATCCGTTGCGACAGAACCGCTCAGCAGCATGTTCGCATCGCGACGGACCGGGTACGTCACGGTTGCCGCCACCTTCGCGGTCCTGGCGTTCGTGCTGTTTCAGGTGTGCTTCGCCGCCACCGGTCGCGCCGCCACCGGTCGTGCCGCCGGCCGGTCGCCTGGCGCTGAGGAGCCGGGCTCGGCGGCAGCGGCGAGGCAGACGCTTCGTGCATCGTTTGGCGTGGTGGTCCGAAACCGACCGCTGATGATCCTCACCGCCGCGTTCCTCATCGGCGCCACCGCCGAGTACATGCGTGAGGCGACGATCATCTACTTCGTCACGTACAACATGGGTCGCGGCGGGCTGCTTCCCCTGGTGATGGCGGTGGTTGTCGTTGCCATGATCGGCGGGAATCTCCTTATTCCGACGGTCGCACGACGGCTCGACAAGCGCGGAACGTTCGTGGCGGGAACAACGGTCGGCGTCGCCGGCTCAATTGCGTTTCACCTCGTTCCGCACACCAGCGTCGTGGCGGTCCTGGCGACTGCAGCGGTGAGCAGTATCGGGTTCACCGTCGTGTCCACGTTGGGCTGGGCGATGCTCCCGGACACCGTCGAATACGGCGAGTACGTCACGGGCACTCGCTCGGAAGGTGTCATCTACGCCGTATTCAGCTTCAGCCAGAAACTCGCGACCGCCCTTGCGGGTGGCCTCGTAGCGCTCATCCTGCACATCACCGCCTACGTCCCAAACGCGGCCCGCCAGACTGACGAGGCGCTCCGCGGCATCCTGGGCACGATCACCGTCGTTCCGGCGATCCTGATCACCGTCTCGGCACTGATTCTCGTCTTCTACCCGCTCGACAGGGACCGGTTTGCGCGCATTCGAGGAGAACTCCGAACGCGGGGCGCCGAGGCCCGCCCCGAAAACGCCTGACTTTTCCGGGTCGGCTGTGCGGTGGCTCCCGCACGAGCCGCAACTTCGCCCCTACACACCCCGATGGAGCACCTTCGCGAGGAGTGCCGGCCGATACCCCTAACGCCCCGCCCGCCGTACCCTCCACCCCGAACGGAGGAGAGAGAATGAAACGGTCGATTTCGCTGATTACCGCTGTGGGTCGCCTGGTGCTGGTCGCAGTCCTCGTGGTCTCGCTCGGGGCGTGCATGAACCCGACGGGCAGCGCCCCGGAGCAACCGGCCACCCCGCCCGCTGAACCGGGGGGAACTGCCGAGTCCACGGGAAACACCGGCACGCCACAGTGGGCGCGAACGCTCACAGCCGGAAACGCCGCTTCCGTGTTTTTGGGTGTGGCCGCGTCTCCGTCGGAAACGGTGTTTGCCGGTGGAAGAATTCGGGGAGATTGTGAGTTCGATTTCGGCAACGGCGTGGCGGTCGATCACACCGGGAACGTCGTAGCGGCCGGCACCGTCTACGGCAACGCGGATGTCACGTTCGATGGCGGGCACACGGTTTCCGGCCCCTACTTCGGGAACAACCCGCTGCTGGTGAAGTACAACGCCCTCGGCGAGGTGCAGTGGGCACGGACGGCCACGGCGGCCAGCACCACGAGCTATTTTTCGGACGTCGCCGTCGACGAAACCGGCGCGGTATACGCGGTGGGGTCGCTCGGAGTGGGGACCGCGAGGTTCAGCAGTACGGTCGCCGTCGCTCCGCCAAGCGACATTACCTCGGCCTACCTCGTGAAATTCGACGTCGATGGTACTATTGGGTGGGCGCGTACGGTGGCCAACGACGCCGGCCGAACCTCGCTCTGGGGACTGGCGATGGACGGAACGGGACGGCTGATCGCCGGCGGATCCATCGGAAGCGCGACGGCGAATTTCGGAAACGGCGCCACTGTAACCAGCGGTTCGACCGCCCCCTACCGGTTCTGGTCCAGTACCGGTAGGGGGCGCTCGGGTGCGGGTCGGAGGCCGTGGTGCCAGGATTTTCCTGACCAAATCGATCACCTTTAGTTTCCTCCGGTGGCCGGTTGTGTGTACGTTATAGCCAACCTATGAGCAACACGCGGAATACCCAACCCGAACAGACGTACAACCGTTTCACCCTCGTCGCGACACTCCTCACGGGTGGATTCATATCGATACTCAACCAAACGCTCCTGGCGACGGCGACGCCGCACATCATGGCGGAGTTCGACCTGACCCAGAGCACGGGCCAGTGGCTCACGACGGTGTTTATGCTCGTCAACGGCGTCATGATCCCGATTACCGCGTTTCTGATCGAGACGTTTACCACGCGAAAGCTGTTCATGACCGCCATGGGGCTGTTTACCGTCGGTTCTGCCATTTGCGGCCTGGCACCGAGTTTTGCCGTGCTCATGGTGGGACGCGTGGTCCAGGCGAGCGGCGCCGGTATCGTGCTTCCGTTGACAATGACGGTGATCTTTACCGTGTACCCGGCCAACAGGCGGGGAAGCGCCATGGGCATGGTTGGGCTGGTCATCGCGTTTGCACCGGCGATCGGTCCCACGCTGTCGGGGTGGATCGTGGAGAACCTGCCGTGGCAGACGATGTTCTTTCTGATGATCGTAATCGCCCTGGCGGACATGGTGGTCGCGCACCGCGTCCTGGTGAACGTGACCGACCGGACCTTTCCGAAGGTCGATGTCACGTCGATCTGTCTGTCGGTCATCGGATTCGGGGGGCTGCTGTACGGCTTCAGCAGCGCCGGGAACGCCGGCTGGTCGGCTCCGTCGGTGGTCATCTCACTGGCGGTGGGCGCGATCACCGTCACAATCTTCGTCCTCCGGCAGCTGAAGCTTCCACAGCCGATCCTCGAGTTTCGCGTCTTCGGAAACCGCGTCTTCACGATCGCCACAATCATCGGGATGCTTACCTTCATGCAGCTCATCGGCGCCGAGACGATCCTTCCGATCTACATGCAGAATATGGCGGGGTTCACGGCGCTGCAGTCGGGGCTGGCAATCATGCCCGGGGCAATTCTCATGGGCATCATGAACCCGATCGCCGGGCGGCTGTTCGACCGCTTCGGGTCGCGATGGCTGGTCGCGATCGGCCTCTCGCTGGTGACCCTGACGTCGGTGCTTTTTACGCGCCTCGCACTCGACACGCCCTTTGCGTTTGTTGCAGGCGTGTTCGGCATCCGGATGCTCGGCCTGTCGATGGTCCTGATGCCGGCGACCACCGAAGGGCTCAATCAGCTTGAGCTGGATCTGATCCCCCACGGAACCGCGATGAACAATACGATGCGGCAGATCTCCGCATCCATCGGCACTGCCCTGCTCGTCACGGTCATGACGATGGCGGCGCGCGATACGGGTCCCTCCGCCGCTCCGAGCGATCTGATCCACGGTGTGGACGTGGCGTTTCAGGTGGCAACGGTGTTGGCGTTTGCGGGACTGGCGTTGGCGTTTTTCATCCCGCGACGTGAGCCGGCGGTCGCGGCGGAATGACGCCGGCCGGCGGACGAGGCACGCCTATCGCACGGTCACTGCTTCGCGTTACGGCAGCAGAAACCGAGGAACGATCCCCGGCACCTCCGTCGGGGTGCGGATCTTCACCTCCACGGACATGCCCGGCAGGAGCCTAAGCGAATCGGTTCCGTCGGCAAACCGGATGCGCACCGGAATACGCTGTGTGGTTTTGGTGAACTCGCCGATCTGGAACGCCGGCGCGACGATGCCGGCGTAGATCATCTCCACGGTCCCGGGAAACTCCCGTCTGCCGAACGCGTCGACGGTGATCCGCACCTGTGCTCCCGACTTGACCCGGGCGATGTCGGTTTCCTCCACGTTGGCCACGACCCACAGGTCCTCGAGATCGTTGATCGTCATGATCGCCTGACTCGGCTGCACCACATCGCCCTCGGAGCGCTCGATCGTGTCCACGGTTCCGTCCATGGGAGCGCGGATCTCGGTGTTTTGCAGCTGCGCCTCCACGACGCCGAGCTGGGCGGTTGAGGTGTCGATCTGCGCCTGCGCCACCGCGTACTGCGCCTGTGCCGCCTGCTCGGCGCTGACGGCGTGATCGTAGCGCTCGCGGGTGGCGGCGTCGTTCTCGTACAGGTTGCGGATACGGGTGAGATCGTCACGGCTGCTGTTGAGGTTGACGCGGGCCAGTTCCAGGTTACGCCGCGCCGAGGTCAGCGCCGCCTGCGCCTGCGCCTCCTGAGCCCGAAGGTCGGTATCGTCCAACGTGACCAGAACGTCGCCGGCGGCGACCCGGGCGCCCTCCTCCGTGGTGATCGTCGCGATCCGCCCGAGGGTTCGCGCGCTCAGGGTCACCTGGTTTCCGTCGACGGATGCGTCCTCCGTGGTGACGTACATGATCGCGTCGAGTCCGCGGGTTGCGCCGAACCACACGCCGACGAGGATCACGACGGTGAGAATGATGCGCCCGACGATGCGTGGGCCCCTGCGTATCGGTTTGGTCTTCGTTGTATCTTCCGTACTCATGGTGTCCTTCCCTACACGGCTTCTTCGTCGACGAAGGAGCCGGCAAACTGGCTGCGGTAGAGGTCCGCGTAAAAGCCGTTCTGTTCGAGCAACCCGTTGTGGGTTCCCATCTCGATGATCGAACCGTGGTTCATCACGATGATCTTCTCCGCGTCACGAATCGTGGACAATCGGTGGGCGATCACGAAATTGGTCCGTCCCTTCATGAGTTCTCCCATCGCCTTCTGGATGTACACCTCGGTCCTGGTGTCGACGCTGCTGGTCGCCTCATCGAGGATCAGAATCGGCGGGTCCGCAAGGATCGCGCGGGCGATCGTCAGCAACTGCTTCTCTCCCTGCGAAAGGTTGGAGGCCTCATCGTTGATCGCCGTATCGTATCCCGCGGGAAGCGCACGAATGAAATGGTCGGCGTGGGCCGCAACCGCCGCGCGAACGATCTCGTCCTCGGTCGCCTCGTCGCGACCGTAGGCGATGTTCTCGCGAATCGTTCCACCGAAGAGCCACGTGTCCTGCAGCACCATCCCGAAGATATTTCGCAGTGACGATCGCCTGAGGTCGCGGAGGTCCACGCCGTCGATCGTGATCGCCCCGCCCTTGATTTCGTAGAACCGCATGAGCAGGTTTACCAGGGTGGTTTTGCCCGCACCGGTGGGGCCCACGATCGCCACCGTCTCTCCCGCCGCCACCTCCAGGGACACGCCGTCCATCAGGAGGTGATCGTCGGTGTATCCGAACTTCAGGTCGTGGAACGCCACGTCACCGCGGGGCACGAAGGCGTCGCGGGCGTCGGGGCGGTCCTCCACCATGTCCTCCTCGTCCAGGATCTCGAATACCCGCTCCGCCGACGCGAGCGTCGACTGCAGGACGTTGGCAATGTTGGAGAGCTGCGCGATCGGCATGGTGAAGCGCCGCGAATACTGAATAAACGCCTGAATGTCGCCGATTTCGATCACGTTCCGGGCGGTCAGGACGCCGCCGACAACGCAAATGGCTACGTAGCCCACGTTGTTGATGAACGTCATGATCGGCATGACGATCCCGGATATGAACTGCGCGCGCCACCCGGCCTCTCCGAGCCGGTCGTTGATTGCGCCGTGGCGCTCGACGGCGTCCGCTTCCCGGCCGAACGCCTTGACGATCGTGAACCCGCTGTACATCTCCTCGACGTGCCCATTCAGTTCGCCCAGCTCTTTCTGCTGCGCCGCGAAGTGCCGCTGCGAGATCTTGGTGATGCGTACGGTGGCGAGCATCGCCGTGGGCAGCGTGAGGAGGCTCACCAGCGTCAACAGCGGGCTGATCGTGAGCATCATCACCACGATCCCCAGGATGGTTGCGAAGGCGGTGATGAACTGCGTGACACTCTGCTGCAACGTGTTCGCGATCGTGTCGATGTCGTTGGTCACGCGGCTCATGACCTCGCCGTGACTCCGGCTGTCGAAATACTGCAGTGGAAGGCTGTGAATCTTGTTGTGAACCTCCTCACGCATGTCGTAGACGACCTTCTGCGCCACGTCGGACATGATCAGCTGCTGCAGGTAGCGCAGCAGTGAACTCACCAGGTAGAGACCGACGATCAGCGCCAGCAGCCGCTCGATGAAGACGAAGTCGATCGCCGGGAGTGGTTTTCCGCTAAACGCCGCGACGTACTTCCCGATGAAGCCTTCGAACAGCCTGGTGGTCACCTTTCCCTGAAGCTTGGGCCCGATGATCCCGAAGGCGGTGCTAAGGATCGAAAGCGCGAACACGACGACGAGGTGTTTCCGGCGGGCACCGAAGTAGCGCACCAGGCGCCGCAACGCCTGCCCCATGTTCTTCGGTTTCTCGGCGGGGCCGGCGCCGCGACCCATTGGACCGCGCGGTCCCCGTGGACGGTCGCTCATGCGATCTCCTCGTCCGAGAGCTGCGACTCCACGATCTCCCGATAGACGGGGCAATCCTCGTAGAGCTCTCTGTGGGTCCCCATACCGACAACCGCCCCCTCGTCGAGAACGATGATCCGGTCGGCGTCCATGATCGACGCGACGCGCTGCCCGACAATGATCACCGTGGCATTCTGCGTCTCCCGTCGCAGGGCCGCGCGGAGCATCGCGTCGGTGCGAAAGTCCAGCGCGGAAAAGCTGTCGTCGAAGAGGTAGATTTCGGGCCGGCGTACCAGGGCCCGGGCAATCGCCAGACGCTGCTTCTGGCCACCGGAGACGTTGGTGCCGCCCTGGGAGATCGGCGAGTCGAAGCCCTGCTCCATCTCGGCGATAAACTCCGCCGCCTGCGCGGTCCGTGCCGCCGCCGCGACCGTCTCATCGTCGGCGTCGTTCATACCGTAGCGGATGTTTTCAGCCACGGTTCCGGTGAACAGCACCGCCCGCTGCGGGACCAGACCGATCCTCGCGCGAAGGTCCTGCTGGGTGAGCTCGCGGACGTCAACGCCGTCGACCAGAATCTGGCCGGAGTCCACATCGTAGAACCGCGGAATGAGCGAGATCAGCGTCGACTTCCCCGCCCCCGTACTGCCGATCACGGCGGTGACCTCACCGGGTCCCGCGGTAAAGGATATGTTGCTGATCGCCGGCTCTTCCGCGCCGTGGTATGAGAACGTCACGTTGCGAAACTCCACGTACCCGCGGGAGGCGGGGTCGGGCTGCCGTGGCACCTCCGGATCGTCCAGTTCCGGGACCACCGCCAGGACCTCGTTGATGCGCGTCGCCGACGCCTGCGCCCTTGGGAGCATCACGAACATGATCGAAGCCATGAGAAACGACGACAGGATCATCATGCCGTACTGCAGAAACGCGATCATGTCACCGATGTTTGAAAGTCCCCGGTCGATCCGGTGGCTGCCGAACCACAGCACGGCAACCATCGTGAGGTTCATGATGAGCATCATGAATGGGAAGAGTGTGGCGAAAATGCGATTCACGGTCACCGAGGTCTGCATGAGATCCTCGTTCGCCTCCTGGAATCGACGGGTTTCGAAATCGCCCTTGTTGAACGCACGAATGACGCGCATTCCGGTGAGATTCTCGCGCACGATGTGGTTGATGCGGTCGATTTTCTTCTGAATCGCCTGAAACAGCGGAAAACCCTTCGCGGCTACGAAGCCGATGAAAAGGCCGAGCACGGGAATCGCCACGACGATGATCCATGCCAGGCCCCGGTCCTTCTGAAGCGCGAGGATCATCCCGCCAACGGCCGTGATCGGTGCGGCGATCATCATGCGGCCGATCATGATCAGTACGTTCTGAATCTGGGTCACGTCGTTGGTGCTTCGCGTCACCAGCGATGGCGTGCTGAAGCGGTCGAACTCGTTCAGTGAGAAGCGCGACACCGTTGTAAAAATCCGGCTCCGAAGACGCTCGCTGACGCCGATCGCCACGTGCGAGGAAAGGTAGCTGGCCACCACTGCGCACGCGGAACCGCCGGCAGCCACAAGCAGCATCTTGAGCCCCGTGGCGATGATGTAGTTGACGTCGCTGTTGGTGATGCCGTTGTTGACGATGTCGGACATGAGCGTCGGGAGGTACAGGTTGCCCATCGCCTGCCCGAACACGGCGATCACCGTCGCGACGACCGGTACGCGAAACGGACCGAGCATCCGAAAAATCGTTCCCATGCGTCGCCTCCGGTCTACTCGTACCGCTGGATCGCCGCCGCGCGCCGAAGGTCCGCCGCCGCGATCTGCAGGTCGATCGCCTTGTTCACCACGGCGTACTCGCTCCTGAGGCGATCCACCGACGCGGTGAGCTGATCGACGTCCGAGGCGGCACCCAGCCGCACCTGCTGCGCCACCACCCGTTCGTGTTCCCTGGCCTGATCGACCATTCCGGAGACCAGATCCAGGTCCGCGCGGGTCCGATTGTAGACCAGGAGGCACGTGCGGACGTCCTGCGTCACGACGCGCTCGGTGCGGTCCGCGTCAGCCGTGCGCATACGAACCTCGGCCTCCCGCGTATCGATCGCCGACCGGTGTGCGGGAAGTCCTCCGAGGTCGTAGGAGATCTGCGCGCCCAGCATCCAGGTACCCGTAAACGCCGGGTCGCTCTGGAACGCCACGCGCGAGTTGGGGTTTGCGTATGTGTAGTTGCCGGTCACCGACACCGTCGGGTACAGCGCCGACCGCGCCTGTCCCACATTCGCGTCGGCAACGTCGACCGCCAGCGTCGCCGCCAGGAGTTCCGGACGCGCCTCAAGGGCGTCTTTGACCAGATCCTGCTCGCTCCCGTCGATCGTGACATCGGAACCGGGCTCCGAGACCAGTGAGAGATCCTGCGAACCCTCGGGGTCTACCAGCGACCGCAGCATGAGCATCGCCCGGTCGCGACGCATGATCGCGTCCTGCAGGTCCATCTCGGCCTGGTCGCACCGCATCTCTGCTTCCAGGAGATCCGCGTTGAGTACGGTCCCCTGCTCCAGTTTCCTGCGCGTGACGTCGCGATTCCGCTCGGTGAGCGACAGGTTTTCCCGCATCATGGCAACGATGTTCTCCGCCCGCAACGCTTCCCAGTACGCCCGCTCCGTTTCGAACGCCACGGCACTGCGCGTCGCGTCGACACCGATCGCCTTTCCTTGTGCGGCGAGTTCGGCCAGGGTGATCGATTCCCGAAGCCGGTACCCGGCAAACACCGGGTACTGGAGGTTGGCCTGCAGCGAGTACGCGTTGTCCTGAGAGTCGAGGCTGACCTCCGCCGACCCGAACGAGATCGAGGAGGATACGTGACTCAGGCGGGTGTAGCCGGCTGACACGGACAGCGAGGGAAGCCGGCTCCATTGGGCTTCTTCCACCGAGGAACGCGCCGCCGCCGCCTCGAGCAGCGCGCTCTGAATGCGGGGATCGCCGGACAGCGCCCGCGACACGGCCTCGTCCACCGTGAGGTCTTCCGCCGCCACCGTCGCAACGGGGCCGACCGCGATCACCAGCACCGTCACGACCAGCATGGCGATGCGACCCCCTCCCGTGGGGCGAGTATTAGTCTGCAAGATAGTCCTCCACCTCCTGAAGGAGCGAAACGAGCCGCGCGCTGCGCTCGTCTCCCAGGTGTTCGATCAGCCCGTGGAATCGGCTTTCAAGTTCGCGCCGCGCCGGCGCAAGCGCCTCCCGTCCCGCGTCGGTCAGCGAGACGAGTACCGCGCGCCTGTCGTCCGGATCCATTTCCCGGCGCACATACCCATCCTCTTCCAGTCCGGTGACGATGCGCGTAGCTCCAGGGACCGATATTCCCATGGCGGAGGCGATCTCCGACACCCGGAGTGCGGGAACACCTTCGTCGGCCGAGCGAAACAGCTGGGTCATGACGAACACTGAACTCGGCCGGATCTCCTTGGTGAGCGAGTTGAACGTGCGCTTTTTGAGTAGCCGCGTGATACGGCGCATGACGCGAATAAGTTCGCGAACTATGGATTCTCTGTCGGGCGATTCTCTGTCGGGCTGCATATTTGGTTTACCATGTTAACTATTAACAAGTTAACTATCGGAAGGGAATATACGCTGCGGCTGCAGGAATGGCAAGGGGAGTGTGGAAGACGTGATCGCGGTGCGGGAAGCGATGGCGGGCGGATGATTGCAGGGCGGATGATTGCAGGGCGGGTTCCGGCGGCGGGTCACTCCGCCGCCGGATTCGGGGTGGTGCCGGCGGTCAGCGCCAGTCCTTCTGGTATACCGGAAACATGCTCGCATCGCCGTAGTCCTCGATGCGTTTCATGTTCTTCAGCTGTTCCATGTCCGCGTCGGAGATCTCGAAGTCAACGTCGGCGTTGCTCTTCATGTGATCCGGATTTGCCGTCTTGGGCAGCACAACGAGTCCCAGCTGCAGGTCGTAGCGGATTCCCAGCTGCGGGATCGAGACGCCGTACTTCTTCGCCATCGTGGCAAGCTTTTCATTCTTGAGCAGCTCGCCGTGACCAACCGGGGAGTACCCTTCGACCACGATGTCGTTTTTCCGGCAGTAGTCGATGATCGACGACGGCGTGTTGGTCACGTGGACCAGAATCTGGTTCACCATCGGCTTCACCGTGCAGTCCGAGACGATGTTTTCGACGTCCGACGGCTCGAAGTTCGACACCCCGATGGCGCGCAGTTTGCCCGCCTTGTAGGCGTCCTCGAGGGCGCGCCACGCCTCCCGGTTGCCCTGCTCGTGCCGATCGCTCCCGTTGAACTCCGCCCACGGCTGTGGACTGTGTATGATCATCAGGTCGATGTACTCGAGCCCCATGCGTTTCAGTGATCCGTCTATCGAGGCGACCGCCTCCTCGTAGTCCTTCACCTCGGCGGCGAGCTTTGTGGTCACGAACAGGTCTTTGCGGGCCACGCCGCTCTTTTTGATTCCCTCACCGACACCACGCTCGTTCTGATACGCCTGGGCGGTATCGATGTGGCGATAGCCGAGCTTCGTGGCGTCGACCACGGCCTGGACGGCATCGTCGTCGCTGATAAACCACGTGCCAAGACCGAGCTTCGGGATCTCGACTCCATTGGTCAGGGTGTATGTCTCGTTCAATATCATTGCAGTATTCTCCTTGCTTTGACTGGTGTCGGGGTGCGGTTGGTGCCGTGGCGTTTGCCATTGGCGTACAGACGGAGTATTACTCCGCCCGCGGCATGACCCGCACGGTTGCCGCACGGGGCCCCTCCGCGATCATCGGGGCAAGAAACGGACTGTCGGGGTATTTTTGCCGGTATGCAGCGTCGATTCGATCGTGAATCTCGCCGTCCACCGGCTCGAACGTCACATCCTTTGTCATCCCCGCCGCAATGATGCGGCCGGCACGCTCCCGAACCGCCGCCTGGTACCATCGCGAGCTCGTCCCGTTGTACGCCCGAACGTACAGGGCCTCGTCCACAGCGACGGACCAGATCCACGTGGGAGTGCCGTAGGTTGTGCCGTCCTCACGGAACGGCGAAATGTGCAGATCGTCGGCGGTCGCGATCGCCCGAAGCTCATCCGGCGACCACGGGGCGCTCTGTGGTGTACTCATAGTGGTGTTCCTCCTTCCAGGTTCAGGGTTCCAATGTAGTGAGACGCGTACCCGATCGTCTCTCCACTACAGATACCCAACCGGAAGCGGTCGGTGGTAGCCGGATCCTGCGGCGTTCTTGCCCGATCGTCCAAGTCTGTCGGAGAACCGCGGGAGCAGGTGGACCTCGTCGCGCGGCCCCTGACCGCACCGAAGAAACGCATATTCTGCCTGGGGCCTCCAGGGACGCGTCAACGCTTGAGATGATAGAATTGCGGGTACGGACAAGTGATGAGTTACACAAAACTCCACGAGCCGGCATCCTCGGTCAAGGAGTACGTCAGAGGTTATCTGTTTTCGGTCACGACGATCTACGATCGGTATTTTCCGGCGTGGACGCAGAATTTTCTGTTTCTTCTTCTGGGCGATGTGTATTGTGCGGTCATGTCAAATGGTGACCGGCATCCCGGTTACCCAGAGATGGTCGTCGGGCCCCGTTCCTATCCATCTCGCCTTGAGCCGTCCCCCTGCCACAATCGCTCTATCGTTGTGGAGCTTTCGCCGGGAGCGGCGTTACGATCTGCCGGCGGGAACCCCCGTCTTCTTACGAATCGCATAGCCGATGCGAAAGATGTTTTTCCGACGATATCTGAACTCAAGACGAGTTGCGCGGCCAGCGACAGCGAAGAGGAGGCATGTGCGATTCTGGACAGCTACTTCGAACACCATTTTCGCACCACCGATGTGGGATTGTTGGGCAACAAACGGCGGGTTCTTGATCTGCTGGACACGACATACGATTTCCGGAAGCTGGAACAGGGATTGGATGCACTACCGCTCAGCATCCGCCACGTACGACGATTGTTCGCCGGGATCACTGGTATGTCTCCGTCCCTCTACCTGAGGATACGAAGAATGGAGCAGATTCTTTCCGACTTCCACCGCGATCCGGATATCGACTACCTGACGAGGATCTATGATTTCTACGATCAACCACACTTCATTCGCGAATTCAGACGTTTCACCGGTGTCCGGCCGCGACAGTTCCTGAGAGATATGGAGGACGAGAAACAGCGAAGGGTACACTACAATTTGTCCCTCCGGTTTTTTGACGATGGTCGTTGACATCCAATACGAACGCCCTCTGATGTCCGAATAATCCAATACAGATGCGATTACGCAGTACTAACCTCGTGATGAAAGGGGTGTGGGTATGGCGTTATCACAACGAACACCGATCGATCTCCCGTGGCGGAGGGCAGTCAGACGGCGCGCGATCAGCCGAGCGATTTTGGTCATCGTCGCTTTCTCGTTACTTCCCACCGGTTGTGTCTGGTTCGGCGATCCGGACAACACTTCCGTGGATAGTGATCCGGACGATCCCGTGAATAGTCCGCCAGACGATCCCGACGCAGGCGAGAGTCTGGAGCTCAACTGGGGAGAGACGCCCCGCTCGGGTTCCGCCGGAAGCTATTTCGCCGCCGTCGCAGCGGCTTCGGGGGAGGGCCTCGTCATCGGCGGCTCCGCGAAAGGCACAATCGATTTTGGTAACGCGATCAATACTACAGCGGGAAGTTCGGCGACGGCAGCGCTACTTGTCTCCTACGATTCCGACGGAGACGCGAACTGGGCGTTTCAGGAATCCGGCAGTGCCGATTACAGCAACTTCGCGGCGGTGGCGACCGACTCGAGCGGGAACATTTATGCGCTTGTGCGAATCAAGACAACGTCGACGTGGAACTTCGGGAACGGAATCACGGTGTCCGGCCTTGTGTCCGGTAATCACGGTGCCGTAGTCAAGTTCAACGCAAGCGGTACCGCGCAGTGGTCCTATGTTCCGACCACTGCCCCGGATCGCTACGAATTCTACGATATCGCCGTAGCCGACGGCACCATCTACATCGCCGGCATCCAGCGCGGGAATGGTGAGTTTACCTACGGGAGCGGCGTGACGGCACAGGCGACCGTTGATGGCCGCAATCACGCTCTCGTATTGACACTGGACGCAACCAACGGAACGGCCCAGGACGCGGCCACGACCACCGCGTCGCTGTGGGATTCCGTATTCGAAGGAATAGGCGTCGATGCCGACGGGAACGTGTACGCCGCCGGCAACATGACCGGGACCGGCACCTACTCCTTCGCCGGTAATCCGAGCGATATCGACGTATCTGGCTCAACCTCGACCAATTTTAACACACTCATTGTGAGTTTTGATTCCAACCTCGACGCGCGCTGGGCAAAAAGTGTCGACAACCTCGGCGCCGGCGGAAGCGCGGAGTTCTTCGGACTCGCCGTAGGTTCGAACGCGGTCTACGCGGTCGGCAGTTTCCAAGGGACTGCCAACGGATTTGGCAACGGTGTGAGTTATGCCAGCCAGAGCGACAACGACGAAGGGATCGTCGTCGCCTACGACCACAACGGCACAACTCAGTGGGTCAGTGGGTTGATTTCCGCCGCGAACGACCCGGAGATTTACTACATCGATGCGGCGACCGACTCCGGCGGCGTGTATGTCGGCGGGTATTTCCTCGGGAACAGCACATCCACCGCCACGGCGACGTTCGGGACGGGTGTGGGCGTGGAAAGTAGCTTCGAGAGCGAGATGGCCCTCGTGGTGAAGTACGACCTTGATGGTACAGCTGTCGCCGCACAGGGTGCGAGCGGCGAGTCCTCCGACGCCTATTCTTATGCTGAAGGCATTGCGATCGGGTCAGACGGACAACTCTACGCGGCCGGCGCCGTTACCGATGATGTCCCCGTCACAATCGGCGGAACCACGTTTGCCGGGGCGAGTGCATCAGGGGCCAATGGGTTGGTGATTTCCTTCAATCCCTAAGGGTGGTCCAGAACTGTAACGCGCAGCGAGTGTAGTGGTCGTTTCCCCGGGTACAACCGAAGGACCGCATGGAACGGGTCCGATCGCCAGGAGGATCAGCTCGCCGTGGCCGCCGGCGCGGCCACCGGCGACTACCCGGCCTCGACACCGGTGACCGCAGTCACAGGTCGAATCGCGGTGGGCGTTTGTCGACCAGTTGTGCGGTCGTCCCGGGGGTACTGTTTCGCACGGCCAGAGCCCCGCGGTATTCGGAGTTTACCGCTACCGAGAAACCGGCACCGATCGCACTGTCATCCCCGGGCCGATCGGCTCACCACGGCTGGTGTCGCCGGAGGCGCCGTCGGAAGGAAGCTCGAGCGTACCACTCGTGTTGGGCGGCAGCTCCACGGTAACCGACATCTCACCATCCCTGATCGCCCAGGAGACGGCGACATCTCCCAGGGGTGACGCATACCGGATGTCGGCCGACGTGATTCCCCCGCCAGGTCGCGGGGCGATCACAAAACTCCTTTCGCCGATGCGCGACCGGCTAAGGTCGATTCCACCGATCGTGCGGTACATCCACTCCCCCACGGCGCCGTAGGCGTAGTGGTTAAACGAGTTCATCTCGGCACTCCACATCGTACCGTCCGGCTTCAGGCCGTCCCAGTGCTCCCAGATCGTCGTTGCCCCCTGAGACACCTGGTAGAGCCACGAGGGGTACTCCTCCCGGGTAAGAAGCGCATAGGCCTCCTCGAGATGTCCGTTCTCAGCGAGCACCGGCAGCAGAAGCGGCGTGCCGAGGAATCCGGTCACGAGGTGGTCGTCGTTCTCGCGAATCAGGGCAATCAGGTCCCGAACCGTGCGCGCACGGTGCTCCGGTGGCGCCAGATCGAACGCCAGCGCCAGCAGATGCGCGGTCTGCGTCCTCGCCGCCAGCCGCCCGGCGGCGGTGTAGTATTCCCGACGGAATGCCTCGACGATGCGTCCGTGCAGATCCTGCAGTTCGGCGGCTTCCTGCGTACGCCCAAGGGTCTTTGCGGCACGCGCCGTGAGGAGCGTGGAATACGCGTAGTACGCCGTCGCGGTCAGGTCGTTCGGCGTGGCGCCAAAGAAGCTGCCTTCTTTGGCGTCCAGGGCAACCCAGTCGCCGAAGTGGAAACCGCTGTTCCACAGCACCTCGTTCTCGGCGCGCTGACGGATGAAATCGATCCACTTGCGCATGGATGGATACTGCCGTTCCAGCGTCTCACGGTCGTCGTAGCGATCAAGGAGCGTTGTCGGACACACCACCGCCGCGTCGCCCCACCCGGTCGACGAATGTGTATCCTGGATGTTCGGATCCCGGTGCATGACCGCCGAAAGCACGTCGGGAATGACGAACGGAACGCCACCATCTTCGTGCTGTTCCAGTGCGAGGTCCCGGAGCCAGCGACGAAAAAAGCCTCGAACGTCGGTGAGGTACGCCGCGGTCCCCACAAACACCTGGGCGTCGCCGGTCCATCCGAGGCGTTCGTCGCGCTGCGGACAGTCGGTGGGCACGTGCACCGTGTTGCCTTTCCAGCCCCACAGAATGTTGCGATGAAGCTGGTTGATTCGGTCGTCGGAGCACGAGAAGCGCAGCGTGGGTTCCATGTCCGAGTGGATCGCCACCGCCGTGAAATAACGATCGGCGTGGTCGTCCAGATCGGCGGCCATGGTCTCCGGAAGCTCGTCGATTCGGACGTAGCGGAACCCCTGAAAGCTGAAACGCGGCTCCCAGGACCGCGCACCGGACGCGCCGTCCTGTTCGGCACCAATGGTGTACACTATCCTGTTGCGGGCGCTCCGCAGGTTCTCGGTGTAGAAGTTTCCGTCGGCGTCGAGGACTTCGGCGTGGGAAAGGACGATCCGCTCGCCCGGGTGACCGACAGCCGCGATCCGAACCCATCCGGTGAGGTTCTGTCCGAAATCGATGACCGTTTCGCCGGCGGGCGTGGTGAACACTCGCTGCGGGGAGAGTGTATCCTGGCGGCGCACGGGCGGGCCGTCTTCCGGCTCCACGCGGCTGCCGAACGACTCACTGCCCGGAAGCACCTCGCAGGGATGCCACGCAGCAGCGGCGGTTTCCGTGTCGGCTTCGGCACCGGGCTCACACCAGCCCGGGAGGTCCTGTCCACCGTCGTACTCCTCGCCGTGGTAAAGCTCCGCGTAGACCAGCGGACCGTGGGCCGCCTCCCAGTATTCGGGCGTATCGGTGGCAACGATCGCGGAGTCCACGAGAGACCGTCGGTTCGCCTCGTCGGTATCCAGAAGCGCAAGCGAAACCGCCGGGCGGTCACCGTAGAGGTTGCGGGCGTCCAGCCACGTGAGATCGCCGGCGTACCAACCGTAGCCGAGGACGACACCGACCACGTTCTCGCCTTCCCTCAGGAGATCGGAGACATCGTACGTCTGATGTGTCAGGCGCTGATCGTAGGCGGTCCATCCCGGCGTCAGCAGATCCTCACCGATGCGAACGCCGTTGATCCAGACCTCGTAGAGGCCCAGGGCGGTCGCGAGCAGTCGGGGCCGCTCAGGCACGCGATCCAGCGAAAACCGGCGGCGCAGGTACACGGGGCGTGATGCGTCCGGCGGAGCGAGGGCAACCGGTGCGGCGAGAAACGGAACGTCCCACCCCACACCGACGGCGGCGGTCTCGAACGCCTCCGCCGTACTCCACTCGCTCTCCCCGCCAGCGCGATCGCGAACCGACACCCGGACGAGGTAGGCCGAAAGCGGCTCCAGCGCCGGGCCGTCCCATGGGATCCCAAGTGTGCGGGCCGACTCGACCCATCCGGAGTCGCGTACGAGCGTGTGGAACCCCGGTTCCCGCGCGACCTGGATCCGGTACGCCTGCTGTTGAACCGCGCCGTCGTCGTCTGCGGTCCCGGGTAACGCCACAGGTCTGCCGGAAGCGTCCAGGCGCCAGCTGATGGCGGGTGTCACGGTCGACAGGACCGCCGGCAGGTTGAGGTAATCGAGTTTGATGTCGGTTGGAGAAAGCACTGTGTTATCCTTTGACCGCGCCGGCGACGACTCCCGCCACGATCCGTTTGTTGAAGACGATAAACGCCACGAGCGGCGGCAGGGAAATCAGGAGCACGTTCGAAAAGAGCAGATTCCACTGCGTCGCGTACCGACTCATGAAGTTGTAAAGCGTAAGCTGGACGGTAACGTTTTCCGCCCCGGGAAGAAAATACAGCGGATGCACGAAGTCGTTAAAGATGAAGACCGCGGAGAGCACGATCACCGTCGCCGTCACCGGCTTCACCAACGGCAGGATAATCCGCCAGTACAGCTGCCACGGTGAGGCCCCTTCGATCAGAGCCGACTCGTCCATCTCCTGCGGGATCGACACCATGTAGGCACGGTACAGGACGATCGTCACCGGCAGGTTAATGGCGACCTCGATGAGGACCATGCTGTAGAGTGTCTTGAAGATTCCCAGCGTCTGCAAAAGCTTGATCGTGGGCACCACCGCCGGTGGCACCATGAGTCCGGCGAGCACGAGAAACATGATCGGCGTCACCGCCTTGCCGCGGCGCCGCTGGAGCACCATACCCGACATCGCTCCGACGACGATCAGGATCACGATCGATGACACGGTGATCACCGAACTGTTCCAGAACGCCCGCAGGACCGCGCCGTCCCGCGCTGCAATCACCTCCCCGAGGTTTGCCAGGTACTGCGGCGACTCGGGGAGCGCCATGCGCATTTCCGCCGCCTGCGGCACGTCCATTCCGGCGTTCAGCGCCACAAAGACGAGCGGTGCACCGAACAGGACGGTAATGAGCACGGCAAACACCAGTTGCACGATCTCCCGAATCACCCGCCGGGGAAGTCCGGTCAACGTCATCACAGCGTCACCTCCTTCCGATTAAGAAACCAGAACAGCGGTACGGCGATCGCCGCAACCACGAAGAAAAGAATGACGTTTCCGGCCGTCGCGAGTCCGTAGAAACCGGCCTGGTACTGTTTGTAGATGATTGACGCGATCAGGTCGGTGGAGAACCCGGGCCCCCCGCCGGTCATCGTCCAGACGAGGTCGAAGGTGCGAAGCCCGCCGATCATCGCCAGCAGAAGGACGGAGTTGGTCGCCGGTCGCGAGAGCGGCACGGTCACGTGCCACACCTGGCGCCAGAAGCCCCCACCGTCGATGGACACCGCCTCGTAGTAGTCGCGCGGGATCGCCTGCATTCCGGCGATGAAAATCACCGTGGCGATGCCGACGCCGCGCCACACGTCCACGAGAGACACCGAGAGCATCGCGATGTCCACGTTCCCGAGCCAGTTGGGACCACTGATCCCGAACAGAGCCAGGGTGCGGTTGATCGCACCGTGCGCGGGATGCATGAGGCGCCGAAAGGTGATACCGACGGCGACGATACTGAGGATCGTCGGAAAGAACACGATCGAGCGCAGAAACCCCGTGAATCGGATCCCCATCGTCAGGACAAGTCCCAGCGCGAAGCCAAGGACGACCTTCGACAGGGCGGTTACGGTCGCGAAAAACAGCGTGTTCCGGAATCCAACCTTGAGTGAGGACTCCTGGAAAAACATGATGAAGTTCTCGAGCCCGATAAACTCCCAGTCGAAGAGCGTCCACCGCGTGAGACTGAAAAAGAACGACATGAACGTGGGCGCGATAAAAAAGGTCACGTAGATCAGACCCGCGGGAACGAGGAACCAATAGCTGTACGTGTTGTTGAGCAGCTTCTTCATAGTGCGTCTCCAAAAACACGGCACCCGGGACACTGTCCCGGGTACCGATCTGGAATGACCTTCACGTCGGGGAAGGTTTACCAGCCCTCAAGACCGAGCTGGCGTGCCTGACGCACAACGTCGCGGTCGTACTCTGCGGCGCCCTCTTCAGCCGATACGAGGCCGAGACCAACCTGCACCAGAATCTGCTCAAGGTTGGGCCCCTTGATCGGGGAAAGGAACTCGAGAGCGGGGGCGGTAAGACCGTTGTTCACGTAGGTCAGCATCTCTTGAACCGCCGGATAGGCGTCGTCGAGCTCAACACCTTCGATCACCATCGGGCCGGTGACGGTTCGGGCGCTCAGGAACGCCTCCACGCCGGCGTCGGACACGAAGTACTCAACAAAGCGGGTGGCGGCGTCGACGTTTTCACCGTCCGCGTACACCGCCAGCGTCGCCGGCATCCACAACGTCACACCGTGGTCGTCGGGATCGGAGCCGGGCTGTCCAAAGAACCCGATGTCGTTGATCAGGTCGCCGTGGGCGGCTTCGATGTTCGGGAGAACGACCGTCAGCATCGGATAGTGGGCCGCTTCACCCGTCGCCACCATCGCCAGAGCTTCGTCAAAGGTCGTCGCAACCGGGTTGGCGCTGAAATATCCCGCATCGTGCACTTCCTGCATCTTCTGGAAGCCGCGCAGGGCGATCGGCGTGTCCGCGAAATGCGCTTCGTTGGCGGTATAGTCCGCGGCGAAATCGGGATACTCGCTGTAGACGTTGTAAAAGTCGCCGAGGACGATGATCTGTGCGGTCCACGTGTCCGCGAAGGACGCAGCCACCGGCTCGATACCGGCAGCCTCAACCGCCGCAAGATTCTCCATCAGCTGATCCCAGGTATGGGGCACCTCGAGGCCGAGTTCCTCGTAGACGCGACGGTTGTAGTACCAGCCACCGCCGAAGGCACTGTCGGCGGGGATACCGTACACGCCATCACCGACACTGACCGTTTCCTTGAAGGAATCGAGAATACGATCCATGAAGGACATGTCGCTCAGATCCACGAAGTGGCGCTCCGGACTCAGTGCTTTGAACAGCGAACCGGAGTTGTAGTACATGAGGTCGGCCATCTCACCGGTGGCGAGGCGCGTCTTGACAACGTTGTCGCCTTCAGTACCGCCAGGGCGCAGCTCGATCTCCACGCGGATGCCGAGTTCTTCTTCGGCGCGGGCCGCGACAGCCTCGATTCCCTCGATCGGGGACTGGTTGTCCACCAGCAGTGTCAGCTCGGTGATCTCCTGCCCGTCGCCAGTCGCTTCGGATCCGGTCTCGCCCTGACCTCCGGCAAAAACCGGCAGTGTCAGCGCCACAATCGCAATCACGGTTACCATGATGATCCGTGTTTTCATACGGACACACCTCCTTATTGGGTAGTACGGCTACGGTATACCTGGATTCGGAACGCGAGATATGGACAGATCCGGTCCACGCTATGCACTCAGGAGGTATCTCCCGCGTCGTCGCGGAATTCCGACGGCGATACCCCAATCTGGGCCTTGAACACCCGACTGAAGTAGAACTGGTCCCGGAATCCGGACGCCGCGGCGACCTCCTTGATTGAGAGGGATGGATCGCTTCGCAGGAGATCCTGAGCCAGGTCGATCCGCAACCGTGTAACATACTCGCCGAGTGGTTCACCCTGGTGCCGCCGGAACAGTTTTCCGACGTAGTCCGGGGAGAGGCGGAAGCGTTCGGCCACAATCGCGACGGACAGTTCGTCTCCAATATGGTCGTTCACCCATGCACGAATTTCCCGGAACGACTCCGGAAGATCCGCCTCCGACGCGTCGATCTGGAGGATAGTGTCCAGTCCCTCGGCGATCGCCCGATAGTCCCGCGGCGCCACCAGAAGCTCGTCGATGGCCGCGACCCTGACTTCGCCGAGCACGGTACGTGAGCATTCGTCCAGGTCGGCGCGGACACCGGCGAGGGGCGTATCCTGACGTTCCCAGCGTGCGGCCAGATCCGGAATCAGTGCCGCCAGCAGCCGGCGACTGTGCGATTCCGCCGCGTAGGCAAGCTGCCGTCGCAGCGATGCGTCGACGACCCGACACGAGGACTCCTGCACCGAGGGATCCACCTCACCGTGTGATGCCGGCCTGACTGAAGCGTCCATGACGCGTACCATTTCCCGTATCGCGGCGCCCGCCTCGCGCCGTTCCACCGGGCGCGGCCAGATCACCCACGTGACACCGGTGCCGATGCCCTCGCCGCCCGACACCTCGGGCGCGCTGCGAACGCCGGCGACCGCCTCGCGAAACCGTCTCGTGTCCAGATCGGACGCGGGGCCGGCATCACCGACCACAACGACCTCCCGCTGATCGCGCCCGGGGAGGATAACCACGCCGGCCGATGACCGGAATCGGTCCTCCTGAAGCGTCACCGGTCCTGCCATACGCGGGATCAGACCACCGAAACGAACCGCCGCAAGGTACGCCTTCTCCGGGAAGGGCGGCGTTGGAACGACCGCGTCGCCCTCCGTTCCGACGGCTCGTGCGACCTCTCGTGCGATCCCGAGCGCACGGCGACGCTCGATTTGTGCCACCAGACGGTCCAGGACCGATCGCATTCTCGCCGCGCCCGCCGGTTTCAGAACGTAGTCGACCGCGCCACCGGTGAGGGCCCCGCGGACGTACTCATAATCGTCGTGGCCGCTGAGAACCAGCACCGGGACCGCGTTTCCCCGCTCCCTGAGCGCGTTGATCAGTCCGATTCCATCGAGGACCGGCATGCGGGTGTCGGTAATCACCAGGTCCGGGTGGTTGGATGAGAGATACTCAAGCGCCTGCTCGCCGTGTTCAGCCTCCGCCACAACCCGGAACCCGGGGCAGTGCTCGTTGACAACGGCCCGGACGTAGCGTCGCGCAGCCGGTTCGTCCTCCACCACCAGCACGTCAAACATCGGCCGTTTCCTCGACCACCACGGGCGCCGCGATCTCCACGATCGCACCACCGCCGGTTCGATTCGCCATGGTCCACTCAAGCCGTCCGTCGAAAAAAAGTGCCATTCGGCTGTAGGTGTTGAGAATCCCCAGACCACCGATCTCCAGGCCCCGGCCGGCGCGCTCCTCGGATATTTCGTTGTCCACCGCGCGAAGACTCGCCTGGAGCTCCTCCAGTCGCTGCGGCGAAAACCCTTTGCCGCGGTCGGCAACGGAGATCCGCCACAAGGCGCCCTCACGTGCACCCCGGATCTCGATCTCGATCGGGTCGGGACTGTCCCGATAGCCGTGTGCGATCGCGTTTTCGGCAAGCTGCTGCAGGACGATTTTGGGAATCTGCGCGTCCATGATCGATTCGTCGATCTCGACGGTCGCCCGCAGGCGCGATTCCAGGCGATTCTCCATGAGGTACAGGTATGCCTGCACGTGATCCACTTCATCACGGATTCGGGCGAACCGGGTTGTTGTGGCGGTGGAATAGCGGAGCATCGAGGCCAGACCGTCGCACATTTCCCCGATAACGGTATCGCCCAGCTCGAGTCCGCGATTGGCCACCACCGTGAGCGTGTTGTACAGAAAGTGCGGGTTCACCTGCGCCTGGAGCGAATCGAGGCGCGCCCGCACCGCGGCGGTATGCGCCGCGATCTCACGGCCGACGGCCACATCCAGCCGCGTCTTCATCCTGTTCACGGCCCGGTCCAGCGCCACCAGCTCGTCGTTGTAGTGTTCGATCGGCGGACCGACGCCCAGGTTCTGCAGGTCCGTCGCCTCGATGTTGGCCTCAATCTCCCGCAGCGGTCTGGTCAGCGCCCGTGACGAAAAGTAGGTATACGCCACCGACACCAGAAAGATGACGCCGCCGAGAGCGGCGATCAGCGCCTGCGTCACACCGAGGGCATCGACAAGAATGTCACTGTTTACAGCGATCACGACCCTGCCCCACCCGGACTCCATCGGCGCCACCGCAACAAACTCGCGATGACCCGTTTCCTCCCGGTACACAAAACCCGCGGAGGTCGTCGCCTGCGCGAGGTACGCCTCCCGTTCGCGCTCGGAGAGGGGCCGACTCGCGTGGAGGATCTCACCGGATGGTTTCACTGCGATGACGGTTGCAAGCTGGTTGTTGACACCTTCGATCGATGTGGTCAGGAGCGCGTCCAACGAGGACATCGACTGGTACGCACCGAGGATCGCGAGCGATCCGTTCGCGCCCCGAATCGACCGGGCAACGCCGAACTGGAGGTCGTCGTCCAGGGTCGTCCATGGATCGATGAACGGGCCCACCACTACCGGTGGACCGTCGGCGGCGAAAACGGTCTCGTGCCACGGCGGAAGCACGCCCCATTCGCCGTGTCCCCGCACCATGCGATGGGCGAGGTAATCGCTCGAAAAAAGATCACCCGCACGCGTGTTTGCCACGACCTCAAGCTGTTCGCGATAGAACGAGTGCATGGAGAGCGATCTGGCGATCGTCTGTGCTGCGCTTTCCATCGTGACGGAGGGACCTGCATCGCCCCGTGGCGTGGTGTCGAGGGTGACCAGGGCGGTCTTGAACTCCGCATCCGACATCAGATTGATGAGGACGAAGTCCATGGAACTGAGGACATCGTCCAGCTGACGCGCGATCCTGTCGCCGATGAGCGTGTAGGTTTCCCGGGCACGGCGCTCCAGGAACCGCGCATGGTACCGGTAGAACGCGACTCCCAGCGCGAGGATAAGGAGCAGCACCAGGGCCCCGTAGGTCATGAGCATCCTGGTCTGGAACCGGAATACCGGCAGTCTCAATCGTCCCATTACCAGGCATTGTACCCGGCATCGGCCGATCCGGGGAGGAACCCCGGACCGGGAATGCCGTACGCGTCCGCGGGACGGTCTATCGGTCGGTCATTCGGTTCATGTCCGGTGGATAGCGGTCGCCTTCAATGGGAATCGCGTCCAGCGCCGCGCCGATGATCCTGAGGTCGCCGTCGGTAAGCTCGATGTCCGCGGCAGCGTTGTTCTCGTCAAGGCGTTCCAGCCGGCGGGTTCCAGGGATCGGCACGATCCACGGCTTCTGCGCCAACAACCACGACAGCGCGATCTGCGCCGGCGTCGCTCCCCGGGCCGAGGCGATCTCCCGAATGCGGTCCACCAGGGCCAGGTTTGCGCGCCGCATCTCCGGGGCGAATCGCGGCGTCCGACTGCGAATGTCCGAGCTGTCGAAGGTGGTGTTCTCATCGATCGTACCGGTGAGGAATCCCTTCCCCAGGGGACTGAAGGGGACGAACCCGATACCAAGCTCCTCCAGCGTGGGAATGATCTCCTGCTCCGGCGACCGCCACCACATCGAGTATTCGCTCTGCACGGCCGTGACCGGGTGTACCGCATGAGCACGCCGGATCGTGTCGGCAGACGCTTCGGACAGGCCGAAGTGCTTCACCTTTCCCTCCGCAACGAGGTCCCCGACGGTTCCCGCCACGTCCTCGATCGGCACGTCGGGGTCAACGCGGTGCTGGTAGAAAAGATCGATCGCGTCGACCCTGAGCCGTTTGAGCGACGCCTCGGCGACGCGCCTGATTTGCTCGGGCCGGCTGTCGAGTCCCGCGGCGGGTGTCGGGCCCACCCCCGACTCGTGCCGGAACCCGAACTTGGTCGCGATCACCACCTCGTCGCGGAACGGTTCCAGCGCCTCGCCCACGAGCTCCTCATTGGTGAAGGGGCCGTACACTTCGGCGGTGTCGAAAAACGTCACGCCGCGTTCAACCGCCGCCCGGATGACAGCGATCATATCGTCGCGGGTGCCGATCGGCCGATCGCCGAAACTCATGCGCATGCACCCCAGGCCGATCGCCGATACCCTGGGTCCACGCGTCCCGATCGTTCTGTACGTCATGTCATCCTCCTGTTTCGTATGAGTGTTGCTCCGTCCGTTCATTCCTCGATTTCGAGACGCACCGACGCAGCCGAATCCAGTTGGCCGAGACGTTCACCGCCGGACACGATCGTACCGAGGGGCACAAGGCCGCGTGCGTACCCGTGGTCGCGATAAAAGAACGCCAGGTTTCCCCACGGTGCGTACAATGTCAGATCGCCGACAGACGGGTCGTACCCCGCCGGAACCTCGGATGTGTCCAGCGGCGATGGGAGGTACGCGATCTTTTCAACCCCGGCGAAGTCTTCAAACGAGAGTTCAAGGGGAAGTTGATCGATCAGACTCCGAACGGCGCTATTGTCGACGGTCGCCGCGACCGTGCGGGCACGTGTCACCAGGGCTGAGAGGTGGGACCAACGGTGAACTCGTTCACGTTGGTGTCCTCCGGCTGTTCCATGGCGAACGCGACGACGTTGGCGATGCGGTCGGCGGATATCCCGTGCTGCTCGTAGAGCTGGGTCATTCCCTGCTTCGCGCCTTCGTCGGAGATCGTTCCCAGAAGCTCGGTGTTGATCGCCGCCGGGTAGATCGTCGCGGTGCGAATGTTGGAGCCCGCCATGGCGGATTCCATGCGCAGCACTTCCATGAAGTTGCGGACGAACCACTTGGTTCCGCCGTAGACCGCCGCGCCGGGGTACGCCTTTCGGCCTGCCACGGATGAGACGGCCAGGACGTGCCCCGACTTCTGTTCGAGAAACGTCGGCATGACGGCGGCGACACCGTTGAGCACGCCTTTGATGTTCACGTCCACCATCTGATTCCACTCGGCGGTCTTGAGAGCCGCCACCGGCGAGCGCCCAGTACCACCCGGGCGCCCTTCTTCGCCAGCAACCGGGCGGTGGCCTCACCGATGCCGCTACTGGCACCGGTGATGATGACGACCTTTTCGGCGAGTGCATTACTCATTGTCGGCTCCGTACTGTTCGTCGGTCACGTGTTCCATCCACGTTACGGACGATCCATCCTGGGCCTCCTGGATCGCGATGTGCGTCATCGCAACCTTCGGAGACGCACCGTGCCAGTGCTTTTCCCCCGGCGCGAATCGAACCACGTCTCCCGGCCTGATCTCCTCGATCGGCCCGCCCTCACGCTGAACGCGGCCAACGCCGCTGGTCACGATCAGAACCTGTCCAAGCGGATGGGTATGCCATGCCGTTCGCGCGGCGGGTTCAAACGTCACCGCAGCGCCGGCTGCGCGGGCCGTGTCTGTATTCGGGAAGAGAAAATCGATTCGCACCGAACCGCTGAACCATTCGTCGGGACCGACCGCCGAGGGGACCGATCCAACTCTCGTAATTTCCATATGCAACCTCCATATGCGTGTGCATTCGTTGTCTGTACCTATATGTACACAGAGCGCGGCCCCTCCCGGTAGGCCAATCCTGTCGCATTCTTGCCTTATCGTCCAGCAAACGCGAACAACGGTGGCGACACACGGCGAAACCCGGTAGGATCCGACCAGGAGACTGGAGGTAATCTGATGACCCACCCGACGGCAGACGGCACGATTCCACAGCGGGACGCCGAGTACCCGCGCCTGAGCGCGACGCTCGCAGCGTCAATTGACCGATGGACCCGCGGCGCCACCTCGTTCGATACAGATATTCCCGGTCTGCATTTCAGCCGATGGGAGCACCCCACCGATCCCACCAGGTACACGCTGGGCCCCAGTGTTTGCCTGATTGCCCAGGGCGCAAAACGGGTGATGGTCGGAGAGGATACCTACGTCTACGACGCCGACCATTTTCTGGTCACGTCCGTGGATCTGCCCGTCGTCGCCCAGATCGTGGAGGCAACCGCCGAACAACCGTATCTCGGGGCGATCCTGAAGGTCGACCAGCAGGTGGTTACGCAGTTGATGGTTGACAGCAATCTTCCTCCGCTGGTTCCACGACGGACCGATCGCGGGATCGGCGTGAGCAGACTCCCGATTTCTCTCCTGAAGGCGATGACGCGACTCGTGGAGCTCCAGGATGCACCGGAGAGCATCCCGATCCTGGCCCCCCTGATCACCAAGGAGATCATGTACCACCTCCTCACGGGTCCCCAGGGCCCCCGCCTGCGTCAGATCGTGATTTCAGGAACCCACGGTCACCAGATCGCCCGAGCGATCGAATGGCTCAAACGCCACTTTCGGCAGACCACGTCGGTCGACGAACTCGCCGAGCGCGCCAACATGAGCCGGTCCGCGTTCTATCACCATTTCCGGTCGATGACCTCGCTCAGTCCCCTCCAATACCGCAAGCACCTGCAGCTGCAGGAGGCACGTCGGCTCATGGTGGTGGATCAGGTGGATGCCACCACCGCCGCGCTCGATGTTGGCTACGAGAGCCCGTCGCAGTTCAACCGCGAGTATCGCCGGCTCTTCGGACGTCCTCCGGCACAGGACGCCGCGCACCTTCGGGACGCAACTCGTGTGGGAACCCAATCCCACGTCCTCACGGGGTGAACGCTCCCGGACTCGCTGAACGCCTCACCGGCGGTGAGTGGGCACCCTCGCCGATCGCCGGTGCGGGGGGGGCAGGTGTCGGTCTACTGCCGGGCGGCGACCTCTGCGATCCGCGGCGGCGGAATCGCCACGGTGAAGGTGCTGCCCGCGCCCTCCTCGCTCGACACCTGAACGGTCCCATCGAGGAGCCGCACGAACTGCCGCGTGATCTGGAGACCGAGACCGCTGCCCTTCTCTCCGTCGGTCCCGTTCCGGCTGGAAACAGTGTCACAGAACAGCGTTTTCGCCCGTTCCGGAGACATTCCGACGCCGGTGTCGGTCACAACCAGATCGATCCCGCCGCGGTTTTCCCGAACGCTGATCGAAACCGTCCCCCCGGACGGGGTGAACTTCACCGCGTTCTGCAACAGATTGCGCGCAACGGTTGATACCAGCCGGTGGTCCGTAACGACGGTGGCGGGATCGACGGTGGCTTCCACCGTCACGCCCTTTCGCTGGGCATGAATCTCCACGAGTTGCACCTCCGCTGCAACCAGCTGCTGCAGATCGGTCTCCGAAAAGGTGAGCGCAACGCGGTCGTGGCTCGCTTCCGCCCAGTCCAGGAGGTTGTCGACCAGTCGCTGGAGCCGCGTACCGGCCTCCAGGACCTCACCGTACATCTCACGGTAGTCCTGTTCACTGAAGCGGTCCGGGTGCTGTTGCACCACCGACAGCAGTCCCACGATTCCCGAGATCGGGTTACGCAGGTCGTGACCCAGAATCGAAATGAGCGTGGACTGGAACGCCTCGGCGGCCTTCACTCGCTTGTGCGCCAGGCGGAGTTCAAGATGTGACGCCACCCGCGCGGCGACGATCTGAAGGTCAACGGGCTTCGTGATGTAGTCAACCGCGCCCAACGCCAGTCCCTGCAGGACGTGGTCCTTGTCGGGATACGCGGCGGTCAGGAACACGACCGATGTGTCGTTCCCGGTGTCCGCCTCCTTGAGGCGACTGCAGAACTCAAAGCCGTCGATGTCCGGCATCGAGATGTCCAGCAGGATGAGATCGGGAGCCTCCTCCTGCGCCGCTTCCAGTGCGGCGACACCGGACGTAAACAGTCGAAGGTCGTAGCCTTTCCGGTCGAGGGCACCGGCCATGACCTGCACATTTTCGATCTGGTCATCGACAACCATGACGACCGGTTTTGGTTCTTCATTCGCGTGCATCGTCCGAATCTCCCCCTTTCATCGCCTCCCGGACGGCTCGTTCCACCTTGGCGTTGGTAAACGGCTTCTTTATGTAGCCATCGAAGGGCTCCGCGTCAAACATCTCCGGCAGAAACGCGGTCATGGCGACGATCGGAACGTGGCGTCGACCCGCGTTCCGCGTCTCACGGGCGCGCATTTCCCGCGCCAGACGCGGTCCGTGGTCACCGGACTCGAGCCGGACGTCCAGGAGGACGCAGTCCGGGTGCCACTGCGAAAACTCGCTGAGGGCGGTCGTCTCGTCACCGGTGAGGCGACAGTCAAACTCCTCCGGCGACAGCCCGCGACAGATCGCCGTCGTGATCAGCCATTCGTCATCGACGATCAGGATGCGTCGTTTGCGTGCCATCAGTTCCCCCTGTCATGTCTGATACGGACGTCGATCGCCGGTGTCGCGCCCCTGCGCCCCGGTGTCGCCACTTCACACGTCGGGCACAACGCCCGCAGAACGGTATCGTGTTCCAGCGCCAGCGCCAGCGGTGCCCGCATGATCCGGTGAGTGGTAATCCGATACTGCGCGCCACCGGCGTCGATTCCGTGCAGCCGAACCTCGCAGACCCGCGGCTCATCGACGGTCCGCAGTGCCCGGGCGGCACCTTCGACGAGGGAGCCGATCTGGACCAGCGACAGGCCACAGCGAAATGCGGTGGCGGCGTCCATCGTCGCCGTGTTCATGCTGGAACGCGTGACTGCGATCGCGTCGGCGGAGAACTCGCCGCAGAGAGCGTCGAACAGTGCCAGCGCGTCCAGTCGGTCGACGGACGCGACGCCGATCTGCCGGTACACGACCGACAGAACCGCAAGCCACCGCCCTACCATGCGATCCACACCGACAAACGCACTCTCGCCCTCCGGCTGTGACAGCAGCGACTGGAGTGACTGAATTGTCTGGAGCGCGTTGCCGACAAAGTGAACGATGTCGGTGGCAGATGCCTCGATCAGGGCGGGGTCCGTCGCCATTCCACTACTCGATCATATACCCGCGGCCACGGACGGTCACGATCTGTTTCCCGTCGCAGCAGGCGGCGAGCTTCTTTCGCAGACGCGAGACCGTGACATCGACCACGTTCGTCTGGGGATCGAAACTGTAGTTCCATACCCGTTCCAGCAGTTCGGTGCGCATGACCACAGAGCCCCTCCGTCGCACAAGAAGCTCCAGCACGGCAAACTCGTTGACGGTGAGATGAATCTCCGAACCGCAGCACATGGTACGATACGACTCCGCGTCCATAGCCAGATCGCCCCAGGTCAGGTCGCGACCGTCCTCCTCCACCTTCATCTGGACCGTTCCCGCTCCGGTTCGCCGAATCAAAGCGTTTAATCGCGCGATCAGCTCCGAGAGGTCGAACGGTTTGGTGACGAAATCGTCGCCGCCGGCGTTGAGCGCCTCGGTCTTTTTGTGGGCCTTCTTTTCCACACTGAGAAACAGGACGGGAAAGGCGTGGTTCGCCGCCCGCAGGCGACGGACAACGTCGATCCCGGACTCCGCGCCGAGGTTAAGGTCGATGATCCCCACCCGGAAGGTGATATGCTCGGCGAAGTGTACCGCCTCATCTCCCGATAGCGCCGTCGTTACCTCAAACCCGTCCAGCGACAATCCCCGAACGAGAAAGTGCCGGATCATCGGGTCATCGTCGAGCACCAGAACGCGTCGGTCTGTCATGCGCTTCCCTCTCCATCACGAATTGGTCGAATACATCCGCGAACCGGTCATCATGCGCGAGAAACGCCGCTGCCACCTCCGGATCCAGCTGGCTCCCGGTGGACTCCGCGATCAGTCCGATCGCCGTCTCGTGGTCGAACGGCTCCTTGTACGGTCGCCAGCTGCGGAGGGCGTCGTAGATGTCGGCGACCGAGACGATGCGTGCCTCAATCGGAATGTCCGGACCCGCCAACCGGTCCGGATAGCCGGTTCCATCCCAGCGTTCGTGGTGGTGCCGCACGATGTTGAGCGCGACCGCCGGGATTCCCGGTTGCTTGAGAATCCGGTAGCCGGCAACGGTGTGCTGTTCCATGATCGCCCGCTCGTCGCGGTCCAGCGGACCCGCCTTTTTCAGTATGTGGTCGGGCACACCGATCTTCCCCACATCGTGGAGGGGCGCGTAGCGCTCCAGTTCCCGGGACCGTTCGTGCGGCAGCCCGATCAGTTCCGCCAGGATACGCGCGAACGCCCCCACGCGGCGAATATGGAGGCCGGTGAGATCGTCCTTGAAGGAGTTTGCGCTTTCCAGCGCCGATACCAGGGCGAAGTTGATCTGATCCAGTTTCAGGACCTGCTCCTGCACCCTGCGTTCCAGTGTCGCCCGGTACTGCGCCAGTTCGAGATGCGTCCGGACCCGGGCCTGAACCTCGCGTTTGTCGAACGGCTTGGTGATGTAGTCGTGCCCCCCGTGCTCGAAGGCGCGGGTCTTGTGTTCGATGTCGGCGAGTGCCGTGACGTACAGCACCGGCACGTTCGACAGATCGTAGCGCGCCGTGAGCGCCCGCACGGTTTCGTACCCGTCCATCTCCGGCATCATGATGTCGACAAGGATGATGTCCGGTACGCGGTACGCGACCACTTCCAGCGCCCGCGGACCCGACTCCGCGACCGAGACGTCCATCCCCAGCTCGTCCATGAGCGTTGCCAGAATCTGAAGATTCGCGGGTTCATCGTCGATGACCAGTGCCACCGGATGCGTGTTCATATCTCTTCCTCCGGGCTTCTCAGCGCTTCCTGCAGTCCATTCAGGACGCCGCGAACATCGTCGAGACGGAACGAGTCCACCGCCTCGGCGAGCCGGTCGGCGAGTTCCACCATCACCGGCTGGCCGGATGCGACACCGACCGCACGGAGTTCGGTGCAGAGTTCGCGGGATTTCATCACCGAACCGGTACGCCGCGTTTCGTTGATCAGGCGATGGAGGCGCTCCCGCTGTGCGGGGTCCGTTGCCACCGTCCCCACCGCACTGAGTTCCGCCAGCGCGAGCTCCAGTCGCGCCGGCTGACGTCGGGGACTGTCGGCGTCGGGCGTTGCACCGGTCGCAGCCGCGTCACTGACGGTACGCCCCGCTGAGGCGGCCACCGCACGGCGAAAAACCAGCCGCCCAACCGGCTTCTGCAACACGGTCATCCCGTTGTCCTCAAAGCTGCGGGCGCGCTGATCATCGATGGAGGCGGTAACCCACACCACGGGACAGTCTCCGTTCGTTTCGGTGTTCCGCAGCCACGCGAGAACGTCGGTTCCATCTCCATCCGGAAGCCGGATATCCAGGACGACTACATCGAACCGGTGGTTGCCCACACGTTCCAGGTCGCGGATTGCGCCCGCCTCGTGAATCGCGGTTCCCGGATCGTTGAGAAACGCCCTGAACACCGCGCGATTGGCGTCCTCGTCGTCCACGAGCAGGACGGTCAGGTTTGAAAGGTCTACGTCGGCGGGAGTCTGTTCCGCCCGCGCCACCGACACGGAATGCCGGGACTCCGAGTGAATGGGAATCTGCAGCACGAACGTCGACCCCGTGCCGACCTCACTCGTGAGCGAAAGCGCTCCCCCCAGGAGTTCCGCCAACCGGCGCGAGATCGTGAGCCCCAGGCCGGTTCCTCCAAACCGCCGGTTGATGCCGCTGTGCTCCTGGGTAAACGCCGAGAAAATCGCTTCCTGCGCCTCCGGCGCGATGCCGATCCCGGTGTCCGAGACGAAGAACTCCACGTGCCCGCCGTCGCCGGCGCACTGTGCCCCGATGGTGACCCGTCCACGCTCCGTGAACTTGACGGCGTTCCCCGCCAGGTTAATGAGAATCTGGCGAACCCGGGCCTTGTCGGTGGTGATCACCATGTCTGCTCCGGTCGTATTGGCCACGACCAACTCGATGCCCTTCTTCTGGGCGGCGTACGTGAACACCGACGCGATATCGTGCAGCAGCGATTCCACGCGAAACTCCGAGACCGAGACCTCCACCTTCCCCGCCTCGATCTTGGACAGGTCGAGGATGTCGTCGATGATCGAGAGCAGGCTTGTTCCGGCCTTGCCGATGCCACGAATGTACGAAGAGGCGTTGTCGCGCGACACGTGTTCGTCCGCGAGAAGCTCGGAAAAACCGAGGATCGCGTTGAGGGGGGTCCGAATCTCATGACTCATGTTCGCCAGGAACTCGCTCTTGGCGCGGACCGCGGAAAAGGCCTTCACACTCTCGCTACGCCACGCTTCGGCGTAGCGCTCCGTACGCAGCTGCTGAAGCACCAGCAGCGTAAACACGATGGAGAGCAGGCCGATCGCCAGTCCGCTCACCACCGCCTGTACCGTCATCGCGTTGGATATCGTCACGTTGGTGCCGCGGATCGCGCCGCGTACCTGCTGCTCGTGAATCTGGGTGATCTGGTCCAGCAGCTCTATCAGTTCCGGAAGCGGATCATCCTCCCCCAGAATCGAAGCGGGGTCGCTGCCGGCGCTCCCGGTGGACACCGCCGCAACCATCTGGTCGAGACGGGACAGCTTCTCCGGCACCAGTGAGGATATTCTGCTCATCGTCTCGCGCAGTTCACCGCGCTCCTCGTCGTTGAGAATGTCCTGGTAGTTGTCCGCGTCGAACCCGTCATCCTGGATATGGGCCCATACCGACTGCGCCGCGTCGCGGACATCGCGGTATTCGGAGAGCTGGTGATCGGATGGAAACTCGGCGAATGACCGTGCCATGAACGCGGCCTGGTAGATGTTGGATATCAGCGTCTCAACCGTACGCTGGTACGCGTACGACTCCTCCAGGACGCTGGTGGTGTGCTTGAACCGCATCAGCTCCCGGTGTCCGAGCATGCCGGAGAGAATGAGTGACGCCAGACCGACCACGAACAGACCGATCGCAAAGGGTTTGCGCAAATAGAACGGCGAACGAATGGGCTCGTCTGTGGATGGTTCCATGGCGGTTCCTCTTCACGTTTTTGGGATGGGACATGGGTATGGTGTCTCCGGCGCCAGGGGAACGTCCAGACCGGCCCCATTACATTTGGATTACAATACCTGTCACGGAATGGCTCCCCGAACCCCGAATCAGTATCTCATACCTATCCAGAAAACGAGAACTCCGGGGGAGACCATGAAAAACGGCCGCGCTGGGTCGAGTATATCGACGAAACTGACATTGCTGGTGGTAGCCACCGTCGTTCTGACGATCGGAGTCATGAGCCTGGCGGTGAGTCGCGTCATCCGGCAGGAACAGCTGAGCGCGACACAGGAGACCACCGTTCAGAAGACCGAGCAGCTGGCGCGCATCCTCGACCTTGAGCTTCGCCTGGTCCAGAACGTTGTCTCCAACGCCCTCGCCGACGCGAGCACCACCGACGCCGGCGCGCCCGGCGGTGACAGTACACCCGGCGAGGACGAGATCGCCGCGCTCCTGGACGGCCACCGGGGCGACTCACGGTACCTCGCCGCGCTGTACGTCGTCGACGACCGCGGTGAGGTGATCGCCGGGTCCGGTATGGATACGATCGACCCGGCGATCGCCGATCGCGTTCCGCCCATCGGTCGTGACACCAGCGTCACGGCGATCCACGGGGCCGGTGCCGACCACCGCATCGCCATCGTCGTCGGAACGCCGGGTAGCGGCGGAGGCCGGGTTCGCGGCGCGATCGGAATCGTCGATTTCACCGCCTTCGCCGCCGAGTTCATCGAGCCCAATGCAAACGCCGATCACTGGCTGGAGATCCTGGATACCGAGGGGCACACCCTGGCGCTGTTCGGTCCCGACGCGCCGGGCGTACCCTCCGACAGCGAGCCGACGGAGTGGTTCGCTCCGTGGAACGACGCCGGACGGCCCGATTTTCTGGCAGCGACCACCGGAGGGACTCCGGTGTACCTGTCTGCCATGCGTTCGGACGCCGCACCACTGGTGGTTGCCTCGGTGGAACCGCGCGACACGGTCCTTCGTGGGGCGCGCCACGCCGAACGCACCGAGGGCATCATGGGAGTCGTGACGCTGATCCTTACCGTAGCGTTGCTGGTCCTCGGTTTGCGACGCATCGTGGTGCGTCCCATCACCACCGTAACTGCGGAACTGGTGGCCGCCGCCGCCGGAGACCTGACGGTTGAGATCCCCGTTCACAGTTCCGACGAAATCGGGGTTGCAGCGTCCGGCATCAACGGGTTCCTAACCGAGGTCGGCGGATTTGTGGCCGGCGCGCAGGCACAGGCAGAAGGAATCGACGCAATGGCGGAGTCGCTTGCCGCCAGCGGCGTGCAAACCGCCGCCTCGGTCGAGCAGATTGAACGGCACATCGAGCAGGTCCACCGCACATCCGAGGAGCAGGCACAGCACCGGACCCAGGTTGCCTCGGCCCTTGAGACGCTGGCCGACATCAGTGGCTCGCTCGACCGGGCTGCGGGCACGCAGCAGGACAGCGTCGACCGATCCTCGGCGGCGGTCGAGGAGATGGTGGGAAACATCGAATCGGTCCGGCAACTCACGCAGTCGGCGGAGTCGGCGCTCGGGACGTTGCGATCGAATTCCGAAGAGGGCGAAAACCAGCTCCAGCAGGTCACCGAATCGGTTGACCAGCTGCGTACCGAGTCGATTACCCTTGTCGATGCCAATCAGCTGATCTCCGACATCGTCGCGCAGACCGATCTGCTGTCGATGAACGCTGCGATCGAAGCCGCTCACGCAGGCGATGCAGGGCGTGGATTCGCGGTCGTCGCCGACGAGATTCGAAAGCTTGCAGAAACAGCCGGTCAGCAGGCGCAACAGACCGGTGTGGCGCTCAAGACCATCCAGGCGCGGATCGAAACCACAAGCGCCGTGACCGAGTCAACGAGGGCGTCCTTCACCGAGATGTTCAGCACGGTGGCTGATGTGATCGGCATCCTCCACCAGATCGTCGACGCCGTGGAGGAACAGAGCGTCGGCGGTCAGGAGGTCCTCCGCGTCGTCCAGGATGTCCGTGACGCTGCCCACACCGTCTCTGAGAGCGTCGAGCGGCTGGACCGCCAGAAATCGGAGATCGACGCTGCCATGCAGGGTCTGATGACGATCAGCGCAGCGGTCAACGATGGAATCGCCGAAATCAGACAGGGCGCGGTGGAAATCACAACCGCCACCCGACAGAACAGTGAGGCAACGCAGTCTGCCCGGGAAACTGCCGCGGCGCTCTCGCAGCACGTCGCCCGTTTCAAGGTACGGTAGGCTGTATCGAGAAGCGTGTTGCAGAACCGGCGGTATGTGTCGCTGCGGGAACGAGATAGCGTTGTGAACCGATCCTGTTGGTCGGAACCCGTTCTGTGGCCACCACTTGTGCGGTACGTTGCAACAGTTTCGTGTATACCGGAGCTTACCTGATGTCGGATGCCCCGATGGAGACGTTGGTGTATCCGACCCACGCCGTCAGTTCGCCCTCCACCACGTGGCCATCGTCGTGGATACGGACGGTCACATTGCGGACGTGGGCATCGAGCTTTCGAAGAACAGGGCTCGCGCCTGCCTCCCGGCTCGGCGTGTCAAACTCAAACGTGATCACGTATTCCTGATCCGCCGACACCGCGTCCGGCGTGAAGAGTTCCTGCGGGAGAGCTCGCCGACCGGGCAGTCCGGAGCGCGCATCGAAGAAGACGTCGCCGCCGGCGTCTCGGATCGTGATCGAAATGTCTGATTCGCTGGCGGTGATTGTGATCGTTTCCGGATGACCGATCATTCGTGCCTCCCCTGATTTACCGAGTCTCACCCGCCAAGATTACGGGGGCATTGCCGAAGGATTACAAAACGGCAATGTTCCGGGCGCCCGGATCAGCCCGCGCCTACCGCGCCTGCCCGCGCCTACCGCTCCTGTCCGTCCGGCCGGGACAACGCGAGAATCCGCAACGCTCCGCGAATCACCACGATGAACACGGCGGTACCGACGAGGAGATCCGGGATACGGCTTCCGGTCGCCTGCACCGCCACGGCCGCGGCGATAACTCCTGCGTTCACCACGACGTCGTTGCTGGTAAAGATCCAGCTGGCCTTCATGTGAGCCCCGTCATTGCGACTGCGATAGATCAACGCGAGCGAAGCACCGTTGGCGATCAGCGCGCCGGCGGCGACGACGATCATGATCGTTCCGTCCGGGACCGCCACGGAGAAGAACACGCGCCGAAGAACCTCGAGCAGTCCCAGCCCGGCCAGCGTCACCTGCATCCACCCGCTCGCGCCGGCGATTCGGCGGCGGGTGACCGCACCGGCCCCGACGGCGAATACGCTGAGACCGTAGACCGCTGCATCGGCGAGCATGTCCAGAGAATCCGCGAGCAGCCCCATGGATCCCGCTAGTATCCCGAACACCGACTCAATCAGGAAGTAGCCCAGATTCACAGCCAGAACCGCGATCAGCGCCCGTCGCTGTTGCCGGTCCGAGGTGCCGGAGCCGCCTGCGTCGCTGTTGTGCTCCCGCGGGTCGGCATCGGCCTCCCATCGGTCGATCAGAGAGTCGCCGAGATTCAACCGCGACAGCGCCCGCGATGGCGCGGTTCCGTCGCCGCTGCGCCACACGAGGAGTCGCCGCTCTCCAAGATCGAACTCCAGGCGGACGACCTCCGGAATCGGCTCCAGGGCGAGACGCACCATCTGCTCCTCGGCGCTGCAGTCCATATGCTCCACGTGATATTCGTCTACTGTCAGTCTCATCGATACCCTGCTCCCTTTGGACGTTACAGGTCGCAGTCGTGGCAACCCGCGCCGGCGGCTTCCAGCTCGATCGTAACGTGGTCGATCCCGACCTCCGCCAGTGACGCCCGAACCCGCCGCTTCAGCGCTTCGAGCGCTTCCAGTGTCTGTTCCCCGTCGGTGACGATATGTGCACTGAACAGCGTGTAGGTCCCGTCAAGCGTCCACACGTGAAGATCGTGAACATCCCGGACGCCGTCGATCGCAGATACCGCGTCCTCGAGCGTTGACACGGACAGGTCCCCGGGAACGTACTGCAGCAGGACTCGCAGCGCTCGCCAGAGCACGGGGACGGCCCGGGACAGGACAAACAGATTGATCGCGACGGAGAGAACCGGATCGATCCAGGTGGCGTTCCAGATACGGATGGCGATACCGCCGAGGAGGACTGCCACCCAGCCGAGCACATCCTCCAGGAGGTGCAGAAACGCGGCCCGAGCGTTCATCGACTCGGTCCGCGACAGGCGCAGGGCGGCCAGCGCGTTCATCGCGACCCCGATAACCGCCAGGATGACCATCCCGCCGCTATCCACTGCCTCGGGGCGAACGATGCGGGGCACGGCATGGACGAGCACCGTGATCGCCCCCACCACCAGGATCATCCCCGTCAGCAGCGCTCCGAGGGTCGAAAAACGCCGGTATCCGAACGTCTGTACCCGTGTGCGTCCCCGGCCCGCCACTCGCTCCATCGCCAGGGCGATCGCGAGAGTCACGGAGTCGCCGAGGTCGTGCACCGCGTCGGAAATGATCGCGACGCTGTTGGTCATCAGTCCCCCGACGAACTCAACGACGGTGAACACGACGTTGATTCCGAGGGCGATTCGAAGGTCTCCGACAACCGCGTGGTTGTGGGAATGGGCACCGTGTTCGTGGTCGTGTTCGTGGTCGTGCTCGTGGTGCTGACTGCGGTGTGGGCCATGACTGTGGCCATGGTCGTGACGGCCCCCGGGATCATAGCTCTCGCGGCCTGGTTGAGATGTGTGCCGGTGTGCCATCGCGAGCCAGTATCGCCGCCGTCACCGGCGGTGGTCAAGTCACGATCCAGGCGACGGGAGCTGCCCGACCGTCGTGGAGGCACCGCACCGGCACGAAACGGCCCCCTGGTCAGTCGTCAGTTCCGGGCGGCTCCTCGGAATTTCCGGGCTCATCGTCGTGCTCAGGCGTCGGGCCGTACCCGCGTCGTCGCCTGAGCACGTCCTTGAGCGTCGAATCGAGGGCCCCGTCGACCTGTTCGCGCACGGACGCCGCAAACTCGGCGAGGAGAGAGAAGGCATCGGTCGCCTGCGAGTAGCCCGGAGGAAGGAGCAGCATGAATGGCTCGAGTCCCAGGGCGCCCGCGATCCGTTCCATGGAATCGGCGGAGATCCACTTTTTCGCTTGCTCCAGCTCGTTCATATGGCTTGGCGAAATGTCCGCCCGCTCGGCGAGTTGCATCTGGCTGTATCCGAGCTTGCGCCGGGCGGTTCGAATGTTGTTCGCGAGGATCTGTTGGATGGATACCGGCGCGGGTTCTCTGGGAGCCATGGGTGGCTCCCATATTTCGAGGCCAGCCCGGGAGACTCAAGCTGTTGAGAACGAATACGGACTTCGCTGTCAGCGACGTTCGAGCGCGTCGAGTCGTACGCTCCCGGTGTGACTCCGGTCCCAGACCTATGAGTCGTCCCCGGCGGTCGCAACGAACTCCAGGTCAAGGTCCAGGTTGTCCGCCACGGCCGACACAATGGAGTTTCCTCCGACGTACGGAATGGTGATCCCGAACTGGTCCCACGTCACCGTCGTGGTTGCCGTCCCCGTGAGCCGCTCTTCGGAGGCGATCTCAAGGCTCGCGTCGAAGGAGACGGTCCGCGTGACATCGCGTACGGTCAGATCGCCGGTGATGGTCAGATCCAGTCGGTCACCGAACTCGATACGCTCGGGAACGCCGTCAACCTGCGTTGGTCGAAACGTCGAAAATTCGAACTCGTCCCGATTGGACTGCAGGATGAGCGTCCGAATTGATCGGTCCCGGATCTCATTGTCTGTACGAATCGTTCTGACGTTAATGACGAACTCACCGACCGTGACCGCCCCGGGGTTCAGCTGGACCGAGATGGACCCGTCGATCTGGTCCGTGCGTCCCACAACGGTGGTCGGCTCGCCGCGCAACACTTCGTCGATCACGAAGCGCGCCTCAGACTCCTCGGTCCGGACATGGTAGGTATAGGAGGAAGGCTCGGTGGGCACAACCGGTTCTGCCACCACGTCCCTGGACGGTTCGCCTTCGCCACCGGCGAACCACAGAAAACTGAGCATCCCCACGGCCGCGAGCAACACAAGTCCGAAAACCACTCCGAGCACCTGCTTCATGTACCGCTCCTTTTCGACAATCGCCCCCGACCACCGGTGGTAGCGGGAAAATACGGAAAGGTCCCGGTGGTCGACAAGTCAACGCGTTACACTGGAAGGAGAAATGTGATATACATTACTGGGCGAAATACATTTTCGCCACGAACGAAGAACCGACCGGAGGGTGGATTTGGCTCCGACATCTGGAGGGAACGGCCTGTGGAACAGCCTGTTTGCGGCGAATCGATCCAACGATCGCTGGCTGCGGGCGCTCCTCGATCGGCTTCCCGTTGGCCTCATTGTATTTCGCATAACCGATTCCGGCCTTGCCTGCACCGCAGTCAACCGACGCTTTGAGGAAATCGCAGGCGCCACAATCGACGATCTGGTGGACCGGGACATCGACGCAATTGGAGAACCCGTATCCACCGCCTGGCACGCGGCCTATGGCGAGCTCCGGCGCCGTGACGTACCCGACGCCGTTGTCACCCGCCACGACACACTTCCCTTCGGCAACGGTACGCCCCAGCGGTGCGTCTCGTCGATGTTCACGATCGACCAGGCCACCGTCGGTATCTGCATGACCCCCGTTCCGGAGGCGGACGCATGAGTGCACTTCAGATCATGGCGGTCGCCATTGGAGGCGCCGCGGGCGCCGTGGGTCGTTTCGCGGTGTCCCATACAGTGGCCCAGAACATCGGCACCAGTTTTCCCTGGGGCACGGTCATCGTCAACATCGCCGGCGCGTTCATCCTCGGATTCCTGGTTGAGGCGGCGACCTGGGTAACCATCCCGCCGGTGATCCGGAGCGCGGTGGGCGTCGGGTTTCTCGGGGCGTTCACCACCTTTTCGACGTTTGCGGTCGAATCGCTTACGCTCTTCCGTGGCCAGCGGTGGGTGCAGGGCTTCGCGTACCTCGGCATGAACCTGGGCATCGGCATCGCAGCTGCGGTCGCCGGTGTCCTCGCCGCGCGGGAACTCTTTCAGTTGATTCGGGGATAGCCCGCTGCAGGGCACCACAAGGAGCACAGGTATGGAGAGCGAAACCAACGCTGACGTTGTCCGACTGCGGATCTATCTCAATGAACGACAACGGGTCCACGGGAAACCACTGTACGAGTTTCTCGTCCATGAGGCGCGGCGCATGCACATCGCCGGCGCAACCGTCGTACGCGGGGTACTCGGCTTTGGAGCCCGAAGCCACTGGCATGCGGCGTCCGTTCTCTCGCTCTCCGACGACCTTCCCGTGGTTATCGACCTGGTCGACACGCGCGAGAAGCTGGACGCGTTTGTTCCGACGGTGCGGGACCACCTCGAGGACGGCATCGCGACGATCGAACCGGTTACGGTGGTTGCGCGCGCTCCGGTCTGACTGTCGTCCCGACGGCGGGGTCGGTGGCGGCATGAGACGTGGCCGCACGAGACGTGGCCGATCTACCCGTCCGGCAACAGTCTCAGTTCCACACGGCGATTTCGCGCCCGTCCTTCCGGGGTAGCGTTGTCTCCGACGGGCTCACTGCCCCCGCGGCCTTCGTAGCGCAGTCGTCCTGGCGGGACACCGCGCTGGATCAGTGCCTCGGATATCCGTCGGGCCCGGGCGATCGACAGTTCGATCTGGCTCTCCACGGAGCCGACATCGGCGGTATGCCCCGTCACCAGTATCGTGCTCTCCCCGGCCTGGAGCAGGAGTTCGGCGATCGCGTCCAATCGACCGGCGTCGCCCGGGAGGAGCTCCGCCTCGTTGGCGACAAACTGCAGATTGCGAATGGATATGCGAACGCGATCGAGTTCATCCGTATCCACCGTGACGTCGGGAATGTCCGGTTCCTGCACCCGCGACCGAGCCGCCGGAGGCGTGCTGTGATACCAGGTCAGCACGAACCCGGCGCGTTCCTCGGCTTCAGCACCCGGAACACGGATCTGTTCCCGCAGGTCGGTCCGATGGAGCAGGGGCACCCCACCGCCGACCGGCAGGAGCAATGTCCCCTGATGACTCCCCCGAATCTCGATATCCCACGACGGCAGATCGTCGCGATTGAACAGTCCCGCCGCGGGGTGTTCCTCAAGCTCAACCTCGTTCAGTGGCCAGCGCAGGGAGTACCCGAAATCGATCCGGACGGCGCTTTGCCCCTGAAACGTTTCCGTTCCCCGGCGGTGATAGGCCACGTTCACCGGAAGACTCCGGATCGCTCCATCCGGTAGCTGAACACGCGCGACCGCCGGGGCCTCCCACCCGTCCCGAGAATCCGTCGGCACTGTGGGAAGCGCCTGCCACACCACCGGACCGGATACGCGCACCAGACGGGTGCCGTCGAAACGCACACGCAGCGATTCCCGTTCGTCGATCCGGCTCGCGACCGTCCGCAAGTCCCGCAGTGTATTTTCCGACGCCATGAACTCACCGCGGTACTCCCGACTCCCCGCCTGTGACGAGGATGCGCCGGCGTCGGACGCTCCGGCGGAGTCCTCAACGAGCCAGGTTCGCGTTTCCCGCTGCACGTGGCCCTGGTAGCGACCGGCGCGACGGAGCGTGTAGTTGAACCGCTGCACGATCTCCAGATGCGAGCCCGGCAGGAGCGGGACCGATGGTGTCTGGGCGTGGACGGAGGCTCCCCCGGCCAGCACCAGAAGGACTGCCGGCCACAGGTTCGCCGCCCGGAGGGTGGCCCTCATCGCCGAAACCCTCCGTCGCCCGCTCCCTCACGCCCGGTCCGAACGCGAACCTCGGACGTCGTGTAGACGGTGGAGTACGGCTCGATGCTCGACGTGATCCATGCGTTGCCACCGATGATGCTGTCATGACCGATCACGGTATCACCGCCCAGAATCGTCGCGTTGCTGTATATGATAACCCGGTCCTCGATCGTCGGATGGCGTTTGGTTCTCTGCATCTCCTTGGCGACGCTCAGCGCACCGAGCGTCACACCCTGGTAGAGCTTCACATTGTCCCCGATGCGTGTGGTCTCCCCGATCACGATGCCGGTTGCGTGATCGATGAAGAATGAACGTCCGATCGTCGCTCCCGGGTGGATATCAACGCCGGTGCGGCGGTGGGCGTACTCTGTGATGATGCGCGGGAACACCGGCACCCCGGACCGATAGAAGCAGTGTGCAATCCGGTATGCGGCGATCGCATAGAACCCGGGATACGCTGCAATCACCTCGTCGACGGACTCCGCCGCAGGGTCACCGGCGTGAATCGCCGCCGCATCCTCCTGGAGCATCCCGTACACCTTCGGCAGTGACTCCAGAAACGTGTCGGCAACCTCATCGACCGTGTTCGGCATGCGCGTTTCGAAGGGGACCAGCAGCTGCCTGAGCCGCCGTTCCACGCGGACGAGGCCCGCGGTTACCTCTTCCTCGGAGCCGTAGCGCTCGGTATCGGCAAAATGCGGAAACAGCAGTGACAGGAGTTCGTCAACGAAACGCTCGGTACCCGGTCGTGACGGCAATCCCCGGCCATCGCGGCGCTGGCATGCATCCAGGGCGACGGCGAATTCGTGGAGGTCTCGCATACCGCGAGGGTACTACCTTTTGGCCGCCGCCGTCATGATCGTGCGAAACAACGTGTGCCGCGTCTGTTCCGGCAGGTGGTCAAACTGGAGATGGAGGATCCGCCCTCCCCGCGAGGTGCGCACCACCCTGCCGGGCAGCACCATGGGGGTCCCGTTGTGCGGTGCCGTCACCGTGATGGTCCCGCCGCCGGCAAACGCACGCCTGGGATTGCGGACCGCGGCTCCCCCGATGCTGAGATCGACGGTCCGTGCGGTGTGGAGGCTTCCGTCGCCCGCCTGGAGTTCAACCTCCACCTCGATCGGGTGGCGACGGTGGGCGCGCCGTTGTACCTGTTCGATCCGGTCGGTGTGGTCGAGGTGTATCACCTTCCCCGAGGAGCCGCGGACCGTCGTCGAAAAACGGAACAGCCCCTGGTTGCTGTTGCAGACGACGTCGAGCCGGGTGCCGGCGCCGAACGCGGTCTGTCCGCGGCGCAGCCGGACACGCAGTGTTTCCGGGTGAACCACGGCGATCGACCCTGCGCCACTGTTCATGGCATCGTCGGCGACTGAGACCTCAACACCCGCGGAAAGCTTGAGCGTGCTCATGGCGTCGCTTGAGATGCGGTCCACGGCAAAGCCCGCCCGACGCGCGAGGCTGAGGAGCTCCGCCTCCCCGGCGACTCCTTCCCGAATCGCCCGACGGGCGACCCGAAGGAACAGCGGCTGGTCCTCCATGAGCCGATGTCGCGCAGCGGGGTTTCGCAGCAGCCACCCCAGACGCGACAGCACGCGTTCCTCGTCGGCGCTGAGCGACGGTCCACGACCCCGCAGAGACAGCGGTTTCGCGTGCCGGCGACGGCGCGCCTCCTCCGCCAGGCGGCGGCGACGATGCTCCATCGACGCCAGAAGGAAGAGAACAACAAATACAATTCCACCCAGTATTGCGAAATCCGAAAAAGAGCCGGTTGAACCAAACATTTTCTACACGATAGCATAGTTTCTCCTCCTGTTGCAGCACAAATTCCCGTGGTATTATTCCGTCCTGTGAAACGACCGGAACCCCATCGAGCGCTTGGTGCAGTGATCTGGATACTGATTCTCGCGGCGGGTGTCTCGGGGATTCTGATCGGGGGCCGCAGTGCCGTGACCGGGTTCCTGTCCCTCCAGTACCACCCTGCCCGGCTGCTCCAGGACTTCGCGGCCAGCGTCGGCGTCGGTGGCGCCCTGCTCAACGCGGGACTCGTGGCGGCGCTGGGCCTGGGCCTCGTACATCTCGCCGGTATCCAGCTGTCGGGACCGACCCTCGCGGCTGTGTTCACGATGTTCGGATTCGGATTGTTCGGCAAGACACCACTGAACGCGGCTCCGATTATCGCCGGCGTCGCCGTTGCCGCGCGTCTGGCAGACCGCCGTTTCGGGGAGTACATCCTCATCGCGTTGTTCGGTACCGCCCTGGGACCAATCGTCTCCCTGGTGGCGGCCGAACTTGTTCCCGGCGGTATCGGCCTCGCGACGCTGGCAGCGATTCTCGCGGGGCTCGCCACGGGCGTGGTCCTGCCGGCGGTTGCGATCGCCATGCTTCGCCTGCACCAGGGGTACAGCCTGTACAACGTCGGACTCACCAGCGGCATGGTGGCGGTGTTCGTTGCCGCGGGGGTTCGTGCCGCGCACCCCGACCTCCCGCCTGTCGGGGTGTGGGACCCTGCCGGGACCCCCGTCCTGGAAGGAGCCGTCGTCATTACCTCCGTGGTGCTGGTACTGGCGGGTATGGTGCTCGGCGGTCACGGCACTCTCCGGAGAACGTACGGTCTGCTTGCCTTCGACGGTCGTCTGCCCTCGGACTTCTGTGATCTTGCCTCGGTGGATGCGGCGCTGGTGAACATGGGGGCGATGGGAATCGCCTCGTGGGCCGTCGTCCGGGGGCTTGCGGCACCGATGAACGCCGCAGTGGCCGGAGCGGTGTTCACGGTCATCGGGTTCGCCGCCTTCGGAAAGCACCCGCGAAACAGCTGGCCCGTGGTGGCCGGTGTCATCCTTACGGCGATCGTCTTCGGGAAACCGCTCACCGATCCCGGGGTGATTCTCGCTGCACTCTTTGTTACCACCCTCGCCCCGGTGGCGGGGCAGTTCGGACCGGTGGTCGGCATCCTTGCCGGCGCTGCGCATCTGCTGCTGGTTCTGCAGACCGGCGCGTGGCACGCCGGCATGACGCTCTACAACAACGGGTTTGCCGCCGGCCTGGTCGCCACGATGGTCGTCGCGATCGTGGAATGGTATCAGGCCAACGTGAGCCAGCGCGACAGGAGATTCACACGATGAAACACAAGGATTTCGTACTCCACCTTATTGGCGAGGCGGCGCATTTCATGCTCGACAGCGACCCCATGCGGATGGTGATTTCTCTCCACCAGGAGGAGGACGGCCTGCATCTGGCGATCCTCGACGATACCCGCCGCGGTGAGGCCGAGCTGCAGCGCATCCGTACGGACCTCAACAACGCCCGCCGTCCAGAACTCGCCGGCTACTACGGGAGTATGGCAGGTTCCGATGTACTCGGGTCCGCCCGATTGAACCTCATCGGATGGCAGATCAAACACGCCGACGTGTCCGCCACCGACAGCGGCACCCGGATCGATCTGTGGCTCGGAGGCGATCGCTTCAATCCCGCGGCGTTTTCGATCCCCGAGGGAACGGACTAGACATCGCCAGTCGTTCGCGGCGCGGCCCGTTTTTCGGCCCGTTCCGCGGCCCGCGCCGCATCCACGAGGGTTCCGGCGGACTGCCATCGCCCCGACACCGGCAGATCCGGGCAGGACAGCCCGGCGGCGGTACTGTACTGCCCGAGGAACTCCTGCCGCGGCAGCAGGCGGGCGCCAAGGCGCCGTTTGTACTCGATATCCATTCCCAGATCCCACATCGCGCAGCCTCCGTCGGCAAGGATTCGCGCCCACGCCACCATCTGCACCCAGCCGGCGCCGTTTCGGAAATGGGCTCCGGACAGGCTCGTATACACCGATCCCACCAGGTACCCCAGTTCTGAGGCCACCCGGGTCCCCGCTCCGTCGTATACCTCGATGCTGAGCACCCGGAACCCGTCGGCCCCGCCCACCCAGTGCAGAAACGCCGCCGAAAGCGCCGGTGAGAGCCACGAATCGGTGTGGTGCCGCTGAATATCCCGCAGAACGCCGGTCGGGTCGCGGTCGATCACCACCGACAACCCGCGGGCGTAGCGCGGGACGTTTCGCGGCACGTGCACCCGCCGCGGGTCGAGGACCGCACGCTCGCGGTGACATTTGACCAGCACCACCTCCGGGCCGTCGGCTCCTGGACTCATGGGCAGATAGCCATGGCGACACACCGCCGCTACCGTGGTCGCGTCGACCGGCCGCATGGCGGCAAACTCCTCATCCGGTTCCAGGAGCTGCGGGACAAGAGGCAGGTAGGCAGGGTCGTCGAAGAGCGGAATCGGCATCGACGATTATCCGGCCGCCAGCAGCGGTACAAGTGCAAATAGGACGAGGCCACCGACGAAGAACACGAGCACCGTCCCCAGCTGCGGAGCCACGGCGGAGATCCGCTCGCCGATTCGACGCCCCGGCGGCGAGAGTACGAGAGCCGCGAGAATCGCCCCCAGTCCTACGGTCAGGACTGTGTCCACGAGTCCTGATGGCCGGTACACGTCCGGTATCTCCGCCGGTGCCCCCACAAGACGGGCGGCCCCCCCGGCAAGCTGTGGTCCCACCACTCCGGTACCCACGACAAGTATGAGCAGAACCGCCACGGCGGCCCCCTCCGCTACCGGGAGCCGCATGCCGGTGGGCACGCCTCCCGACTGCCGCCCGTCTGCAGCGTTCCGCCCGTCGGCCACGGCGTACTCGCCGCGGGGTGCCGGGAGCAGAACGCGCGAGAGCTTCAGAAACGAAGCCACGGTCCCCACCGCGGCGATGCGCAGCAGAAGGTATGCGGGAGACCCGTACATCGCCGCCGACACCAGACGTTTACTCACGAACCCGTTCATCGGAGGAATCCCCGATATCGCCGCGGCGCCGACAACGAGACCGACCGCCAGGAGCGGGGCCCCGCGGGCGACCCCGCGCATTCTGAAGACGTCCCGGGATCCGCTGCGCTCGATCGCGATTCCCACGACCAGGAAGAGCAGCGCCTTGAACAGCGCGTGGCTCACCGCGTGGCCGTACGCCGCCGTGGCGGCCAGGGCGTCGGCGGCGCCCCAGGCTGCGAGGATGAATCCCATCTGGGAAATCGAGTGAAACGCAAGAAGCCGCTTTGCGTCGTGCTGTGCCAGGGCCCACACCACCGCGACCAGTGCGGTAATCGCGCCGAGCCACACAAAGAGCGGCTGCAACGCCACGGCACGGAATGCAACCACGATCCGAACCATCGCCAGAAAGGAGATCTTGATCAGAACCCCCGACAGGAGTGCAGATACGGGGTGCGGTGCCCACGCGTGGGCCTCCGGCAGCCAGGTGTGGAACGGAACGAAGGCAGTGCGCACACCGATCCCCACACAGAGCGCCGCCACCGCCGACGCAGCGACACGAGGCGTCCAGGACGCCGACGCGCCGCGAGTGATCGTCAGAAGCGAAAGCGTGCCCAGGTCGCGGTACACCAGAAACACACCGAGGAGAAAAAACAGAATACCGACCGAGCTCAGAAACAGGTACTTGAGGCTTGCCAAAAGGCCCTGCGCCGTTCGTTCCCAGGCGATGAGGACGTAGACACCGATCGCCACGATCTCGAAGCTGACGAACATCGTGAACAGGTCCGTGGTCACCACGACACTCTGCATGCCGGCGGCGGTCATCAGCAGAAAGAACTGGTAGGTCGCGTCGAACCGGCGGTGTGGAAGCGAGGCCACAGCCACGATCGCGGTGATCACCATGATGACCCAGACCTCCGTCAAGCATGCGCTGGCTTGGTCAACGGTTTCCCAGATGGGGTTCATGCTGTTCGAGATCGCCCTGGGGGCCTATACGCTGGCGTTTCTGCACCTGCTGGCGCATTCCCTCTACAAGGCGCACTCGTTCCTTGCCTGCGGCCGCACGGTCAAGGTGTCGGCCTGCTACGCGCCGGAAACCACCCCGGGCGTGGCGACTGTGCTGCTGGCTCTGGCCAGCGGC